>JBIIRD010000021.1:0-70845 GCA_044341745.1 Prosthecobacter sp. | reverse complement strand
AATCACGACGGAGAACGCGGCGAACGTTCCGACATGGCTGAGTGGTCACTTGGCATGCGTCATACCTACTTTCCGAATCCAACGGACGGCAATGACAAGCACAGCTTCTTCGCCTTTGAATGGGGCAACGCGCTCATCATCGGCCTGGATCCGTTCTGGGCCACCACCCAGCGCGGGGCCTCCGGCTGGGACATGACCCTGGGCGAGGCGCAGTATCGCTGGCTCGCCAAAACGCTGACGGAGAGCCAGGCGGCGCTGCGCTTTGTGTTCATCCATCATCTGGTCGGCGGACTCGGCCGGGATGTTCGCGGCGGCGCGGCGACGGCCGCTTACATGGAATGGGGAGGCCGGAACGCGGATGGCAGCGAGGGCTTCAGGGAAAACCGCCCCGGCTGGGACATGCCCGTGCACCAGCTTCTGGTGAAGCATGGCGTCAACGTTGTCTTCCACGGTCATGACCACCTTTTCGCCAAGGAGGAGCTGGACGGCGTCATCTACCAGGAGGTGCCTCAGCCGGGACATGCCAGCGGCGGCACGCGCAGCGCCGGGGAGTATGGCTACGGTGGCGTCATCCTCGGCAGCAGCGGGCATCTCCGTGTCAGTGTCGAGGGCGCTGCGGCGACGATCGACTATGTCCGAAGCATCGTGCCCGGCGTGACTCGCGACGATCTGAAAAACAGCGCGGTGGAGCACAGCTACAAAGTGCAGGCGAGACGCTAGATCATGCCGGGCGTTTCAAAGCCTGCATGGCATCGCCTGGCTGCTCACTGCTCCGATCTCAAACCGGCCAGTGCTGCGCGATCTTCCGCTTCAGGAAGTCGACGCTGCGGGCCAGCTGGTCCATGCCGTCGACACCGTCCTCGATGCTGATCCAGCCATTGAATCCCCTGCCCTTCAGCTCGCTGAAGATCGCGTCGTAGTCGTTCAGCCCCTTGCCGATCTCGCCATGGCGCAGACGCTTGGCATAGCCCTGAGCACCGCCCTCCTCCTTGCGAAGGTCCTCGATGGTGCCCTCCGCCAGATAGCGGTCGCTGGCATGCATGGTGACCACGCGATGGGAGACACGCTTGAGCAGCTCGATGGGATCCTCGCCCGCCAGGTAGGTGTTCGAGGGGTCGTAGTTCACGCCGAAATTCGGATGAACGACGGCGTCCACCAGCTTGCAGAAGACGTCCATCTTCTGGGCAAACTCCGGATAATCCCAGAAGTCATCCTTGTAATGATTCTCCAGGATCAGGGTGATGCCGCGTTCCTGGGCGTAGGGCAGGCAGGCATGGATGGAGTCCGCCGCCAGCTTCACGCCTTCCTCAAGGCTCAGCTCAGGCCTGCGCTGGCCGCTGAGCACTCGACAGTAGCCGCCACCGAGCGTGTGCGTCATGTCGATCCAGCGCTTCTGCTTCGCGATCTCCTTTTCACGGAAGGCGGCGTCAGGATGGGTGAAATCAGGCGAGCAGCACATCATCGGAATCACCTTGCCGGTATCCTCCACCTCCTTGCGGAAGCGCGGCCAGTTTTTCTCATCGGCCATTTCAAGGAAGCCCGCATACCATTCCAGGCCCTGGACATCGAGGTTTGAGGCGAGTCGGATCCACTCGGACACGGTCATCGTGCCCTCCTTGCAAAGGGCGACCATGAAGGCTTTGGGAAAGGCGGCGAGCTTGGGCATGACAGGAGCGGGTTGGGACTGGGATATCGAAGCACAGGGTTCCTGCCGTGGGAGTCGTTCTCCACGACAAAGTGTGTATGAAATACGACAGGCCGCCGGGCAAGCTCATTCCCGGCCTGCGCTCACGACAGCCAGCCCGACAAGCGGCTCAACGCCTGGACAGCACCTCATCCAGGTTCAGGATGGAATGCGCCACCAGCGTCCAGGACTGGCGGCGCTGCAGAAGGCCCTCCAGCAGACGGACCTCCTCCGGCCCGGGATCCCGGCAGGTGGCGGCACGGAACATCCAGGCAATGCGCTCCGGTTTTCCCTGGGAACGCCGGGCCAGCGCCTCGGCGGCCCGAACAAACGTTTCGTCATTCAGCAGCAGCAGCGCCTGCAGAGGCGTGTTTGTACGCGCCCGGCGCACCGTGCACTTTTCGCGCGTGGGCCCGTCAAAGGTGAGCAGCATGGGGTGCGGCGACTGTCGTTTCACATAGGTGTAGAGGCTGCGCCTCCAAGATCCTTCGCCTGCATCCGGCACATAGCTCTCCTCGCCGTTGTAGCTGACCGACTCCCAGATTCCAGGCGGCTGGAACGGCTTCACGCTGGGGCCGCCGATCTTGGGAACCAGCAGGCCCGATACAGCCAGCGCCTGGTCGCGCAGCACCTCGGCGGAAAGCCGGCCGCTCGGACCGCGGGCCAGCAGCCGGTTTTCAGGATCGTCCGGAACACCCTGCGGCATCCGCCTTCTCCCAGAGTCCTGGCGGTAGGTCCTGGACATCACGATCCTCTTCAGCAGCGCCTTCACATTCCAGCCATCGGCGCGAAACGTCGCCGCCAGCCAGTCAAGCAGCTCCGGATGCGTCGGAGGCTCGCCCTGGGAGCCAAAATCGTTCGGCGTGCGCACCAACCCCTCGCCAAAACACTGAGCCCAGAAGCGGTTCACCGCCACTCGCGCCGTCAGTGGATTGCCCTCCGAAAACAGCCACCTGGCAAGGCCAAGCCTGTTGCGCGGCAGAGCTGCGGGCCAGGCGCCGACGGCCTCGGGCACGCCCGGCTGCACCGGCTCACCCGGCCTGTCATACTGACCTCGCTCCAGCACATGGGCGATGCGAGGCTTCTCCATCTCCTGCATCACCAGCGTGGTCGGGATGGCTTCACGCAGCTTTGTTTCAGCCTGCTCCGCGGCCAGAAGCTCCTGCCTCGTCCGGCGTGCCTCATCGCCTCCGTGATGCACGATGAAGTCATCCAGAAGGATCTCCGTTTCGATGGAGCTGCGCTGTTTCGCAGGCTTTTCCAGGATGCCTCGCAGCCGCTCCCCCCGATGCCAGTCGCGCACAGCCGGCGCCTCCACAGCCCTGGGAACCAGCCGCAGCGCGTCGAGCATTCCGTAAAAGCCCAGGTTGGCGTCGCGACGTCCGATGCGCAGCGGCTCCTCGTTGGCCACGGTGCCATGCAGGGAGTCCCGCCTAACCTCAAGCGTGGTCGGGCCTCCGTCGAAATACACCCGCAGGCCCGCCGCCTTGCGCGACCCGTCATGCACGATGACCAGATGGTGCCAGGCCTTTGCAGGCAGGGCCTCCACGGTGGCGACTTCGATGGCGTCCGAACCCCAGCGGTGCACCAGGTTCACCTGGATCCGGCCTTTCTGCCAGATGACCTCGATCCCGCGACGGCGGCCCTCCGGCTCGATCAGTGACAGCGGGCAGCTCAGCGAACCTTCCGCGTTCAGCCAGAGACCGAGGGTCCACGGCGCGTCCGCGTCAAACCCGTCGAGCCGCGCCTCAAGGTGTCCGGTGGCGTCAAACTTCGCCGCCCGGCCGAGCAGGCCCGCGGCCTGCTCCACGGCTGTGCCTTTCCCAACCCACTTTGGAACATCGAACGATTCCTGCAGCACGGCCGCCGCAGGCGGTTCAGGCAGCACCCGCGGGGCATCCTTCTCCCAGGCGACGATCCGCGGCTTCAACTTTTCATGCACCGGCGCAAAGGCCGCCCTGACCCGTTTCGTGTCGGCCTGCAGCCGCGCTCGCTCCCGTCGCTGCGCCTCCGTCGGCACCTCGATCAGCGGCGGCGGGTTGTCGGAACGGATCAGCCCCTGCTCGGGCACGTTGTTGAAGAAGGCGAAGAGCTGGTAGAACTCACGCTGCGAGACCGGGTCGTACTTGTGATCATGACACTGGGCGCATCCGGCGGTCAGACCGAGCCAGGTGGTCATCGTGGTGTCCACTCGGTCGACGACGTATTCGACGCGAAACTCCTCGTCGATGCTGCCGCTCTCGTTGTTTGCCATGTGGTTGCGGTTGAAACCAGTGGCGACTTTCTGACTGAGGGTGGCATCGGGCAGCAGGTCACCCGCGATCTGCTCGATGCTGAACTGGTCGAAGGGCTGGTTTGTGTTGAAGGCCTCAATGACCCAGTCGCGCCAGGGCCACATCTGGCGGGGCTTGTCGCCGAAGTAGCCGTTGGTGTCCGCATAACGCGCCGCATCCAGCCAGGCGACCGCCAGGTGCTCGCCAAAATGCGGGGAAGCCAGCAACTCCTCCACCACGCTCTCATAAGGTTTTGCCAGCATGGCTTCCGTGGGTGGCAGGCCGGTCAGATCAAGGGCGACCCTCCGGACAAGCGTGTGATGCGGGGCTTCGGGAGCGAAGGACAAGCCCTGCGTTTTCAGCCCGGCCTCCACCCAGAAGTCGAGGCTGCCTGCGGCTTTGTCAGGCAAGGGCTCAAAGGCCCAGTGCTTCTGATACTTCGCACCCGCAGCCACCCACTGCCTTAGTCTGGCGACCTGATCTGCGGCCAGCGGCCTCTTGTGGGAGTCCGGCGGTGGCATCAGCTCCTCGGGATCGGTGGAGGTGATCCGTGCGAGCACCTCCTGCCAGTCGGCGCCGGGCTGGTCCAGGCGGAGATCCGCCTTGCGCCCCTTGGAATCCGGACCATGGCAGGCCAGGCAGTTTTCAGAGAGGATGGGCCGGATGTCCCGGTTGAAAACTGCCTCAGCCCCCGCCATCCACGACGGGCTCAATGCTAACGCGGCGGCGATGAAGGCTGGGATTTTCACAGGAGACTTCTACGGAGCCAGCGCCCAGGCGATTGCATTCAGCATCAGGCGGCGGAAGGCGGGCTCCTTGAAATCGTCAATGTGGCCGAACGAAGTATAAAACACCTTCGCCTTCCCCGGGCCGTAACGATGCGTCCAGGCGACGGGCTCGGAAGGCTGGTCGGGGATGCTGCCGATGAGCAGTGGCGTGGCGGTGGCGGCCAGGGGCGTGTTCCGGTAAAGGGTGCCGTTGCCGATGAGCTCGGCGAGGCTGACCCCCTTCAGGATCTCATGCCCGGCGGCGCCGGGAGCCAGGGAGCACAGCGTCTTGTCCTCGCCGCGATGGTGGTTGCCGTAGCTGCCGCCCAGCACCTCCGGATCAAACTCCTGCCAGGCCGCATGCCGGTCATCCACGGGCTTGTCCTTCGGCCTCAGGGCGAAGGCATGGCTCGCGGTGCGGATGCCGATGAGAGGCTTCCCTGCGGTGAGATACGCGCGAACGGCCTCCAGCTGTTCCTTGGTCGGCGTACGACGGCGCACGCTGACCAGCAGGAGGTCGGCGCTTTTCAAGGCCTCAACCAGGCCGGGAAAGCTGTTCTTGTCGGCGTCATCCGCATGGATGAGGGTGACGCGATGACCGAGGGGTTCGACATCCGACCTGGCAAAGGCGGGAAGGGTCTCCCAGGTCAGATATTCGTCCTCGCCAATCATGAACACGAGGTTGGCCGCCTCGGCGGGCAGGGTCAGAAGAAGAAGAAGAAGGAGGGCGGCCAGGCCGCGAAGGAGCTTCATGGGGGTCATTTCAGGGACTTGATGTAAAGGATGAGGGACTCAAGCTGGGAATCGGTCACCACACCGGCATAACTGGGCATGGCGTACTCGCTTTTGACAAAGTCGGCATGACGCTTGGCGGAGGGCTGGAGGATCGATTCACGCAGGTAGGCGTCATCGACAACGACGGAGCCCTTCTTTTTCCTCTCATCCACGTAATCACGCTTCGCGCCGAACAACTTGTTCCACTTCGGACCGATCTTGAAGAGGTCCTGGTCCTTCACGCTGTGACAGGCCACGCAGCCGAGCATCTGGGAGAGGCGCAGGCCTTCCTCGGCCGAGACCGGCCCCTTCGCCTGGGCGGCGGCCGCGCGTGGTGTGAGGTCCACCTGGATGTCGCCAAAGCCCTCGGCCTTCGGTTCGAAGACGGGCAGCTCATAAGGCGTCGTGTAGGCGTTCTCCGCCATGCTGGCGCCGTCGGCGCTGGCGATGGACCAGCCGATGCGCAGCTGCATCACCGGCCTCATGCCGGGCACGCCGACAAACACCGACCGGCCGTCGCGGCTCACATAGACGCTGCTGGGCGTGAGCCAGTCCACCCCCGTGCCGCCGTCGGCCTTGTACTGGGCCGAACCATAAGTGTGGGCACGCTTGTAGCCCCAGGAGCCCAGCGAATAGGCGGCGGGATCGGCGGCCTTCTTCGGGTCCAGGGCCACGTCAAAGCGCAGCAGCACGCCCTTGTCCATCGGCACGATCTCACGCGGCAGCGGGCTGGGGGCGCCGGTGTAACGGACCCGGCAGAGCCCGGCGAGGGTGTCGAGCGTGTTGCCCCAGCCGATGACCTGGAACCCGGCGAGATAAAGCCGCCCGTCCGCAGGATTCACGCTTCCGTTCAGCGGCGGGAAGTCGAACTCATCCGTGATGCTGACGACGGAGGCCTGCGGACGGCTGCCGCGCTCGTTGAGGATCACCCGCAGCAGCTCGGGCTTGTTGAAGCCGATCTGCACCATCTGGTCGTTGAGCGGGCCCATCTTCGCGTCAAACAGCCAGACCTGGGACATGGCGGAGGAGTTCACCGCATGCGGCATCCAGGTGAGCGGCTCGGCGATCGGAGCCGGGTACTGCTCCTTGGGCAGCTTGTCGCTGAGGAAGCCGTGAAACTGATGATCCCGAACGATGTGCAGCGGCGTGCTGGGGATGTACTGCCCCTCCTGGTCGCTGGAGGTGACGAGCCCGGTGCGCAGGTTCACGCCGATGCTCGGCTGGCGGAAGCCGTAGCCAAGGACCTCCGACTTCCGGCCGTCGGCCGAGATGCGCAGCACGCTGCCGTTGTGTTTGCCGATTGTCGTGGCCTCCTGCCCGCCTTTCGCGATGACAAACGCGCCCCCCGGCGCAAGCCTCAGCGTGCTGGGAAACTCACGCATGTCGGCAGTCTGGGCGAAGGCGTTCGAGAACAGCTCGTGCACGTCCGCCTCGCCGTCGTTGTTGCTGTCGCGCAGGCGCCAGATGCCGTTGCGGTCGAACACAAAAACCTGTTCGTCACGAATCGCGCAGGTCATGGGTTCATGCAGTCCTGAGGTGAATCGCCGCCACTTCACCGGCCCGTTCATTTCAGCCAGTCCGCGCACCAGCCAGACATCTCCATCGACCGTGACCACGACACCCGTGCCGTCCTTGAGAAACTGGATGTCACCGAGGCGGACCGCGCGTTTCCAGGGATTGTCATCCGGCAGGTCCACATGATCCAGCACGTTGGCCTTCTTCGAGGCGGAGGGCCTGATCCTGGACACCGCCTCCTGCGGCCAGCGCAGGCCTGGGGCCTGTTCTGGAACCGCCCTTGGCGCGACGGCGGGCGCCTCGCGCTCCTCGCAGAAGCTGACGCAAAACGAGGCCGTCTTGTCACGCGCGGGAACACGCACAACCCAGAGATCCTCATGCGCGGCAAGCTCGGCGTCACCGGTCACCGTCACGCCGGCCTCCACCTCCTGGGAGGGACCGTTCATCCGAATGCCCGCCACAAGCAGCAGCGGATTCTTGGACGCGCTGACGCTGATGTGCCGCTCCACCACCGGCCCGTGGTCCTTCAAGGAAGCCTGCCACCATTCGCGCACCCGCGAACCCTGCGCATCGTATTCAAGCACGACGCCTTCCTGGACAAAGCGCATGTTTTGAAAGCGACCGATCGATTCCGGCACGGGACCGCGCCCGACCTCCTCGATGCTTGGCGCAGGCTCACGCGGATCCTCCGTCGAAACCTTATCGCCGCTTTGCCAGCCGGGAAACAGGCCGTTGCCGAGCCACAGCCTGCCATCGGGTTGAGGAGCGGGAAACTGCCCGCCGGGCGTCTTGCGACCTGCGTCCAGATAAGATCCAGGCGCCAGGGCCTTGTCCGTCACCCCCTTGCCGCGCCAGATGGCGGACACGCGCAACAGGTCCGTGTCGAAACAGACCCAGCAGTCATGATCGAGCTTCAGGATGATGCCGCGCGGGGTCAGGTTGTTCGAACCCAGCCCTTCACGTCTCGCATCCAGGATGGACGAGAAGAAAGGAAAGTCCGGTTCCACCCAGGAGGCCCAGGGCTGGGGTGGGTAAACGTTTTTTTTCGAAGGATCCGCCGCCAGAGCGGCAAGCGGCAGCAGGGCAAGAAGAACGAAAGGTTTCATGAGAAGGACGGGAGGATCAGGGTTTCACAGCGCCAAGCCCGGGGCCGTTCAGGCAGCTCGTGTCCATCGAGCCATCACGCACATTGAAAATGCCGGGAAAGCGGCCGCGCCAGCCGTCATTCGCGGCGGGACAGTACTGGCGTGAGTTGGACTCGATGGCGGCCACCCCAGGGACATGGGCGGCGATGCCGGCCGAATGAATCAGCGAGGCGCCGGGGCAGCTCAGGTCCTGGACGCAGAGGAACAGGCCCATCTTCTGTGCCGCCGCCGCCATCAGCAGCGACTGCCCCTGTCCCTTGCAGGCCTTCAGCGCCGCGCCGGTATAACCCAGCTCACGCGCAAGCAGCAGCGACTCGAGGTCGGTCAGCGACTCGTCGATCACCACCGGCTTCAGCTTCGCCGCCTCATGCATCCGGTTTTCAGGGTGCGCCTTCAGGTCGCGCGCCGTCGGCTGCTCGATGTACTGAACACGGTCAAAGCCCTGCGGCGTTCGCTCGCGGAGCCTGCGCATCATCTCCACGAGATACTCGACGCTCTGGCAGCGCTCGTTGAAGTCGAGCGAGTATTGCCAGCGCGTCACGCCCCTGGCTCGCTGGGTTTCATCCGTCACCCGGTCCACCTTGATGATTCGCTCCAGGTCCCAGTCCAGGTCATCCCCGTTCAGCTTGATCTTGAGGTGCGTGAGGCCGTTGTAGTGAATCCACTCGGGGAGCGTTTCAGGAAGGCCGTCTGCAACTGGCTGCGTCAGCTCGGCATCATCCAGCGGATCCAGCGCGCCGACCAGATGATAGAGCGGCATCCGCGGCTGCGGTTCGCGAAGCACATAGGCGTCGGGATATTCACCGGCAAAGTCCGACCCGAGCCATGTTCCCAGATCCCGGTTCACGAACTCGCTGGAATAGGTGTGGTAGCAGTTCAGGCCCAGCATCTTGCCAAACGCATCATGCAGGGCCGCGTCAAAGGCGCTGCCGCAGACGAGCGTGCAAAGCTTGGGGATGGGCTGGCCGAGTTGAAGCTCGCGGCCCACCTCCATGGCGGCCTTGAGAAACGCCTCCTCCAGTTCCAGGCCCAGCTCGACGGGATGGCCCCATTCGCCATGGCCCCGAAAAACTCCGGCCAGGCGCTCCGCCAGAACCCGCATGGCGTTCTGCGTCTGATCAAAGCTCAGCTCACGAGAGGGGAAGGACCAGGTGTTGGCAAGGGGCATGGAGCCAAAGCCTCTGGCCACGCGTCCGTCCCTGGAGACGACCTCGCATTCGACATCGAGAATGACGACGGAGCTCACGGCCACGCCGCCAAACTTGATCGGCGTGCGATAGTCAAAGTATTGCTGACTGGTGCGGCAGCCGGTGATGCGAATGTCGGTGGGTTTGCTCATGATCAGGCGATGAACTGGCGGTTTTTCATCCAGTCGAGGTAGGTCGTGGCGCAGGCGTCCAGGTTGGCAAGCGTGCCGCCGCCGCGCAGGGGCGAGCACATTTCAAAGGTGGCGATACCGTCAAAGCCGCCGTCCTTCAGCCCCTGGAAGAAGGCGGCGTAGTCGATGAAACCGGTGCCGAAGGGCACGGCGCGCACCCAGTCCACCGCCTGCCGCTCATAGTTCACCAGCTCGGGCCGGTAACGATGCCGGGGCACCTTAATGTAGTCGGCGTTGGTCGTGATGACGCTGTGCGGCGCCGCCAGCCGCGCGGACCTGTAAAGGTCCTCCCCGCGCAGGGCGGGAGACCAGGCGTCAAAACCAAGCTTGCAGTTAGGCCGGTCAATGTCCGCCAGCATCTCCAGCAGCGCCTCCGTGTGCAGCCCGACGTCATGGTGGTTCTGGATCGCGATCGTCACACCATGCGAGGCGGCCCGGTCGCACATCTCACGAACCGCGCTCACACAGCGGCTCCACTGCATTTGCGGATCCTGTCCCTCGATCTCGTAGGCGCCGAAGATCCGCACAATCCGCGCGCCAAGCCGGGCGGCAATCCCGGCCAGCGACTCGACGTAGGCGATCTGGAACTCGATCTGCGGCACCTCGCCGCCCAAGCCCGCGGGCTGGGCAAGGTTGGTGTAGGCGCCGAGCACATCGCAGCGAATCCGCGCGGCGGCGAGGGCTGCCCTGAGGGGCTCGACCTGCTCTGCGGCGTCCAGCGGCGACAGATGCGGACGCTTGCCGGCGATCATCACCGACTCGTAGCCAAGCCGGGCCGCATGGGGGATGAAGTCAGCCAGCTTCAGGATCGACTGGCCCCAGAAACCGGCATAACTGATGGAGAACAGGCAGGGTGTCATGACGGAGCGGTTCAGGTTGGGCAACAAGGAGGAGACCCCGCAAAAAGGGCGTTGAGAAAACGGCTCTGACCCGGGTCTTGCAAAGGCTTCCAAATCAGGTGAGGCGCATGAATACAGGCTGACACTCCTGTTTTCATTCCAACTTCGTCCAAGAAAATGCCACTTTTTGAGCGTAAGACTGCCGGCCATCATGCCCACGCCCCGCGTCGCTCTTCTCGTTGAAACCTCCCGTGAATACGGACGCGGCCTGCTGCGCGGCATCATTCGCTACCAGCGCAAGCACGGCCCATGGTCGATCACCTTCCAGCCACACGGCCTCGCTGAACCTCCACCGGCCTGGCTGGACACCTGGAAGGGCGACGGCATCATCGCGCGCATCAACGACACGGCCACGGCCTCGGCGCTGATGCGCCTGAAGCTGCCGCTGATCGACCTGCGAGCCTCCCTGCCCGGGCTCAATCTGCCCATCGTCGGCATCGACAACCGACTCGTCGTGCGCCTGGCGGTCGAGCACTTTCTGGAGCGCGGCTTCCGTCACTACGCCTTCTGCGGCACGCCCTACGGCCAGCATGTCTACCAGGATGAGCGTTCCGACCGCTTCGCCGCCGAGCTGGAGGAACGGGGTTTCGGCTGCGAGATTTATCAGCACCCAAAGTCCAGGCGCGGCGCTGAACAGGAGCTTCGACATCTGACACGATGGCTGGCCGGTCTTCCCCGCCCCTGCGCCCTGATGACCTGCCACGATGACCGCGGGCAGCAGGTGCTGGACGCCTGCCTGCGCGCTGGATTCGCGGTACCGGACGAGATCGCGGTGCTTGGCGTCGACAATGATGAGTTCCTCTGCCACCTGACCACGCCGCCGATGAGCAGCATTGACGTGGATCCCGAGCAGATCGGCCATGAGGCGGCAGCTCTTCTGGACCAGATGATGCGAGGGCGGAAGCCGTCGCGCCAGCCACGTTTCTTCCCGCCGCGGCGCATCATTGAAAGACAGTCCACGAGCATCATCGCCGTGGAGGACCGCCATGTCGCCAGCACCGCGCGACGGATCCGGGACGGAGCCTGTTCGGCGCTGAGTGTCGATGAGGTGCTGCGCGACGTGCCACTGAGCCGTAGCGCGGCCTATCGAAGGTTTCGTCAACAGCTCGGCCGCTCACCCAAGCAGGAGCTCATGCGGCTGCGCATCGCACGGGCGAAGGAGCTGCTGGAGGACACCGACCTCAGCATCGGGGAGATCAGCACGCGCATCGGCTACGAGGAGCCGAAGTATTTCATCCATGTCTTCCGAAAGCAGACAGGCACAACACCTCTGCGCCACCGGAAATCGAAGCAGGGCTGATGACCGGCTTCACCGCGACGCCGGCGGCGCGAGCAGGAAGGCGATGAGATCCGCCATGGCCTCGGGCGTGATGACGGCCTCAAGGCCTTCCGGCATCAGCGACAGGCCGGAGCCGGTGATCTTCGCGATGTCCTGCCGCAGCACGGTCTCGCTCACGCCATCCGGTCTTCGGATCGTCAGGCCGGCGGGGCCCTCCTCGGCGATCATGCCATAGAGGCTGCCCCCGCCCTTGGTTTCGACCGTGTAGGCCAGGAAGCTTGGCACGACCTCCCTGTTCGGGTCCAGGATGTTGATGAGCACCTGCTCCGGGTTCCAGGCACGGATGTTGGCAAGATTGGGGCCGATGTCCTGCACACCGATGTCGCCCGCCTTGTGACAGGCGATGCAGGCGGTCTCGAACACCTTGCGGCCGCGGGCAGGGTCGCCCTTTCTCTCCAGCGCAGGGCTGTATTTCGCGATGACCTCCCTGCGCGGCCCGGGGGCGGAGGCGCTGAAGTGCTTCTCAGCAAGCCGCCGGACCTCGCCGTCGCTGCTGAGTCCAAGCAGGCGGCGGCTGGCGAACGGGATCTGGCTGGCGGGCACAAGGCCGGATTCAACCGCCTGCATCAACGGCAGCGCACGGGCGCGGATGGCAAGCATGGCGGCGATCACCTCCGCACGAACCGCGGGCGTCTGGTTCCTCCATCCCGCCAGCAGAAGGGGTGTGGCCTCGCCCGTGGTGAAACCGCCAAGCGCCCGGATGGCCGCCAGCTGAATGTCCTGCGCCACACGACCATCCTGCAGACTGACAAGGGCATTCCTGACCTTGTTGAAATCATCCAGGCTCATGAGCTGGATCGCCGCGATCCTGGCTTCACCTGTCTGCGCGGGATCACCTGCCGTGCGCAGCGCCCGATCCAGGGCATTCCCAACAAACTTTGCGACAGCACCGGTCAGGCCGGAGCCTCGCAGGCTGCTTCCGCCGCGCTTCAGCCCCGCGCCGATTCCTGTCAGCACACTGTCCGAGACCGCGGCAGCCGGGTTCGAAGCGGCAAGGGCGGTGATCACGCCCTGGATCTCCTCAAGCCTGCCCCGGTTGCCGACCATCTGGCTCAGCTCCCGGAGGATCTCCGCGCCCTGCTCCGCGAAAGCCTTGTCCTCCAGCAGCCGTGCGAGCAGCCGGCCTCCGGTTTCCGCCGTGGAACTCAGGATGGCGGCGCGGACCCAGGGATCGGCATGGTCGCGCCTGGCAATGTGCCGCAGCGCCTCCAGGGTGCGATCATCCTTGAACTCACCCAGCGTGAAGGCGGCTTGAAACCGGACACGCGGCTCCAGGTCATCCGCCATGGCCAGGACGGCCTCCAGCAGCGCCGGACGTGTTTCCGACAGCCTGACGGCATGTTCACGAACTCCCGCCGAACCGTCCTTCAAGGCAGCGAGCGCATCGCGGTCCTCCAGCGCCCCCAGCCCTTCGAGCGTCCAGAGCGCATGCAGCCTGGCCTGGGGGGAGCGGCCCTTCATGACAAGCTCCTGCAACGCAGGAACAACGCTTTTGTCCTGGCGTTCGAAAAGCAGGCGCTGCGCGGTTTCACGCCACCAGGAGTTCGGGTTCTCCAGCTCGGCGACCAGCGCGGCGCTGGACGCACGACCGAGCCTCGGAGCCGGCCCAGGCTTGAAGCCGGGCGGGGTGAGCCGCCAGATGCGCCCCATGTCACGGCCGGCCTCCAGGTCGACGGCGGCATGAATGTCCTCCGGAATGCTCCAGGGATGCTCGATGTTCTCCCGGTACATGTCGAGGATGTGCAGCGTGCCGTCGGGGGCGTTGACGAAGTTCACCGGCCGGAACCAGTTGTCGGTCGAGGCCACGATCTCCGCATCACCGTCAACGCGCGACGCCTTGAAGGTCACTCCGTCAGGCGTGAGCTTAAGGCGGTAGAGGAGGTTGCCGGCGCATTCGCAGACAAAGACATTGTCTTGGAAAGCTTTTGGATAGGCCGAGCCACGGTAGCTCGTCACGCCGCTGGCCGAGGTGACGACGCCCGCGCCGACCAGTTCACTGCGCGGCATGACGATGTCCCGCTCACCCGCCCAGCGTTTGGCCCGGATGACGCGCCAGGGCTCCGGGGGCGAGATCGAATGCACCGGCAGCTGGTCGCCCGACTCGGCCATGTCGTTCAGCGCCGCTGGTGCGACAAGCCAGCGGTTGCGGGCCAGGTAGCGGGAGGGCAGGACGATGTGCTGGGCCGGGTTGCGGATGTTGCAGAGGAAGCGGTTGCCCCAGTCGTCGAAGGAGCCGCCGAAACGGGCTCCGCCGGACATCAGCTCAAGCCTGGGTTCGCGTGCGTCAAAGCGAAAGTCGGCGCGAGCCAGCGTCGTCGCAGCCACCCCGGGCCGGGCATCGGCGACAATCCTGCCGCCGTTGCTGCCACCGGCGCCATGGATCCGGTTGTCCAGGCCCCAGACGAGGTTGTTCATCACCGCCTGCACGTTCAGCTTCCGGAAGCCGGAGAACACTTTTTGGCGCTCATCGGCACGGCCGTCGCCGTCCGTGTCCTTGAAGTACCAGAGGTCCGGAGTTGCAGCGACAAACAGCCCGCCCTTCCAGCAGGCGACGCCCGTGGGCCAGGACAGGCCTTCGGCGAAAACCGACGACTTGTCGAAATCCCCGTCGCCGTCGGAGTCTTCCAGCAGGCGCACGCGGCCGATGGGCTGGTCGGTTGGATTCTCCTGGCTCGGCTTGTGGTTCGCCTTGTCCGTGTAGGGATAGTCGCGCATCTCGCAGACATAGGCGCGTCCGTCCTCGTCATAGGTCATCGCCACCGGGCTGGCCACCAGCGGCTCGGCGGCGAGCAGGTCCATGCGGAAGCCGTGAAGGACGCGGAACTTGGCCGCCGCCTGGTCCGGTGGAGTCGGCGGCACGGCGGGAAGACGACCCTGCACCGAGCCTTTTTCAGGAACGGACATCAAACCCTTCTCCGCTGAATGAAGAGGTGTCAGACTGGCCAGAAGGATGACCAGGGAGGGCGGGAGGACGGAGCGGACCATGGGATGGACGGGCTTCAGTGAAGCCAGGCATCCAGGTTACGCGCGACGAACTCGTCATCGTTCAGATGCGGGTACGTCCGGCAGACACGGTCGATCTCGGCAAGCTGGCCCGGGCCGGGACCCTCGTTTTCATCCAGGCACCAGAGACCTTCGAGAAGCCCCTGGCGGCGAAGCACCTCATGAAGGCCGGCGATGCAGCCCCGGAAGCCGTTCGCCGCGTCAAAGAAGGCTGCGTTGCATTCCGTGACCTCGACCCCCAGGCGCATGAGCTCCGGCGAGGCATCCGCCCCCCGGCAGCGTTCCAGCATTTCCACGGCGCGATGCGTCCAGACCGACCAGTGGCCGAGCAGGCCTCCAACGATGCGCCTTTCCACACCGCCGAACCTGAAGGGTGTCAAAAAATCGGTGACGATGCTGTCGTCGTTGCCCGTGTAGAGCGCGATGTCATCGCGGCCGGCCTCGATCACCGCCCGCACCACATCCTGGGTCTGGTAGCGGTTGAAGGGCGCGATCTTGATGGCGACGACATTTTCGATCTCCGCGAAGCGACGCCAGAATGAATGAGGCAGCACGCGGCCGCCGACGCTTGGCTGAAGGTAGAAACCGACGACGGGCGTCACCTCCGCCACGGCCCGGCAATGCCCGATCAGGACTTCTTCGTCCGCATCGCGCATGGCCCCGAGGCTGAGCAGCCCGGCATGGTAGCCAAGCCTTCGGATCACCTCGGCCTCGGCCACGGCCTGCCGCGTGTCACCGCAGATGCCCGCGATCCGGACGAGGTGCCTGTCAGCACGGTCCATCTCCTCGGCGGCCAGGGTGAGCACCGGCTCAAACAGTCCCACACGGGAGTCACGGATGGCGAACTGCGTGGTGTGCACACCCACGGCCAGGCCTCCGGCGCCTGCGGCGATGTAGTAGCGGCTCAGGGCGCGCTGCCGCCGCTCTTCGAGCTTTCGCGACGCGTTCAAGGCCAGCGGATGCGCTGGAATGGCGACACCTTGTCGGAGGACGGGAAGGAAATCAAAACTGGCCATCTTGAACTTCGAAGTGCGTGGGTTTGCCAAGCGTGCCGCCGCCGATGCGCAGCCAGTGGACGGTGGCGTCCATCATCTCGTCGAGGGAAACCGCGGGCGGGCCGAACCAATCATACGATCGCGAGGCGTCCCAGATCCAGGCCAGGCGGCCCTCCACGCCGGTGATGACGGCAGGCCTGCCCAGCCGTTCAGCGAAACGTGAGGCAAGGTCGCGGATGGAAACGCGCTCCAGGCCGGTGACATTAAGGGCTGTCGGAGGATTGCAGGCACGAGTCAGGCACTGGATCGCGCGGGCGCTGGCGTCGCCCTGCCAGATCACGTTGGCCCAGCCCATGGACACATCCACAGGCAGGCCGGCGGCGACCTTCTGGGCCACATCGATCAGCACCCCGTAGCGGAGGTCGATGGCATAACACAGACGGAACATCAGCGCCGGCGTGCCCTGCTTCATGGCAAAGTGGCTGAAGATGCGTTCGCGTCCGACGCAGGAGTTCGCGTATTCACCGGGCGGGGTCAGCGGATCATCCTCACGCGCACCGCGTCCGTCCGCAGGCATGAGCGGATAGACGCAGCCGGTGGAGAAGACGACGCTGCGCGCCCCCGCAAAACGCTCGGCCACCAGGGCGGGCACATGGACGTTCATGACCCAGGTGAGCTCCGGGGAGTCCGCGGTGCCGAACTTCTGGCCGGCCATGTAGATGATGTTCGGGCAGAAGGGCAGCGCGTTCACCGCCTCGCGATCCATGAGGTCGCAGGAAAGGGTTTCGACACCATGGGCGCGCAGGCTTTCAGCGGCCGCCGCCGAGGAAAAGCGCGACACAGCGATGACCCGCCGCTGCCGCTGTCCGACGCCATCCAGGCCGCGCCGAACCATGCGGGCCAGGGTCGGCCCCATCTTGCCGCCAGCCCCGAGGATCATCACATCCCCCTCGATCGAGCCAAGGGCTTCCAGGACGCCGTGCGTCGGACGACTGAGGACCTCCTCAAGCTCCTCGAGGTTGGATGGCAGGTTCATGAATCAGGCGATGATCTCCTGGATCGGATGCTGCGGCAGCACGCCGGTGAGGCGGGCATCGAGGCCCTGGAACTTGAAGCTGAGGCGCTCGTGATCAATGCCGCACTGGTTAAGGATCGTGGCGTTGATGTCGTTCAGATGCGCAGGGTCGGTGGCGACATTGTAGCTGAAGTCATCGCTTTCGCCGTAGCTCACGCCGCCTTTGACGCCGCCGCCGGCCATCCACATGCAGAAGTTTCTCGGGTGGTGGTCGCGACCGTAGTTGGTCTGCGTGAGCCCGCCCTGCGAATAGACCGTGCGACCGAATTCACCGCCCCAGATGACGAGCGTGCTGTCGAGCAGGCCGCGCTGCTTCAGGTCGGCCAGAAGCGCGCCGACGGGCTGGTCGGTGTCACGGCACTGAAGGCGTATGTCGCTCGGCAGGTTGCCGTGCTGGTCCCAGCCGCGATGCAGCACCTGCACGACACGCACGCCGCGCTCCACCAGCCGCCGCGCGAGGATGGCGCTGGCGGCAAAGGTGCCCGGCTTGAGCACCTCCGGGCCGTACATGTCGAGCGTGGCCTGGCTTTCCTGCTTCAGATCAACCAGCTCCGGCACGCTGGTCTGCATGCGGAAGGCCATCTCATACTGCGAGATGCGTGACTGGATCTCCGGATCGCCGAACTTCTCAAAGCTGTGCGCGTTCATCTGCGCCAGCGTGTCGAGCATCGCTCGGCGGCTCGTGGATGAGACGCCGTCCGGATTTTGAATGTAGAGCACGGGATCACCGACGGCACGCAACGCCACGCCGCTGTATTTGCTAGGCAGGAAGCCGCTGTTCCACATGCGGGTGAAAAGCGCCTGCGCCATCGCCTTGGCGCTCCAGGTGGGCGTCAGCACGACGAAAGCCGGCAGGTCGTTGCTCTCGCTGCCGAGGCCGTAGGCCAGCCAGGAGCCGAGGCTCGCAAAGCCAGGCACCTCACGCCCGGTCATCACAAAGGTGCAGGCCGGGTCGTGGTTGATCGCGTTCGTGTGCACCGTCTTGATCAGGGCGATGTCATCGACGTGCTTCGCGGTGTGCGGCAGCAGCTCGCTCACCCAGCGGCCGCACTGCCCGTGCTGCGCAAATTTGAAGAGACTCGGTGCGACCGGAAACCGCGCCTGCTTGCTGGTCATGCCGGTGAGCCGCTGGCCGCCCTGCACACTTGGAGGCAGGTCCTTGTCATACCACTGCTGCAGGCCCGGCTTGTAGTCCCAGGTGTCGAGCTGCGACGGCCCTCCGTTCATGTGCAGGTAGATGACCGCCTTCGCCTTTGCCGCGAAGTGCGGCAGCCCAGGCAAGGGCTCATGCACCTGCGATTTCGGTGCCGCGAAAGCGTCTGCGCCCATCGCATAGGTCAACCCGAGCCCGCCGAGCCGCAGACCGCTGTGACCGAAGAACTGGCGGCGGGTTTGGAGAAGGTTGGATTCGAAGAGAGGGGACATGGTCTTTAGATTCAGGTTTCAAGTGTAGCCCTCTGAGCGGCGAGGGCATTGGCTTCGTCATCAGAGAGTTCTTCTGGGTGGATTGTCCAGGCGTCCTCGTTGGCTGAATCGGGAGCTTCACGAACAACGGAGGAGCATATGGTGCCCCGAAGCTCGGCGCGGCGAAGATAAGTCATCAATCCAGCAATGAGGCGACTGCTGGAGCAAGCCAGGTTTCGGAGTTGATTCGCTTCTTGAGTTTCAACATAGCCCTGATCCTGGGCCAAATGGAGCTGGGAACGAACCTCACCGCATGAACCTTTGGCAATCGACAGGAACTGGATGAACTCCTGACGTCCACCTCGCTCAAAGCCTTCAGCGATGTTGGAAGCGATCGAAATCACCGCACGTCGCATCTGATCCCGCATCGCATAATCCTTCGCAAACGCCCCAGTATTGGTTGCCCGACAAATGAAGCTCGCCAGCTCACGACCATGCTGCCAGGACTTCAACTCTTCAAACTGAGTGACGATATTGTTCATGGGAGGATGGTTTTAGCTCCAGGATTCCGGCATTTGAAACATGAAACCTGAAACTTGAAACAGCTTCTTCAATTCCGCGTGACAGTTTCATCAAGGTTCAGCACCAGGTTCGCCATCAAGGTCCACGCAGCAGTTTCGGCGGGTGAGGCGACGTTCTTCGGTGTCGATTCACCGACGTGCACGGCCTTCTCCGCAGCTTTGGGGTCTTTTTGATAGAGGTCGCGTTGTTTGGCCAAGGCGGCGGTGAGCATCGAAAGCTCCTTTGCGTCGGGCTGGCGGCTCAGGACGGTGCGGAAGAGCCAGTGAAGGCGTCCTTCATCGTCGGAGCCGGCTTCAGCGAGGGCTCGTTCGGCGAGGGCCCTGGCGGCTTCGAAGTGCTGGACGTCGTTCATGAGCTGGAGGGCCTGGAGGGGCGTGTTGCTGCGTTCGCGGCGGGTGCAGCTCTGCTCGCGGTTGGGCGCGTCGAAGTTGCTCATGAAGGGCGGCGGGGCGGTGCGCTTGAGAAAGCAGTAGAGGCTGCGGCGGTAGAGCGCTGCGCCGTGGTCCTGAAGGTAGTAGCGTGTGTTGCTGTCGCCATAGCCCACAGGCTCCCAGATGTTGGGCGGCTGGTAGGGGCGCACACCGCGACCGCCCATGTCGAGGTTGATCAGGCCGCTGACGAAGAGCGCGTTGTCACGGATCTGCTCTGCGTCAAGGCGCACGCGGGGGCCGCGGGCAAGGAGTCGGTTGTCGGGATCAAGGCTGAGCAGATGCGACTCCACCGGCGAGGCCTGCCTGAAGGCATGGGTCATGACGAGCTGCCTGATGAGTTGCTTCACATTCCAGCCGCTTTTTTGAAAACTGACCGCGAGCTGATCCAGGAGTTCCTGATGGCTCGGCGGCTCGCCCTGGGAGCCGAAATCGTGGCTGGTCTTCACGAGGCCGATGCCGAACACCTGCTGCCAGAAGCGATTCACGGTCACGCGGGCCGTCATCGGATTTTCGGGAGCCACAAGCCATTGCGCCAGGTCGAGGCGAGTGGCGCGGGCGCCGGATTTCTTCAGCGAATGAAATGCGGCGGGCGTGGCGGGCTCGACCTTGTCACCGAGCTTGTTGTAGGCACCGCGCATGGCGATGAAGGTGTCGCGCGGCGTCTCGGCATCACGGAAGATGAAGGTGCCCGGGATGGCCAGATCGGCGGCTGAACGAGCGGCACGGGCATTTTCCCAGGCGAGGCGGCGCTTCGCGACATCGTCATTCACCGGCTGCGCGATGCGTGAAAGGTAGAAGTGCAGCAGGGCCTCGCGCTGCCTGGCGTCGGTGATTTTTTCCGGTGTGGTGGCAAGGGTTTTGCCAAGCGCGGCGGGGAGTTCGGGCGGATTCTTTTTTCCGGCGGCGGCTTGCTTCCACCAGGTGGCAAAGGAGGTCAGCGCGTGCCTGTCAGGCGCGGTCTTGCCGGTGATCTCGCAGCGGTCAAACACTGCGGTGCCGCCGAACTGCTGCACGCTGACAACGTTGATGCGGGTGCCTGCCTTGAAACCGAGCACCGCGGCCGGATCGAAGCCCAGCTGCGTCCACTCACCGCGTCTGGGCAGCGGACCGACGACGACATCGCCCTCCTGCGCGTAGGCGGTGCCGGTGAAGACGCCGGCATCGCCCCAGACAACGCGTTTGTTGTTGAGCTCGACGCTGATGGCGCGTGGCGTGTTCAGCGGGTCGAGCCGCACCCACAGGCTGAAGCGCGGCGCATCACCGAGCACCACCGGCGTGAGCGTGGGCGTGATGTTTTCCTCGCTGAACTGGCCGTTGCTGAGCTGCAGCACACGCTGGCCGGACTTCGCGCCGAAGTCAGGCTTGTTCAGCCAGCTGCTGGCATTGCGTGTGGTGTTCTTCGTTTCGGCAGCATAGGCGAACACATCATCGAAGATCACCTGCGTGATCGTTTCGTCCTTCGTGCCGGCTTTTTCAGCAAAGACCGCCTTGGTGGCGATTGCATCGAGAGCCTTCAAGGCGGCGCTTTCAGCCGCGACAGCGTCATCGAGCACCTTCTGCTGCTCCGGCGTCGGCAGGCGCAGATAGGGCTCGGTAGTGTTGATGTTCTTGTCCATCGGCGGGTCCGCGCTGCTGAAGAAGAAGGCGTAGAGCGAGTAGAACTCCGCCATGGTCAGCGGATCGTACTTGTGATCGTGGCACTGCGCGCAGCCACCGGTGAGACCAAGCCAGGCGGTGGTGAGCGTGGCCGCGCGGTCCACCGCGTAGAGGTGGCGATACTCCTCGTCGATCGCGCCGCCCTCGCTGGTGGTCACATTGCAGCGCGAGAAGCCGGTGGCGATGAGTTGATCGCGTGTGGCATTCGGCAGCTGATCGCCCGCGATCTGCCAGATGGTGAACTGATCAAACGGCAGGTTCTCATTGAAAGCCCGCACCACCCAATCGCGGTAGGCCCACATGTTTCGCTCGTTGTCGAGGTGCAGGCCGTGCGTTTCCGCGTAACGCGCCACATCCAACCAATGCCGCGCCATCTCCTCGCCGAAGCGCGGGGAGTCGAGGTAGCGGTCCACCATGCGTTCATAGGACTGATGAGACGGATGGGACTGATCTTTGAGGAAGGCGTCGATTTCAGCGAGCGTCGGCGGCAGGCCCGTGAGTGTGAAGGACACGCGGCGGATGAGTGTCTCGCGGTCCGCTTCACCAGCGAAGGCGAGCTTTTCCTTCGCGAGCCGTTCGAGGAGGAGGGCGTCGATCAGGGCTTCAGGTTTCAAGTTCTCCTGCCTGGAACCTGAAACTTGAAGCCTGGAACCCTCAACCGGCCGCTCAAACGCCCAGTGCTTCTGGTAGGAGGCCCCCTGCTCGATCCAGCGCCGGATCGTGTCCTTCTGCGCCGCCGTCAGCTTTTTGTGAGACTTCGGCGGCGGCATGAGATCATCCTCATCCGGGGTGATGATGCGCTGCCAGACCTCGCTCTTCGCCAGATCACCCGGCTTGATGGGGAAGGCGCCGTCCTTGGCCGTGTAGGCGCCTTCGGGCGTGTCGAGCCGCAGCTCGGCCTCGCGTTTCTTCGAGTCAAAACCGTGGCAGGCGAAGCAGTTTTCGGAGAGGATCGGACGGATGTCGCGGTTGAAGCTCAGCCTTTCCTCGGCGGCAGGGGCAACGGAGGCGGCAAGGGTGGCAAGCAACAGGGCGGAACGGATCATGGCGAGCGTGAGAACGGGCGGTGCGTAACAAGGAGTACGTTTAGTTTGAGAGGGGTCATTCCCGGGCTCCATGGTGTTTTCGGACAAAGGACTGGCTGATCCGCTTACAGGCGGACCAGGCCGCGTCGGATGGCCTCCGCGGTGGCCTGGGCACGGTCGTTGACCTTGAGCTTGGTCAGGATGCGGCTGACGTGCTGCTTGACGGTGTCCTCGGAAATGCCAAGGCCGGCGGCGATGGCCTTGTTGGAGTTTCCCTGGGCGACGAGGGCCAGGATCTCGCGTTCACGTGCTGTGATCTCGGGTTCGGCCTGCAGGCTCCTCATGCGCTGGGCGATGGCGGGAGGCAGGCTTTGACCGCCACGCGCCACCGTGCGGATGGCGGCGAGCAGGTCATCTCGTGACGAGCTTTTTTGCAGGTAACCCAGGGCTCCGGCTCGCAGCGCGGCCTGGATCTCCTCATCACGGGCGAAGGTGGAGAAGATCAGCACATGCGCGTCGGGATGCTTTTTGAGAAGCCCGACGGTGGCCTCGATGCCGCTGATGCCCGGCAGCTGCAGATCCATCAGCACGACGTCCGGCTGCCGGCTGTCGAAAAGTGCGACCGCCTCCTCGCCCCGGTCCGCCTCGCCCACCACCTTCATGTCATCCTCGAGCTCGAGGGAGGCGACCAGGCCGCTGCGGACCACGAAGTGATCGTCAACGAGCAGGATCTTGATGGCAGGGGGCGGCACGGTGGTCAGGCTTTCACGGAGTGGAGGGGCAGTTTTACCACGATGCAGGCGCCCTTGCCCGGGGAACTTTGCCATTCCACGTCCGCGCCGATCTTGCGGCAGCGCTCGCGGATGCCGACGCAGCCGAAATGTCCGGGCAGACCGTGGGTCTCATCCGCGGCTGCGAAGCCCCGGCCATCGTCCTTCACGCGCAGGATGAGCTGACGGTCGTCAAAGGCCGCGCTGAGCGTGATGGAGGAGGCCTGCGCGTGCTTGATGGCGTTGGTGACGGCCTCCTGGGCGATCATGCGCAGATGATGAACCAGATGGGGCGGCAGCGGCACGGGCGGCGGCATCACCTCCAGTGTGACGTTCTGGAAATGCTCGCGAGCACGTCCGGCCAGCACCTCAAGGGCCTCCGGAAGCGTGGTGGGGAAGCTGGTGTCGCGAAGATCGGAGACCAGGTTGCGCGCCTCGCCCTGAATGCGGGACACAAGGCTGCGCGAGGCGTCGAGAAGGACGCGCGCCTTGTCCTCCAGGGGGCGTGTGGCGGCGGCGTCGAGGCGCAGGGAAAGGCCGGCCAGCTCCTGCTCAAGCGTGTCATGAAACTCACGGGCGATGCGCTGACGTTCATCGAGCGTGGCCTGATGGATGATCCTCGACTGGAGCCTGGCGATCTGGCGTCGCTGCTGGGTGATCCAGACGAGCGTCACCAGGATGATGCCGGCGAGCACAGCGATGGCGGCAACCAGCCTGCGGGCGTTCCAGAAGGGCGCCGAACCTAAAATGCGGATGTCCTCGTGATTGCGCAGGAGCAGCGAGGCGCGTTCTGGCTGGGAGCGGAAACCCTTGTCCGTGGAGGACTCGACCAGGCAGACGCCGGTGAGCAGGCATGACGAGCCCAGTTCAACCTCAGGCCGGGCCCCGCCCAGCAGGAAGGCGCGCAGGGGATTGCCGGCAACGGAGAACCTCAGCTCATGGCCGTCTGCGGTGCGGAAGAAGTCGTCGAGCACGGCCGGCGTGTTCAACCGGATCAAGTCGGCATCATGGGAGCCGTCCTGAAAGCCTGCGAGGCCGACCTCCGCCACGGCGGGGGCGGGCCCGGGAGTCGTGGCCAGCACCTGGGCGTCTGCCAGGGAGGCGCTGAAACCCGCCATGACCGGGAAGCCGGTGATGTCCGCCTGATGCCCTGGGACCAGGTTGACGGGCGAGGTGAGACGAATGGCGATGGAAGGTGACTGGGGCGGCCTCACGGGCACGGCCTTGAGCGCCTCCTCCGTCAGCATTGGAGGCTGGGAGTCCCGGAGATAAACCCGGCCATCCGCAAAGGCGGCCAGGACCGTGCCCTGGACACGCACCCGGTGGTGGGAGGCGCCGGCCGCGCCAAAACGCAGCAGAGTGGCGACCGAGGTGACCGGGAGCTGATCGGCCGGGCGCGCGGCGCGCACCAGAAGAACATCACTCCAGTCCGTCACCCGCAGATAGGGGAACACGAGCTGCCTGCGATCGTTGATGCCGCCGGCGGCGAGAGCGGTGATCTGCAAGCCCGCATCCAGGATTGCAGGAGCCGAATCCAGGGAGGCATCGACACGCACCTCGATCACACGGTCGCCCATTGCCAGGCGCAGCAGCGACCGGTTTTCATCGAGAGGCGACAGCGTGCGGCCCACGCCTTCGACCAGGACACGCTGGTAATGATAACGGCCCGAGGCCAGGTCATCATAAGCGGCCTTGAAACCCGGCGGCGGCGGCTCGTGGCCGATCGTCTCCAACTCGAGCACATCGACGCCGGGAAAATAAAGGCCGGCGGTGGTGGTGCCCTTCACCCGGATGATGTCCCCCGCCCTGAGGCCTTCGCGGGGCGGCTTGAAATGCAGATGCGTGCCGGAGGTTGCATCCTGGACAAACGCCGTGCCGCCGCTTTCGACAAAGCCAACCGTGGCCGTCAGCTCCACCGGCAGCTTTTCCAGGCTGCGCTCATAGGGCAGCATGCGAATGTCAACGGCCCGGGTGAGCACGTCCTGAGCAGCGGCCAGGCCGCAGAAGATGAGCAGAAGGAGACAGGCTCGTGGCATCATGGTTTCCATCCAGTTACAGTCGTTCCGGAGGCTGTCCCCAACCCGCCGGACCGTCGCCCAGGTCATCCGGCAACGACGCCGTGACGCCGCCATCAGGATCGTTGACAATGACGCGCCCGCCCTCCGGAGTGGCCACGGCCTGCACGCCAACGCTGCCCGTGTTGTTCAGATGCAGGCCTCCCGACTCCTGGTGCACGCCCAGGGCCACCCGTTGAAAGCCAAGGTCATTGTTGATGAGGAGACGTCCGCCATGATCGGTGGCGTCGAGGCTCAGCAGCGGCGTTCCGTCCGCGGAGGACAGCAGCACCGAACCCGCCAGCAGCCCGCCTGACAAGGCGGCGATGCCCGCCTGCGCCGAGGCGCTGCCGTAGGCGCAGAAGACCCCGCCCTGCTCGCCCTCGCCAAACATCAGCAGGGGCCGCTGCTGCTTCTGCAAAACCACCACCGGCTTCTCCGCCGTGACGGCGGACAGCAGCTTCGTTTCGGGGTTCTCCGGCGAAATCAGCTCCAATGAAGAAACCTCTGCGCTGGCGATGGCCCTGAAGCCGTCCTCCTCGCCCGTGGACTGGAGCGTCAGGGCGGAATGGCTGCCATGGTGATGGGCAAGCATGACCCGCACATCCCCTTCGGCATCATGCAGGGTGATGCTGCTGGCCACGTCGAGCGAGGAGATGTCGACGGCCTTTTCTGAATTTTCGCCGCGCAGTGAAAAGCTGCTGCCTTCATCCCCGGATGACAGGCAGGCTTCAAAGCCCGTGCCCGGTGTTTTACCCTCATGCACGCTGATCTGCGCCGAACCCTCGAGCGCCATCATCGAGATGCTTTGCAGTTCGGAGGGGCTGTGCAGCATGAGCGCCGGGCCCTCACCTCTGGCCACCATGGCGAGCGCGTCCGGCTGTCCCGGCGGCCCCAGGGTCAGCATGCCACCCTCCGCATCCGCCCCGATCTTGGCCAGCGTGTGCAGGTTGTCGTCAGAGAGGATCAGCTCGGTGCCCGGTGGCGTGACCGAGCCGTCCTCGTGAACCTGGCCGTCCTCGTGAATCAACACACCGCGGGATCGCCCGTCCTGCTGCAGCACCGCCACCGAGCCACCCCGGGGCTGTGCACGCACCAGAACACCCGGACGACCTTCAGGTCCATGCGCCACCAGAAACCCGCAGTCCTCGCGGGTGAAGAAGCCGAGCCTCGGCTCCTGGTCGCGGCCACGGAACACCATCTGCGGCCCGCCTTCCTCATCCATACCAAGCTCCCCGGCCACCTGAGGGTCGCCGGGCCGGTGAAGATGCAAATAACCACCCTCCTGGGAACTGCCCAGACGAAGGGAAACCCCACCCGGCTCCGAGGCAGGCCGGACCACCAGCTCCGTGCATTGCAGCCGCACCCGCTGAAGCCCCTGGTCATCCGTCTGCACGGACACGGCCTGCTCCAGCTGCCGCAGACGTTCGCGGACCAGCCGCAGTTCTTCCTGCACGGCCCGCAGCGAGGCCTGGAGTTCGTCGATGGAGATGCTCATGAGGGAATGTTCTTTGCCGCAAAATACCCGGGTCGCCAAGCCTGCGGCAAGAATGGCTCGCGGCACTTCGCGGGGACAAAATGCAGATTCCTGACCACCCAGTTATTTTTCCCTTGCAGAAGTGGATTTTAGCGACATTTTCCTCTCCCGCTCAAACAGAGCACGACCCCTTCGTCTAGCGGTTAGGACACATCCCTTTCACGGATGCGACACGAGTTCGATTCTCGTAGGGGTCGCCAAATTTTCCGCACAGGAGCACGGAGGCAAAAAAGGTGCCTTCAAAGGCCCGAAAGCGATTCTGGTTTTTCCTTCAGGCCCATCCTCGCGGCTGACGCCCTTTTCCATCGGCTGGCACTTCCCCTTTGCCGGATGTGAGGCGGAGTTGCCCCGCCAAGTGAATGCGCCCGGCAGGCCGAACCATGAAAAAGGCAGGCGCGGGGATCCCACGCCTGCCCTGGCTTTCAGAAGTCTTAACCGGCTCAGTTCTTGTCCTCAGGCTCGATCAGGCCGTAGTCGCCGTCCTTGCGGCGGTAGAGGATGGCGAGCTTGTCGGTCTTCTGATCATGGAAGACGACGAAAGGGCGGTCGCTGAGCTCCAGGTCCATGATGGCCTCGTCGGTGTAGAGCGGACGAACCTTGTACTTCTCGTTATGAACATAGGACGGATCGACATGATCCTCCTCGGTGGTGTGGAGGACTTCGGCGTGGTAGACCTTCTCCTCGATGTGGCGGATGCTGCCCTCCTTGCGCGGGCGATGGCTCTTGAGGAGACGGGTCTTGTACTTTCGCATCCTGCGGGCGATCTTGGCGATGGACTCGTCGATGGATGCGTAGATGTCCTCGGTGGTGCTTTTCACTTCGATCACGATGTGGTCGGCGCAGAAGAGGATGATCTCGGCGATCTGGCGATGACCCTGGACATCCAGGATGACCTTGGCCTCGATGATGCGCGGATAATCGAGGTGGAGGCTCTCGACCTTCTTGTGCGCGTAGTCACGGATGGCTTCGGTGATTTCGACGTGTCGTCCGGTGACGACAATGGGCAGGTTGACGTTGTGCTTTTGCATTTTGGGTTTCCTCCTTGGTTGGGGGGTGATTGTTGGATTGGGGGCGTTCCGGCTACATGCTGAAATCCTCGCCGAGGTAGAGACGGCGCGCCTCGGTATCGTTGACAAGGAAGTCCTTGGTTCCATGGCGTCTCACCTGCCCCTCATAGATCAGGTAGGCCCTGTCCACAATGTTGAGCGTCTCCCTCACATTGTGGTCGGTGATCAGGATGGCGAGGCCGGCGCGTCTCAGCATGCGTATGATGTCCTGGATCTCACTGACAGCGATGGGGTCGACTCCGCTGAAAGGTTCGTCGAGCATCAGCAGCTTGGGTTCGGTCACGAGGCTGCGTGCGATGGTGAGCCTGCGCTTCTCGCCGCCGGAAAGGGTCAGGGCGAGGTTGTCCGCGACGTGGTCGATGCCAAACTTCTCCATGAGCTGCTGGCACTGATCCTGGCGCTCCTGGCGCGTGAAGTTCTGCGTCTCCATGACGGCGAGGATGTTTTCCCGCACCGTCAGACGCCTGAAGATGGACTCCTCCTGCGGAAGGTAGCCCATGCCGAGACGGGCGCGCTTGTACATCGGCTCCTCGGTGGCGTCCGCGCCGTTGAAGAACACCTTGCCGCCATTGGGGCGGACCAGGCCGACGATCATGTAAAAGGTGGTGGTCTTGCCGGCGCCGTTGGGGCCGAGCAGTCCGACGATCTCCCCTTCCTTGACCTCGATGTCGACACCATTGACCACGGCCCTGCCGTCGTAGACCTTTTTCAGCCCTTCGGTGTGAAGAAGGCGCGCGCCCGGGGCCGGAACTCCCGCAGCCGACTCCACCGGTGGGGCGGAGCCAGCCGCCTCAGGAACCTCCATGCCCAGGGAGGGAGTTGAGCTGTCGGGGCGGTTGCGCTTGGGGGTACGTGCCACGCTGGGAAGAATAACAAAAGGGTCAGTTGCTGCCGGAGGACGGTTTCTGCGGGGGCTGGTCGTCGCTGAGGATGACGGTGCGCGGACGGCCGTTGGTGGACAGGCGGCCTTCCTTGTCGAAGACCATGGTGGTGTCCGCCGTGGTGGCGATGTGAAGCACGTTGCCTTTCTGAACCTGGGGATAGTCGCTCAGGGTGATGTTACGGGTGGTCCCGTCATATTCGAGGCGTTTGCAGCGCCCTTGCTGGGCATCGCCCTCAAGGCTGCGCTTTTCAATGATGACCATGGGCCCGCGAGCAATGGCCTTGCGGATGGGAGGGGCCTTGTCCTCTTTTTTTGCCTTCCCGGCACCCGGGCTGATGATGGGATCCTGCCTGGAGGCGACACTGGGCTTTCCCCCCTCTTTTTTGGACTTGCCCTCTTCCTCCTTGATCATGTGAACCTCCAGTTCCTCGCACTCAATGTAGAAGTCCGGATGGCGGGCCTTGACGTGACCGGAATAAATGAAGACGGCGTTGTTCAGGTCGAAGTCGCTCCGATCGGCTTCAATAATGACATTGGGGATGCCGCGTGCGGAGTCGGTGGAAGCGGTGCCCAGCGGCTGCAGGGCACCGGGCACGGGCCCGGAAGGCGCCGCAGGCGGCTGCTCATCAACCTTCGGCGTGGAAGCTGCGGAAGGGGCGGCGGAGGAGCCACCCGCAGCCTGTCCGCCATTGAGCAGACCCTGAACCTGGGGAGCCATGCTGCCGACAGCCGCCTTGGCGGCCTCCAGGGCCTGCTGACGTTTTTCGGGTGACTGAACGGCGGCCTTGGCGGCATCCGAGACACCTGGAGGAAGGTTTTTGATCAGTTCCCTGGCCTTGGTCCTGGCCTGCTCCAGTTCCCCGCTGTTCTGCGCCTGACGAAGCCGTTCGGCGGCCTCCTGGAGCTGCTTCTTGGAATCACCGCCCGTGTTCGGCAGATTCAGCCGGCTGGCGCCCTGCCCATGGGCGGACGCCACCCAGGCTAGTGCCGGCAGAAGGATGAATCGAATTGCTTTCATGTCAGTGGGACGCCTGTGGGGCGGGTTAGTCATTCTCCCTGCTGGTCTCGTTCGAGACTGCGCCGGTGTCAAAGATCAATGTTCGCACACGGCCGGTCATGGAACCCACGGAACTGCGTGAATCAAACACCATGGAATCACCGGACGTTTCGAAGTCAGCCCGGGTCACGGTGCTGCGGGTGTCACTGCGCAGGATTCTGTCCTGCAGGTAAAAAAAGGCTTCAGGCAGGGCCACCGTCATGTTTTGACCAGGATCCCTGGCAAGCAGGTCAATGACCACGGACTCCGCCCTCAGGCAATGTTCGTCCAGCCGGACCACTGTCTCGGCGCGCATTTCGGAAGATTTCCTGCCCTGGCGGTCAAACGATGGAATGACCACCCCCCGATTGACGAAGCCTGCCGGAATCATCCTGCCAAAGGTCGCCAATTCATCTTCGGTGCCTGAGTTTTGGGCGAACAGGACGCCGACAAACAGGCAGGCGGAAGCCAGAAAGGCCCTGGAGTCGCGTGGGGAAAAATAGGGGAACCTGCTCATGTCAGGACGCTTGCTGGACGAGGGCGTGGATTTTACGCAGCTGTCCGAGAACGGCGGCGAGTTCTGAGAGCGGAATCTGGTTGGGCCCGTCTGACAAGGCCTTGGAGGGGTCAGGGTGGGTCTCCATGAAGACTCCATCGCAGCCGGCGGCCACGGCCGCACGGGCGAGAACGGGAGCAAGCCTGCCATCCCCTCCGGTGGTGGTGCCGAGGCCGCCCGGTCTCTGGACGGAGTGGGTGGCATCAAAGATGACCCGGTAGCCAAGCTCGCGCATCCAGTAGAGGGAACGCATGTCAGCGACCAGGTTCTGGTAACCAAAGGTGGTGCCGCGTTCGGTGAACAGGAAGTTCTCACAACCTACGGAACGGAGCTTTTCCGCAATGTTCTTCACGTCCCAGGGGGCCATGAACTGACCCTTTTTGACATTCACGGCGCGACCGGTTTCACCTGCCGCCTGGATCAGGTCGGTCTGGCGGCTCAGAAAGGCCGGAATTTGCAGCAGATCAATGTATTCGGCGGCCACGCGTGCCTCCTCCTCCGTGTGAATATCCGTGGTGACGGGAACGCCCAGCTTGTCTCCCACCTGGCGCAGCAGCTTGCAGCCGGCATGCACACCGACCCCCCTGTAGGAAGAGCCCGCGCTGCGATTGGCCTTGTCATAGGAAGCCTTGAAGATCCACTTCAGCCGCAGGCTGTGGGCGATCGCACCCAGGCGCTCGGCCACCTCCCAGATGAAGTCATCACTCTCGATGACACAGGGACCTAGGATGAAAAGAGGCTCGGAACCGTCTACCGACACCGTGCCGACCTGAACCACCGGAAGCGAAAACATGCGTGAAAAAAAACTGCCACGCCCGCTTCATGCAGGGCGTGGCAGGAATGCTAGCGGCAGATGACGGGCTGACAACCGTCAACCATGGCAAAGCGCATTTTGGCGGCGGGACCGGATCAGGGTCCCACCACCGGGGCGAGAATGGCCAGGCCCGAGAGCCGCGGAGTGTTCAGGGTGGTCGTGGCGGGGTTGCCACCCGACGCAGGCTGCGGAAGCTGGTCGTTCAGGAAGTAGCCCATGCCAACGAGGCGGGTTCCACCTCCGACAAGCCTTTCGCGGATGATCAGACCCTGGTAGCTCACAGACCGTTTGACCGGATTCGGCTTCTGACCGGCAACCGGGTTGTTGTCGACCAGGTCAAACTTGCCGCTGAAAGCACCGGAGGTCGCCGTTGCCGTCAGCGTGGTTCCCGCGGTGTTCACCGTGGCGGTTTTCTTCGGCACGGTGACCTTGCTGGCGGCTCCGATGCTGATGACAACATTCGGGTTGGTGCCGGTCACGATGTCATCCTCACCATCCTCCAGGAAGGTGAGTTCCGCGTTGTTATCGCCTGGATCAATGCCCAGGAGGACCTTGGTGTCACCCTTGGCAGGAGCGATGTAGCGTCCGCCCACGACGGTGAGCACCACTGGCGCCGTGACCGAGGTGGCTGGAACGCCTGAGACGACCTGCGTGGAACCGAAGCCGGCGCGATAGAGGCGTGCCTTGCTGGCGGCGGCGGGGTCAGGCGGACGGACATGGGAGACGACACCCGTGACATCATTGTCCGTGTCCGTCACCGTGCTTCGTGTGTCAATCAACAGGGTTTCAATCGCCGGTGTGGCCGGGTCATCGCTGAGCATCGAGCCTTTGGTGGTGGTCTTGTAGAGGACCTGGAACAGGAACATCTGTCCCGAGGGCCCGACAAAGGCGCTCGCAGTCAGCGTCTCACCATCAGCCGTGCGGCCGGTGAGCTTGTAAGTGCCGGCATTTTCAACCTTCACCGAGGCATAACCCGCACCCTGCGGGACATCTCTGTTGGTCACCAGGGAGCTGCCGTCCGGCAGTCCGAAGGCGATGTTGTAAATGCCAAGGTATTCCTTCGGCAGGGCGGAGACATTGGCGACGGCCTTGGTCGCCCAGCCATTTCTCCAGCCGGTGAAGCCCACCGAAGAGGCGCCGCTGGTGATGGTGGCGTTGGTGATCATCACCGCAGGGGGGGCCTTGACCTCCGGCGCCACCACATCAGGCGAAGGCGTGATGCCAAGGTCAAAATCAACCGTGACCGCAGGTTCGGTCTTGGTGGCCGGAACCACGAAGGTGCCGGAGGGGGCCTCCAGCAGCGTCCCCGACGCATCCACGTTCATGGCGAGCTCGCCCTTGAAGGAGCGGGCGGCGCCTGAGCCGAGGGTCAGCTTGCCGGAGAACAGGCCCAGGCTGGTGACCGTCATTTCAAAGCGGCCACCCAGGTTGCCATTGAGGGCTGTGCTGCGGGCGACAGGACCGGCGAAGCTCCCGGCGACGCCAGCCGGCACGTCGAAGATCCGCAGGGTGGAGGTCACCTTATTCGAATCCCCGGCCAGGTTGGTGGCCCACGTGATGATTGTATAGATGCCAGCCTTGGTCGGACGTCCGCTGATGACCCCCGTGGCCTTGTTGAAAGTGAGGCCGGCAGGCATCTTGGAGGAGGTGTTAAAGGAAACCGCCGTCTTGTTCCTGTCGTCAGCCAGGGTGACACCGTCACTGTAATAACCGCCAACCACACCGGGCTTGAACTCGGTCGGAGTCGTGTTTGCAGGAGCCGTGTCATAGACGCGCACATCGTAGAAGCAGCCAGCGACCTCGGTGTTGTCGGCACCCTTGACCTTGCAGACATACAGGCCGTCGTCTTCAATCACGGGGCTGCCGACCCTCAGTGTGGCCAGGGCGGCGCCTGTGTACTCGGCGCCGACATACCTTGCGTCCGTTGTGGAGATCGGCGTGTCCACGGCAACGATGACATCCTGGTCCGGGGCACCATCTTCACCGGGGATGGTCTGGGTTTCGAAGGTGCGGCGGAACCACTTGTAGGTGGCGATGCTCTTGGCATTTTTACCGACATTGGCCGTCAGGGTGAAGCTCGTCGCGTCATCGAAGACGGGCAGCTGCCTCGTGGTGTTGTCCACCACGATGACGTCCCCGGGGCCGGCGGTCTTCTTGGTGCTGGTCGAGTTTGAAACTTCACAGGTGTAAACCCCGCCATGAGTCATGGAAACCGGGTTCATCGTGTAGGTGGCCGAGGTGGCTCCGGCCAGGGGCTTGCCGTCCTTCTTCCAGGCATACTTGAGATCCGGGCGGCCGCTGGCCACCACGTTCATCGCCAGCGAAGTGCCCGCCAGGACAGTGTGAGCGGTCACGGTGGAGGAATCGATGACAGGCACCGGGCTCAGCACTGGCAGGCTCACCGAATTGCTGTCCGAAGAGTTCACGTTGTTGGTGACACGGCAGTAATAGACATCCGGCACGGGCAGGATGGCCGAGTTGACAACCTTCAGCGTGGCGCTGTTGGAAGCGGGGATCTCGGTGCCGTTCTTGAACCACTTGTAGGTCAGAGGGGCGTCGCCGTTCGCCGTCACGGAGAAGGTGATGGTCTCGCCCTGGTAGGTGTTGCCCGGGAAGCGCGTCCGGGTGGCAATCACGTTGGCGACGGCCTTGCGGACCGTGAGGGTTGCGGGACTGCTGGTGACGCTGAGGCTTTCATTCACGGTGGAAATGAAGCGGCAGACATACTGCCCGTCCTCAGCCTCGGTGATCTCCTCAAGCGTGAACGAGCTGGTGAACTTGTTGCCCTGGCCTTCAACCGCCGGGGCCGGGCCGGTCTGAAGGGGCACTTCGCTGCCGCCATCCACCCTCAGCCAGACGGCGGTGTAAGGGCCGGGGCCGGTGACCGTCGAGGTGAAGGTTGTGGACGAAGGAGCTCCGGGAAGGCTGGGGTTGACCGTGCGGGAGGTCGGTTGTCCGGCGGCGAGGATGAGCGGAGTGTCGTTGACATTCACTGTCACCGCGCTGCTGGTCACACTGCCGCCTGCGTTCTGGGCGCGAACCTGGAAGCTGCCCTTGGTTTCCGAGCTGGCGATCAGGGTGAAGGTGGCCGTGACCCCGGAGCCCACCGGGATCTGGTTGGTCGGGTTGTAGGTGACCGTGTAAAGATCGGTGGACAGGGGCGCCCCATCGCGAATCAGGGCAAACTGGATCGGAGCAGGCGGCACGGTGGTTGCATCCGCCCTGCAGGTGATGGTGAAGGTCACGCCCGGCTCGAGGACACCGGTCGCGGGAGAACGAGTGGGAGCCTGCGGGATCGTCGGCGGCGTCGGCAGGCTGGAGGTGCCTTCCTGGGTGACCACCAGCAGGACTCCCAGGGTGTTCAGCAGGCTGGTGTCCCAGCGGAAGCTGCCACCCAGTTCGAACAGGGTCAGGTCCGTTCCGGCTTCGGTGCCGGTGCGGATCGTGTCCCCCACATTGACGCCGCCAAGCACGCCGTTTGTGCCGTTGGCCCCGGCCTTGAGCAGGTGGAACACATCGCCGGCGCGCGGTGTGTAACCTTCGTTGATCAGGGTGATCTTGGAACCCGAAACAAAGGTCAGGGTGCCGGTGCCGGTCAGGCTGGACACGTTGATCATGTCATGCTGTTCCGTGGTGACGAGGTCGCGCAGTGCGTGGGAGAACTCGTCGGTGGCGAGGCCGTTCCTCCAGCTGATGTAATTGCTGTCGCTCACATCCACCGAGCCGGGTGCGTTGTAGGTGGGAAGGCGCACCTGGAGAAGGGCCTCAGCCCCGGCCTGGAAGATGGCATTGCCGCTGACATTGAGGGTTCCAACATCGCGGCCGGACATGTCACCGGGGGAGACAAGCGCACCTGACTGGACGTTCAGGGCGTTGAGGGCGGCTCCGCCCTGGACCCAGCCTGTGCCGGCAAGGGTGGCGCCGGTCTTCACGGTCGTGCCAAGGGCGTTGATGCCACCGGTGTCACCAATGCCGCCGCGTCCGACCTGAAGAATGCCTTCGTTCACCACCGTGGTGCCCGTGTAATCATTGTCATGGGTCAGGACAGCCCATCCAGTTCCGTCCTTCACGAGATTCAGGGCGCTGCCGGAAAGATGCGAATTGGTGCCGACGGCGAAGAACTGGCTGTTAGGCACCCCGTCACGGAACAGGGCGTCCCAGGAGGCTTCGAAGGTGGACGGCGTGCCCTGATGAATGGTCAGGGTGCCCATGACCGACGCAGCATTTTCGATGATCTCCGTGCCACCGTTCGTGGAGGCTCCGACGGTTCCGACATTGCCAGTGAAGGGGCCGTTGCCTCCGGCGGTGACGAGGTTGCCGATGGTGACGCTCCTGCCTCCCGATTGAAGGATGGAGTTGTAGTTCATCGTCACGTCATTGGCCGCCGTCAGGGCCTGGTTGTGGCCAAGACGCAGGATCGTGGTCTTGTCGAAGTCGTTGGTGAGGTTGGCGCTGATGGAGATGTCACCCGTCCAGGCGCTGTTGTTGCCGTTGAGGACAAGGTAGCCGGACATGCGCCCGTTGGCATTGTCATTGACACCGCCCGCCCCCGGACCGGAGGAATCGCTGACCTGGATGTTGATGTTGCCGCTGGTGACCGCGCCATCACGCAGGCTGCCGTTCAGGTTAAGCACCGTCTGCTCGCCGCCGTTTGAGATGCCGCCATCCTGGATGAGCAGGGCGAGGCTGTCGTTGAGGGTGATGTTGCCGTCAAAGGACACCCGGCTGCCGTTGGAGGTGTTGTCCACGCCGAGACGCTTCGTCTGGGCGGGATTGTAGGCCACGTCGATGTCATGCTTGATGTCGAACACCCAGTTGTGGATGCCGTCAGGATTGTTGATCATCAGCTGGGCCACGCCGCCGCGGTCAGCGTCCCCAAGCTTGATGGTCTTGCCATGGAGATAACCGGTGCCGAGCGCATCCCCCTGGTTGGAGGCATAGACCGTGCCCTGCTTGACCACAAGCCCCCCGCGCCACTCCATGCTGTTGCCGCGGAACTCCAGCTGTCCCAGGCCGTCCTTGACGATGTCCCCGGAGCCCATGATGTAGCCCTGGCCGTTCGTGAAGCGGACGATGCTGATGTTGGCGGCATTGACCGTGGGCAGGGCGTTGATGGCGGTCAGCGCACCGACGTCGAAGGTGGTCGTGCCCGCGATGTTGATGGCGCCGAAGAGGTTCAGCGGACGGCGGCTGCCCAGGTTGAGCTGTCCGTCCAGCGAGGCAGGCAGGCCGAGGTTGGCGTTGATGTCGAGCAGGCCGCTGTAGGTGAAGGTGTTGTTGCCCTCAAAGGTCATGAACTCCTCGATGTTCCAGTCACCGCCGTTGTTGCCATTGCCGAGGAAGGCCTGGAAGCTCGTTCCCTGGCGGAAGACGGTGCTGTCGGCCCAGGAGCGGTTGGTGCCGAGGATGGTCGTGGTGCCCGTGTTGTTGTTGCCGGGGTCGGCAACGTCAGCCATGACCACCAGCGCACCCTGGCGGATGTCCAGCAGGCCCTGGAAGCTGCCGTTGTAGGAGTTGCCTCCGCTCATGAAGGTCAGGGTGCCGGGGCCCGTTTTGATCAGGTCACCCCGGAACTGGTCTTCGGAAACGAGGGCGGGCTGCGCGACATTGATCGCATTGCCAAGAATCAGGTTGCCATCCGGCCTGGCAATCTCGATGACGCCGCCGTTGCCCTGCACGGTGACACCGCGGTTGCCAAGGCTTTCGATGCCGCCGGTCCAGCGCAGCGTGCCGCCGTTCAGGGTGAGCTGTGAGTTGGTGTTCGAGGTCGGATTCGTCCCCAGGGCCGAGGTGGAGGCGACCTCTAGCACGGCGCCGTTGACGTAGGTGGTGCCCGTGTAGGTGTTGGCCCCGGTGAGCCTGACCGTGCCTGTCGTGTTGAACTGGGAGGGCAGCGTGGTGGAAGGACCGGCGATCGTGACGGATCCCGTGCCTGTGATCACGGCTCCGACGGTCAGGTTGCCCTGGCCGTACTGATGGACCACCAGATCGGTCGAGTTGCTGATCGTGCCGTTGGCGATGGTCTTGCTGGCGGCGCCCGTGGCGGTGCTCGCAAGGATGCCTCCCGCCACGCCGTCACCGGCGATGGTGAGGGTGTTTCCGCCCAGCGAAACAAAGCTGTCGCTCATCGTGTCGAAGCGAAGCGTGTTGATGCTGAGGTCCCCGCCGAGGGCGCCGCTGAAGCCCGCTCCGCCGTTTTCGCTCACGTTCTGCGCGGCCGCCCAGGTGGCGACATTGTTGTTGAGCTCAGCGGGGGATCGCGAGGCCGTGGTGACGCGGTTGCTGGTGTTCACCTTGGCAAAGTCAAGGGCAGTGCGGCTGGCGTTGCCATAGGTTGCCCAGGAGATGATGCGGTCACGCACCAGGGCGGTGCTTGTGCCGAACTGGAGGTTGATGGACGCCGTGCCTCCTGCGGCCTGGTTTTCAATGAAGGACACGGCGGCGCCGGCGGTCCTGGTGACCACCCCGTTGGTGGCGTTGGTGTTGCCCAGGTTGATGGTCAGGTTCTGGACCGCCATCGTGCGTGCCTCGATCTCCGAGACACCCGCCGTAAAGGCGACCGTGCGCACAGCGGCGGTGTCGGTGCTGTAGCTGGCCGTGAAGGCGGCGTTGGTCCTGCCCAGGCTCACCATGCTGCCGCCGCGGAAGGTGAAGTTGCCGGCCGCGCCAAGTCGCGCCACGTTGGCGCCGCTGTGATCGATCGTCAGCGTGCCGCCGCCCAGTTCAAAGCTGTGCGTGTCGCTCGCCGTCCCAACCGGGCTGGTGTTCCGAAGAACGAAGTTGCCCCGGCCGGTCTTGACGATGCTCTGTCCACTGAGGCGCATGTCAAGGTTCACGGTTCCTCCCGCCATGGCATAAAGCCTGGCCTGCTTGCCCAGAGTGAGCGTTCCATTGACGTTGGAAAGGACTCTTCCAAAGGACACCGAGCCGTTTTCATTGATGCCACCCAGGTAGGTGTTCGTGTTCACGTTGGCCGGGTTGGCGTTGATCGTCCAGCTGGTCATGTTGAAGGACTGGCCGGAAATGCCGTTCGCCCCGGGCTGGCCGAGGAGCAGCGCGGTGTTGCCCGTGGTTCCAATGACAAAACCATGCTGGGTGGTGTTGCCATTGGTCAATTGCACACCGTTGGAATTGCCGTCAACAATCCGGCTGATCGCCGTGTTGGTCCAGAATCCACTGCCATCATTGCCTGCGTCATCAGGGTCATAGCCGACGTAAAGCACCCCCGCGTCGAGCTGGAGCCTGCCGGCGGCGTTGGTCTGCCTTTCCATGACCACGTTGAGATCATTGTTGCCGGTGACAATGAAGCGGAACACCTCGTTCTGGTTGGTGACGACGCTTCCCGCGCCGTTGCCTGTGGAAAGAACCGTGCCCGTCGGGTAGGAGGCCACGACCCCGGAAACCGGGATGGCGTTGCCGCTGGCGTCCAAGCGGTCGCCAAGCTGGCCGCGCAGGATCACAAAGGCGTTGGCTGAGCCGGAGAGGCTGAGCAGCCTGGATTGGCTGGCGACCGTGTCATTGACAATCGGCGTCGATCCGCCTGTGATGTTGCCATCGACAATCAGGACCGAGTTGCCGCCCGAGGCGGACATGAGCGGAGTAAACAAGGCCTGGCCGGCGGCGTCGACGTTGTCGATGGTGATGTTGCCATAGAGATAGTTCAGGTCGTTGCCGGAGTTCATCACAATCTGGCTGCCCGCGAGCGGTCCGACCAGGATGTCCTTTCTGGCCCCGGGGGAGCCCACCACGATGCCGTTGCCGGTGAGGAGCTGGCCGGTGCCCGTGATGTAAATATGGTTGCCAGGTCCGCCAGCGCCGGCCGCTGAACGGCCGTTGCGCAGGAGCAGGTTGCCCTCGCCAACGGAGGTCACCCCCGTGTAGGTGTTGTAGCCGTCCAGCACCACCTGTCCGATGCCCGTCTTGGTCAGGCCGCCGGTGCCGGTGATGTCCGAGCGGATGTTAAAGCTGTTGCCGACCTGGACGGTGCCATCCGTGAAGCGGACGACAGCGTTCTGGTTGTTGATGATCGCCTCACGGGAGCCAAAGGCCAGGGTGCCGCCCGCGATCACCGTGTCATTGATGAAGGCGTTGTTGCCGTTGGTGCTGTCGCCCATGGCAAAGTAGGCGCTGGACACCATGCCCGAGGCAACCGTCAGGCGGCCGTCAATGAAGAGGTTGGTGACATAAGGCGTGCTGTAGCTCGTCAGCGTGGTGCCGTTGTTGATGGCGCCTGCGGCCCCAAGATTGTCACCCTTGCTGTCTGAAAGCGGGCCGAAACGCAGGGAGTTCACGGTCATGTCCTGACGGACGATGGCGTTGATCACGTTCAGGTTGACGTTCTGACCGGCGCCGTTCAAGACATCCAGGACACCATCCGCAGGCGTGTAATACTCCGAATCATCCAGCGGGCGGAGGTAGCCGCCTTCGAGGGTCATGAAATGGCTGCCGGTGGCATACTGCAGATTTCTGCCCTGGTTGTACAGGTCGGAGGCGTTGGCATTGTTATAGCCAAGGTCGCGCAGGTCGGCGAGGTAGGTGTGCGGCATGATGCCGCCAAACACACCGGCCACGACCGCCTTGTTGGTGGCGCTGGTGCCGGACCCATACTGGGAGATGCCCGAGGTGCTGTTCAGCTGCACCCGAACGGTGTCCATCCCCTCGGAAGGCTCGGCGCTGCCAAAGGTCGATGTCGCGTCGAGGTTGCGGATGCGGAGCACCGCGCCGGGGCTGCGTTCAATCCTGCCGATCGTCAGGGTCATCGGCTGGCCGGCTCCATCCAGCGGCCAGAGGTCAATCATGTTCGTGCTCGATGCGACCCTCACCGCAGCACCCGCCTCCGTGGCGATCTTCTCGGTGTTGGGCGCCGTGCCGCCATGGATCCGCAGCCAGCCGTTGTTCATGTTGAAGGTGCCGGCGTCGTTGATGCGGTTGTTGTTGTTGCCGCCGACAACGTTTGATGTGGCGTCGAGGCGTCCGGTGTTGTCCAGGGTCAGCATGCCGCGCCGCTGAAGATTGATCGCCGACACGCCAGAAAGCTGAGCGTTCACCCCCGTCAGGGTCACCCCCCATTCCGCCCATCCCTCGGCCTCGCCGTAGGTCTGGTAGTTCACCCCGTTGATGGCAACCGTGTTGCTCTGCCAGTCCACCGCCGCTGTTCCATGGCGGAGGATGTTCATCTCTCCGGTGAAGGTGTTGTTGTTGGTCAGGCGCAGCTCGCGGTAGCCGGTCTTCGTGAACCCCCCGGCCCCGGTGATCTGCCCGCCGATGATCAGCTTCGACTGGATGGATCCTGTAAGGTTGCCCTGCTCGACAATGGAAATGTCGCTCGAGCTTGCCTCCACATGGAAGATGTTTCTGGCGGCTTCACCCAGCACCGTGATGTTTCCATCCAGGTAGGTCCTTGGGTTCAGGAGAGTGTCGTTGCCAATGTCGATGTAGTTTGCCCCGCCCCCTCGCAGGTCGGAGGCACCTCCCCTGGCAACCACCCCGTTCATGGTGATGGGCACCGAGTGGTGAACGTTGAAGTTGCGGTAAAGGTTCAGCCTGGCGCCGACATTGGGGCTGTTGCCGGAGGCCGGTGTCGTGTAGTCGGTGAAGGTCGCGCCGGCGTAGGCGATCTCAATGCCACCGGTGACATCGGCGGCGCCAATGCCGCCCCAGAGGCCGGCGGAATTCACCGGAGCATCCATCTCGAGGCGCAGAATGCCCTCCTGGACGATGATCTTGCCGAGGGCGGAGGTGAAGGTGGGCTGGTGAAGCACCACACCGCCTCCCTGGCTGGCCCCCTTCACCGTCAGCTCGTGGCCGTTACCCGCAAGGGTCGGGAACACGCGCGTGAAGTTGCCGTCAAGCGAGGAGCCTGCGCTGGTGTTGATGTCGTAGGAGGCAAGGTCCAGCCTCGAACCGTTGGCAAAACCACCGCCGCTGAGCGTGGCGTTGCCGCTCAGGACAAGGTGGGAGTAGGTGCCCGTTCCTGTGGTGTTGCGCAGGGCACCCGTGCCGTTGACGCCGGAGCCCTGGACTTCGATGAACTTGCGGAAGGGATCCGAATCATCGGCATAAGCCGTGGCCTGCCCCCTCAGGTCCAGCGTGGCGCCCGAGGCCACGGAGATCCTGTTGGCCAGCCCGCTGGCACCAAGGGCGCGGGCATTGCCGACACGAATTTCGCCCGCGTTCAGAAGAATCTGCCCCCGGAGGGTGGCGTTTGCATTGGCGGCGGTGTAGCCATCAAGCACGCCCGCGAAATTGCTGGCGCTGAGGGTCAGGATGCCATTGCCGTTCTTGGTGAATCCGTTCCCCGAGTCGATCAGGCCGGACACAGTCAGTGCTGAGCCTGTCGGCAGGTTGAACACGGCGCCTGCTGGAGTGCTGTTGGCCAGCGTCATCCTGCCGCTGATGACCGCCCCGGTGGCTGCCGCAAGCAGGGCGATGGTCGAGTTCTGGTTCATGGTGATCAGCTCACCCGTGCTGCGGCTGTCATTGAACTGGAGCGTCCCGCCGGCGTTGATCGTGGTCCGGCCGCGGTTGGAGCCAAGCGCGTTGTTGTTGCCTGAAATCTGCAGCACGCCGCCGCTGACGACGATCTCACCGGTGAAACTGCCGCTGTCGGAGGAAAGAAGCACAGGCTTGAGGTTGCCTGCGGCCAGGGTGATCGTCCCGCCGCCGATGACGGCGCCAAGCGTCTGAAGGGCGGTGTCCGAGGAGAGGAAGGTCAGGGCGGCACCATGGCTCATGTTGACAGGCAGGGCGCTGCTGCCGCCGAGGGTGGCGGCGGTGGCCGTGCCGGGCGCTGCGGCCGTGCCCCCGACCTGGAGCTCGCCTTCGTTGATGTTGACGGCGCCGGTCTGGGTGTTGATCGCGTTCAGGAACACCTTGCCTGCCCCCGACTTGGTGATCTGCTGGGCAGCGGTGTTGTTCTGGATCACCGAGTTGATCTGCAGATGACCGCTGGTGTTGTGCTGGTGGAGGATGACGGCCTCCAGGTTGGCGGTGGCGGAGCTGTTCTGGATCGCATTGCCGGTGATGATCACATGGTTGGCACCGACGTTTGGCGTCACCAGGATGCCTGCGCCCTGGAGGGACAGCAGCCCGCCCAGGGTCAGGGTCGTCGCCTGGGCCACGTTAAACCTCAGTGTGTAGGCGTCCGCAGCCCCAGGCGTGGAAAAGGCGGCGGAAGTGATGTTCGTGTTGCTGCCGGCGGCGAAGGCGTTGTTCGAGTACGAGGCATACGCGGTGATGCTCACATCCGTGCCTGAACTGCCCGTCGTCGCCCAGTCGGTCTTGGCGACCGTGGCATAAGCGCCGACACCGGCCCCGCCCGAGGTGGCAAGGATGCCGCTGTCATTCAAGTTGTTGGTGATGGCGATGCTCCCGGCGGAAAAGTCGATCGTGGCGCCGCTGCCAACCGCACGGGTGATGTTTTCAAGGTTGATCTTCGCATTGCTGCCGTCCGCCCGGCGGATCTCACTGGCGCCCTGGGCGAGCGTGGTGCTGCCAACCTGTTCCGTGTGACTGCCGCCGACCAGGTTGATGATACCCCCGGTCGTGCCGAAGATGTTGGACTGGCCGGAGACATTGTCATCCACGCCAGGAAGGGTCAGCACACCGGCGGTCCCCAGGGTCAGCGCGACGCCGTCCGGAAGCTTGGTGTCGTTGTTGCCGGCATAGTTCAGCTCCAGCGTGCCGCCGCGAACCTGCACAGGACCGGTCCAGCCTGCCGTGTTGGCACCGGACAGCACCAGGGTGCCGGATCCCGACTTGATCAGCGTTCCGGAACCTGTCACGGAGGAGGTCGCATTGCTGAGGTTGAGTGAGGCGCCGCTGTCAACGGCGATGCCGATGTTCGCCGTCAGCGTCACGAGACCCGACAGCGTGTTCGAGCCACTGCGCACCAGGATGCCGCCATTGGCCGTGGAATTGGTGATGTTGTTGGCCATGGACACGCCGCCCGCACCGCCGCGGATTTCAAGACCGACACCTGCGCCGCCGTTGATGGTGACCGCCCCTGTGCCGAGGGCCGATCCATGCGTCACGGCCAGGGTGCCGGCCGTGATGGTGGTGCCGCCCGAATAGGTGTTGTTGTTGCTCAGGATCCAAAGGCCTGCCTCGATCTTGGAGAGGCTGGTGATATCAGCACCATTGTCCGTCAGCCTTGGTGCCATGAGGTTGTCCGCAATCGTCCCCCCGCGGAGCACCAGGGTGCGGTTGCCCGTGCCGGTGAACCCGATGTCCCCCGTGCCGGTGAACTCAATCTTGGGTGCGGCCGTGCCCCCGATCACCGTGCCGTCGGCCCAGATGTTCGCGGCGCTTGTGCCGGCACCGATGGTGAACAGCCTGTTGGTGGACTGGTCGGTGAAGCCCAGCCAGCGCAGGCCGCCGCCACCCGTTCCAGTATTCAAGACCAGATTGGCGGCGTCCGCCGAAGCCGAGCCGATGCCGCTCGCCTGCCCTGCATTGGCCAGATGATAGACGTCAATGCGGTTGGCAACCAGATTGGTGCCGTTGGTGGTGATGGTGGTGGGCCCGGTGTAGGTGTTCTTGTTGGGCAGGATCGACACACGTGCATTGGTGTCGTTGTTCGTGCGGGTGAACCCGCCGCCACCGCTGATGACGCCGGAGTAGGTCTGGTTGGCGTTCCGGACGGTGAGGATGGCATTCTCATCCAGGATGACCCCCGTGCCGACGGCACCTGCGAGTCCGCCGATGGTTTCGCTGCCACGAAGCCTGAACGTCGCCGCGCCGACGGAAGAGCCATCGGAGCCGGCATTGACCAGGGTGACAAGAGAATCATCCCCGATCGAACCGACATGCGCGTTGGCAGGATTGCCGCCGCCATCAAAGCTGGCGCCGCCCGCCATCTCCAGGGTGCCCCGGTTGACCGTGACGGTGCCAGTCATGGTGTTGGTCGTGGAATTGAGCACCCATTTGCCCGGACCATCCTTTTGAATGCTGACAACAGCGGCACCGGATCCCTTCGAGATGACTCCGTTGATGATGTTCTCCCCCGTGTTTGTCCCATCCAGGATCCAGCTGCGGTTGCCGTCGGCCCCCGATGTCAGTGTGCCGTTGATGACCACGGTTTTCGTGCCGTTGTTGATGATGCGTCCATTGCCGGGATTGGTCGTGCTGCTGAAGCTCTGGGTGAACGAAATGTTGGAACCGAGGTTGAGCACACCGGGATTGGGGTCGTTGAAGATGATGCTGCCGGTGGAGGTCAGCCCGCCGGCGGCGCCCAGCCCGTCACCGCCGCCCGTGAAGGCGTAGCGACGTCCGTTGAAATCATTGGTGCCGAGGTCAATGGTGCGTGTTGCGGTGAGATTGCCCATCACGCCGGCTGCTGTGGTTCCGTCACCAAGGTTGCCCGTGAACTCGAGAGCCCCCAGGTTAATCGTGATGTTTCCGCTGAAGTTGTTGTTCACGTTGGAAAGAGTCCACCTCCCGCTGCCATACTGATCATTGTCCTCAGTCGCCAGCAGGCGGTTGAGCGCGCTCAACGACGTGTCGCCGGTCGCCAGGTTGTTGTTCGGATTCACAACCAGTGAAAGCACCGCGCCGCCCTGGTCGATCATGCCGCGGATCTCATTGCCCACGGTCTGGCCATGAAGGACGAGCGTCTTGTTGGAAAGGTTGGTGATCCTGATCCTGCCGTTGCTGCCCGAGGCGTTCGAATCCGAGCCGATGATGAGCGGGGCGATGGCGTTGGAGCCAATGCGCACCGTCGCCGCCTGGCTGGCGTCCTCGACAACGATGGGCTGCCCGGACTCGATGCCCCCGGGAAGCGTGTCGAAGCTCAGGGTGATCGTGTTCAGGCCGACGTTGATGCCCGTGACCCTTGATCCCGGGGCGATGTTCGGGCCGCTGACGGCCATGTTCAGGGCCAGACCGGTCACATCATTCAGCTTGATGACCTTGGTGGGGTCACCGACCGCTTCCGCAAGCGTCCTGTTCTCAAGGGTGGCCGAGGCGGAGAGGTTGAAGTCGCGGGTGGTGACGTGAGGCGTCGTGCCGCGGCTCACATACTCCAGGCGCGCCTCCTGCGGCGTGTTGCCCAGCACCCCGCCCACCCCGAGGGTGATCTCCTGGGCCAGGCCGAGTCCGCTGCTGAAGTCCAGGTCTGTGACGCGTGCCGTCGTGATCTGGGAACTGCTGCCGATCACGGTGCGCCCCGTCAGCGTCGAAGCGCCGTAGAGGCCGTACCAGGCTGCTGCGTTCAACGCGGAGAAGAGCACGGTGCCGTCACCCGTGAAGTTTCCGCGGATCACATGGTTGTTGTTGCCGCTGCTGCCGTTGTCGAGGGTGAGCTCCACGCCGGTGGGAACGGAGATGGTGGAACCGGACTGGGCGCGCAGCTCACCGATGGTTTCAGAGCGGTTGAACTGCAGCGTGGCGCCGCGAAGGAGATAGATGTTGGCGTCGTTGTTGATGCCGTCCGGCACCTGGGAGGCGTTCGCCGCATCCGGATCGCTGAGATAGGTGTGGTCAACGACGACGCTGCCGCGCTCGATGTAAACCACGTTGCGGCGGTTGGTGCCCCCCGTGCTGGCGAAGTTGTTGTAGCCCTTCAGGGTTGTGGTCCCCGTGTTGCGGAAGATTGTGTTGGCGGTGGTGTTGTCCGAGTTGTTGCCCAGGAAACGGCCCCAGAGCGTGTTGCTGGCCGTGCCTGCAATCTCCATGACCGAGTTGCTGATCGGCTGGAAGTTCAGCCGGTTGTCCTCGCCGTTCACGACGGGGCCCGCGATGGTCAGGACGCCGCCGGGCTCGGACTGAAGAACCGCGCGCTGCGTGAAAGGATTCTGCCCGGGCTGGGAGTGACTGCCAGCCGTCAGCGTCCCCGCAATCGTCACGGAGCCGAGGCCCATGCGGTGGAACAGCGCGTTGAAAGCGCCCGTCGTGCCGTTGCTCCAGGGGTTCAGCGTGATGTTGTTGGTCAAGGTGACGTTGCGCAGAGTCTGGTAGCGCAGGCTCGAGCCTGCGCCGTTGGACGACTGGACGATGATGGCCCCGCTCCCCAGCCTGCCATCGTAGTTCTCGCCGCCGACACGGACGTCGGCGTTGACGTTGAAGGAGTTTGGATTGCCTCCGATGAAGGTCGTGCCCGTGTAGGTGTTGTTGCCTGTCACATGGATCACGTTTCTGTAGAGGGAAAGGCTGCCCGAGCCGGAGATGTTGTTGGCAAGGGCGAAGTGTGTGTCATTCACGTTGACCGTGAGGGTGCCGTTGTTGGTCACGGCCCCCCTGCCGAGGCTGCCGGCGGCCCCGCCGCCCAGGGGGGCGCCGCCGACGTAGATGTTGGTTGACGACTGCACCGCCCCAAGGACGGACAGGTTGGTGTTGAAGACCATCGCACCCGAGCCGGTAAGGGTCAGCGCCGCACCCGGCCTGGTGATGATCGGCGCGGCAAAGGTGAGCGCGCTGCCGCTGAAGTTCGAGCGCAGGGTGCTGCTTTCACCGACATGAACCGTGGAGCGGAAGAGCGCACCGCCCGAAAGCGCGGAGAGCATGCCTCCGCGAAGATAAAGGGTCTCCACGGTGCTGAGCCCGTTGGCACCGATGGCGAGGGTTCCGCCCGGAGCCACGGAGGTCAGGCCGGCGGTGGCCCCCAAGCCTGTGCCGCCCTGGCTGGTGGAGTTGTTCACCTGCAGGGTGCCTGAAACCACATAGGTGCCGCCAAGGAAGGAGCTGTTCGCCCCGCTCAGGACCTCGGTCGTGCCGCTTTCCACCCGGAGCGATCCAATGCCGCTGATCTGGCTGTAAAGGTAGGAGGTCAGGTTGATGCCGTGCTTGAGGCTCAGCCAGCCGTTGTTCAGGATGGTCGAGCTGCTGCCAAGGCTGCCGGTGCCCTGGAGACCGTCACCCAGCTGCAGCACGCCGTCCAGAATGTTGGTCGTGCCGCTGTATTGGTTGTCATAGACCAGCACGACCTTGCCCCTGCCGGCCTTCGTCAGGCTCATGTCGGCCACGTAGGGGTTGAAGGGGTTGTTCACCAGGGTGGTCTCCATGATCAGCGCGCCGAGGGTGTTGTGCTGGTGGATGACCAGTTCGTTTGCGACAACATCCCCGCTGCCGCCTGAAAGTGCGGCGCTGCCGGTGAACAGAATGTCATTGTCGCCGACGTTCCGGGTGACCAGGATGCCTCCGGATTCAACAATGCGCGTGTCCGAGAAAGAGCCGGCCATGTCCACCCGGAGCAGACCGGATAAAGGGTCCGTGTTGAAGCGCAGGGAGCCTGTGTCCGAGGAGAACGAGAAATCCCCCTTCACGTCGGAACTGGCGCCAATGGCAGGCGGGTTGGTGGCATCCACCGTCGTGTAGCTGATGTCAGGAAGCCCGGAGATCGTCGCGAGAAGGCCGTCGGGGCTTCCGACCGCCCAGGTGGTGACCGCGGCGCTGTTTGCACCGTAGGTGGCGTGGCCGCCCAGGATGCCCATGCCAAGCACCGGATCGTTTTCAGTGATCGTGGAGGCGGCTGCTCCGAAAACCTGCAGCACGCTCCCGGGCTCGATGCCCGAACCGAGCGAACGGACGATGCTGCCAAGATTGATCCTGCCCGCCATGCCGGGGAGCGCGCTGATGGAGCTCGCGCCGGCACCAAGCCGGGTCACCGCGACAGTATCCACCACGGCGCTGGTTGAACCTCCGGCAAGCTCGATCGAGCCGCCCATGAGGCGCAGGTTGCCGGGGATGATGTTGTTCACCCCGACGCCGCTGTAGTTGAGAGTCATGCGGGAGCCGCCGGAAATCGTCGTGTCGCCCGTGTAGCCCTGGTTGGTGCTCATCAGAAGGCGTGCACGGTTTTCGAGGATCAGGCCGCCCCCGCCGGACGAGGTCCCAGACCATCCGGCCGTGGAGACACCTCCCTGGGGAGCCGAGGTGAGAACCAGGTTGTACCCTGAATCGAGCACGAGGTTGCCGCTGCCGCTCAGTGAACCTGTCGTGTCACTGCGGTTGACCCGCAGCTGCGCACCGGAGCCGACCCGGACATGAACCGTGTCTCCAAGGCTGCCAAGCGTACCTTCGAGGATGACCTGCCCGCCGTTGATGTTGAAGCCGCCCCTGTGGACAATGTTGTTGTTCACGGAGGCAGCGGAAGTGTCGGCCGTCAGCCTCCATCCGTCCGCGTGGGTCGCATTCACATTGATGGTTCCCAGTCCGCTGAGGGCACCGTCGAAGAACCCGTTGGAGGCAGTGCCGGCAACGTTGTTGATGTTGATCACACCACCGCCAAAGTTGAGGGTCTTTGTGCCGCCGTTGTTGAGGGAGGTCAGCGCGATGACGGTCTGCGTGGAACCGTTGAGGTTGAAGACGGCGTTGGCATTGACCGATCCGGTCACACCCGCCTGAAGCCTGAGGATGGTCGTGGCTGGAAGCTGGCCATAACCTCCGGCCCCCGAAGGCGTGCCCACGCCCGAGGCGGATCCATAGGCGCCGATGGTGAGCACGCTGTTGACGTTGCTGGCCACTCCGGCGGCCGGGCGCACAAGGGTGGCGCCCTGGTAGTTTGAAACACCACGCAGCTCGAGCGTGTTGTTCCCCTGCTTGTCAATGCCACCCGTACCCGTCAGGGAACCCCCATAGACATACTGCGCCGCCGCCGCCGTGCTCGTCAGCGCCAGCCCGTTGCCGACGTCAATCGTGCTGTTGCCACCGGTCAGGTAGTTTCCCGGAAGGGCACCCGTGACACCGTTTGAAAACACGCGCGTGGCACCGCGACCGCCGCCGGAGATGAAGGCAAGGCTGTCACCCTGAAGACTGGTGGTGCCAATCGTGAGCTTCACGCCGGGAGCATTGGAGAGAACCACGTTGGACGCCGCCCCGAGTCCTTGCGTTCCGTTTGAGATGACTTCGCCCCCGTCCACCCAGATTGTGCCGTCCATGGCGGTGGCGGCGTCGTTGTTGGTCCAGGTAAAGGCGCCGCTTCCCTCCTTCATCAGCAAGGAGTTCGAGGTGCCTGTGATGCGTCCCCGGTAGGTCGAGTCCTGGTTGTTGGCACCCACGGCCAGCACTCCCGAACTGTTGAAACCCGTCAGGCTCACAGTCGCCAAACCCGGGTTTTCAACCGTGCCATCCCCGAGATGCCCGCCACCCAGGCTGCCGACACGCTCAAAAGGAGCCAGGTTAAGGCCGTTGGAAGCCAGGATGAACGAAGGGTTGCCGCTGTCACCAAGAACGACCGAAGTCAGATTTCCGACGGTGTCCTGGATGATGTTCCTGCCGCCCACGTTGACCCCCCCCGCGATCACGGAACCGTCCGTAATCGTCATGGTTCCGCCAAGGTTGCCGGGGCCCGCCAGGACAACGTTGCCGTCTCCAAGCTTGGTCCAGCTGCCTGCGCCGGTGATTCCGCCCAGCATTTGGTCCACTTCACGGAAGGTGAAGTTTTTTCCTGAGCTGCTTGTGGTGGCGATCGGAGTGTTGCTCAGCAGGACCTGGTTGTGGTTGATGATCTGAACGATGTAGGTGCCTGTGGCAAGGTCCGGGTTTCCGTCGGTCGCCGACACAATCATCCCCGCCTTCAGTCCGTCGGTGCCGCCTGGAACGGTCATGACCCGGGTGCTGGCATGCGCCTTGGCCGAACGCACGACTGAAGCAGCGGCATGGTTGGTGGTGAGCGTCGTCCCGGCAGCGATCACGAGCGTGCTGTCCACCGCCGTGCTGAGTCGTCCGATGGTTTCCGAAGAAGTGACCGACAGGAGCGTGCCTGCATTGGCAAGCCTGACGTCCACGGAGCTGCTCAGCGCCTGGCCGCCCGGCCTGGCGAGCACAAGGCCGCCGCCGGTGATGTCGAGCAGGCCGCTGAAGCCGCTCTGGCCGGTCAGGGTGAGAATGCCGTTGCCCTGCTTGGTCAGGAAGGCGTTTGTCCCAAGGATGGCTCCGCCAAAGGTCGTGCTCGTTCCATCCGTGCCGACAAGCAAGTGACCGCCCGAACCGAGCTGCACCTGCCCTCCGGCGGCTCCGCCCCCGGATAGCGAACCGACCGTCTCGGTCCTGCCATCAAGCACGAACTGCACTCCGGCTGAATTGCCAAGAATCAGGGCCGAGCGGTCCGGGATAAGCTCGCTCAAGGATGCCGGAGCGAGGCGCAGGATGCCGCCGCTGACAGTCGTCGTGCCGTTGTGCGAAAGCGATGAAGCGAGCGTCCAGTCCGCCGAGCCGCCCTTTTCAAGGTTCAGCTCACCGCCCAGGGAGCTGCCCGTGGTCAGAATGGAGCCACTGATCGTCTTGGTCCCAGAGTCATTGAAGATCAAGGTGGTGGTGCCGGCGACATTGCCGCCCGCCCCCAGAGTCAGCACGGTGGAATTGCCCGCAGGCCCGACGAGGATCTGACTTCCAGCCTCCAGGGCCAGGGCGTCAAAGCGGTAGGTGGAGCCGCTGCTGACCTGGATATTGCCGGCATTGAGGCTGATGGAGCCGGCAAACTGGCTGTTGTTGCCGGTCAGCAGAAGGTTGGAGGTGGCGCTGTTCTGCACAACCCCGGTGACGGCAGGCCCCAGATTGCCCTGGATGGTCGTCGTTCCCGTGCCGCTGCCGTTGTTGATGATGAAACCGCCTGCGTTGACCACGGCGGATGAAACCGTGATGGCCTGGTTGTTGTTGGCGGAGAGGGTGACATTGCCGCCGTTCAGCAGGCTGCCGCTGATCGTCAAGGCTCCCGTGCCGTTGTTGTTGAAGCTCAGGCTGCCGGTGTTGGTGTAGCTGCCGCTCATGCTGGTTGCAGCCCCCGTCTGGGTCATGACGGCCGAGAGGTTGCCCGCGAGGTTGCCCGTGTTGGCGGTCGAAAGGCTGGCGACCGTCAACGTCGCCGCCGTGGCGCTGCTGTTGCTGATGGTGCCAGGCCCGGTCAGCGTGAAGTTGCCATTGAGTGACTGGTTGTTGCCATTCAGGTCGAACATGCCGGAACTGATGGTGAAGGCGGAACCGGAAGGCAGGCTGCCCCCGGCTCCGAGACGCAGAAGACCGGGGCCATTGATGGTCGTCGCCCCGGTGTAGGAGGAGGAGCCAAAGACAGTCAGCGTGCCGCTGCCACCATAGGTGAATGCCGTTCCTGCCGCCGTCGCCAGAAGCTGTCCGGTGATCTCGACATTGCCGTTGCCGTTGATGCTTGCGGTTCCGGCAGTGGTGGTGGCCAGGTTCACAACACCCACGCTCAGAACGGCGTCAGAGGCCTGGACACGGTTGACGGTGAGCGTGGAGGCCGTGGTGCTGTTGAAGGTTCCGACGCTCAGCCTGCTGGTGCTGCCAGGCATGCCATTCAGGGTGATCGTCCTTGCCGCCGTCGTGGTCATGGTGCTTCCAGCACCAAGGTCAAGGCTGTCACTGGCCCCGAAGCTGAGGTTGTTGTTCAGGTTGATCGTCCTGCTCCCGACGAGGGTCAAGGGCGCGCCGCTGGTGTTGTCCAGGGAGGCGACACCACCGATGGTCAGTGTGCCGGTGCCAATCGCCGAGGCATGGCTGATGTTCAAAAGGCCGCCGTTCAGAGTTGTGATGCCGTTGTAGGTGTTCTCGCCACCCAGGGTCAAAATGCCGGCGGTGAGGGTCAGGTTCAGATTGTTTTCATTGGTTCCGGCTCCGCCGATGACACCATTGAAAACGGAAGGTGTTCCCGGCACGCCGTTGTAGGTCAGGGTTCCTGACGCAGCCGCGCCGCCTGCCCGGATCCGGTTGGCGGTTCCCGCACCCGAGGTCATCAGGCCCGTGAAGGTCGCACTGCGGGCATTGCTGCCATCACCAAGAACCAGGACGCCTGAAGTTGCTCCGTTGCCAAGCACCAGCGTGCTGCTGTTAGGAAGGCCTCCCGATGCCGACCCGATCTGCAGAACGCCATTCTGAACATGGGTGTAGGCACCCGTGTAATTGTTGGCAGCGTTCAGGACCAGTGTGCCAGCCCCCTTCTTGACGAAGTTGCCAGTTCCGCCGACGGCACCGGTGGAGGTGAAGGTGGCTCCGCCGTTCACCTCGATGGAACCGCCCCCCAGACCGAGAGTTACCGGACGGCTGCTGCTGAAGGTGCCGCTGACCTGCAGCGTGCCGTTGTTCAGGGTCAGCGCGCCGGATCCGAGCGCCGCGTTGTTCGGAATGCTCAGCGTGGAACCGCCGGTGATGTAAGTGACGCCCGTGTAGGTATTGACTCCCGTAAGCGTAGTCACTCCAGGACCCGTGACCATCATGGGCGTGGGCGTCGCCGTGCCGTTGGCAATCACTGCCGAAATGGTCAGGCCGCCCGTGCCGTAGTTGTGAATGATTAGATCCGAGGAGGCGGGCTTCAATAAGCTCGTGCCGGTGCCGGCCACCGTGAAGGCGCCTGAGCCGGTGTAAAGCAGGCCGCCGCTGGTCAAGGTCAGGGATTGTCCGCTGTTGATGGTCAGGCTCTGGGCGGAACCCGTGTTGTTCAACTGGAGGGCATTGGCGGACTGTGAGGCGGTGACGGTGACGCCGCTGTTGTTCAGAATGTAGTTCGTCGTGCCTGAAGCGCCGGATGCGGGAAGCGTGGTGGCGATGGGCAGGCCCGAGATCACGTTGTCACCGGAGGAGGTGGTCAGCCTCGCGAAGCTTGTGTTGCCGGACGCATCCGTGAAAGTGATCGACCCACGAGCCCCCATCAGGCCATTGACCATGCCGGAAGCCGGCGAGGTGGTGGTGACCGTGGGGGAATTTCCACCCACCAGCCGGATGTTCAGAGCCGACTGGGTGGTCGTGCTCAAGGCTCCTCCCGACAGGGTGCCCAAGTTCAAGGTCGAGGTGCCCGACGTGCCGCCGGTGACCTGAATCGAGGAACCGCCCGCAGCCAGGGTCACATTCCCAAGGCGCTGGCTGGTTCCAGCGGCCGCCCCCAGGTAATGAAAGGCGCCGCCTGCAAAGGTGGGAGCCGAGGTCGCCTGAAGCGTGGCGGTGCCGCCGGCCGCATTCAGGCGCACGGTGCCCGCATTGAAAGTCGTCGCTCCGGTGTAGGTGCTGGCACCGTTCAAGGTGATGATGCCGGCATTGGAGAAGACGACACTGGATGATGCGGGTATGGTGGGTGTGATGCCCCCGGTGATGATCAGGTTGCCGTTGCCGGCGATGGTTCCAGGCGTGGCGGTGCTGGTGGAGTTGAAGGCGGCGACGCGCAGGGTGGAATTGGATCCGGGCACAGCGTTGACCGTGGTGGTCGATGTGGCGTAGCTGTTCACCCAGTTGCCAAAGCTGAGGGTTTTGCCCGTGTCACCCATGAGGGTGACTGTGCGCGCCGCCGCCGCCGTCACGACTCCGGTTCCAAAGCTCAGATTGCCACTGCCGCCAAAGGTGAAGCCGCCCCCCAGAGTGGTGGCGTTGTTGGCCGACAGGGCCACATCACCGCCGCTGGTGTTGTCGATCATGCCGGCCGTCAGGGTCAGGCCGCCCGTTCCCAGAGCCGTGTTGCTGTTGATGTTCAGCCTGCCCTGCGTCAGGGTGGTCGTCCCGGTGTGCGTGTTGTTCCCTGAAAGCGTCACCTCGCCGCCCGACGCAGTATTAACCGTCACGCCAAGGGTGGCCGTGCCACCGTTGATCAGGCTGCCTGCCAGAACGGAGTTCACACCCGCCCCTGGAGTCAACGTCAGGGTCGAGGCAGTGGCGCTGCGGTTTTCAAGCGTCGTGCCGGCGGCGCTTTGCACGGACTGCAACGAGATGTTCTGACCGTTCGTGCTGAGCACGCCGATGCCGTTCAGCAAGGCGTTGGCCACGGCCGTGGCGCCGAGCGCCGTCGCATTGCCCAGCTGGACGCGGCCGGAATTGACCACGGTGGCCTTCCCCTGCGTGTTGGCGCCGCTCAACGTCAGCAACCCGTTGCTGTTCATGACAACCCCGCCCCCGCCGCTCACAGCCCCTGTCATCGTCACATCCCCCGCTCCGGAAACCGTGGTGTCGAAGCCGTTGTTGTTAAACGTGCTGGTCAGGGTGAACCGGGAGCCGGAACCCACCACCAGGCTGGTCGCACCCGTCGCAACCGCCGCCCCAAAACGCACATCCGCCGTCAGGCTCGCGACATTGGCGCCTGCCGAAACCGTGTAAGTGTTGGCTCCGATGGACGTCAGCGTGCCCAGGGTGTGGGTGACCGCAGCGCCCGACGTCGCACGGTCTGGCACAAGGTTCACGTTGCCGAAAACTGTCGTGGGATACGCGTTCGTGCTCGCATCGCTGGAAAACTGCATTGTCGTTCCACCCGCCAGAAACAGAGGGGCGGTGGCCGCACCCAGGCCGGCGGCAACCCCCTGAACGACCCTGCCTTCGTAAACCACGCTCGCAGAAGTGGCATTGGCACGTGTGCTGGTTCCAGCCAGGGTCAACGTTCCCGCACCTGACTTGTAGATGGAAAAGTTCCCCCCCATGGCTCCGAGCGTCAGGTTGGCGCCGCTTCCAACGTCAAACCGGGTGCCGTTCGCCGTCAGCGTCGTCGCCCCAAAGGTCACCCCTGCCGTCCCGCTGGTCACATTCGGACCAGCCATGGCCGACAAGGTCTGTCCTCCAATGCTCAAGGTGCCCAAGGAGTGGGTGACTCCCGTACCGGCGCTGACACGGTCAGAGGCAATGGCCACCGAGCCAAGCGCCACCGTGTTGTTGCCAAAGGCAGTACCCGTGTCGCCCTGGAGACTGAGCTGGCCGCTGATCAGACGAAGCTGCCCCGTGCCCAGAGCCCTGGCCTGTCCTGAAGCAACAAGGGTGCCGTTGTTCAGAACGACATTGCCCGCCAGCCCTGCGTTGTCTGCGTCCAGAATCAAGGTCCCCAGGCCGTCCTTTTGCAAACCTCCGGTACCGGTGATGACGGAGGAAATCCTGGCCGTGCTTCCTGCCCCCACATTCAGCGCCCCGAGGGACAAGTTTAACCCTCCTCCCTGCAAGGTGTAGTTGTCATTGAACCGCAGGCTGCGTGCTGTGGATCCGGCGCCAAGATTGATGGTCCCCGGGCTGGCCAGAGAACCTGGGTTTGGGATGGGGGCATTGAAGCTTACGTCATCCAGAAACTGTGGCAGCCCTCCGCGCCAGTTGGCTGAGTTTGCCCAGTCGAAATCCGCACCGCTGCCCGCCGTCCAGGTGATGGAGGCCGCCTGCAAGGGCTGGGCGATCTGCCAGAGCCCCATTTCTGCCGCCAAAAAGCAGGTCAGCCAGTAGCGATTGCGACGAAGGTGGCGCAAAAAAGGAGAGGAACGCGGTTTCATGGCTGCAAAAGGTTGATTTTCAATCATCTGGCAGTTCTTACTGATCAAATTTGACCTGGTCGGGCTTTTTTTTGTTTTATTATTTACCGTCCATTTTTGCAGGCCGACTGTTCAATGTAAATACATTTGCTTTACACAAAGGCGCAGGGATGAGCGTGAAATAATCAGTTCAAATATTACGACTTACCCCTCATTCCCACCCACTCCTCATGGCTGTTTTAGACCTCTTCAACCTTACGGGCCGTCGTGCCCTAATCACAGGGGGATCGCGCGGCCTCGGGTTGGAAATGGCCCGCGCCCTGGGTGAAGCCGGGGCTGAAGTCCTCATCTCAGGATCGAACCCCGATCACCTGACCCAGGCTTGTGAGGCATTGTGCGCCGAGGACCTGCATGTCCGCTCCATCCAAGCGGACTTATCGAGCCCAAGCGAGGCAGAACGCCTTTGTGACACTCTATTGCGCGATCATGCCCCCATTGACATTCTGATTAATAATGTCGGAGGGAGACGCATCAACACACCTACGGAAAATCTTGACCTTGAAGATTGGCAGCGCATCATTGACCTAAACCTCACTCAGGCCTTCCTCCTCACCAAGCACTTGGGCGCCGCCATGATCCCCAGAAAGTGGGGGCGCATCATCAACATCGCCTCCATCAACGCCCTCTGGCCCGGAAAAGCCATGCGCGGACGCAGCTACGAAACCGCCAAGGGTGCCCTCACCATGTTCACCAAGGCCGTCGCCGCCGACTGGGCAGTCCATGGCATCACGGTCAATGCCATCGCCCCCGGCCCCTTTCTGACCGACGCCAACCGACGCTGGATCGGTGAGCGCCCCGAGTTTGAAGGGGAAGTGGCTTCCAGCATCCCCATGGGCCGCTGGGGCAGACCCGAAGAAATCGGCCCCCTCGCCCTCTACCTGGCCAGCGAAGCCAGCAGCTACATGACTGGCAGCGTGCTCGTCATCGACGGCGGCAGGCTGCTCTGGTAAATCCTGATTTCCCATGCCCTCAAAACACCAACTCCACGGAGTCCTTCCTGTCTTCCAAACCCCCTGGCATGAGGATGAAACGCTCGACCTCGAAACCCTCGGACGCGAAATCGACTGGCTCTACGAGTGCGGTGCGCACGGCATCGTGATGGCGATGGTCTCCGAAACCCTGCGCCTCGACAGCGAGGAGCGCGACCAGCTCGCCGCCGCCGCCTGCGCCTTAAACCAGGGCCGCGGAGCCGTCGTGATCAGCGTCGGCGCCGAGTCCTCCAAGACCGCCGAGCGCCACGCCCGCCATGCGGAGAATGTCGGTGCCGACGCCGTCATGGCCATCCCGCCGGTCTCCATCGGCATCGGTGAATCTGAGCTGCTGGCCTATTACACCCGCATCATCACGGCGATCCAGATCCCCGTCATCGTGCAGGACGCCAGCGGCTATGTCGGCAAACCCATGCCCATCGCCATGCAGGCCCGTCTGCTCGATGAATTCGGCCCGGAGCGTGTTCAATACAAACCCGAAGCCTCCCCCATCGGCCCCAAGCTCTCCGAACTGCGCGACGCCACCCAGGGCCGCGCCCGCGTCTTCGAGGGCACCGGCGGCATCGCCCTGGTCGACTCGTTCAAGCGCGGCGTCGTCGGCACCATGCCCGGCGCGGACCTGATCCGCGGCCTGGTGCCGCTCTGGAAGGCCCTGGAGGCGGGCGACACCGAAAAGGCCGACCGCATCCACGGCCCGCTCTCCGCCCTGATCTCCATGCAGACCAGCCTCGACGGCTTCCTTGCCGTTGAAAAACACCTGCTTGTCCGCCAGGGCATCTTCAAGAACACCCTCGTCCGCGGTCCCGTCGGCTTCAGGCTCGATGAGGAAACCCGGCGCGAGGTGGACCGCCAGTTCGACCGCATGATCGCGGCGGTCGGCTGATTTTTTCACCGGCCCCGTTCTTTCTGAAAGCAGCGCAGGTCTTGAGTACCAAGGTGAGCAAGGAGTTTTTGCAGCAGGACTCAGCAGATGAGCGGGATGAACAGGTCTGAAAAATCCTGTGGATCCTGCGAATCCTGTCCATCCTGTAACACAGGCCATGAGATACCCTCATGGGCCAATTTGATGCGAAAGCCCTGAAAGCAGCGCCTTCTCTGCAGCGAGTTAGGGAAGCCCTCTCATCATGATCATCGACGTCCATTCCCATGCCTGGAACTTCCCCGCCGACTTCTCGGAGGACTTCATCACCCAGGCCGGACGCGCCCGCCCCGGGGTGAAGGTGGACATGAGCGCCACCTACGAAGCCTACCGCGCCACCGCTCCTGAAAACACCCGCACCCTCGTCTTTGGCGGCAAGGCCAGGCTCAGCGGCCTGTGGGTCGATGACCGGACCATCGCCAACTACGTGGCGCGGGACGCAGGACGCCTGATCGGCTTCCTCTCCGTCGATCCCACCCAGGATGGCTGGGAGCGCGAACTGCGCATGGGACATGAAGAACTCGGCCTGCGCGGCGTCAAGCTGCTGCCCATGTACGCCGGCTTCAGCCCCGATGACCCGAGACTCGAACCCCTCTGGAGTTATGCGGAGAAAAACGCGCTGCCTGTGCTGCTGCACATGGGCACCACCTTCATCGCCCAGGCACCCCTCGCCTTCACCCAGCCGCGCCTGATCGAACCCGTGGCGCTGAAACACCCCGGCCTGAAGATCATCCTCGCCCATCTCGGCCATCCCTATGAAGGCGAATGCCTGGTGACGATCCGCAAGCACGAAAACGTCTTCGCCGACGTCAGCGCCCTCCACTACCGGCCCTGGCAGCTCTACAACTCCCTCATGCTCGCCCAGGAGTACGGCGTCTGGCACAAGATTTTGTTCGGCACCGACTTCCCCTTCACCACCGTCAACGCCTCCATCGACGGCATACGCAGGCTCAACGACATGCTCGAAGGCACCCGCCTGCCGAGGCTCGACCCCGCCCAGATCGAGGCCATGATCCATCGTGACAGCCTCAGGCTGCTCGGCCTGGAATGAGGCGCGCCTGACCTCAGGTGCCGCTTGCCTCGCCGCCATCCCTTTTCATCCTCCGCGCCCGCCATGAAAGCCCTCGTCCTCACCGCCCCCTCCGAGTTCAACTACGACATCGGGTTCCCCGACCCCGTGCCCGCCGCCGGCGAGGTGCTGGTGAAGATCAAGGCCTGCGGCATCTGCGGAAGCGACATCCACGGCATGGACGGCCGCAGCGGCCGCCGCCAGCCGCCCATCGTCATGGGCCATGAGGCTGCGGGTGAAATCATCGCCCTGGGCGAAGGCGTCACCGACTGGCAGCTCGGCGACCGCGTCACCTTCGACTCCACCGAATACTGCGGCGAGTGCGACGAATGCCAGTCCGGCTACGTCAACCTGTGCCCGAGGCGCAAGGTCCTCGGCGTCTCGCCCGGAGAGTACCGCCGCCACGGCTGCTTTGCCGAGAAGATCGTGCTGCCCACACGCATCCTCTACCGCATCCCCGAGTCGCTGCCGTTTGAAAAGGCCGCCTTCGCCGAGCCGGTGTCCATCGCCCTGCACGCCGTCAATCTCGCGGATGGCATCGAGGTGGGCGAGGCCTTCGCCGAACCTGAAGAGGAAGAGGCAGCCTGCGGCAATGGTTGTGAATGCCACGGCGACGAGGCCAAGGGCGGCACCGCCGTCGTGGTCGGCGCCGGCCTCATCGGCCTGCTCGTCATCCAGGCTTTGAAGGCCCGCGGGTGGGAGCGAGTCATCGCCGTGGACCTGGATGAAAAGCGCCTGGAACTCGCCAGGCAGCTCGGCGCCGAAGCCGCCTTCAACGCCAGACAGGAAGGCCTGGCCATGCACCTGCGCGAACTCTGCGGCGGTGATGGCGCGGACGCCAGCTTCGAAGTCGTCGGTGCCGCCGCGCCGCTCGACCTCGCGATCCGCAGCGTGCGCAAGGGCGGCCAGGTCATCCTGGTCGGCAACCTCCAGCCCAACACGCCCTTCCCTCTCCAGGAAGTCGTCACCCGCCAGCTCACCATTCGCGGCTCCTGCTCCTGCGCCGGTGAATATCCCGAGGCCATCCGCCGCATCGAGGACGGCAGCATCCAGGTGCAGCCCCTGCTCAGCGCCGTCGCTCCTTTGGAGGAAGGCGCCGGCTGGTTCCAGCGTCTCTACGACAACAAGGAAGGCCTGCTGAAGGTGGTGCTGAAGCCCGAGTGACCCCCCGTCTCCATGCAGCTCCAGCACGGCATCCATCTCGGTTACTGCACCAACATCCACCGCGGCGAAACCTGGGAGGAAACCTGGCGCGGCCTGCGTGAGCACACCCTGCGGGTCCGCGATCGTGTCTCGGGCGGGCAGCCCTATGGCATCGGCCTGCGTCTCGGAGCCCAGGCCGCCGCCGAGCTCAGCCAGCCGGACAGGCTCCTGGAGTTCCAGCGCTGGCTGGACGCCAGCAACTGCTACGTCTTCACCATCAACGGCTTCCCCTACGGCTCCTTCCACGGCACCCGTGTGAAGGAGCAGGTCTTCAAACCCGACTGGAGCACCCGCGAACGCCTCGATTACACTAACCAATTGTTTGACCTGCTCGCAAAGCTGCTGCCTCCGGGGGCCGCAGGCAGCGTCAGCACCCTGCCCGGGTCGCACAAGACCTTTCCTGTCGGCGCCGGGGAGATCGAGGCCATCTTCAAAAACGTCCGCCTCTGCCGCGAGCACATTGAAAAGCTGGGCGAGGCCACCGGCCACGACCTGCACCTCGGCTTTGAACCGGAGCCCCTGGGCCTCTTCGAAACCACCGGCGAAACCCTGAAGTTCTTCGCCCACTACTTTGACCGTCATCCGCGCGACAAGGACTTCTTCCGCTTCATCGGCCTCAACTACGACACCTGTCATCTCGCCATCGAGTATGAGGACGCGGGGCGTTCGCTCACCCGCCTCACCGAGGCCGGCATCCGCATCAGCAAGCTGCACTTCAGCTCCGCCATGCGCCTGAAGCCCACACCGGACATGCTGGCGAGGCTGCGCGACTTTGACGAGCCCGTCTATTTCCACCAGGTGATCGCCAGCTTCGGCGACACCCTGCCGCTGCGCCGTTTCAAGGACCTTCCCGACGCCCTGCATTTCGCCGCCACCACGCCGCCGCAGAACCTGGGCGAGGAGTGGCGCGTCCATTTCCACATTCCGCTGCACGCCGCACCCTGGGACGGCTTTGAAGGCACCCAGGATCATCTTCTCGGAGCCATGGACTGGCTCGCCCAAAACCCCTCCAGGTGCTCGCACATCGAGATGGAAACCTACACCTGGGAGGTCCTGCCGCCCGAACTGCGCAGCGGCGATGTCGTGGACCAGCTCGTGAAGGAATACGACTGGACCCTGGCCGCGATGAACAAGCGCGGCCTCGCCTGTAAAAAGTAGTGACGGGCTTCAGCCCGTCACCACCCCGCATCCCCCTTCAGGCCGCGCTTCCACCCGGCTCACGCCCCAAGCGCCCGCAAAGGCTTGAATCTGACGCCGCCAGGCCATAGCAGCATCACCCCTCAGTCCGCTCTTCCTCCCGCCACCTCACAACCCAAGACCCACAACGGCATCCAAAACCTCACGGTTTCGTGCCATAAACCCCGTCCGTCTCCGGCACTGGCAGACGCGGCCTCGAACGTGCCGGATCATCCTCGGCAAACCAATGATTGCGTGAAAAGGTGAACGACGATGGCTCCGTGCCGGCTCCGATGTTCACCTCCGTCCGCACCTGCGAGCGGCGGAAGGTGATCTTGTTGTCCGTGATGCTCACCCGGCGGCAGGGAGCAAACCCTGGCGCCGTCGTCTCCTGCAAAATCCGAAAAACCCAGCGGCCGGGATGCAGGATGATGTTCCGGCGAAACACCGCGCCATCAACGCCGACAAAGGCTGCGGCGCACAGGCTGCCCTCGATGACACAGTCCTGCACCGTCAGATCCTTCGCCTCCCAGGCGGCCCCGGCTGGACGGAAAAACTCCAGCCCCGTCGAGCCGCCGACATTCACCGGCCGCTCACCCGCCTCCTTGAACCAGCATTTCTCCACCACGACCTGACTGGTGCCCCCCTTGAGCTGGATGCCGGCGCTGGCGCTGTAGCCGAGCTTGCCGGTGAAACGACAGCCGGTGATCACGGACCGGTGGCAGCCCACGAAGTCGATCCCCTGCCCGCCCCAGCCGCTGATCCGGCAGTCGCGGATCGTCAGGCCGTCCAGCCCCGAGCACTTGATGGCGTCATGGTTTCCGGAAGGCCCGATGTCGCTGACCTCCAGCCCGGCCAGCTTCACGCCCTGAACGGGACGGTCACGCTCCCCGCCGTCATCCAGGTTCAACCCGTTGACCTCCTGCCCGCTGATCTTGAGATGCTGAAGCTTCAGGCGCTGGCAGCGTGTGAACTGAAAGGCGGTTTTTCCTCCTCGAAAATGCGGCGGCCGCGCGGGATCCAGAGCCTCGATCGTCAGGTCATCCACGCCTGACACATGATGCCCGCCCTTGTAATCGCCAGGCGCAACCTTCACACAGGTTCCCGGCCTGAGCCCGGACAGTGCAGCCGCCAGCGAGGCATCGTCCCGGACCATCACATCCCCGGCGCAGAGGGGCGCGGCCTGGACGCAGATGAGGAAGGGCAGCAGGCGGCGAACCTGGAAGGCAAAGCGGGAGGACTGCAGGCTGATCGGAAGACAGGAGCTGGACATCTGCCGCATGATCCATCATCGGCGCCATCGAACGCAAGCCTGCAGTCACCCTGCAACCACCCAACTTATTTTGCAGAGAAAGGCTTCTCCAGCCCGGTGACCGCGGCCGGGTCGTACTTCGCTCCCTTGGACACCTGGATGAGGGTCATGCGCACCTTGGTCGGGAAGAACTTCTCATGATCCGCACGCAGGTGGGCATGCCCCTTGCCGCCGCTGTCGTCCTTGATCACCAGGTGCATCTCCTTGATGCCCTCGCTCCACACGATGTCGTCGTTCTGCCAGAACGTGGTCATGCCGATGTCCTTCTCGATCACCCCGGCCTCGCGGTAAACCCCGGTGCCGATGCAGCCATAGCCATGATTCCTGCCCTTGTTGGGAATGTAGCAGACGCTCCAGGTCGTCGGCGCACCTCCCGCCGGCTTTTCCAGCACTTCAAGGCGCAGGTGCACGGTACCGTTGCGATAGTCCGCCGGCGTCGTCCAGTCCTTCGGCCGGGCCGGATTGAGGCGGTCGCCCTTCACATAATAATGGGAGGGGCTGGGCTTGCTGTTGTCGGCGTCCTGCTTCGTGAAGGTGAAGGTGGTGTCAAACAGCACAAACTGCTCCGCAGGCGCAAAGGCAGGCAGCAGGGCGGAAACCAGGATCGTGAGAAGGAGCTTGCGGGGCATGACCGAAACAGGCGGAAGGACTTCAGATTTCATCCAGGGACACCAGGATCTCACGCGGCTTGGCACCGTCTCCGGGGCCGATGATGCCGCGCATCTCCAGGATGTCCATCATGCGGGCGGCACGGCCGTAACCCAGGCGCAGCCGGCGCTGGAAGAGGCTGGTGCTGGCCTTGCGTTCCTGACGCATGACCTCCAGGCACTTCTCCAGGATCTCCTCCTCCTCGCTGCTGATGCCGCTGGACTCCCCTTCCTCGCCGTCCCCCATGAAGTCGCCGCTTTCATCATCGACACGCACGTCGTAGACCGGCCTGCCCTGGCTGGCGCAATGCTGGACGATGGCATGGATCTCATCGTCGGTGACGAGGGCGCCCTGGCTGCGGATCGGCTGCGCTCCACCCGGAGGAACGTAGAGCATGTCACCCTTGCCGACGAGGTTTTCAGCGCCCTTGCGGTCAAGGATGACGCGGCTGTCGAGCGCCGAGGCGACCTGGAAGGCGATGCGTGTGGGGATGTTCGCCTTGATGACGCCGGTGATGACGTCCGCTCGCGGAGTCTGGGTGGCGACGATGAGATGGATGCCTGCGGCACGCGCCATCTGGGTGATGCGGGCGATGGCGCCTTCGATGTCGGCGGGGGCCGTCTGCATGAGGTCGGCCAGCTCGTCGATGATCACCACGATGTAGGGCAGCGTGTCGGGGATCACCATCTCCTGACGACGCGGCGGCGGCGGTTCGGAATCCCCGGTCCAGATGCCGCTGTCGTCGATGGGAAGAATGTCCTCCTCTTCTTCATCCGGCAGGTTCACCTCATGCGTGCCGCCTTTTTCATCGTCCCACGGGGCCGATGAATCGGCGATGTAATCCAGGCGGACCTGCTCAGGGTGCTTGCCATCCTGGGCCGCATCGGCCAGCGCCGCGGCCTGGGCGAAGGCATTGGAACGGCGCACCGGCTTCTTCATCTCCTGAGCCAATTCATCGACGGCGGCGATGCTGTTGCCGAAGGGCACGTCGGGGGTGATGGAGGTGACCTTGTGCGCGGCGGCGGACTTGGCAACAACGGCGGGCTTCGACCTCGGGGCAGCGACAGCACCGCGGGCTGCGGCAGGAGCCGGTGCCTCGCCGGCCACGCCGGTGGCCAGACGCTTGCGGTTGCGGTTGTTGAAGGCCTCGAAATTGCGGCAGGCCTCGCTCGCGAACATCTGATAGCGGTTCTCCATCTCCTTCACCACCCAGCGCAGCGCCATGAGCGCCTTCTTCGGGTCCGTGACCACCGGCAGCGCCAGGTGCGGCAGGTCGGCGTAGTTCTGCATCTCCACGACCTTCGGGTCGATCATGATGAAGCGCAGTTCATCCGGCGCAAAACGGCACAGCAGGCTGGTGATGATGCCGTTGATGCACACCGACTTGCCCGATCCCGTGGCGCCGGCCACGAGCAGGTGGGGCATCGAGGCCAGGTCGCCGATGATCGTCTTGCCATAAACGTCCTTGCCAAGGGCGATCGGGATCTTGGCCTTGCCGTTGGTGAACACCTCGTCCTCAAGCAGCTCGCGGATCGGCACCACCACCTTGTCACGGTTGGCCAGCTCGATGCCGACCGTGTCCTTGCCCGGGATCGGGGCGAGAATGTTGATGCGCTCGGCACAGGTGGCGCGGGCGATGTCATCGTCCAGCGCGGCGATCCGGGCGACGCGCAGGCCGTCCACGGGACGCACTTCATAACGGGTGATGGCAGGGCCGCGGGTGATGTCGCCCGCCTCCACCTTGACGCCGAACGAGGCCAGGGAGCGGACGATGGTCTCCTGCACCGCCAGCATCTCCTTCTTGTCCACCGGACGCGCCGCCTCCTCAGGCCAGTGCAGCAGATCAAGCTCCGGCAGCTTGTAATCCTTGAACAGGACGGTCAGGCTGCCGAGCGAACCATGCGGCGCCTGCTCGAGCTTCTGGGCGCGCTTTTTCTGCCAGACATCGGAAAGCTTGGGCTTGTCGTTGTTGTCATCCTGATGCGATCTCGACACCGAGGCGTCAATGATCTTCGGCTCAAAGGTCAGGCCCAGCTCCGGCGTGACCATCCTGCCGCCTGAGGCCACAGGGGCCGCGTCAGGCGCGACCTCGGCCGTTTTCCTCCGGCGCGGCGTGGGGGTGGCCAGGCCTCTGGCGGCCGCCTCCGCCGCTGCGGCTTCTTCTTCAGCCAGCTGCGCGGCGATCTCCCGGCGGATGCGGGCCTGCTCAATCCAGCGCTCGATCTCCGCCCGGACCTCCTGGATGACCAGCATCGGATGCAGACCGCTCGCGAGGAAAAATCCCACGCCATAGATCCCGAGCAGCAAGATGGTGGACCCCAGGGTGCCGAGCAGATTGGCAAAGAGGCTGCCGCCGATCAGATAGCCCAGCCCGCCGCCTCCGCCGTGCGGCGTGATGTCATCCCGGGAGTCCAGGATGCCCTGCACGGCCAGAATCGCCGCCGTGCTGATGACCATGAGGGCCACACCTAACCAGGACCGGCCGGTGACCTTGATGTTCGAGGCCAGCTTGCAGACGCCGAACCAGGTCATGCTGACCGGCAGAAGATAAATCGCCCAGCCGGCCAGCCAGAGCCCTGCCCAGGCCAGGATGGCACCCACCACGCCGATGAAATTGCGCGTCACCGTGTCCTCCTCCAGGGCAAGCGAACCCGGGATCCAGTTCGGCAGGTCACGGGGGTCGTACGAAATCAGCGCCAGCAGCAGCATCGCAGCCAGCACCAGGAGGCTGATCCCAATGGGATCATTCCATGCGCTGGCCTGCTTCTGATCACGAGCACGCGGAGGACGAGCAGCAGAGGCGGCCGGGGGCATGGTTCAGCAGGGGCAAAAGGTTCAAGAAACTATAATTGTTTAAATAAACCGAAATATCAGGCAAACTCAATCAGGAAGTCGTTCCACAGACCTGTCATTTTCTTATCGGCTTCACATCGCCTTCTCCCGGCTGGAATGGTCGGATCTTTCAAGCATGAAGGGCTGAAATCTGACGGCGTTTCATCTCCGTTTTCCCTCCTTGCGAGGGGCGGCCGCCTTCTCTAGGCTCGCCGATCCCGTATGCCCAAACCTCTCCGCCTCCTCCTCTGGCTTGCCATCTCCGCGCTCGGCGCCGGTTCTGTCGCCTTCACGGCCTTCCACCAAGGTGAAACCATCAACGCCCTCTGGATTGTGGTCGCCGGCCTGTGCTCCTTTGCCGTGGCCTACCGGTTTTACAGCAAGTGGCTGGTGACCAAGGTGCTGGTGCTGGACAAGCAGCGGGCCACCCCGGCGCACACGAAGCAGGACGGCAAGGATTTCGTACCCACCAACCAGTGGGTGGTCTTCGGCCATCACTTCGCCGCCATCGCCGGCCCTGGCCCCCTGGTCGGCCCCGTGCTCGCCTCGCAGTTCGGCTACCTGCCGGGCACCCTCTGGATCCTCATCGGCGCCACCCTCGGCGGCGGTGTGCACGACGCCATCGTCATGTTCGCCAGCATCCGGCGCGGCGGCAAGTCCGTCGGGCAGATGCTCAAGGAGGAGGTGAACTCCGTGGTCGGCTTCGTCGCCATGATTTCGATCCTGGCCATCATGACCATCCTGCTCGCCGTCCTCGGCCTCGTGGTGGTCAAGGCGCTCGCCGAAAGCCCCTGGGGGCTGTTCACCATCGCCATGACCATCCCGCTGGCCTTCATCATGGGCTTCGGTCACACGATCCTGAAAATCAGCGTCCGCGATGTCACCATCTTCGGCATCGTCGGCCTGCTCGCCAGCGTCTGGGCCGGCAGCAAGCTGGAGGTCTGGGGCATCCAGCACTGGTTTGACTTCAGCGGGACCTCCCTGGCCTGGTCCATCATGATCTACGGCTTCGCGGCCTCCGTGCTGCCGGTCTGGATGCTCCTGGCACCCCGCGACTACCTCAGCACCTTCATGAAAATCGGCACCGTGGCCGTGCTGGCCGTGGCGGTCATCTTTGTCGCCCCTGAGCTGCAGATGGCGAAGCTGACCAAGTTCATCGACGGCTCCGGCCTCGTCTTCGGCGGCAAGATCTTCCCCTTTGTCTTCATCACCATCGCCTGCGGCGCCATCTCCGGCTTCCACGCCCTCATCTCCAGCGGCACCACCCCGAAGATGCTCGACCGTGAGGACAGCATCCGCAGCGTGGCCTACGGCGCGATGGTCACGGAAATGCTGGTCGCCCTCATGGCCCTCGTCGCCGCCTGCGCCCTGGTCCCCGGCGAATACTTCGCCATCAACGCTGGCATCAACAAGACCCTGCCGCCCGACCAGGTCGTCAAAGTCATCACCGAGGCAGGTTATCCCGTGACCGTGGAAGGCATGAACAAGCTCGCCGCCGACATCGGTGAAAAGACCATGTTCGGCCGCGCCGGCGGCGCCCCGACCTTCGCCGTGGGCATGGCGCAGATGTTCGCCCGCGCCTTTGGCGAAAGCTGGATGGCCTTCTGGTATCACTTCGCCATCATGTTCGAGGCGCTGTTCATCCTGACCACCATCGACGCCGGCACCCGCGTAGGCCGCTTCATCCTGCAGGACTTCATGGGCAACCTCTGGAAACCCCTCGGCAACACCCAGAGCCTGCCCTCCAACGTCTTCGCCAGCGCCCTGCTCGTCTCCGGCTGGGGCTACTTCCTCTACCAGGGCGTCGTCGATCCCCTCGGCGGCATCAACACCCTCTGGCCCCTGTTCGGCATCGCCAACCAGCTCCTCGCCGTCATCGCCTTCTGCCTCGGCACCACCATCCTCATCAAGATGGGCAAGGCCCGCTACATGGCCGTCACCGTCGTCCCCCTGGTCTTCCTGATGAGCGCGACCTTCAGCGCCGGCTACATCAAGATCTTCGACACCGACCCCAAGATGGGCTTCATCGCCGCCGCAAATTCCTTCGGCCAGAAACTGGCGGCCGGCGGCACGGACCAGCAGATGAAGGAATGGTCCGCCCAGCAGTTCAATTTCAACGTCGACACCTTCGTCACCGGCTTCTTCCTCGCCGCTGTGGCGATCATCTTCCTCGGCTGCCTGGCCGAATGGGTGAAGCTGCTGAAGGGCGCCAAGCAGCCGGTGCTGCACGAAGACCCCTACGTGACGCTGCCCGACGCGGCCTGATCGCCTCCCCCTGATTTTCCTCATGCGCTGCCCGGCCTGCCGCCAGCCTGTCCGCGAGGGCGTCGAGTCCTGCGCAGGCTGCGGGCTGACCCTGGCCGCGCTGGATCCCCACCTCGGCCTGCCACCCCAGCTCACCGCGCCGGTGGCCGACCCCCATGGGCTGCTCAGCTCGGGGCAAAAACGCGTCATGACCGACGCCGTGCGCAGCCTGGAGCAGGGCTTTCCCGACCTTCATGCACTGGTCGTGGCGACCTCCGTTCCCGAGGGTCTGACGCCAGAACTTTACGCCTTCTGGCTCTTCAACCGCGGCGGCCTGTTCAGCCCCGTGGAAAAGGGTGGCGACAACCATGGCCTGCTCCTGCTTCTCGACGCCTCCTCCCATCGCGCCGTGGCCGTGCTGGGTTACGGACTCGAGCCCCTGTTTCCTGAAACCGCCGTGTTGACCGCCCTGGAACTCGCCACCGAGGCCCTCTCCCGCCGCAGCCCGGCCGACGCCTGTCTGAACTTCTTCAACGAGATCCAGCAGCAGTTCCGCTTCGTCGCCGGCCAATGGCCGGCCCTTTTTGGCAAAGCCCCAACGCTGCCCTGGTTCGAGTCCGCCACGGGAGCCCTGGAGCTGCCCCAGTCTTCGCAGGCGGATGAGCTTTTTTAACCTCATGCGCCGCCGCCACCTCCTGCTTTCCCTGACCGGCCTGCTGACTCAGGCACGCGCCAAAGAATGCCTGCCGCGCTCCCAAACCTTCATCGGCGACACCCGCTTCCACGCACTTTGCGCCCAGGCACGCCAGGGACGCTGGGACCGGCTGCCCATCGGCGAACGCGTCGCCGCCTTCGGCCAGGCCATGGTCGGCACTCCCTATGTGGGCTTCACGCTGGAGATCGACGACCATGTCGAATCCCCCTCGGTGAACTTCACCGGCCTTGACTGCTGGACCTTCTTCGAAACCGCCCTCGCCCTGGCCCGCATGTGCCGCCGCCCGGACTTCCAGGAGGATCCGGCCCTGCTGTTGCGCGAGATCGAATCCACCCGCTATCGCGGCGGGCGCTGCACCGGCGGCTACCTTGAGCGCATCCATTACCTCGAAGAGTGGTTCCGCGACAACCACGCGCGCCGCAACATCCGCGACATCACGCACGAGCTGGCGCCCGTCGTGCCGCTGAAGGGGCGCCGGATTGACGAGATGACCGTGCTCTGGAACAGCTACCGCTACCTGCGCCACAACCCGGCGCTGAGAAGCGGCATGGCGGCCATCGAGCAGGAACTGCAGGGCCATCCCTTCCACTACATCCCCAAGGCCTCCGTCGCCGCCCTGGAGCCCAGGCTTCAAAACGGCGACATCATCGGCATCGTCACCCGCAAGCCGCATGTGTATTGCAGCCATGTCGGTCTCATCGTCCGCACCCAGGACGGAGCCGCGCGGCTGATGCACGCCTCCTCGACCCATCGACGCGTCATCATCGACCACCCGCTTTCCGGCTACCTGGCGCAGATTAAAAGCCACGCAGGAATCATCGTGGCGCGCCCCGTCTAATTGTGTCAAACTCCGCCCATGTTCACGCCTCCGCTCGCTGAGCTCGACCCCGTGCAGATCATCATCGTGGTGATCGCCATGATGGGTGGCTTCTTCCAATGGCTCTGGAACCTGATCCAGCAGAGCCGCAGCGAAGCCGAGAGACGCCGCGCAGGCCCGCCCACGGACGAGGAAAACGCGCTGCGTGAAGAAGCCTGGAAGCGCCAGACCCAGGGCGGCCCCACGCCCCCGCGCCAGTCCCCGGCACGCCCCTCACCGACGGCCACCCCGCCTCCCATGAACGATCCGTTCAGCACCGTCCGTGAGCTGTTTGAACAGGTCAAACGCGAGGCCATGGAAGCTCAGAAGCCACCGCAGCCCGCCGCCCCTCCGCCGATGAGGCAGCGCAGAACCGCCTCCGCCCCGCGACGTGGCACGGTGGCCGCCGAAGTGACGGCCCCGCCTTACCAATCTGGCGGCAGGAAAGGCAGTGTCCGCGCTGAAGCCAGCCCGGCCGTCATCACAGAGCCGCCAGTCGTCCCCTCCCAGCCAGCGGCAGAAGAATCCGCTGCCACTCGGACCACTCCGCCGCCCGCCTGGGCCACCCTGCTCAACAGCCCCGCCGGCCTCAAGCAGGCCTTTATCCTGCGCGAAATCTTAGGCCCGCCAAAAGCCTTGCAAACAGCCGCCGACTCGGCAGCTTGATTGTCTTCCACGCAACGCCGGTGTGGTGAAATGGTAGACGCGCTAGACTCAAAATCTTGTGTCCGTGAGGACGTGTCGGTTCGAGTCCGACCACCGGTACTCCTTGAAATTCTAGGGATTAACCAACCCCAAGGGGGCCACATTGACACCCCCGCCCTGTCATGCATGACAAAAGCATGACAAAATACGGGTTCCCCCCCGGAAATCGAGTCCCTCCATTGTCCGGGTCAAGCATGGCAGCTCGGCTGTGCCAATCTGCCAGGGCCAAGTGCGTGGCTGCACCCGCTAAACCGTGTTTTTCCACCTCAACGGCCAGCGCAAGAGGCGCACCTTCGGTTCTCTCCAAAAAGCCAAGGCCGAGGCTCAACTTGTTGCGCAACGGATTCAGGAAGGGCCCTCTTCCACCAACGATATCAGCGTCTCTCAGCGCCAATGCTACCTGACCTTGGAGCGCATGATCACGCCTCTGAACATCGCCCCGGTTGCGGCCACTCCCCTGGCCCCTGGTCGGTCGGCCTCCCAAGCTGCTTTCAGCTGGCCAGGACCTGCGCCCAGGTCCGATTTCGCCCATTCAAGCCGTTCCTGATTCGGGGCGGCAGGTCAGAGATGTTCGAATTTTCGCTCTGCAAACGTGTGCTTCTCGCGGCGGAGATCAAAGCGATGGCCTGATGACGTATCCACCCTCTCTCAATGCCTCGCATTCCCACTCTGCTCTTCCTTTCCTCGCCATGGGTTCTTCTCGCCGCCGAGCCGGCGATGCCGGAGAAACACCGTGCCTTGTTCAGGGAGAATTGCGTTGGCTGCCATGGGCCGGAGAAGCAAAAAGGCAAGTTCCGGGTCGATGATCTGCCGCTTTCGATCACGAACGTGGAAATCGCCGAGAAGTGGCAGAAGGTGCTGAATGCGATGAATTCGGGCGACATGCCGCCGGAGGACGAAAAACAGCCTCCCAGTGCCGCGAAGGCCGATTTCCTCGATGATCTGGCGAATGTGATGGTCGCGGCTCGACGAACTCTGGGCGATCAAAAGGGCGTCATCACCATGCGGCGGCTGAATCGTCGCGAATACAAGAACACGCTGCGGGAGCTGCTCGGCGTGGAGATCAATGTGGCCGAGTTGCCGCCGGATGGTGGCTCGGGGGCCTTTGATACCGTGGGCTCGAACCTCTTCATGTCGGCGAACCAGATCGAGCAGTATCAGGCGCTCGGTCGGGAGGCGTTGGAGGAGGCGTTTGCCTGGCAATCAGCGGCGAGCGTCACGAAGAAGCTGCATTACGAAGGCGAAACGACCACGCCGAAGGTGCGGGACTTTGTGAAGTATCAAATCGATGCGCGCGAGCGTGCGC
>JBIIRD010000123.1:0-9591 GCA_044341745.1 Prosthecobacter sp. | reverse complement strand
GGTGACGCTGGCCCTGGTGCCGCTGATGTACGCGATGCTCTCACGCCGCACAGGCTCGCCGATGGACGTGACCCGCCGGCTGGAGGAGGAGCTGGAAAGGACGAAAGCCGCATGACGACCCAACTCACCTTGCTTCCATTTTTCAGGCGCGGCCGGGCGGCGGCCCTGCTCCCCGCCCTGCTGCTCCCGGGCTGCAATCTCGCGCCCAAATACCAGCCTCCTGAAACGGCCCTGCCGACCGAGTTCAAGACCCGGGGCCCCTGGCGCACGGCCAGGCCGGGCGACGACCAGCCGCGCGGCGAGTGGTGGCGCCACTTTGCCGATGCACGGCTCGGCCAGCTCATGCAGGAGGCTGAAAAGGCCAGCCCGACCCTGGAGGTGGCGCGCCAGCGCGTCGTGGTGGCGAAGGCCCAGGCGCGGGCGGACAAGGCGGGCCTTTTCCCCTCGGCGACCCTGCGCAACAGCGCGCAGCGTGACCGCACCACCGGCACCATGGCCTTCCAGTTTGCCGGCGGCCGCACGCGCACGACGCTGCTCAACACGCTCGACCTTCAGTATGAGATCGACTTCTGGGGCAGGAACCGCAACCTGGGACGTGCGGGCGTCGCGCGTGCCGAAGGCGCCGATGCCGACCTGCACAATGCCCGGCTCGGCCTGCTCAGCGAGCTGGCGATGAACTACTACGCCCTGCGCGTGCAGGACTCCCAGATTGCCCTGCTGAACCGCACCGTCGCCGTGCGTCAGCGCACCGCCGACCTGGCGCGCAAACGCCTCGCCCAGGGCGACATCGCGCAGATGGACGTGGCTCAGGCGGAGACGGACCTTGCGGAGACGCAGGCGGAGGCCATCGGCCTGGAACGTGACCGCGCGGAGCTGGAGCACGCCATCGCGCTGCTGCTCGGCAGGGTGCCGGGCGAGTTCAGCCTGCCCGCCTTGCCGCTGACCGGCTCACCGCCTTCGCTGCCGCGCAGCGTGCCGAGCGCCCTGCTGGAGCGACGTCCGGACATCGCCGCCGCGGAGCGTGAGATGGCGGCCCTGAACGCCGAGGTGGGCGTGGCGCGCGCGGCTTACTTTCCCTCGCTGACCATCGGCGTGCGCGGCGGCACGCAGACCAGCTTTTATGAACTGATGGACAATCACAGCAGCCTGATATGGGGCCTGGGACCGGCGGCGGTGGAATGGCCCCTGCTGCGCGGCGGACGGGTGAAGGCCGGCCATGAGATCTCCAAGGCGCGCTACGAGCAGGCCGCCGCAGGCTACCGTCAGGCGGTGCTGACGGCCATGCGCGAGACCGAGGACGCCCTCAGCGGCCTGGAGATTTTAGGCCGGCAGTCGGCGGCCCAGGACACCACCGTGGCGGCGGCGACCAAGGCCCTGGAACTGGCCCACAAGCGCTATGAATCCGGCCTGGTGGCCTACTATGAAGTGCTGGACGCGCAGCGCACGCAGCTGCGCGCCGAACGGGAATCCACGCGGCTGAAGGGCGAGCTCTTCCTGGCGACGGTGATGCTCGTCAAGGCCCTGGGCGGCGGCTGGTGACCGCGGCCCGTGCTCAGGCGCCCACCGGATGCCAGGTCGTCTTGAACTCAATCAGCGCACGGATCTCCTCAACGCCCTGCATCGTGTCCGCAAACCAGTCAACGGCCTCCTCGGCCCTGCGCAGGTGCACACGCTTGATGCTTTCCGCCGCGCCCAGCCGCAGCAGCCTGCGCTCCTCCGGGTCCGCCACGCCGCTGAGGGCGCGCAGGTGCTCGTGGCTGGCGAAGGCCGGGATCAGCTCGCCGCGGAAACCCGTGAGCAGGTTGACCACGCCGCCGGGCAGGTCGCTGACGGCCAGCATCTCGCCTAACAAAAGGCTCGGATACGGCTGCGTCGTGCTCGCCAGGGCGACGACGCTGCTGCCGCCGGTGATGGCGGGCAGGATCAGCGACAGCAGCCCCAGCAGCGGCGCCTCATCCGGGGCGATGACGCCGATGACGCCCATGGGTTCGGTGACGGTGAAGTTGAAGTGCGGCGAGGCGACCGGGTTCACGCTGCCGAGCACCTGCTCGATCTTGTCCGTCCAGCCTGCGTAATGCACGACACGATCGATGGCGGCGGCGGCCTCGCGCGCGGCCGAGGACCTGGAGGCGCCGCCCAGGGCGATGCCGTCCGTCAGCTCGCCGATCCGCGACTCCATCATCTCCGCGAGACGGTAGAGGATCTGACCTCGGTTGAAGGCCGTGCGTTTCGCCCAGCCGGGGCCGGCCTTGGCCGCCGCCTCGACAGCGTTGCGCAGGTCCTTGCGCGAGCAGCGCGGGATGTTGGCAAAGAAAGCGCCCGAGGCGTCCTTCAGCTCCGTGACGCGTCCGCTCTCGCTGCGGATGAAGGCTCCGCCGACAAGGCATTTGGGAGTCTTGGTGATGGTTAGGCGGGGCATGGGTGGAACGGGATGAAAGCGAAGGGCGAAGGGCGAAGGGCGAAGGGTTGGGAGCGGCTGTTCTCAGGCGGTCTTGAGGTAGTCCAGGAGCCCCTGTTTGCCGCCTTCGCGGCCAAAGCCGCTCTCCTTGAAGCCGCCGAAGGGGCTGGCGGGATCGAACTTGTTGTAGGTGTTCGCCCAGACAACGCCCGCCTTGAGAAGCGTGCTCATCCTGAGGATGCGGCTGCCCTTGTCCGTCCAGACACCGGCGCTGAGGCCGTAGCGGGTGTTGTTCGCCTTCTCGACGGCCTCCTCGGGCGTGCGGAAGGTGAGGATGCTGAGCACGGGACCGAAGATCTCCTCCCGGGCGATGCGATGGCTCATGCTGACCCCGGTGAAAAGGGTGGGCCGGAAGAACCAGCCCTTCGCGGGAAGCCTGCAGCCGTTGTCATGCTTCACCGCGCCCTCCTCGACGCCGCTTTTCACGAGCTCGTTGATCTTCGCGAGCTGCTCGGCGCTGTGGATGGCGCCGAGGTCGGTGTTTTTGTCGAGCGGATCCCCGACACGCAGCACGGCGATGCGGCGCTTGAGCCGCGCGAGCACCTCGTCGGCGACGCCCTCCTGGACGAGCAGCCGTGAGCCTGCGCAGCAGACGTGGCCCTGGTTGAAGAAGATGCCGTTGACGACGCCCTCCACCGCCTGGTCGAGCGGCGCGTCTTCAAACACGATGTTCGCCGCCTTGCCGCCGAGCTCCAGGGTCAGCTTCTTCTCGGTGTCGGCAAGGCTGCGCAGGATGAGCCTGCCGACCTCGGTGCTGCCGGTGAAGGCCACCTTGGAGACCAGCGGGTGGCGCACCACCGCCGCCCCGGTTTCACCCGCGCCGCTGACGATGTTGACGACGCCGTCCGGCAGCCCGGCCTCCTGGCAGATCTCGCCAAACTTCAGCGCCGTGATGCTGGTGGTCTCGGCGGGCTTCAGCACCACGCAGTTGCCGGCGGCAAGCGCCGGGGCGATCTTCCAGGCGAGCATGAGCAATGGAAAATTCCAGGGGATCACCTGTCCGACAACGCCATGAGGAGCGAGGCTGCGGCCCGGCGAGAGGTGATCGAGCTTGTCGGCCCAGCCGGCATGGTAAAAGAAATGCGCCGCCGCCATCGGCACATCGAAGTCACGCGACTCCTTGATCGGCTTGCCGCCGTCCAGGGTTTCCGCCACGGCGAATTCACGGGCGTGATCCTGGAGCAGCCGTGCGAGGCGGTAGAGGTACTTGCCGCGTTCACGACCGGGCATCTTGCTCCACACCTGGGTGAAGGCCTTGTGGGCGGCCTTGCAGGCGGCGTCCACATCCGTGGCATCAGCCTCGGCGATGTCGGCGATGCAGGCCTCGGTGGCCGGGTTGATGGAGGGAAAGTACCGGCCTTTCCTCGGCGGGACAAAGCGGCCGTTGATGAAAAGATCGTAGCGCTGCTTCAGCCTGGGATCCGCCGTTTCCGGCGCCGGGTCGTATTCCCACAGGCTGCCAAACACCAGTTCGCGGGCGGGATGGGGACGTGCGGAGGCTTTGCGGGCAGCGGCGGGCATGAGGGCCGCAGTTTGAAAGCCGGGCATGCATTTGCCAAGGAATGAGTTTTCGGCGCCGTGCAAAGAGGTTTATCTCCAGCGTCATGCAAGGGTCAACGACCTGCGCCCGTTCAAGCCAGCCACCTCCAACTCATGAAGAAAGCCCTGTTCCTCCTCTCCCTGCTCGCGGCCGCCAGCCTGTCCGCCGAGATTCCCCAGTCCGCCAAGGTCGGTGAGTTTTTCGCCGGCTGCCAGGCCTACAGCTTCCGCCTTTACACCGTTTTTGAAGCCATCGACAAAACGGCGCAGGCAGGCGGCAAGACCATCGAGTTCTATCCCGGCCAGAAGTATGATGACAAGGCGAAGTGGGACCACAACGCCACGCCGGAGATGATTGCCGCCATCAAGGCGAAACTGGCCGAGAAGGGCCTCGCCGCGGTGGGTTATGGCGTGATCAAGCTCGGCAAGGACGCGGCGGCCGACCGCAAGGTCTTCGAGTTCTGCAGGACGATGGGCATCGGTGTGGTCGTGTCCGAGCCGGATGTCGCCGGCATGGACGGCATCGAGGCGCTGGTGAAGGAGTTCGACATCAAGATGGCCATTCACAACCATCCGAAGCGCCCCCTCGACCGCGCCTACCTGTTCTGGGATCCCCAATATGTCCTCGACCTGGTGAAAAACCGCGATGCCCGCCTGGGTGCCTGCGCCGATGTCGGTCACTGGGTGCGCAGCGGCCTGAACCCGGTTGACTGCATCAAGATCCTCAAGGGCCGCATCTTTGACAGCCACATGAAGGACCTGAACGAGTTCGGCAACCCGAAGGCCCATGACCTTCCCTTCGGCACCGGCAAGAGCGACATCCCCGCGATCCTCGCCGAATACCACGCCCAGGGCTACCCGGGTCCGCTTCACTGCGAATACGAGCACAACTGGGAGACCAGCGTGCCGGAGATCACCCAGTGCCTCGACTTCGTGCGCAACTGGAAGCCGGCGAAGTAAGCGTTGAAGATTTTTCAAACGGGGGTCGGAAGAACAAGCCGATGGCGAACTTCCGACTCCCTCAGGCCTTCGCCAGAAACCGGCCTGTCACGCTCTCCGGCACCGCCCTGAGCTGATCCGGAGTGCCCTGGGCGACGAGGCGGCCGCCTTCGTTGCCGCCGCCGGGGCCGAGGTCGAGGATCCAGTCGGCGCAGCGGATCACGTCGAGATGATGCTCGATGACAATCAGCGTGTTGCCCGCGTCACGCAGCCGAAACAGCACGCCGAGCAGCGTCTGAATGTCGGCGAAATGCAGTCCGGTGGTGGGTTCATCGAGGACATAGAGCGTACGGCCCGTGGCGCGCCGTGCCAGCTCCGCCGCCAGCTTGATGCGCTGCGCCTCGCCGCCGCTGAGCGTGTTGCCCGCCTGCCCGAGACGGATGTAGCCCAGGCCGCATTCCTCCAGCGTCACCAGCTTCGTGGCGATGGCGCTGGCCTTGCCGAAAAAACGCGCGGCCTCGGCAACGGTCATGTCGAGCACCTCGGCGATGTTGCGGCCCTTGAAGGTGATCTCCAGCGTCTCGGTGTTGTAGCGTCGTCCCCTGCACTGGTCGCAGGTCACGTACACATCGGCCAGGAAATGCATGTCGATCTTGATCTGCCCGTCACCCTGGCATTTTTCACAGCGGCCGCCGGGCGTGTTGAAGCTGAAGCGGCCGGCATCGTAGCCGCGCACCCGTGCCAGGGGCAGCTGCGAAAACAGCTCGCGGATGGCGGTGAAGGCACCGGTGTAGGTGGCGGGGTTGCTGCGCGGGCTGCGGCCGATGGGGGACTGGTCGATCACGACGACCTTGTCGAAGTGCTCAAGACCGGTGATGGCCTCATGACGGCCGGGCTCCTCCTTGGCGTTGTAAAAGTGACGCTGCAGGGCGCGCATGAGCACCTTGTTCACCAGCGTTGACTTGCCGCTGCCCGAAGGTCCGGTGACACAGGTCAGGCAGCCGGTGGGAAAGGCGGCGGTGACGCTGCAAAGATTGTGCTCGCTGGCCCCGTGGATGGTGAGCGCCTCCTCGCCGCCCCCCAAAAGGCTGCGTTCAGGCGCGACACGGCCAGAGGGCGCCTTGATCTTCAGCTGATGGCTCAGGTAGGCGCCGGTGACGCTTTCGCGCCGGGCCATCACCTCCGCCGGGCTGCCTTCGGCGATGATCCGCCCGCCATGCTCACCCGCTGCGGGACCGAGCTCGATGACATGATCTGCGGCCAGCATCATGGCCTCGTCATGCTCGACGACGAGCACCGTGTTGCCGAGGTCGCGCAGCCTGAGCAGTGTGCGAATGAGCCGCTCCGTGTCGGCGGGGTGCAGGCCGATGCTGGGCTCATCCAGCACATACAGCACCCCGGCAAGCCCGGCGCCGATCTGGGTGGCGAGCCGGATGCGCTGCATCTCGCCGCCGGAAAGCGTGCCGCTTTCGCGGTTCAGCCCCAGGTAGCCCAGGCCAACCTGCTCAAGGAACTCCAGGCGTTTGACGACCTCCTTCTGCAGCTCGCCGACATAGGCGCGCTGATGCTCCGTCATCTCCAGGCCCTGCATCCAGGCCAGCGCCTCACGAATGGGCAGCGAGGTGAACTCATGGATGTTGAGACCGATCATCGCCGGAGCCTGCGCCTCGACATCTGAAGCCTGAAACGCGGAGGCCAGCCTGACGGCCAAGGATTCACGCCTGAGCCTGCGGCCTTCGCAGGCCGGGCAGGGCAGCGGGTTCATGAAGCGGGTGAGCTGGGCGCGCAGGGCATCACTCTCGGCGTTTTCATGCAGCCGGCGCGCCTCGTTCAGCAGGCCTTCATAGGGTTTGGCCAGGCTGCGTCGGTTGGCTCCCGTGGACCAGCCGGTGGCGATGGCCTCCTGGCCGGTGCCGTGCAAAAGCGCGTCCTTGAAAACCTGCGGCAGCCCCTTGAAGGGCGCGTCCATCGAGACGCCAAAATGCTTCGCCAACGCCTCGATGCCACGCTGCTGGATCGTCTTGAGCTTCGGATTGCGCGACCACCAGCTCTTCACCGCCCCATCCTTGAGCGACACCGAAACGTCCGGCACGATGAGACCCGGGTCGGGTGCCATCAGCGAGCCGACGCCTTCGCAGGTGGGGCAGGCGCCGACGTGGGTGTTGAACGAAAAATGCTGCGGCGTCAGCTTCTCCATCAGGTAGCCCGTGCGCGGGTTGGCGTAGGCGGTCGTGAATGCCAGTGTTTCCTCCGCTCCTTCGGAACCGATCAAAAACTGCACCTCGCGCTCATTCCACTTCAGCGCGGCCTCGATGCTCTCCATGAGCCGCTGACGCACGCCTTCACGAATCACGAGACGGTCCACCACGACCTCGATCCGGTGCTCCATGCCGCGCGCAGGTTTCAGGGAATCGTCGAGCTCGACGATGTGTCCGTCGAGGCGGATGCGCACGAAGCCCTGGCGCTTGAGCTTTTCAAAGGTCGCCTTGAGGGTGTCGTTTTCCTGCGGCTGAAGCGGCGCCAGCACGATGCAGCGCGTGCCTTCGCCAAGCTGCAGAAGCCTTGAGCCGATTTCATCAGGCGTGCTTTTCACCAGCGCCTCGCCGGTCTGCGGGTCATGCGGCCTTCCGGCCACGGCATAGAGCACGCGCAGGTAGTCGTAGATCTCGGTGACGGTGGCGATGGTGCTGCGCGGATTCGGCGTGCTGTGCACCTGCTCGATGGCAACGGCGGGCGAAAGGCCCTCGATGAAATCGACGTCGGGCTTCTCAAGCTGGTCGAGGAACTGCCGCGCATAGGCGGAGAGACTCTGCACATAGCGGCGCTGGCCCTCGGCGTAGAGAGTGTCGAAGGCGAGCGAGGACTTGCCGCTGCCGCTGACGCCCGTGAGCACGACCAGCCGCTGGCGCGGGATGTCCACGTCCACATTTTTGAGGTTGTGCTGCCGTGCGCCGCGCACACGGATGAGTTCCTGCGCCATGGGGTGATGAACGATGGCTCAACAGCGCGCGCAAGCTGGAAAGCTGGCTGCGGAGGCTTGCGGACCTCAATGCTCGTCCTTCTTGCCGGTCTTTCCCTTCGCGGGCTTCAGGCTGCCAAGATAGGCGATGACATCACGGATTTCACGCGGGGTGAGGATGCCCAGCATGGGGGGCATCATGGACACGGGCGGTGTCTGCATGGTGATCTGGGCACGCGGCAGCTTCTTCTCGGTGCCGTCGGCGAGACGCAGGGTGACCGTCGTCTTGTCCTCCTTGAACAGCGCGCCGGCATGATTGCCGCCGTCCTTCATCGTCACGGAAACCAGCCCATAGCCAGGCACGATCTTCGCCACCGGATTCACCAGGCTCTCCAGCAGCTCAGCACGGGTCCGTTGGCCGCCGATGCTCTTGAGATTGGGGCCGACCTGGCTGCCTTCCTTCGCCTCCACCGTATGGCAGGCAAGGCAGTTGGCGCCCAGATGACTGGTGACGATCTCACGACCGTTCGACACGCTGCCACCCTCAAGCAGGTCATCACGTGGCGCCGTGGTACGGCTCTGCTGATAAGAGGCGAGGCGCTCGGCCAGCGCCGGATACGCGGCCGACGCCTCAAGCACATCCAGCTTCAGACCCGGCTCAACCCTGCCGGCCGCAAGCCGCTGCAGCCAGGTGTCCATCAGCGTTTCCGCAGCCTTGTCCTGGCGCGTGGCGAGCCGCTTCAGCGCGAGCTGCTTCTCCGTCAGCGAGCCCTGCTCCAGAAGGCGTGAGGCCTCCGCAACAGCGCGGTCCTTCTGGTGCTCAAAGGTCTGCGTGAGCGACTCCAGGCGCAGCTCCTGCGGCGCAGCCTTGGCAGCGGCCAGGGCCAGCGTGGCGGCGAAGGCGGGATCGTCCGCATGCTGCGCGGCCATGAGCCGCAGCGCGCCGACACGGAGGGCCGGATCGGCCTTGGAATCGGCGATGATGGCGCCGAGCGAGGCAGCGTCGACTTTGAGCTGAAGCGCCACCATGAGCCCGACGCCAGCAGTCTTCAGGGCAGGTTCCTGGAGGGCGAGAAGCGAGTTCACCCTGGGCTGAACCACGGCGGCGATGGCGGCGGCGTCACGCGCCTCATAAGCACGGTTCACACCATCGACACGGTCAAGCCTCGGCGGCCTGACAAACACGAGCAGCGCCTCAAAGGCCTCCTGCGAGCCTGCCAGCGCGGCATCCAGCAGCCGCCGCGCGTTCTCCTCGCCGCCAAGGCGGAGGTTCGCGTTGAGGGCCCGCAGCGTGGTCATCGGGGATAACTTCCTGGGCGTTCCCACCAGCGCGGCAAGGGCTGGCAGAGACTCCGGAATTCCGGTGTCGTCGTGAATGGCGCGTGCGGCCTCATCGACGATCACCGGATCGGCGTCTTCAAGCGACCTGCTGATAAGCTGAGAATGCCGACGGGCCAGGGCCAGCGTGGCGCAAAGTCGGATGTTCCTGTCGGGGTCGCCCAGACGGGCGGCCAGCGCCTCGGCGGCGAGCACGCCGGAGAGGCCGGTGACCGCGGCATGGCGCAGCCAGGCGTCGCCGGCATCCCTGGCGGCCATGCTCCAGAGGGCTTCCGCCGCGCCGGCGTGACCCAGCTTGCCGGCCGCGATGGCGGCGTGGAAGCGGACCCGCAGATTTGCAGAACCCACCCAGCCTGCA
>JBIIRD010000019.1:0-71805 GCA_044341745.1 Prosthecobacter sp. | reverse complement strand
CCGCTCCGTCAGCCGAAAGGCAACACAACATCCGCAAACAAACCCAACACCCAAACCAAACCGCAAGCTGCCGCCAGGCTCTCATAGAAACTGGCTCAATCTCCGGGGGCAGATCACTGGATTTTAGTGTGAAACCAAAAATTCGGCCATTTCGTCAAAACGAGGAAAGTGATGCCGCGCAAGCCGTATCAGCACGCGGAGGGTTTGAGATCACGACGCTGGTGAAGTCGGGGACGGAGCATGTGGGGCCGGGGGAGTGGACCTACAGCGCGGACCTGAAGGTGAGGCACCGGAATGAGCGGGGTGCGGGAGAAAGCACCCAGACACTGACGATGACCGCTTCGTGGCGTGCGGCAGGCTACGCGCTGGGGCGTCTGCTGGTGGCCTCGGGCCAGGGTTCAGGATACCTGAAGGGAGACATCGCGGAGATCGTCGTGTGCCTGGGGGTGGTGGAGGATGGCAGACGGCAGGCGGTGGAGGACTATCTGGCGAGGCGGTATTTTCCGAAGCAGAGAAGCAACTTCCGCTACACGGGGCACTACTACCACGCGAAGAGCGGGCTGCACCTGGCGCCCTACCGAGCGTATGACGCGAAGCACGGGGTGTGGCTGAGCGAGGATCCGATCCAGGAGGAAGGCGGGATCAACCTGTATGGGTATGTGGGGAACTCGCCGCTGATGGCGGTGGATATGCTGGGATTGCAGGAGTGCTTGCCGAACTTGCAATTTCCAAATGAATCAGCCTCAGCTAGAGGAGACTTCCTGGCACTTGTTTCACAGTTACGTCTAGCGGGTCACACGGTAACTTCAGTTCCTGCAAACAGTGGGGCTCTAGCAAATGCCATCAGAAATAATGATGAAACTTTCTTTTTCGGCCACGGCTATAAACATTTGAGCGGAAACGGCTTTGATGGCGGCCTTCACATCGGATTGAACGACGGCAAAGCTAAAACTTCACTGTTTGAAGACGTTGCAAAACAAGCGAGACATAAATTCACTCCGGCAGCTTGCTATCATTCCCCCAACAAATCGACCGCCGCATCGCTCGGTGGCTTTAAGCAAATGATGCGAGATATGAGGGAGCTTTTAAAAAGTCCTGTTGCCAAGCGAATATCATACTCTTTCGGTCCCGCTTTTCCGGGGTCTTCCCCCATTAACTCTATAAATCCTACGCCGTGAATCATATTCTATTGAGGCTTGCTCTGTTTCTTGCTTTTTCGATCAAATGCGCTGCTCAGCAGGCTAACCAAACCTACTGGAGTCGGCTCAAGATTCCCGCAGAAATTGTAAATAAGGCTTCGTTTACAATTGTCGGTCAGCAGATGGAAGCTCTTTATGCTGCTGAGGCACATAGAACTCTTGTTTCTTGTGCGCTCATTGGTTGCGAGATAAGCGTAATAAATGGTATAACATTCTATACGCCAATTTCTTCTCTAGGTGAAGAGCCTTTTAAACAACCACTGTCGGGGCTAGTTTCAGTAAAAAGCGTTGATGAACTGAATGCTATTGTGAAACAAAATCCCAACAAAGCCTGCTTCATATGGTCATCTCAATTCGCTGACTTCAAAGAGGTGTTGAAGTTTGCAGAATGCCTGGCAATGAAAAAGGTGCCATTTTACTTTGGTATTCGGGAAGAAATTAATAGATTGGAAATCCGAGTGGCGTTTTTGGAATGAGCCCCCAGGCAGATCGGCGGACAATTGATTTCACACGTGTGAATCTGGCCACGTGTGGTGCCCCCCTCAAAGTTGGACAAGAGCCAGTGTTATCCAGGCGGCTTGTTGCAGGGGCGGGGAGGTCAGCACGTGGAGGGTTTGAGATCACGACGCTGGTGAAGTCGGGGACGGAGCATGTGGGGCCGGGGGAGTGGACCTACAGCGCGGACCTGAAGGTGAGACACCGGAGTGAGCGGGGTGCGGGAGAAAGCACCAAGACACTGACGATGACCGCCTCGTGGCGTGCGGCGGGCTACGCGCTGGGGCGTCTGCTGGTGGCTTCAGGCCAGGGGGCGGGTTACCTGAAGGGAGACATCGCGGAGATCGTCGTGTGCCTGGGAGTGGTGGAGGCGGGGAGGCGGCAGGCGGTGGAGGAGTATCTGGCGAGGAGGTATTTTGCGAAGGAGATGAGCGACATGCACTACACGGGGCACTACTGCCACGCGAAGAGTGGGCTGCACCTGGCACCGTACTGAGCGTATGACGCGAAGCACGTTGGGGGCGGTCTAAGGCAGGAGGGGGAGTTCGTAACAGGCGGCTTCGCGGTCGTTGCGGACTAGCAGGTAGCGGCCGGCGAGGACCGGGTGGTTCCAGGTCTTGCTGCTAAGGGCGAGGAGCTGGCCGTATTCCTTGAAACCCTGCGGGTCGGCTGCGCAGAGGTGGACACTGCCAGCCTCGTTCTGGACGATGACCTTGTCGCCTGCGATCAGGCTCTGGCCGGAGGCAAAGCGACCCTCCTTCCAAAGGCGTTCACCGGTCCTCAGGTCCATGCAGGCAAGGCGTCCGTCATCGAGGCCGAACAGATGCTGGCCGAGCGGGGCGGGGCTGTTGAACTGGGTCTTCATTTTCATGCTCGTCCAGAGTTCCGTGGCTGTCAGACCGCCGTCCGGGCCCGGCTTGATTTCGAGCAGCAGGCAGCCCATGCCGTAGCCGGCGGAGAGGAAAACCAGGTCAGGTCCGGCGATCACGGGCTGGCTGGCCTTGGGCCATTTCTCAACGCCCCAGGCGTGCTCCATCCAAAGCTCACCCGTGGCTGGAACATGGGCGGTGAGGGAGCGGGCGTTGCTGCTGAGGATGACCTGTTTTCCCGCCAGGGTGGTGAGGACCGGGGAGGCATAGCTCGCCTCGTCATCACCCGCCTTCCAGACGGGGGTGCCGGTGGCGAGGTCATGGGCGAAAAGCACGGGGCCGCGTGTTCTGCCGCCGGTGACGATGACGAGGTTGTTGACGATGAGCGGTGAGGCGCAGATGCCCCATTCGAGGTTGGCGATCTTGCTTTCCTCAAGCACTCGCCGCTGCCAGAGGGGCCTGCCGGTGGCGGCATCGAGGCAGTTGAGGATGCCGGTCGCTCCATAGGTGAAGACACGTCCCTGGTGCAGGGTGGGGGTGGCGCGCGGTCCCTCGCTGCTCTGCCACTGGTCGAAGCGCGCCGTGTCGGCGTGGGACCAGACCAGGGCGCCGGTGAGGAGGTCGTAGCAGGTGACGAGCTCTTTCTCCCCCTGCTGCTCCTGAGTGTAGGCAAGACCGCCGGAGACGGCAAAGGCTGACCATCCAGCTCCAATGACATGGCGCCAGAGTTCGCGTGGCGGATGCTTCAGCCAGTCGGGGTCGAGCCTGACCTCGGGGGCATGGCCGTCGCGACGCGGGCCGAAGAACTGTGGGACATCCGCAGCCTGGGAGAGCTTCGGGCCGGTGATTTCGGTACGCTGCCGGGAGGGCTGGGAAACCGGAGGCACGGCGGCTTTGGCCGACCAGCGCCAGGCCAGGCGGGGCAGGCCGCGGCCGTCAATCACGCCGTCCACCTTGAGGCAGAGGCGGGCGGAGACGAGGAGGAGCAGCAGGGCGAGGAAGCCCAGGAGGCGGGTGCGTGGTCTGAAACGACGTGATATCAGGAACCATAGCACCAGGAGCAGAGTGGTGAGCAGGCTGGACGCCATGATCAGCCAGCCCTTGAGGTTGCGTTCGAGGTCAGGCTGGAAGCCTGCGTAGGCCAGGGCACCTGCATAGAGCAGCAGGGTGATCATGGGGAAAAGGGGCGGCAGACGCAACGGCATGATGGCATGCATACGCTGCGCAACGCTGTTCGGGAAGCGGCCCTGCTAAAAACAAACCGGGGCATGAACCGCAGTCGCGCATTCATGCCCCGATGTGTGGCTGTTGGTGGGGGAGGGTCAGGAGGCCAGGACCGGGGTCATCTGGCGGGCGAAGGTGTCCGGGGCGTGGGCGGTGCGGACGGCCTTGGCCATGGACTTGCTGAGGGATTCCAGGGCGTAGGGCTTGAGCATGATGTCCACGGGCGGGCAGCGGCCTTCACTGAGAATGGTGAATTCGTCGGGGTCGATGACGAAGCCGGAGCAGACGACGACGGGGATGTCGTTTCCGGCGGCGCGAAGTTGCTTGAAGGTGTCACGCCCGCTGAGCTTTGGCATGTAGATGTCGAGCAGGAGGGCGTCGATCTTCTCGCCGCTGCGAAGGACGATGTCGAGAGCCTGCTGGCCGTCGCCCGCCTCGAGGACGCGATAGCCGAGGAAATTGAGCATGTTCACCGCGATGGCACGCACCGGGGCCTCGTCATCGACGACCAGGATGGTGCCGCGCTGGCCTGCCGGAGCCTGAGCGAGGCGTGGGTCAAAGTCGTGGGCTTCCTCCTCGATGTTTTCCGGGTCGCGGGCACGGGGCAGGAAGATGCGGAACTCGGTGCCCTTGCCTTCCACGCTGTCGAACTCGATCCAGCCGCCATGTTCGCGGACGATGTCCTGGGCCATGCTGAGTCCCAGGCCGGTGCCACGTCCCGGGTTCTTGGTGGTGAAGAAGGGCTCAAAGATGCGATGGCGCGCCTCCTCGGAGATGCCATGGCCGTTGTCGCGGACGGCGATGAGGACAAACTCGCCCGGATCGCCTTCCGCCGTGGTCTTCTGCTGGACGTTTTCGATGCCGATCTCGATCACGCCGTTGTCGGGTGGCAGGGCATCGCGGGCGTTGAGGCAGAGGTTGAGGACCACCTGCTCAAGCTGGGTGGCATCGGCCATGGCAAAGGAGGCCTCCATGCCGGCGCGGATGCGGATGTTGACCCGGGGGTCCACGCTGTGGCGGAGCAGGTTCTGGACGTCGGCGAGGAGCTTTTTGAGGTTGGTGACCTTGCGCAGCGGGTTGCCGGAGCTGCGGCGGGAGTAGGAGAGCAGCTGCTTGACCAGGTCGGCGGCGCGCTGGGTGGCCTGGCTGGCATTGGAGAGCTTGTCGCGGACATCATGGCTGCTGGCGGCTCCCGGGGAAAGCTCGGCCAGGGTGAGGTTGCCGCGGATGGCGGTGAGCATGTTGTTGAAGTCGTGGGCGATGCCGCCGGCGAGCTGGCCGATGGTGCCGAGCTTCTGCGATTCGCGGAGCTGTTTCTTCAGGCCGTTGACCTCGGTGCAGTCGCGCACCATCCAGAGACGGCCGATGACCTCGCCGGTGTCTGTCTGCATGGGGGTCGTGCGCAGGGCGAAGATGCGACGTGCAGGGTCGGCGGTTTCAGCCTCGACCTGGTCGGCCAGAGCGGGGTCGGCCTCGGTTTCCGCGATGAGTTTCTGCACACGGTCCTTGTCCGTGAAGCGGGTGGCGATGGCATCCATGAGGTGCTTGACGTCCCTGCCGCCAACCTCCTCGAGGGGGCGGCCGAGGAATTCGTCAAGCCTGGCGTTGGAGGCGATGATGGCGCCGGAGGAGTCCACCACGGCCACGCCTTCGTCACTGGCGGCGAAGATGCCCTGGAGGGCGGTGAAGGCGTCGCGCAGGAGGCGTTCGGCGTTGAGCAGGCGCTGGGCGGTCTGGCTGGCGTGGATCTCCGCGGCGTTGAGGGACTGGCGGTGCTTGGCAAAGAGCATGTTGATGTCGCAGCGCAGCTTCCAGAAGTCCTTGGGCAGCCAGTCGGCGATTTCCTTGGCGGGAGGCACGCCGCGCAGCACGGAGGAGGTGGCGTTCATCAGCGAAACGACCGGCTTGAGGGCCCAGCCGCTGATGAGGTAACCGGCGATGAAGACCCCTGCGAAAAGCAGGAACCCCTGGTTGCTGAAGAACCAGTCGAGGGAATGGCCCATGAGACGGGCGGCGCCGATGGCTGGCAGCCAGCCGAACAGCATCAGGGGAAGCATGAGGCGTACTCGGAGGGAGTTCATACGGGTGTCGAGGTGAGGATGACGGGAGGTTGCGAGAGGGTGGAATGCAGTTCAGCGGGAGAGAGTGGCAGGCGCAGCAGGCCCTGGGTGGAGAATTTGTTCAGGACGGGCGCAAGGGTGCGCTCCAGAACTTCATCCAGGCGTTTTTCCAGCCAGGTGGTCATCCAGATTTCGAGATCGTTGCGGGAGGGTAAGGCGGGCTGGGCGACGCTTTGCTGGACCTGGGATTCGATGCCATCCAGGCGGTCCTTGAGGGCGCTGACGCCCATGACAGCGCCAAAGAGGTCATTTTTTACCTGTTCAATCTCCGTCTGCAGCTCCTGCTTCAGGGCATCCAAATCCGGTACCGGTGGTGTTGAGGGAGGGCACAGGCTGCTGGATTCGATGGTAACAGCTGTTCCAGGGATGGAGGAAAGCCGTTTGTTGAGCGGTGGCGCTGCAATGTCGCTCTGGCTCAACACCATAGCTGCCAGGCCGCCGGTGCTAGGTCGCCTTTCCGGCAGGGGAAGCGGAGGCGGCTCAGGTCTGGCAAGAAGCACGGTTTCTTCGTCGAGTAGCTGTTCCTGGCTGGGTTGCTGTTCCTGGGGAGGGAGCAGGTGGGATCCTGAAAAAGCAGCATTGACTGGGAAAGGGCTCGAAGGGGCTGTTTTCTTCAGTTCTGAGACATTTGCATCAACTTGTTGAGCACCAAAGAATTCCGGCCCTGCCGATGAAGGCGAGGTAGAATTTTTGGAGCTAAAAAAGGAGAAAGCCAGGGGCATAGGGAGTGTAGATTAACCAAAACTTCCATAAATATAATAATTTGTCGAGCGAAAAATTAGCTTCTTCAAATAATCCACGGACCCGTGTCATCTTTTTGTAAGTGCCTGACAATCTTCTGAAAGCGGCTGTCGACGCTGTGGCTGTGGGCACATTTTCCCGTCGTTTTTCTTGTCACTTTCTAGTCAGTGGCCTATGAGCGACAACGGGATTTGCCGGAGAGAATCTTGGATCTGCCGACCTATTTCCCAATCACCTCATTTTCATACAGGAACCATGACCTTTTCCCGTCTGTTTGCGGCACTGACCCTGTTTGGCTGGCTCACTGTTCCAGGCCTGCATGGCCAGGCGGTGCTGGATTCCCTGACGAGTGACCTGAACATTGAGGGCTTGGAGACGAGCTATGATCCGACGACCGGACTCGCCATCGCCAAGGGGGATGTGCGAATTTCTTACACGGATGTGGAGATCCGCTGCGGGCAGGCCAGCTACAATCAGACGACCGGGGAGGTGATTGCGCGTGACAATGTCATCATCTGGAAGTCGGGCATCACCTACAAGGGTGAGAACATCCTTTACAACGCGAACTCCGGCGAGATTAGCGGGGATGCGGTGAGAAGTTCCCAGGCCATGGACCTGGGCAGCCTGTTTTTCCAGACGGACCGGTTTGACACGGAGACCAAGCTTTCGCAGAAGCTCGAGGGCGGCGACACCTACCTGACCACCCACGATTCAGAAAACCCGAACTTCAGGCTGAGGGCACGCGGGCTGACGGTCATTCCGAATGACAAGGTGGTTCTTCGGAATGTGACCGTGCTCGCTGGCGATGTGCCTGTTTTCTACCTTCCTTATCTTTCCCAGTCCCTCGAGGCCGAAGCGGGCTACCGGTTCAATGTCGGCCAGCAGAGCCGATGGGGAGCCTTCATGCTGAACCAGTATGACGTGATTCATGGTGACCACACGCGGGCCCGATACCATCTGGACCTGCGTTCAGCGCGTGGCGTGGGCGTCGGGGTGGACCTGTTCTCCATGCGCTATCGCAACAACTGGAACAATTTCTCGGGTCTGAAGCTTTATTATCAGCGCGACAGCGACCCGACGAAAAACCGCACTTCCGTGCCGCGCGGACCGGTTCCTGAAAATCGCTACCGGATCAATTTTCAGCACCGCATCTATCTTCCTGGCCCGGAGGAGAGCACCTGGTACATGGACTTCGACATCAACAAGATCAGCGACGCCCACTTCTATGAGGACTTCTTCTTCAACGACTTCCGTGAGACGCCGCAGCCTGACAACCAGGTGTCCCTGGTGCATCGCTCGGACAGCTACCTCGCCACCCTGATGGCGCGCTTCCAGGCGAATGACTTTTACCGCGTGGGCGAGAAGCTTCCCGAGCTTTCGATCGACTGGACGCGCCGCCCCCTCTGGAACAGCGGCATCTATCATCAGGGCACCGCCTCGATCGGCTACATGCGTGAGCTGGCCAGTGACCTGGAGGAGTCCGCCTACAAGGCCTCATTGAAAGGTGTGGCAGGCGGTGTGCTCAGTGACAGCGAGGGCAATTTCATCCGAAACCTGATGGAACTCCAGGATGATGCAGTGCTTGGGTTCAATGAATACGGCAGTGTTCTTGGTATGCTGGCCGGCGGGGTCTCGGAATATGCGCGGCTGCACACCTACCATGAGTTTCTGTATCCCAAGACCCTTGGGGGCTGGCTGAACGTCGTGCCTAGGCTTGGCGCCGGCGTCACCCATTATGCGGGTTATGGGCGCACCCTGAATGGTCTTTACGACGACTTCTCCCAGGAGACCCGTCCGATCTTCCATGCAGGTCTGGATGTGTCTTTCAAGCTGACGAAGACCTGGTCTGATTACACCAACGAGGCGCTGGGCCTGGACGGACTCCGGCATGTCTTCCAGCCTTATGTGAACTATTCCTACCTTGATGCCTCCATGCCCGTCGGTTTTGTCGGTGTGGACCGGCTTTCGCCCACCACGCGTCCGCGTGCGATTGATGTGCCGCTTTACTCCGCCGTGGACAGCCTGCGCTCCTGGAATATCACACGCCTTGGCATCAAGAACTTCCTCCAGACCCGGCGGGACTACACGATTGAGGGCAACGGCCGTTTCGCCTCTGCGAATGACGATCCCGTGCAGACCTACACCTTTGCAGGCATGAACACCTATGTGGACCTTTTTGCCAAGGATCCCGAGTTCAACCGTGACATGTCCAATCTCTACAATGAGCTCTTCTTCCGCCCGGTGCCCTGGGTGAACCTGTGGATGGACATGCAGCTTCCCATCTCCAACAAGGACGGCAACTTCACCGAGTTCAACCAGGGGATCACCTTCATGCCGTCGGACGCCATGTCCTTCACGCTTGGGCATCAGTTCGTCAACGACAGCCCCTATTTCCAGGATTCCAGCCTTATCTTTGCCCGTACCTACGCCCGCCTGACGGAAAACTGGGGCGTGTCCATGTATCACGTCTATGAAATGGACGACAGCACCCTGGAATTTCAGAGCTACAGCATCACCCGCGACCTGACGAGCTGGGTGGCCTCCATCGGCGCGATGCAGCGTGACAACCGCAACGGGCGGACGGAGTTCGGCATCATCTTTTCGCTCACGCTCAAGGACTTCCCCGGAGTCACCATTCCGCTGGACATCGACCCCAACCCTTCCGGCCGCGGGGGCTCCCAGTCTCAGTAGGTTGATCCCGTCTGTGACGGTCCAGTCAGAAAGAAGGGCTGTGCCTTTTGTCGAAATCGAAATTTCAGGAGGCAGGTTTGTGATTTGAGTGTGATGATACTGTCTGTAAAGGACGGCGGATCCCGTTCACCCCTATTGCATGAAGCTCACCATCATTGGTTCTGGTTACGTCGGCCTTACCACAGGCGCGTGTTTTGCTGAAGTTGGTCATCATGTCTGCTGCGTGGACAATGATCCGCGCAAGGTGGAGACGCTGCTGGCGGGTCAGATCCCCATTTATGAACCTGGTCTGGAGGCCCTGGTGAAGAAAAACGTTGCCGCCCGCCGCCTGCGTTTCACCACGAGCACGGAGGAGGGGGTGGACCACGGAGAGGTCATTTTCATCGCCGTGCCGACACCGTCCCAGCCCGATGGCAGCGTCGACCTGACCTACATGGAAAAAGTGGCGCGTGAGATCGCCCAGTATCTCGACAGCTACCGGGTGGTGGTGGACAAGAGCACGGTTCCTGTCAAGACCGGCGAGAGGGTGGGGCAGACCATCCGGCGCTATGCCAGGCCGGGGGTGGAGTTTGATGTGGTGAGCAATCCTGAATTCCTGCGTGAAGGCAGCGCCGTGGCCGACCTGATGAAGCCGGACCGCATCGTCATCGGAGGCAACACGGACCGTGCCATCGCGTTGATGCAGAAGGTCTATGAACCCTTTGCAGCGCCGGTCCTCGTCACCGACATCAACAGCGCGGAGCTGATCAAGCATGCGGCGAACAGCTTCCTGGCGCTCAAGATCAGTTATGCCAACGCCCTGTCCGAGATCTGCGAGGCCTCTGGTGCTGACGTGCTCAAGGTGGCTGAAGGCATCGGGGCCGACAAGCGCATTGGCCGTGATTTCCTCAACGCAGGCCTTGGCTATGGCGGCTCCTGCTTCCCCAAGGACATCGCCGCCTTCATTGCCATTGCGGAGCAGCTTGGCACGCCGTTCACGCTCCTCAAGGAGGTGCAGCGCATCAACCAGCGCCAGCTGGACCGCTTTGTAGACGCCATTCGTGAGGCCCTCTGGGTGCTGAAGGACAAAAAGCTTGCCGTCTGGGGGCTGGCCTTCAAGCCGAACACGGATGACGTCCGCTCCTCGGTGGCCATCGCGCTGGTGCAGAAGCTGGTGGCCGAAGGGGCGGAGGTGGTCGCCTATGATCCCAAGGCCATGGAGAAGGCCAGGGAGCTGCCCGTCGCCGGCAAGATCAAGTTTGCCAGCAGTCCGCTGGAGGCCGCCGCTGGTGCCGAGGCGCTCATCATCGCCACGGAATGGCCCGAATTCGCCAGCGTCGATCTCTCCGAGCTGCGTGGCACCATGCTGGCACCGATGATCTTTGACGGCCGCAACCTCATCGATCCCGTCGCCGCCGCCGATTTTGGCTTTCAATACAGGGGCATCGGGCGTGGAGTATTGGAAACGAGGGCCTGAGATGGGCCGTGGTTTCCGGCCGGGGAGCGAACTCCGCCTTGCTCATTCGGGCAGGCTGTGGCTTATCCTGCGGTCCTCCCCTCAAGCACCTTGGGCCCCGGCCCCTCCCCCTGACCGCCTGTGAATGTCCGTCGTCTCTCCGTTGAAGTCCTCGAAGCCTGGCAAAAAACGCCGCGATATGCCGCGGACCTGCTTGATGACAAGACGCGTCAGACTGACTTGTCCGGGCCGAATGCCGCGTTTTTGCACGACATTGTGCTGACCACGCTGAGAAACATCAGCCTGCTGGACCACTGGATCGGCCACCTGACCAGCGGCCGCCACCTGGATCATCGTACGCGCTGGGTGCTGCGTGTGGGGCTGAGCCAGTTGCTGCTCCTGGGCGTTCCCTCCCATGCAGCGGTGAACGAAACCGTGGCGGCGGCCGGACGTGCCTCCGGCCTGGTCAATGCCGTGCTGCGCCGTGCCGGACGTGAAAAGGACTCGCTCCTGGCCGGTCGCGAGGCCTTGCCGATGGCGGTGGCCTTTTCGCACCCTGAGTTTCTGGTGCGCCGCTGGATCAAGACCATGGGCAAGGCCAAGGCCGAGGCCCTCTGCCAGTGGAACCAGGAGCCTGCCCAGACCTTTGTGCGCCTCAATCGCCTGCATGAGGATGCGGCTGAGAGGCTGCCTGGCGTCCCTGGCATCACTTCTCACCCCGGTGCGGAAGACTTTTTCCTCACCACCTCCGTGCCGCGTGAGGCTCTGAAGGCCGGCCTTTGCTACGCCCAGGATCCGAGCACGGCCGTCGCCCCGGGGATGCTCGCCCCGCGTCCTGGTGAAACGGTGCTGGATGCCTGCGCCGCCCCCGGAGGCAAGACCGCCATCCTGGCGCAGGCCATGTGCGGCGAGGGAAGGCTGGTCGCCTGCGACAGTTCGCCCGCACGCCTGACCCGTCTGCGGGAAAACCTCACCCGCCTGCGAGTGCACAACGCCCAGGTCATGCAGCACGACTTCCTCAGCCAGGAGACGCCGCCGTTTGGAGATCTGCTCTTTGACCGAATCCTGCTCGATGTTCCCTGCTCCAACACCGGTGTCATGCGTCGCCGCATCGACGTGCGTTGGCGGCTGCAGGAAGCCGAATTCGCCGAACTGGCCAGGACGCAGCGCGGGATTGTTGAAAGCGCCCTGCGCTGTCTCAAACCCGGGGGAAGCCTGGTTTACAGCACCTGCAGCATTGATCCCGAGGAGAACCAGCAGTTGGTCAAGGCGGTGCTGGCCGATCACCCGGAACTGCAGATGATCGAAAGCCGGCTGGTGTTCCCGCCAAAGGACCAGATGGACGGTGCTTATGCCGCACGTCTGGTGAAAAAATGATCCAGCCTTCCTTTTTCCATGCCCACCGTCCTGACTCCCGTTCCTCTGCCGGACTTCCTGGCCGGACCGCTGGCCGCGAACCATGATTGCGTCAACGTGCCTGAGGCGGCGGTGAGGGCGATGGTGGTGCCCGGTGGTTATGCCGTGCCGGAGTCCATGATCGGCTCACTTCCGAACCTTGAGGTCATAAGCGTCTTTGGCGTGGGATACGACGGCGTGCCGCTGCCTGTCTGCCGCGTCCGGGGAATCCGCGTGACCAACACGCCGGACGTGCTCACGGATGACGTGGCGGACATCGCCGTGGCGCTGGTGCTGATGACGAGCCGCCGATTGGGCGAGGCCGAACGGCATGTGCGCGACGGCTGCTGGCCGCTTGGAGCCTTTCCTCTGGCCCATGCGCTGCGGGGCAAGACGGCGGGCATTCTTGGCCTGGGCCGGATCGGCAAGGCGATTGCCCGGCGGCTGGAGGCCTTTGGCATGAAGATCGCCTATCACGGGCGCAAGCCTCAGCCGGTGCCGTTTGCCTACTCTGCCAGCCTCCGCGAGCTCGCACGGATGTCGGATTTTCTGATCGTCGCCTGCCCGGGCGGCCCGGGAACGCGTCATTTGATCAATGCAGAAGTGCTCGCCGCACTGGGCCCCCAGGGAACCTTGATCAACATCGCCCGCGGCTCGGTGGTGGATGAGCAGGCTTTGGTGCAAGCGCTGGAATCCGGTGGCATCCGCAGCGCCGGGCTGGATGTGTTTGAAAACGAGCCGCAGGTGCCGGAGCGCCTTCTGGGCTGTCCGCAGGCGGTCGTGCTTCCTCACATCGGCAGCGCCACACATGAAACGCGCCGAGCGATGGCACAGCTCGTGATCGACAACCTGGCCGCGCATTTTTCCGGGCAGCCTTTGCTCACGCCGGTGTGATGATGAGAAGGGCCGGTCGAGGCGCCTTACTCATTCAGGATCAAGCGTGCTCCCTCGGGGTGGATCTCCAGGGAGCGGATGCCGGAAAGGAATCGCTGCAGGGCCGGGTCGTGCTGAAGATTTTCAGCCACCAGGTCCACGCCCTTCAAGTCACCCAGCCAGGCGTTGGGCAGGGAAATGCCGCCGACATTCAGGTCATTGAAGACCAGGGAGAGCTTGTGTTCGGGAGTCAGGCCTGTGCCGAAGGTGATGCGGGCGCGCAATTTCTGGCCGGGCAGGATGGGGAAGTCCGGCGGCATTTCGACGATGATGGCCGTGATCACCCGGCCTTCGCCGAAGCTCACCTGGATGTTTTCACCCAGGTTCTGGGCGGCGAGGTAGGCGTTCACCTCGCGTTCGGTGAGGACAATGGTCTTGTTTTCCAGGCCGGCGGGAACTGCGGGTGCTGGAGCGGCGGAAGGTGCGGAAGACGCTGGTGCCGAGGCTGGGCCGCTGGCTGGAAACTTCAGTGTGACCGGGGTCAGGGCAGGATCTCCGAAGGCAGAAAGCTTGGCGTTGAAAACCTGTTTTTCGACCTCGGAAAGCACCACTGGCTGCATGGGCGCGGGGTTGAAGTTGTAGTGGAACCACCCGATCACGGCTGCTGTGACAAGGGCGGAGACAAGCAGGACGCCGCCAAGGATGATCAGCAGGACCTGCCGGGTTGAAAGGCCGGGCTTGGCGGGTGGAAGAGGCTGGGCGGGCGGGGTTTCCATGACGGGTATGAGACAGGGCGGGGGCCGGGTGTATTCAGCGGATGTTGGTCATGAAGGTCGATGACGGAGGCCAAACAAAGCGCCCCGGACGAAGCCGGGGCGCCTGACCCACCTGTGTCGTTCGATCTGGGGGCCTCGAATCCCAAGGAGACGAGGTGGGTGCCCGTGAACAAGGGCGCTGTCTTCCAGTGAAGGCATGACAAGACATCCCAGGTCACGCGGCTCCCGGTGTCATAAAAACGGGCCGGGCCACAACAGTCTGAGGACGAGCACCGCAGGAAGGGGAGGACGGCCGGCTCCTGAGAGGCCGACGCGTCAAAATCGAAATGCAAAGAGCCAGGAACGGGATATCCTGAATGGATATGGATACTACCGGACCGCGGCCTGCCTGACAAGAAGGAAAGCTTCGCGCCGAGGGCTTACGCAACCAAGTGAGAAAGGGTTTTTGCGACAGGATTCACAAGATGGGCAGGATGAACAGGTCTGAATAATCCTGTTTATCCTGCGAATCCTGTCACCCGGGCCATGAGACAGAATCATTGACCATCTTGATGCAAAAGCCCTGCCAGGTGCCCGATCATGCCTGGAAGCGTCGCAGACGCAGGGCGTTGCTGATGACGGAGACGGAGCTCAGGCTCATGGCGGCCCCGGCCATCATGGGGCTGAGGAGGATGCCGAACCAAGGATATAATATGCCTGCGGCGACGGGGATGCCGACAGCATTGTAGAGGAAGGCGAACAAAAGGTTCTGGCGGATGTTCCGCATCATGGCGCGCCCGAGCTCGATGGCATGAACGATGCCGCGCAGGTCGCCGCGCACGAGGGTGAGCGGGGCGCTTTCCATGGCGATGTCCGTGCCTGTGCCCATGGCGATGCCGACATCGGCCTCGGCAAGGGCGGGGGCGTCATTCACGCCATCACCCGCCATGCCGACGACGATGCCCGGACGCTTCATGCCGAGCACCAGGGCATGCTTTTCCCGAGGGGTGACTCCGGCGTGGAAGCGTTCGATGCCCAGGAAGCCTGCGATGCGTGCGGCGGTGCGCTCATTGTCACCCGTGAGCATGACGACCCGGACGCCGAGATGTTTCAAGCGTGCCAGTGCCTCCGGCGTTGTCGGCTTGACGGGGTCGCTGATGATCAGCGCGGCGGCGGCTTTTCCGTCAACCGCCATGAAGACGACCGTCCTGCCTTCCTGCTGATGCTCGGAAGACCTGGCTTCCAGCGACTCCAGCCCACTGACCTGATGCTGTCGAAGGAAGCCCGGCCTGCCAATGAGCACGAGCTTTTCCGCCACCAGCCCGGCCACGCCTGCTCCGGTTGTGCTGTGAAAGTCAAGGGCGTCGAGCCGGGTCAGGCCGCGGGCCTGGGCGGCCTGGGTGATGGCCAGGGCGAGAGGATGTTCGCTGTGTCGTTCGACGGCGGCGGCCAGGCTGAGTGCTTCGTCGCTGCCGAGGCTGGTTTCAGCGGCGGGGAGGATCTCGGTGACATCGGGCCGCCCGAGGGTCAGCGTGCCGGTCTTGTCCACGGCCAGAAGGTTCAGCGAGGCCAGCTTTTCAATGGCGGCGGCTTCACGGATCAGCACGCCCATCCTGGCGCCGCGGCCGATGCCGACCATGATGCTCATGGGTGTGGCCAGGCCGAGCGCGCAGGGGCAGGCGATGATGAGCACGGCGACGGCGCTGGCGAGTGCGTGGGCAAGCCTGGGCTCGGGGCCCAGGCTCCACCAGAGGAGAAAGGTGACCAGGGAGGAGAGAAGCACGGCGGGGACAAACCAGGCCGCCACCTTGTCGGCCAGCGCCTGCACCGGAGCACGGCTGCGCTGTGCTTCACCGACAAGCTTGACGATCTGTGCCAGCAGGGTGTCCGCGCCGATGCGGGTTGCCTCGACGACCAGGGAGCCCTGCTGGTTCAAGGTGCCGCCGGTGACATGGGAACCCGCGGTTTTCTCAACCGGGCCAGCCTCACCGGTGATCATGGCTTCATCGACATGGCTGCGGCCTTCGATGACCACGCCGTCCACGGGGATTTTCTCACCGGGACGTATGCGCAGGCGGTCGCCCGCCTTCACGGATGCGAGCGGCACCTCCACATCCCCCTCCGGCTTGAGCAGCCTGGCGGTTTTGGGCTGAAGCCCGAGCAGTTCCTGGATGGCGCTGCCGGTGCGGGCGCGTGCTCGAAGCTCCAGGACCTGGCCGAGCAGGACCAGCACGATGATCACTGTGGCGGCCTCGAAGTAGAGGGGCAGGCTTCCGTGTGCGTCCGCCAGGGAGGCGGGAAAGGCTCCGGGCGCCAGCATGACGGCGGAGCTGAAGGCAAAGGCCGAGCCCACGCCGATGGCGATGAGGGTGAACATGTTCATTCGGCCGTGCTTCAGCGACAGCCAGGCACGTTGAAAGAAAGGGGCTCCCGCCCAGAGGACCACCGGAAAGGCCAGGGCAAACTGCATCCAGCGTGAACTTTCGCCATTCGCCCACTCGGCATGACGCCAGGCTGGAATCAAGTGGGCCATGGCGGTGACAAAAACCGGCAGCGTCAGAAGCGTGCTCCAGAAAAGACGCCGCGTCATGTCCTTCAGCTCCGAGTCGTCTTCACCCGGAGCCGCCGGGCCGAAGGTGGGATTGCGCTCCAGGGCCATGGCGCATTTGGGACAGATGCCCGGTTTGTCAGACTGCACCCCCGGGCACATCGGGCAGAAGTATTTGGCGGAGGCTGAGGGCTGGACGGAGGCGTCGTGCTCATGGCCGCAGCAGGCTGGCTTGGCGGGCTTGGCGGGCTTGGCCGCGCAGCAGGAGGGCTGGGCAGGCTTCGGCTTGTGGGAGCAGCAGGAGGCAGGTTCGTCGTGATGATGGGCTGACATGGTGGATGGAGGTGTTTGGGCGGGGCCGGATGAAAGGGCCTCCATGATCCGCTCACAGTTGAGGCGTGGAACTGTTACCGATGAAAAGCAGGCCTGTCTGCGCGGATCTTGGCAAGCTGAAGCGGCAGCCACCACAGGGCCTGCCTTGGGTTGTAAAAGATCTGACGGCAATGTCGATGCTTGGGTTTATGATCCGGCCGATGAGGAACCCTCGCCGCTCTTTCCATTCATGGATGCTTTGTCTGCTGGCATGGTCTGACCTGGCCCTGCCGCTGAGGGCGGCGACGCTTGAGGGAATCGTGTTTGCCGCTGAACCTGGGAAGGTCTCTGTGCCGGTGGAGGAGGCGGCGGAGGAGTTGAAGTGGAACCTGCGTCAGGACGACGAAGGCAAGGTTTTTGAACTGAACGGACTGCTGCTGCGGGCGGGCTCGCTGCGCAGCCTGACCGATGGAACGGAGCTGGTGGACCTGGAGCTTTTGCAGCAGGCCGGGGCGTCGGTGAACGCCATGGATGACAAGGGGCGGATCCGGGTGGGGAGGCTGTTTCGCGGCTTTACCGTGCAGGTTTCACCGCAGCGGGTGGAGGTCAATCTGGCCACGCAGACTCTGGAGGGCTGGCAGGGCGGACGCCTGGTGTTGAAGACACGCATCAGCTCCGGCCGGCGAGGGAGCACACCGAAGGGGGACTTTCGTGCAGGCCCCTATCGGGCGGTGATGCATCGTTCCAGCCGTTATCAGAACGCCCCCATGCCCTGGAGCGTGCAGATCAACGGGCACGTCTTCATTCATGGTTTTACCAGCGTGCCCGCTTATCCGGCGTCGCACGGCTGCATCCGCCTGCCGCTGGATGCAGGCAATCCGGCGAGGTTTTTCTTTGAATGGGTGCTGAATGGAACACCTGTGCGGGTTGGTTAGGGTTTTTCGAAGGCCGTCCCGGGGAGCTGCTTTCCGGCTTGGGCCTGGGTAAGTTTGCCGCCGGAACAATGCTCCGTTGCCAGAGGGAAAACGCGGCCTAGTCTCCGGCTGTGAGCTACCAGGTTTTTGCCCGCAAATATCGTCCCAAGACCTTCGCCGACGTGCTCGGCCAGGAGCACGTCGTGCGTACCCTGCGAAATGCCATCGCCCAGGATCGGCTGGCCCATGCCTACCTGTTCGTGGGGCCGCGCGGCACCGGCAAGACTTCCACGGCCCGCATCTTTGCCAAGGCGCTCAACTGTCCGGGCGGTCCGAGCATCGACTTCGATCCCGAGGATCCCTTGTGCAAAGAGATCGCCGAGGGCAACTGCCTCGACGTCCTGGAGATCGACGGCGCCAGCAACAACGGTGTCGACCAGGTCAGGGACCTGCGTGAGAGCGTCAAGTACGCCCCGGCCAGATGCCGTTATAAGATTTATTACATCGACGAGGTGCACATGCTCTCGGCCTCCGCCTTCAACGCGCTGCTGAAGACCCTGGAGGAGCCGCCGCCGCATGTGAAGTTCATCTTCGCCACCACCGAGGCGAACAAGATCCTGCCGACGATCATCAGCCGCTGCCAGCGCTTTGACCTGCGCCGCATTCCCCTGAACGTGATCGCCCGCCACCTGCTGCACATTGCGAAGCTGGAGGGGGTGGACCTGGATGAAAAGGCCGCCTTTGCCATCGGCAAGGGGGCGGACGGCGGCATGCGCGACGCGCAGTCGATGCTCGACCAGCTGGTGGCCTTCTGCGGCAGCAAGATCTGCGAGCAGGACGTGCTCGACATCTTCGGATTCACCGCGATGCAGACGGTGGTGCAGCTGGCGCAGCAGATTTTGGAAAGCGACACCGTGGCGGCGCTGCAGGCCGTGCATGACACCAGCGAGTCGGGCAAGGACCTGGGCAAACTGCTGGCCGACCTGATCCAGCATTTCCGCACACTGCTCGTCAGCCAGGCTGATCCCGAGGCCGGTGCCGAGGACCTGGAGCCGGAGATCGCCGAACGCGTCGCGGCGCAGAGCCAGATGGCGACCACCGAGCAGCTGCTGCGCATTGTGGACGGACTGGCCGAGGTGGACGCCCGGATGCGCTGGGCGACGAACAAGCGGCTGCATCTGGAACTGGGCGTCATCCAGGCCGTGCAGCACCTGAACGAGGTCAGCCTGAGTGATGTGATTGAAGCCCTGGACAGCGGTCCCGGAGGTCCTGTGCCGAAGGTCATGCCGCGCCCCCCGCAGGTGACCACGGCGCGTGCGGCGGCTCCGGCGGCGGAACGCGCGCCCAGGAATGCGGAGACCGTTGTGGCCGCTTCCGGGCCTGAGGTCCGGCCCACCCCTGAGCCGGTGGTTTCCGCATCCCGCACCGTGGAGCCGGAACCCGAACCTGAGCCTGAGCCTGCACCGGCTGCCTCGCCCGTTCCTGCCCCTGTCGCGGCTCCTTCCCTCCGATCCGCCGAGCCTGCCGCGTCTCCCGCCGAAGTGAACCTTGAGCAGTTCTGGGCGGATTTCACGGCCGTGATCCAGGAGCGCCGCGCCCTGATCGTCAGCTGGCTGAAGATCGGCACCGTGCTGTCCTATGCCCGGGGCGTCATGAAGGTCGGCTTTCCCACCACCGAGGCCCACGCCAGGGACAGCCTGAACCGGGATAACCAAAAGAAATATCTGGAGTCGGTCGCTGAGGAGGTCCTCGGGACGGCGGTGAAGTTTGAGTTTGTGATCGATGCCTCGCTGGCGCCTCCGATGGCCAGTGAGATGAGCTTTGACCTGCTCGACGCGCCGCCGCCGAAGCCGGAGCCTGCGGCCGAGCCCAGGGCGGAGTCCGCCGGGGCCGTGGAGGCTGCAGCGCCTTCGGCACCGGCTTCCGCAGTTGAGGAAGCCGCCCCCGCCGCAGGTGCGGAGGATTTTCAAAACGACCCGCTGATCAAGGCGGCTGTCGAGAAGTTCCGCCTGAAGCTGGTGGCGCGTCAATGAAGCGCCCGCTGATCCGCCGCCGTTGAGAATCTGTGAGTCCGCATCTGCTTGACCTGACCTTTGATGAGCTGCGTTCACGCCTGACGGCGGACGGCCTTGCGGCGGTGCATGCCAAGACGCTGTGGAACTCCCTGCACTTTCGTGCGGAAACCGATGTGCTGGCGAGGGATGACCTTTCGCCACCGCTGCGGCGCTGGCTGCAGGCGAGGCTGGGCGCCGAGGTTTTCACCGACGTCCTGCCGGTGGCGGCGGAGACTCCCAGCGGCGACGGTCTGACCCAGAAGTTCCTCCTGCGGCTGGCCGACGGGCAGGAGATTGAAACCGTGATCATGGGGTATGAAGGTCGCCACACGGCCTGCATCAGCACGCAGGCGGGCTGCGCGATGGGCTGCGTCTTCTGCGCCACCGGGCAGATGGGCTTTGTGCGTCATCTCCGGCCGGGTGAAATCGTGGCCCAGGTGCATCATGCGCGACGGATCCTGGCGGCACGCGGCCTGCGGCTGAGAAACCTGGTGCTGATGGGCATGGGCGAGCCGCTGCACAATTACGACGCGGTGATGCGCGCCCTGGAGATCATCAGTGACACGCGCGGCGCCAACATCGGGCCGGCGAAGATCTCGGTCAGCACCGTCGGTGTCGTGCCCGCCATCCGGCGCATGGCCGAGGAGGGCAGGCCTTACAACCTGGCGGTCAGCCTGCATGGCAGCACGGACGATGAGCGTGCCGCCCTGATCCCGGCCAATCAGCGCTGGCCTCTTGCCGAGCTCATCGACGCCTGCCGGTTCTATGGCGGGGTCACGCAGCGGAAGATCTTCTTTGCCTGGACCCTGATCGCCGGGGTCAATGACACTCCCGCCCATGCTCACCGGGTCGCCGGGCTGCTGCGGGGCTTGAGCGCGCATGTGAACCTGATTCCGCTGAATGAAACGGCGGGGTTTGCCGGTCGCGAGAGCGCGGAGGCCTCGGCCTGGGAGTTCCACCGGCTCATTCAGGAAAGCGGCATTCCGTGCACGATCCGCCAGAGGCGCGGCATCGATGTGGCGGCGGGCTGCGGCCAGCTCAAGGCGGTGAGGTCACGCGGACGTGCAATGCGTGAGGCTGCGGCGAGCCCGGCTTGAAGGCTCACCTCCACCATGCGGGCAGGCCGGGCAGGGTTTCCTTGAGAATGCTGCGGATGGCGAGCTTTTCCTGCACGGGGATGTGGGCGCCGATCGGGGCGGGGTTTTGATCGCGCAGTCCTTCCGCCATCCTGTAGTAAACGCGATCCTTGAGCATGGCGGGCAGCTTCTGCCAGGACTCGGTGTAAAGCATGTAGCTCGCACGGTGCTTGAACAGACGGGTCTTGAGGTCGAGATCCTTGAGGGCAAGTCCACTGAGGGCGGGCTTGCGGTTGCGGGCAAAGTCCTTCATGAAGGCCGGATCACCTTCAACGCCCGCCTTGGGAAGGGCGGCTTCGTCCGTGAACAGGATGTAACGGGCCAGTTCGTCGGCGATTTTCTCAAACTCGGCCTTGGCGGAGACGGGCAGGGTTCCGCGGCCGTCGGCCAGCAGCTGGCGCATGACATAGGCGGCGTGGAAGACACGGTTTTCGAAGCCCAGCTGATGCTCATGAAGCAGGTTCGGCAGGATGTCGCTGGTGGGCAGGAGGTGACGGCTGATGTCCCACATCTGCCCGGGCTCGGCGGGCACCTTGTCAAACTGGCCTGCGGTGGTGCTGACACCCATCAGGTTGGCGTGTGTCGTGGCAAGGTGATGGCCGCCGGTGAGGTGCCAGCCGCCAAAGCGCTGGTCGAGCGGGATGTGATGCCCCTGCTCGTCGCGACGGTAGGTTTCCAGGCTGGCGCCGCTGGCCATTGGCAGGAGCGACTCGGCGATCAGGCCGGGGACGCGGCGGGTGGCATTGCCGGCGTGGCAGTTGAAGCATTTGTCCGAACGCGCGATCGTCGGCAGCCCGCCGCCGGGCCGGAGGCGGTCGAAGATGTAAAAGATGGCGGCGTGGGTGGGGTCCATGCTGATGACCTCGACCTTGCCGCCGGGGACGAAGCCGACATAGGTGTCCTCGTTGAAATAGAGGGCGCGCGGATTGCGCGGATTGATGATCTCGCTCTGCAGGGAACTGGCGGAGAAGACGAGAATCTGGGAGCTGACGGGCACGTCAAGGGCGTTGAGCAGGCTGGTCAGGAAGGCCTTGTCATCCCTGGTGTCGAGCCTGGCCTCACCGGAGTTGAGCTTCTTGAGCAGGCTGGCAAAGCGGTCCCGGGCCTCGTGAGCGAGGTAGTTGTGGGGCGGCTTGCGGAACTCAAACGCCGTCTCCTTCACCTCCGGCATGGCGCCTTGGAGAGGGAGGCTTCCAGCCAGGCAAAGCGTGAGGACGGTGGTGATCCGGGGATGGGGCATCGTCATGTCAGTACGATTCAGCCACGCCTGCATTTGCGATTGTTTTGAGCGGAGACCTGAAAGTAGGCTGGTGCATGTTTGAACGAATCCTGCTTTTCAGCCTGCTCACTGCATCTGTGCAGGGACAATGGTCCCGACTGGAGCCTCTGCCGGACAAGGAGGGCTTCGCCGGGGCCTTTGCAGGTGTCAGTGCTGATGCGCTGATCGTGGCCGGCGGGACGAATTTCCCCGGCAAGATGCCCTGGGAGGGAGGCGTCAAGCAGTGGTATGACGACGTCCATGTGCTGCGCGATCCTGCGGGAAGGTGGGAGAAAACCGGGCGTCTGCCGAGGCCCAACGGCTATGGAGTGAGCCTGACCACCCGGGAGGGTCTGCTGCTGATCGGAGGCGGAGACGCCCAGGAGCATTTCCGGTCGGTCTGGAGGCTGCGGCTGGAGGGCCGGGAGGTCCGGTTTGACAAGCTGCCTGACCTGCCCACGGCCTGTGCCTTCATGGCCGGAGTGGAGTCTGGGGGCGTCGTTTATGTGGCAGGCGGCATCGAACGTCCTGCGGACACGGCGGCCCTGCGAAGCTTCTGGGCGCTTGACCTGTCGAAGGTGGAAACAGGGTGGAGGCAGCTCAAGCCCTGTCCGGGACCGGCCCGCATCCTGGCAGCCATGGCAGCGGCGGATGCCAGGGTTTACCTGTTCAGCGGCGCCGCGCTCAAGCCGGGTGCCGATGGCAAGGCGGAACGCGAATGGCTGAGGGACGGCTGGTGCTACGACCCTTCATTGGGATGGAGACCGGCGGCAGGACTGGCTCATGCGGCAGTGGCTGCGCCGGGACCGCTGCCAGACCGTGACGGCAGGCTTTTCTTGATCGGAGGAGATGATGGCTCCCAGATGACCTTTGAACCCAAGGAGCGGCACCCCGGCTTTCCCCGGCGGATCCTGGCCTACGACCCGCTGAACGACCGGTGGACTGCGGCGGGTGAGGCGCCGTTTTCGCGGGTCACCACGCCCGCCGTGGAGTGGCTGGGAAGGGTGGTGATCCCGGGAGGGGAGGCCCGGCCGGGAAAAAGGTCGCCAGAGGTCTGGCAGGGAATGCCGCGGTCCCTGGAGTAGTCCCCGCTTGCGCTTTACGTGAAAAGCCACAGACTCGCTGCCCTTCGTTCTCTCCCTCCCTGCTCATGCCTGCCAAAAAAACCGCCGTTGTCACCGGAGCCGCCGGCTTCCTCGGATCCCACCTCACCGACCGTCTGCTAGCCGAAGGCTACAAGGTGATCGGGATGGACAATCTGATCACGGGAAACGTCCGGAACATCGAGCATCTGGCCGGCAATCCTGATTATGATTTCATCAAGCATGATGTGACGAAGTTCATCTTCCTGCCTGGCAAGGTGGACCTCATCTTCCATTTCGCCTCGCCGGCCTCGCCGATCGACTACCTGCAGATCCCCATTCAGACTTTGAAGGTCAGCTCCCTCGGCACGCACAACGCACTGGGCCTGGCCAAGGAGAAGGGGGCCACGTTCTTAATCGCCTCAACCAGCGAGTGTTATGGCGACCCCCTGGAGCATCCGCAGAAGGAGAGCTACTGGGGCAATGTCAACCCCATCGGTCCTCGTGGCTGCTATGACGAGGCCAAGCGCTTCGCGGAGGCGATGACCATGGCCTATCACCGGGCTCATGGCGTGGACACCAAGATCGTTCGCATCTTCAACACCTACGGGCCGCGCATGCGCCTGGAGGACGGCAGGGTGGTGCCCGCCTTCATCGGCCAGGCGCTCCAGGGCAGGCCGCTGACCGTCTTTGGGGACGGATCGCAGACCCGTAGCTTCTGCTATGTCTCCGATCTGATCGACGGCATCTATCGCCTGTCCCAGGGGAGCTATCATGAGCCGGTGAACATCGGCAATCCCCGCGAAATGACGGTCCTCCAGTTCGCCCAGGCCATCCTGAAGCATACCGGTGTGGACCTGCCCGTCGTCCACAAGGAGCTGCCGACCGATGACCCCAAGGTCCGCCAGCCTGACATCACTCTGGCCAGGAAGCTTCTGGGCTGGGAGCCCAAGGTTGACTTCGAGGAAGGCATCACGCGCACGATCGCCTATTTTCGTGACTTTCTTGCAATCAAGTCTTGATGACCGGCGCAGTTTGAGAATAAAAAAGAATTAATTCACGCGACCCCCCGCCCGTGTAACCCACCTACCGCGCGCAAGTCTGTGACCACCCCCCATCTCATCATGAAGTCCTTTCATCTCGCTTTTGCCGTCCTGGCGCTGGCCGCCAGCGGTCTGCAGGCCCAGACGGCCCCTGCCGTCAAGGTGGACATCAAGCCGCTGAAGTTCACCAATGTCCAGACTCCCCAGTTCGAGGCGAACAACGTGCCCTCCAGAAACTGGCGACCGAAAGAATGGCTGGAAGCTGACTTGGAGTTTGACATCAAGCTTCCAACAACCGCAGGCGGACGCAACGGCAGCCTGCCCTCAATGACGGTCAACTACTACCTGGCCATGAGCGCCACCTCGAAGGACGGCCGCCGTCAGGTGATCAAGGGTTCCATTGAGTATGTTGACATTCCTGCCTCCGAACGCTGCCATGCCCTGGCCTATGTTTCGCCGGCCATGCTTCGTCGCATCCTCGAAAAGGACACCTTCCAGCCTTCGGATGTCACCGGCTGGGGTGTTGAAGTGATCGTGGAAGGTCAGCGTGTCGCCGGAGATGGCAGCATCAAGGGACCCTGGTGGGAGAAGACGGATGGCCTGTCCATCAACGACAACACCATGCTGCCCAAGAAGGACACGCCCTTTGCCATCCTCTGGGGCGATTACGACGTCGGCGTGAAAAACAAGTAAACTGACACAGTCACTCCAAGCCTGGAGCCCAAGCTCCGGCCCAACTGGCCTGAATTCCTATTCCTAGCATGGCAGACAGCAAAATCATCGCGGTCCTGAACCTGGGTTCCCAGCGTCTCTCAGGGGCCATTTTCTCCAAAGCCGGAGGCGATCTCGTCCTCAAACGTTACGAGTTCGTCGACATGCCTGGGGACCCCACGGTGGATGCCACTCGCATTCCCCAGCTTAAAATCGGACTTCAGGAGCTCACCAGCCGCCTGAAAATCAAGGGCTCCGCCGTCTGGTATGCCGTCGCAGGGCACACGGTCTTCAATCGATTCGTCAAACTGCCTCCAGTTCAGGATGACCGCGTGGCGCAGATTGTCGAGTTTGAAGCCCGCCAGAACGTTCCCTTTCCGATCAATGAAGTGGTCTGGGACTACGAGTTTTCCTCCGAGGGAGGGGTCGAGACCGAGGTCGTCCTCGTTGCGATGAAGTCGGATGCACTCAACGAGATCAACGACCAGGTCGTTGAATCTCGTCTCGCCACCACTGGAGTCGATGTGGCCCCCCTGGCCCTCTATAATGCATTCCGCTACAGCTATCCTGATGTCGATGAGCCTGCGGTGCTGATCGACCTGGGCGCCAGGTCCACCAACATGGTTTTCGTTGAGCCCGGCCGTTTCTTCATCCGCAACTTCCTGGTTGGCGGCGCCTCCATCACCTCCGCCGTTTGCAAGGAGTTTGGCATTGGTTTTGCCGAAGCCGAGACCCAGAAGATCAATCGTGGCTTCATCGCCCCGGGAGGGGCGGTACAGGAGCATGAAGATCCTGAGATTGCGGCGCTTTCCAAGGTGATCAGGAACGCGGCGTCGAACCTGCACACGCAGGTCATGCGCACCATCACCTTCTACCGCAGCCAGCAGGGGGGCGCCCAGCCCAAGCGTGTTTTCATCACCGGTGGCGGCGCGCTGCTTGGCAACATGATCTCCTTCCTGAATGAGAAGCTCAAGCTGCCGGTTGAGGTGTTCAACCCGCTGCGCGGCGTTCAGCTTGACCGCACGGTCAAACAGGACGTGGCTGCTGCCGATGCACCATTCCTGGGTGAACTCGTGGGCCTTGCCCTCAGATCTTCAGGCGGCTGCCCTTCCGAAGTCGAACTGGTGCCTACAGCTGTCGCCAACGCCCGGGATGCCGCCCGCAGGACGCCGGCCCTGATCCTTGGCATGCTGCTGTTCTGGGCCGCCCTCGGCACCGGTGTTGTTTATTACCAGAACAGCGAGCGGGTGATCCGCGAGAAACTTGGCGGAATGGTGGCCGAAAATGCCCGCCTCAAGGACATCGGTGACAAAATAGCCGCCCTTGAGGTTCAGCAGGGACAATATGCTGCGTTGAGCCAGCAGCTTGAACAGGCGGTCGCCGAACGTTCCTACTGGGTCAGGCTGCTGACGGACCTGAACGCCAAGTTCGACAACGACCTGATCTGGCTGACGCTGATTGAGCCCCTGAAGGACAAGGCCTCGATCACCCCCCAGCTCGTCGGGCAGGGGGAAGGTGCATCCAAGAAGGAGGAAGCTGCGCCGGGTGCCGCGCCCTCCTACAGCCTTCGTCTCCAGGGGCTCTATCGGAAGAACGATGAAGGCGAGCAGGTGGTCTATCGTTACGCTGCCGCACTGGCCAAGCTTCCCTGGTTTGATGTTGCCGATTTCGAGGCTAAAAGGGCCGAGTATGTCAGTGCGCAGAGCGGCGTGGAGGAAGACCGTTATGCCTATACTTTTAAAATCGAGCTGCCTCTCAAGCAGACAATGAACTTCAAAGACTGATGAGCTGGATTCAAGACAACAAAGTGCCTGCCGCCATCCTTGGTCTCACCGGGGCCGGGGTGGTTGGGCTTGGTGTGATGCTTTTTAACGCCTGGTCCGGCGCCTCCGGCGCCCAGGAGGAGTTTGACATGGCGAACTCCTCCCTGGCAAGGCTCAAGGGAGCCGCCCTCGCTCCCACGCCGGAGAACCTGGCGCAAAAGCAGAAACTGGTGCAGGATTACACGGGCGAGGTCGGAAAACTTTCCCTGGTTCTCTACAAGCTTCAGCCCGAGGACAAGCCAACCTCCAACACGGAGTTTCAGGCCAAGCTGAAGGCAAGGATCGCGGAAATCAAAAAGGCTGGCGGAGGACGCCTGCCCGCCGAGTTCAATCTGGCCTTTGACCAGTACACCAGCGAACTGCCCAAGTCTGACCAGGTGGCTGCCGAGCTCTCGACCTATCTGGATTCCGTTGAGGAGATCACCAGGCTGCTGCTTAAAAGCGGTGTCAAGTCGGTTGACCAGCTGGAACGATCGCTTCTCGCCTCGGAGAAAAACGAGGCGGACAAGCAGCCGCGTCAGGCAGCAAAAGCCAAGGACAAGGGAGCTTCCAAAGGTCCTGGCCAGGCGGCTCCCGCCACCATCAACATCACTGAGCGCCGTCAGGTTCGCGTCGTAGTCCGTGCCGACCAGGCCGCCCTTCAAACGCTGCTTAGCTCACTCGCCAGTCCTTCGGAAATGCCCTTCTTCACCGTGGCCAGGCTGGTGCGCATCGAAAACGAGGCGCAGATCGGTCCTCCCCGTGTGGCTTCCGGTGGCTCCCTGGATGCCCCGCCTGATGCTGCTGCCGCAGCTCCTGTTGACGGCGCCGAGCCAGCTGCGGCCGATGCCAAGCCCACTACACCGGGCATCCAGCCCGCCGCCCCCGATTCACATGTCGTCCTTGGTCGCGAGACACTCCGTGCGTTCATTGAAATCGACTTGGTCAAGTTCCTCAACCCCCAGGCCTCTGCGGCTGCTTCTCGCTGAGAACATTCCCCTCACATTCAAGATTCCATGCAGAAGAAGAACGGTAATTACGAAAAGGTTCTGCTCATCATCGCCGCCCTGCTTGCGGCGGGCGTTGTGACCTTCACCATCCTGGACAGCCAGGGGCTTTCAGAAAGGCTTGCAGTCAAGCTGGCCTCGTCGCCCAACAACCTGAATCCTCCCCCCACGGAGCGGGTCAGGAGCGTGCTGGCGCGCCTGATGGAAAAGGTGGGCTGGGTTTCTCCGGTCATCAACGGCAAGCCGGTCCCCCTGAACAAGTCCATCCTGCTGCTTCAAAAGGGCGACCAGCTGTTTGACCTGCAGGTTCCGGAGCCGGCCCTGCGCCCGCCCATGACCAACGAGTTCCTGGTCAAGAATGACATCCCGAACATTGAATCCCCCAACGTGGGCGCCCTGGACCCCGACAACGACGGGTTCTCCAATGAGGAGGAGTTCACCGCCAAGACGAACCCGCGGGATGAGCATTCCCATCCCCCGGTGACCCAGAAGCTCTTCCTGAAGCAGCGCATCACGCACGATTATAAGATCAAGCTGAACAGCAGCTCGCCACCTTATCAGGTTCAGCGAATCACCCCAGAACCCAAGGCAAGCAAGTTCGTCTCCCCGGGCGATGAATTTGGCTTTGACAAAAACGCGGCGGCCAGGTTCAAGGCCCTCACCTTCACCCAGAAGCTTGAAAAGAGCCCGACAACGGGCCTGGAAACGGATGTTTCCGAGCTTAAGTGCGTGGACATCTCCACCAACAAGGAGTTCATGCTCATCAAGGGACAGGAGACCAACCTCGCCGATTACGAGGCCGAGTTTGAATTTCGCATCGGAACGCCGGAGATCCGCAAGGTTCGTGAAGGTGAGACCTTCCAGATTCCAGGGCTCGGGGTGACCTTCAAGGTCCTCAGCATTGAGGAATCCCAGGCCGTCATCGTGCCCGTCGACGGCAAGAATCCAAGCGGTGAGTCAATCACCATCAAGAAAGGTTGAGTCAAAAAACAGAAAAAACATCTCGCCAAAAGCGTCCACGCCTTGCTAAAAAAACCAGCTTATCGCCAAATTTCCTTTTCCCCAGTGCCCATGACCTCCCCCTCCCGAATGAAAAGAAAGCAACTTGCCCTGTTGATCTCGGCCGCCATCCCGCTGTCCAGCCTCCCTGCCCAGGCACAGAGTGGTGGATACAATAACAGCGTGCCCGGCATTGCCGAGCGTGAGGTCGCCCGCCGTCTGGCTCGCATTCAAGATGCCCAGAAGGCAATGGAGAAGGGGGATGAGTTGTTCGCGGCCGGTGATCGTGAAACCGCCCTGTCCCAGTATCGTTCCGCCAAGGAGGTTTTTGATCAGCTGCCGAACGCTCCTTTTATCCAGGACTGGCGCGAACTGGCCAACCTCAAGTTTGCGGATTGTTCTATTGCAGTCGCCCGTGAAAAAACGGTTGCCGGAGATTACGAGGCGGCCCGCAAGCTTCTTGATGAGGCGACCGCCGCCGTGCCCGGACACAAGAAAGCCGCGCTTTTCGCTGCGGAGATGAATGACTCAGACCGCTGGCCGCAGGCCCTGACTGCCGAGCATGTGGAGAATGTCGGAAAGGTTCAGAAGGGCCTCGTCAAGGGTGCAAGCGCCGTTGAAATCGGCAACTACGACCAGGCGCTGGAGGAATACGAGGATGTCCTGCGCATCGATCCCTACAACACCGCCGCCAGGCGTGGAATGGAGCTCGCCGAGCAGAAGCGTTCCCAGTACTTGACATCGGCCTATGACCACAACCGCATCCGCATGCTGAACATGGTGACTGAAGCCTGGGAGCACAAGCCACCGGTCAAGGGATTCCAAGTCGAAGGCACCCAGGCCGGTGCCCGCGCGCCGACGGTGTACCTCAGCCAGAAGATGCAGAAAATCATCTTCCCGCAGGTGCAGTTCACCGGAGCCAGCATTGAGGAGGCCGTTGAGTTCCTGCGCGTCAAGAGCCGTGATCTGGATGTCTTTGAAACCGACCCGGCCCGCAAAGGCGTCAACATCATCCTTAAACCCGGTGACAACGCCCCGACGGCTTCCATCAGTCTCGACTTGAAGGACGTCCCCATGACGGAGGCCCTGCGCTATGTGACGGAGCTTGCAGGCATGAAGTTTAAAGTCGAACCCTTTGCAGTGCTGATTGTTCCGGTGACGGAGACCACGACCGAGCAGTTTACCCGCATCTACAAAGTTCCGCCGGATTTTGAAACCATGGGCACCGCCGGTGGCGATGCAGCCCCCGCCGCTGCTCCGGCCGATCCTTTTGCCGCCGGTGGTGGCGCCGCCGCAGGTGCAGCGTCCGGCCTGATCAAGCGCAAGAGCGCGCTTGAGATTCTTAAAGAGCAGGGGATTCCCTTCCCTGAGGGTGCCACGGCTGTGTTCAACAAGGTCACCTCCCAGCTGATCGTGAAGAACACCCAGCCCAATCTCGATCTCGTCGAGGCTTTCGTTGACTCGATCATCGGCCGGATCACCAAGCAGGTGTACGTGACCACGAAATTCGTCGAAGTGACCCAGAAAAACACCGATGAACTCGGCTTTGACTGGCTGCTCGGCGGTCTGGGCGTCAACGCCGACAACCTCGATGTTGGTGGTGGCACCAACGGCAACTGGGGGGGGCGTGTGTCCTATACGGGTGCAGTCAGCGACCTTGTCACCGCCGGTGCGATCGCCCCGGTGACCCGCGGTCTCAGGACGGGCACCAAGGCTGTCCGCGGCGACAGCATCGACTCCCTCTTCAATCCTATCGATGCGACATCGGACACGGTTTCACCTGGTGTGCTTTCTGTGGCTGGTATCTTCACCGACCCCCAGTTCGGCATGGTTATCCGTGCGCTTTCGCAGCGCAAGGGAGTGGACCTGATGAGCGCCCCAAGCGTCACCACCAAGGGCGGACAGCCTGCCACTGTTGAGGTGATCCGCGAATTCATTTATCCCACCGAATTCGATCCTCCCCAGATTCCCACCAACGTCGGCAGCCAGACAGGCGGCGGCGTGGGCGGTTCGTCCTCTTCGATTCCTGTCACACCCACGACTCCCACGGCCTTCGAAATGCGCCCCGTTGGTGTTCGCATGGAAGTTGACCCGGTGATTGGTGAGAATGGCTCGATCGATCTCAACCTTCTCCCTGAAGTGACTGAATTCGACGGCTTTGTGAACTATGGCAACCCGATCTACAGTGTCCAGCCTCCCACAGTGCTGAACCCTGCCGGCAGCCGTGTTGAACTGACCCCGAACATCATCAACCAGCCCATCTTCTCGACCCGCAAAGTCAAGACCTCGGTGACGGTCTGGGACGGTCAGACGGTCGCCCTCGGCGGTCTCATTCGTGAAGACGTTCAGGATGTTGAGGACAAGCTGCCTGTGCTGGGCGACGTGCCCCTGATCGGCCGCCTGTTCCGTTCCCAGGTTGAAGACCACTTCAAGCGCAACCTGATGATCTTTGTGACCGCCTCCCTGATCGACCCTGCGGGCAACCGCATTCGTCAGCAGGGCACGGGTTCCTCCACCGAGGAGTCGGGCGACACGCCCAACCCGCTTCTTCCGGCGGTTGGCAACTGATCCTTCCGGCAGCACTGAATTTGACTCGAAGGCAGGAGATGCAAGTCTCCTGCCTTCTTCTTTAGGATATGATTTCATGGATTGTCACTGGCGGCGTTGGCTGTGGTAAAAGCATGGTCGTCAGCCTGCTGGGGCGGATGGGCCTGGCCGGGCTGAAGGCATTTTCCTGCGACATGGAGGCACGTTCCCTGATGGAGGTCGCCTCCGTCATGGATCAGTTGCAGGCCAGCTTTGGCGCCTCTGTGATCGACCAGGGTCCATCTGTGCCCGGCGGCAGGCGGGTCAGCCGCTCCTGGCTCCGCCAGGTGGTTTTTTCTGACCCGGTGCAGAGGCAGGTTCTGGAGCAGATCATGCATCCGCGCATTCTGGAGGCCTTGGAACGGGAGCGTGGCAGGGTTCGTGAAGAGGGGGCTGAACTTTTTCTTGCGGAAGTCCCTCTGCACTATGAGATTGGAGGCATAGTAACAGCGGATCGGGTCATCGTGGTGGCTGCCAGCCGGGCGGTGCAGATCAGGCGCTTGATGGAACTACGGGAACTCGACCAAGGCACCGCCGAAAGGATGCTGGGTTCCCAGTGGTCCGTTGAGGCCAAGGTTGATAGGGCGGATGTGGTCATCTGGAATGATGGTGATCGTGCTGCTCTTGAAGCCCAGGTGCTGACACTTGCAAAACAACTCCGGCCAGCATGAATCCCACAGCCCCCCCTGAACCAACCTCCAGCGTTTCAACCCCTGATGCGCCGGTGACGGCCCCTGAACAGTCTGCCGTGCCGGTCAATGCACAGCCTGTGACTGCCGATCAGGTTCAGGAAGCTGCGATCAGGGGCGCGGATGGAACTGAGGTGCCTTCAGTGTCTGAAAAACCTGCCGCACCGCCTCCTGAACCGCCTTTCCCCCTGGAGATTTCCCTCAACTCGCTTCATGGCATGAGCCTTGGGGAAATTCAGGAGCTTGCCGCCAGCGTCAACTTCAAGATCAACGCGGCCCGCACCAAGCATCAGCTTATCTACGATGTCCTTTCCTGGATGGCGGACCACCGCACGAGGGTTCTTGTCGACGGCATTCTCGAGGTGGGCGCCGAAAACTTCGGGCTTATCAAGTATCCCGGCTACAGCTTCGCGCCCCTTCCTGAGGATGTGTTTGTTCCCCTGTTCCTGGTTCGCAAGTTCAACCTTCGTGCGGGCAACCGCATCCGCGGCATCGCCAGGGCGCCCAAGGACAGGGACAAGTATCTTGCCATCGACCGCATCACCCATGTCGATGACACGGAGATCGAGAACTACCAGGCGCCCACGCATTTCGACAAGCTCACGGCCACCTTTCCCAAGCAGCGCATCATTCTTGAGCTGCCGAAGTCCATCTGCCCGGTTTCAGCCCGCATCATGGACCTCATCGCTCCGCTGGGAAAAGGCCAGCGCGGGCTGATCAACGCCTCGCCCAGGTCTGGCAAGACGATGATGCTGAAGGACATCGCCAAGTGCATTGTTCATAATCACAAGGAGATCACTCTGATCATCCTGCTGCTGGATGAGCGCCCCGAGGAGGTCACTGATTTTGAAGAGTCCGTGACAGGCTGTGAAATCTACAGCAGCACCTTTGACGAAAGCCCCAAGCGTCATTGTCAGCTGGCCGAGCTTGTCCGCGAGCGTGCCTGCCGCCTGGTGGAGTCGGGCAAGGACGTGGTCATCCTGCTCGACTCATTGACCCGCCTGGCGCGTGGCTACAACTCCCTCATGGGCGGCAAGGGGCGCACGATGTCCGGCGGCATCGACGCCAAGGCGCTGGTGAAGCCCAAGAAGTTCTTCGGAGCCGCCCGCAACGTCGAGGAGGGAGGCAGCCTGACCATCATCGCCTCAGCTCTCATCGAGACGGAAAGCAAGATGGACGAGGTCATCTTTGAGGAGTTCAAGGGAACCGGCAACATGGAGGCGACCCTGGACCGTGAGATCGCGGAACGCCGCATCTTCCCGGCCATTCATCTGCTCAAGTCGGGCACCCGCAAGGACGACCTGCTCTACCATCCTGATGAGTTCCGCCGCATCATGGCCATCCGCCGTCAGCTCGCCCAGGTGCCTGCGGCCGAGGCGCTGGAGCTGCTCATCCGCAACATCAACCGCACCAGCAACAACGCCGAGATCCTGCTGACCGGCCTCAAGTAAATCCCGATGAGCCAGGCCAGCAGCCCAGATTCCGCCACCCCTCCGGCCCGCGATTTCGAGTTCATCGCCACGCCCGGGCACCTCGTCCAATGGATCGCCGACACCGAGGCGCATCTCCAGCAGACGGGGGAGACGCGTGTCTGCCTCGACACGGAGGCTGACTCCCTGCACCATTACCATGAGAAGCTCTGCCTTCTCCAGGTGGCCTGCGGTGGTCGCTTTGCGCTCGTCGATCCCCTAGCGATTCCGGATGTGTCGCCCCTTCTCGCCCTTCTGGACCGATACGAGCTGTGGTTCCACGGCGCCGATTACGACCTCACCATGCTGCGCCGCAGCTACAACTGGGAGCCGCGCCTCATCCGCGACACGCAGATCGCGGCACGTCTTGCCGGCGCCCGTCAGTTTGGCCTTGCCGCCCTGCTTCAGAACGTCCTTGGCCTGACCATCTGCAAGGCTTCGCAGAAAGCGGACTGGAGCCGGCGTCCTCTGCCTGAACACATGCTGTCCTATGCGGTGGATGACGTGCGTTACCTGCTTCAGGTGGCGGATCATTTCCTGGCGATCCTGCGTGAAAAGAACCGTCTCACATGGTTTGAGCAAAGCTGCCGCGCGCTTCAGGCCGAGGTGGCCCAGCGCAGCATGGCTCCACGTGAGGATCCCTGGCGTGTCCAGGGCAGCGGCAGGCTGAACCCCAAGGGCCTCGCCATTCTCAAGGCCATGTGGGAATGGAGGGAAGGCATCGCCCAGGAGCGCGACATGCCCTGCTATCGCATCATGTCGAACAAGCAGATGGTCGTCTATGCCGAGACATTCGAGACGGGCGGTGTGATGAACCCTCCGGCCGGATGGAGACCAAAATGGAAAAAGGAGTTCCATGACCTGGTCGCCGCCGTTTTCCGCCAGGGGCAGGCCTCCTGGCCGCAGCGCCAGAAGCGTGTTAAAAACCGCATGACGGACTCCCAGCGTGATGCCGTGGACAGACTCTGTGCCAAACGGGACGAGATCGCCCAGTCCCTGGACCTCGAAGGCAGCCTTCTGGGATCCCGCAGCGACCTTGAGCTGCTGGTTGTCGAGCCACCCTCAGGCCATCCCCTCATGCCCTGGCAGGATGAGATCCTGCGCCCGGTTCTGGCGGACCTCATCCCGCCTTCACCAGCCGTGGCTTGAGCCCCTTGCATTTCCTGCAGGCTTGACCCGGCCTGCCGCCTCGCCATCGCTCCAGAGTGGAGCCCGACCCCCGCTTATACATCGATCGAGCGCGTCTGCGTGCCTGTCAGTGGCGCAAGCTGCGTTCCATCGTCCTCCACCTCGCCACCTCCGAGGGATTTTATTCCCGCAAGTTTCATGAACGCGGCATCCGGGTCACCTCGATGAACCGCATTGAGGACTTCGTCCAGCAGATGCCGTTCACCCACAAGGCTGAACTGCTTGAGGACCGTCTGTCGCATCCGCCTTTTGGCAGCAATCTCACCCGGCCTTTCGAGCACTACACCCGCTTCTGCCAGACCAGCGGCACCAGTTCGGGCCTGCCCATGGCCTGGCTGGACACCTCTGAGAGCTGGGAGGCGATGCTGGCCTGCTGGCGCCGAGTTTTCCATGGGGCGGACATTCAGCGTGGTCGTGACCGGCTGTTTTTTGCCTTTTCGTTCGGGCCTTTCCTGGGGTTTTGGACGGCTTTTGAAGCGGCGGCGCGTGATTATCTCGTCATGCCCGGCGGTGGGCTGTCCAGCCAGGCGCGATTGGAAATGATGGCCCGCTACGGCGCCACCACCTTGTGCTGCACTCCGACCTATGCCCTGCGGCTTGGGGAGATGATCGGTGCTGCCAGCGGGGTCGAACGCATGGCCCTGAGAGTGAACAAGATCATCGTCGCAGGTGAACCAGGAGGCAGCATTCCAGAGGTGCGCGCCCGCATTGAGCAGCTCTGGGATGCGCGTGTTTACGATCACCATGGCATGACCGAGGTCGGGCCGGTCAGTTATGAAATCACGGAACGGCCGCGCGATCTTGTGGTGATCGAGGAGGCCTATCTGGCGGAAGTCATCGATCCGGCGACAGGCCTGGAAGTGCCGGAAGGCGCCCATGGAGAGCTGGTGCTGACGACGCTGGACCGTGCTGCCTGCCCGCTCCTTCGCTACCGCACCGGCGACTGGGTCCTTCGTGGTGAACACCGCGGCCGGCTGATTCTTCCTGGAGGTGTGCTGAGCCGGGTGGATGAGATGGTCGTGGTTCGTGGCGTGAACGTTTACCCCAGCGCCATCGAGGCCGTGGTCAGGCAGTTTCCCGGAGTGGTCGAGTTCATGGTCGAGCAGAAAAAGGTGGATGCCATGGATGAACTGGAACTGCGGGTCGAGGTGGGAGAGGATGCTCCCCAAAACCTGCTGAAACGTCTGGAATCCAGACTCCGGGACACCTTTTCGCTGCGCATTCCCGTGCATCAGGCCCCTCCAGGCAGCCTGCCCCGGCATGAGTTCAAGGCGCGCCGCTGGCGGCAGGTGGCGGACTGAATGTCCTGCCGGTGGTGGACAGCGCGGCCTGCCTGCGGAATGGTCAGCCGATGCTTTGCTGCCGCCGGGTTCTGCTGATGGCCGCCCTTGCCTGCCCCGGGCGGGGGGCGGATCTTCAGCGTCATGACTTCTCCGGCCCAGGCATGGCCACCCTTTTTCGAATTGCGTGTTATGCTGAGGATGCGCAGGCTGCTGCCGCGGCGGCGGAGCGCTGTTATCAAAAGGTTGCCGAACTGAACGCCCGTTTCACCGACTACGATCCCGCCAGCGAACTGATGCGCCTTTGTGCGCCGGGCACCCCGATGCCTGCGACGGTCAGCGAACCCATGTTTGACCTTCTGCATCGCGCCTGTGAGCTTGCCGAAGCCACGGGGGGCGCCTTTGACCCCACCTGCGGCCACCTCTCACACCTGTGGAGGCGGTCGAAACGCACGGGGAGGCTGCCTCCGGCGGACCGTCTGGCGCAGGGCATTACGGCGACCGACTGGCATCGCATCACATTGGTGCCGGAAGGCCGGAGAGTCAGCCTGGCTCCCGGAACCTTGATCGACCTGGGCGGCATCGCCAAGGGCCGGGCTGCGGATGAGTGCCTCAGGGTGCTCAAGGAATGCGGGATCACCCGGGCTGTGGTGCAGGCGGGGGGGGACACCGTTGCAGGGGACCCTCCTCCCGGTCAGACCGGCTGGGAGGTGGTGCTGCGCTCAGGTTCGAGCCGGGAAACCCGGATCCGGCTCGCCGGTCGTGCTGTCTCCACCTCGGGGGACCTGCATCAGTTTATTGAGCTGGATGGGCGGCGCTTTTCCCACATCCTTTCGCCCAGGACCGGGCTCGGGTTGACGGAACGCATCGCCTGCAGCGTGACGGCCCCCGACTGCACCACGAGCGATGCGCTGGCCACCGCCATGTGCGTGCTGGGAGAGGAGGCGGGGATGAAGCTGGCAAGCCGCCTGCCCGGTGTGGAGGTGCGTTTTTCCAGGCCTGACTCGAACCGTTGATTCTGCATGCTCACGCCGCTTGACCTCAAGCTCCTGCGCGACCTCGGCCGCATGAAGGGGCAGGTCGTGGCGGTGGCGCTCGTCATGGCCTGCGGGCTGGCGATGATGATCATGACCCGCAGCCTGCTTCTGACCCTGGAGGAGACGCGGGACGCCTATTACCAGAGCCATCGCATGGCGGACGTTTTTGGTTCGCTGAAACGTGCGCCTCTGTCCCTTCGCGGACGTCTTCTGGAGGTGCCGGGCGTCGCCGCCCTGGAACTGCGCGTGGTCAGGGCGGCGGTGCTTGATCTGCCCGGTGTTGCCGAGCCCTGCACGGGACAGCTGGTCTCCTTGCCCGAGGATGGCAGTCAGCCGCTGCTGAACCAGGTGTTCCTGCGCCGGGGCCGCATGCCTCGGGCTGATGCGCGTCGGGAGGCCGTGGTCAGCGAGGCCTTCGCCGAGGCCAACAGGCTGCTGCCGGGTGACAGGGTGCGCGCCATCATCAACGGACGGGCGGACACCCTGGAGATCACCGGCATCGGACTGTCACCGGAGTACGTCTTTGAGGCCAGGGCGGGGGAGAGCCTGCCGGATAACAAACGATTTGGCGTCTTCTGGATGAACTACCGCGCCCTGTCCGTTGCCTATGACATGGACGGTGCGTTCAACGACTTCTGCGCCGACCTCGCCCCGGGCGCCGAGGCCGGTCCCGCCCTTTTGGAGTTTGACCGCCTTCTGGCCGTTTATGGCGCCGGTGGCGCGATCACGCGGGCGGACCACGGCAGCGCCAAGCGGCTGGATGACGAGATCACGGTGCTGAGCGCCCTCTCCGTGGCCTATCCTGTCGTGTTTCTGAGCGTCGCCGCCTTCATGGTGAACGCTGTGCTCGCCCGCCTGGTGCGGCTTCAGCGCGAGCAGATCGCCCAGCTCAAGGCGCTGGGGTATTCCTCCTGGCAGGTGGGGCGGCACTACCTGGGCTTTGCCTTCGTCATCGTCGTCCTGGGCTCCGCACTCGGCGGGCTGGCGGGACGCTACATGGGAGGAGGGCTGCTGGCATTGTATCGTTTGTTTTTCCGTTTCCCCAGCCTGGACTTCCTCATGGACTACAGCGCCGTGGCGGTGGCCCTGGTGGTCAGCACGGCGGCCTCTCTCGCCGGGGTTCTCAGCGTGGTTTGGATGGCGGTCAGGCTGCCTCCGGCGGAGGCGATGCGGCCGGAGCCTCCCGCCAGCTACAAGCCCAGCCTGCTCGAGCGTGCCGGGCTGACCGGGTGGATGTCCCCGGCCATGCGCATGGCCCTGCGCAACATCGAGCGCCGCCCCTGGCAGTCGGTTTTCACCATCGCGGGGCTGTCCCTTGCCACCGGCCTGATGGTGCTGCCCGGCAGCATGGCGGACAGCATCGACCACCTGCTGACCTATCAGTGGAACGATGTCCAGCGTCAGGATGCGGTCACTTTCCTCATCGAACCCGGCTCAGCCCCGGCTTTGCTCGATCTTGAGCATCTTCCAGGGGTCATGCTGGCCGAGCCGGTGCGGGCGGTGCAGGCCAGGTTTCAAAACGGCCATCACTCGCGCAAGCTGGCCCTGACCGGCCTGCCGGGGAACACGACGCTGAGCCGTCTTCTGGACGCCCACGGCCGCCGCATCGTCCTGCCGGACGACGGCGTGGTCATGTCCAAGGCGCTCGCCGAAAAGCTGGAGCTCACCACGGGCATGATGGTGCGTGTCGCCGTGCTCGAAGGCAGACGTCCCGTCCTGACGCTGCCCGTGCGCGGCCTGATCGAGGACTTCTCCGGCGTCTCCGCCTTCATGGACATCACTGCCCTGCGCCGGGCGATGCATGAGGGCGACAGCGTCAGCGGCGCTTACCTGAAGGTGGACCAGAGCCGCTGGCAGGACTTCATGGCCGAGGTCAAGCAGACGCCGCGCCTGGCCACCACGCTGGTGAAGAAGGATCAGCTCGCCGCCTTCCGCAGCACGACCGGCGAGAGCATCGGCATCCTGCGCCGCCTCTACCTCACGCTGGCGGTCATCGTGGCCTTCGGCGTCGTTTACAACAGCGCCCGCATCGCCCTCAGCGAACGCAGCCGTGACCTCGCCACGCTGCGCGTCGTCGGCTTCACCCAGCGCGAGGTCGCCGCCGTGCTGCTGGGTGAGCTGACGCTGCTGGTCACCGTGGCGCTGCCTCTGGGACTGATGTTCGGCAAGGGGCTGGCGCTCTGGATCATCACCAAGGTCCGTACCGAGACGGTGCGCCTGCCGCTGGTCATCAGTGACAAAACCTACAGCCTTGCCGTGCTGGTGGTCGCCGGCGCGGCGCTGGCCTGCTTCTGGGTCGTCGGCCGCATGCTGAGGAAGCTGGACATGGTCGGCGTGCTGAAGGCGCGTGACTGAAGCGAAGACGCCGACCTGCCTGCACCGAATCTTGCCAGTTGTGATCAGCAGCCTACTCTGAAGCCATGCCAGCCGATCCCCCGCGACTTGCTCCCCCGATTGCCCTCCTCGCCGCCAGCCTGCTTGCTGCCGCGGTTCTTTCGGGCTGCTCCGGGTTTGAAATCCCCCTCCTGAAGAAGCTCGGGGCCGGCGGTTCGAAGGATGGCACGCTTTCCAAGGAGGAGCAGGCGGAGCATCTGCGTGCCATGGCACGCATGGATGCCGAGGCCCTCTCGGCTGAAAACCTTCAGAAGAAGGCCTCCGCCAGCAGCGCCAGCATCGACCTTGGATTTCTCCTGGGCATGACCTTTGACGAGGCCAAGGCCATCTCCGCCCAGAGCGTCGAAATGCCCTCCGAGGTAAGGGTGGCCGCCGACAGCATCGAGGTGTTGAAAAAGGACCGGGCCGACCGCCCGGTGCGAATCCGGGCCAAGGGGCGTGTGTATCTTGAAAGCGGAGCAGGAGAGGACATCGCCAAGGTGCTTTGCCATGAGGCCTACGTCAGCTCCTGGGAGATCGTGCTTCGCGGCAAGCCCATCATCCAGCGCGGCAACAGCACCATCGAGGGGCTTGAGGACGAGACGGTGGCCTACATGTTCGGCGGCCGTCTGCGCGTGCTCGGCCTGCACCGCCTCACCAACCAGACGGACATGCTCGCCAAGCTGCCCGACCTGGGACCCTGGACCAACGGCCCCAACCCGCTCCTGCCGCCTCTGACGGAGGCCGCCGTGCCTAACGACATCCGTGATCAGATGATGAAGGCTGCCGAGGCGGAGGCCGTGTTGCAGCAGAATCGTGCCGAGGCGCTCAGCCTGCCCGCCACCCCCGCCGCGCCCTGGGTGGAGGAGGAGGGTGTGAAAAAGGAAAAACCAGCCGCTTCAGACAAGAAGGTCGAGGAGAGGAAGGTGGAGGACAAGAAGCCCGGGGAAGGGTGATCTCGTGAAGGAGCCGGTCCGTCACGGCCGGGCGGACACCTCCTCAATGCCGTGACGCAGCGCCGCCACCATGCGCGCCAGTTCCTCGTGACTGACGGACAGCGGCGGCATCAGCACGAGGGTGTCGAGGACGGGACGGGTCAGCAGACCGTGCTTCCTTGCAGCCAGGCAGGCTTTCGCTCCGCGCATTTGCTCGGCAGGCCAGGGGCCGATTTCAATCCCTGCGACCAGGCCGCACTGACGGATGTCCATCACCTGGGGAAGCTGACGCAGACCTTCCAGCAGTTCGGCAAGCCGGGTGATTTTGGCGGGCAGTTTTTCCAGCACCTGCTCTTCCCTGAAGACCTGAAGGCTGGCAAGCGCCGCCGCACAGCCGAGCTGGCTGGCCGTGTAGCTGTGACCATAATAAAAAGTGTGTCCAGGCCCCAGGAAGCCTTCGAAGACGCGCTCGGTGGTGAGGGTCGCCGCCATGGGCAGGTAACCGCCGGTGAGGCCCTTGGCGAGGCAGAGGAAGTCTGGGACAACCTCCTCCTGCTGGCAGGCAAACATCGTGCCGGTTCTGCCGAAGCCGGTCATCACTTCATCCAGGATGAGGAAGATGTCCCGCTCGCGGCACCAGGCGGCAAGCTCCTTCAGCATGCCCCTGGGCCACAGCCTCATGCCGGCGCTGCCCTGGATCAGCGGTTCGATGATGACGGCGGCGAGGCCTTGCACCTGCTCCTCCGTCAGCAGGCTCAGGGATTCCAGGGCTGGGACGCGAAGGGTCTTGTAGCCAAAGTCGTTGCCGCTGCCCTTGAAGACCGGGATGCCGCCGACGCTGGCGGCACCGAGCGTGTCGCCATGGTAGGCACGGTCAAAGCAGAGGATGGTGTTGCGTTCCGGACGGCCGTTCTGGCCCCAGTATTGAAGGGCCATGCGCATCGCGCACTCGACGGCGGTGGAGCCGTCATCCGAAAAGAAGACGCGGCTCAGCGGCCTGCCTGGGAGCAGCCCGGTCAGTTCATCCGCCAGCCTGATGGCGGGTTCGTGGGTAAAGCCGAGGAAGGAGGTGTGCGCGACCTTTTCGAGCTGGGCCCGGAGGGCTGCGTTGAGGGTTGGGTGGCCGTGGCCGTGGATGTTGGTCCAGATCGAGCTGTTGCCGTCCAGGTAGGTGCGGCCGTGCTGGTCGGTCAGCTCACAGCCCCTGCCCGAGGTGATCATCAGCGGCTCATGCCCGCCGGCACACCAGGCCTGCATGGGCGTGAAGGGATGCCACAGGTGGCGTTTTTCGAGCTGGAGAAGGTCGGGCACGCGCGCCGATTAGCACGAAGGCGCCACAGTCTCCAGAACCTTTGTTCCAGTGCTGGCGGGCTCCGGGGCGCCTCGGGCATCCTCAGGGTCACCTGCCGCCGAGGCAGTAGGCGTACCTGTTGGAGCGGAGGAAGATTCGCCCGTCGCTCACGGCGGGGCTGGCATTGGAGATGCTGACGTCGTCACTGAGGACATTGGTGGAGAGCAGTTCGAACCGCGGCTTCGCCGCGATGACATAGGTGCCGGTCTCGCGGCCCACACAGTAGAGCCTGTCGCCCGCCAGCAGCGGTGTGGCGTAGAAACGGTCGCGTCTCTGCCGGGAAGTCAGCGGCTGCTCGTAAACCACCATGCCGGTCCTGGCATCAAGACAGGTGGCGACGCCGCGCGAGTCGTTGATGAAGTAGAGATGGCCGTCCTTGTAGACCGGGGAGCCGACGTTGCTGCCCTTCTGCGCCTGCCACAGGATGTGGGTGGCGCTGACGTCACCCCTGCCGCCGGCCCTGACCGCCTGGCTCTGGCCGCCGGGATGACCAATGACGAAGATGACGCCGTCATGCGAGACGATGCTTGGGCAGAGCTCGGCCGCCTTGATGCTGGTGCAGTTCCACAGCTCCCTGCCGGTGAGGGGATCGAAGGCTCGCAGCCTGCCGCTGGCGTTGAGCACCAGCTCGTCATGCCCGTCCACCTTCACGATGGCGGGGGTGTTCCAGGAGGCGGGGAAGCCGGTGGCGCTCCATACGGTCCTGCCGGTGTTGCGGTCAAGCGCGAGCAGCTGGTTGCTCTCCAGCGCGGCGTTCACGATGAGCAGCCCGCCATAGAGGATGGGGGATGAGCCGACGCCCCAGTCATGGGCCTTCTCGCCGACGCTGACATTCCAGACGGGTTTTCCGTCAACGGCATAGGCGAACACGCCTGCGTTGCCCATGAAGAAGAACACGCCTTTGCCGTCGGTGACCGCCGAGCTGGAGGCATAACCATGAGTGGTGATGTAGGTGCCGGTGTAGGGTTTGTTAGGCAGGTCGGTGGTGATCACCTGGTTCCACAGGATCCTGCCGGTGTTCTTGTCGAGGCAAAGGGCGTGCCGCTTCAGGTCCTTCATGTCGCCCGGCTCCTTCACATCAATGCCATAGCCGCTGTAGCAGGTGAGGAAGACCTTGTCGCCCGCGATGACCGGGCTTGATGAACCCGGGCCGGGCAGTTCGGTGCGCCAGACCAGGTTCTCCTTGTCGCTCCAGGTCAGGGGCAGGCCGGTGTCCGCCGTGACTCCGTCGGCAGTTGGTCCACGAAACTGCGGCCAGTCGGCGGCGGAGGCGGTCAGGCTGAGGCTGACAAGGAGCAGGAAGGTCTTCATGGCCTCATGAGAACGCCGTCGGACGCGGGTGCTTTGCATCCCATGTCAGCGGGCCTGGATCCCGCTCAGGGGGTGTGATTTCACCGCCTCCCACGCAAGTGCCTGCAGCAGGCGGTTGAGGGCTTCGCCATGCGCCTCCCTCGCCAGAGCCTGAGGGCAGGGGAGGCCCGCCGGCGAACGGCGATAGATCACCGCGAAATGGCAGTAGGCCGTCAGCCATTGCAGCGGGGGCGTTGCATGGCCGATGGCGTCGGTGAACAGGTCGTCCTGCCGTTTCAACCCGGGGGCCGCTCCCCCGATGATCCTCGTGCGCAGCGCCAGCACCGCCTGGCCGACTGGCACGACATGCACCACCTGCCTGCCGAACTTTTGGTTCAGCGCGCGCACATGGTCGTCCATGCTTCTGAAGTAGGGTTCGTTGATGGAGCGGAGCTCGGCGGCCGTGCGGGAGCTCCGGTCCACCGGCCCGGGGCGCCTCTTCTTGTAGTTCACGTCAAAGACATCAAAAGGCAGCCAGAACTCCTGGACCGTGACACGGATGTCCGGCCTGTGTTCCAGCCCCAGCCTGACGAAGTTTTCAATGCCGTCGTCGGGCAGGTAAATCGGCGAAAGCGTGAGGACATCCACCTGTCCGGCGCGCAGGGCGGCCTTGAGGCTGTTCTTCTCGTCCGCCACATCCCAGTGCTGATGGACATAGGAGCCGCCGATCGAGCTGACGCCCGCCTGCCGGTGGCCGGCAATCCCGGCGGCCCCGGCCAGTTCGGCCAGCATCTTCGGCACGAACATGTGGAAGCTGTGTCCCGCCGAGAAAACGCGCAGGCCTTGGTCAGCGGGGCCGACCTCCGTTCCTGGAGCAGGGCGGTTCAATCCGAGCAGCATGACTGCCGCGGACAGCCATGCGTGGATCTGCGGGAGTCGGAGGGCTTTCATCCTGGTGTTGTCTCACTGGCTGACGGTGAACGCCGCCTTCAGCTCCGCAGGCGGCTTTTCCACCTGCCTCTCGTCAGTCGGCCAGTTGGTCTGGTGGTTGTTCTGCGCCTCGCGCGGCTTCTCGAGCTGCCTGAAGGCGAAGGGCTTGATGACCCAGCTCACGGTGTAATCACCCGGCGGAAGCCGGCCAAGGTTCACGGCATCCACTTCGTAGTAGGTGAAGGTCTTGAAGTAACTGCCCTGCCAGACGGCCTCGTGCATCGTGATGGTGAAGGCGTTGCCGCTGCGCTCGATCTTTTCGATCCAGACACGGTCGTTGTCATCAAGCTGGCGTGTGCGGAACAGCAGCCAGGCTTCATCCCCGGCGGTGAGTGCTGGCCTGCTTTCGCTCGTCGCATCCATCCAGTCATCGAGCGGCATGCCCTGCGGCCTGCCCGCCGGAGACGGCCCGGGCAGGAGCGTCGCCGCGTCGTTCCACCTGCCGGTGTCGCCACGCACGATCTGGCGCTGGTCGCTCAAGCTGCCGCGCTGCGGGCGTTCATTCAGCTGCCTGATGACCTGAGGGTCCGTGGCGAAAAGCAGCGCCGGGATCAAGGCGAACACGGCCGAGCGACCCTGCCGGTATGCGGATGAGAAACGACGGGCCAGGCCCGGGGTGCGGGATTTCGAAAAAGGTGAGGCCGCCGTTTTCATCGAGGTTCCGTCCAGCGGGTTTTCATGGGTCATTTCTTCAGATTCTGCAGGCGGTACAACCATGAGTAGGTGCGGATGAACAGGCTGCCGCGCGCCATCGCCGGCGTGGCCCAGGCGACGTCGCCGAGGCTGTTCTTGCGGACGAGCCGGTACTCCGGCGCATCCTCGAGCACCCAGGTGTCACCGTTTTCATTCAGCATGAAGATGCGTCCGTTGCAGGCCCAGGGCGAGGCGTAGAAGCGTCCGCCTTTCGTGTTCAGCCGCGTCTTGGGGAGGATCTCCTCGCCCGTCTTCGCATGGAAGCAGCCGAGCAGTCCGGAGTCGTAGCAGACAAAGAGCCGGTCGCCGCTGATGAGATAACCGGGATGAATGCTGGAGCCGCGCTTCTGCGACCACGAGATGAACTCGTTGCTGGTCGCGTCACCGGAGAGGGAGATGTCGCCTTGTGCGCCTGGCTTGATCGCGTAAAGCGGGCCGTAGTGGTAGCCTGCTCCGGCGTAGAGCAGGCCGTGCCTGGACAGCGGGGTCTGGCTCACGAGTCCGGCCGTTCCGCTGAGCTCCCACAGCAACGCCCCGTCCTCCACGGCGTAGGAGCGGATCTTGTTCATGCCGATCGTCACCAGCTCGGTGCGCTGCCCGCTTTCCCACGCATAAAGCGTGGACCAGGTGCTTTTCTCCTCGCGCGAAACCCGCCACAGCGTCGTGCCGGTGAGCTTGTCCAGTGTTTCGAGGAACGACGCCTCGTCATTGTCATTTTGAATGAAGATCCGGCCGCCATGCAGGACGGGCGAGGTGCCGGTGTTCCAGCCGTCGCGCATCGGATGGCTGGGCCAGCGGCGCTCCCAGAGCTTCCGGCCGTTCATGTCGCAGCAAAACAGGCCGATGTTGGCAAAGTAGGCGTAAACGCGACTGCCGTCCGTGACCGGGGTTTCGTTGGCAAAGGAGCCTCGCGGGTGCCGCATCTGCGGCGGGATGCCCTTGTGCGCCTCGAACTCCCAAAGGATCCGGCCCGTCTCGAAGTCGAGACAAAAAAGCATCCACCGGTGCACCTCGCCGCTGCCGACATGGCCGCCGGGATAGCCGCCGACATGCGGTGTGGGCAGCTCCTTTTCACCGATCGCCGCCGTCACAAAGATCTTGTCGCCCCAGACGATGGGGGAGGACCAGCCCCAGCCGGGGATCTTAGTCCTCCACACGACATTTTCGGTTTCACTCCAGGTTTCCGGAAGGGTGGCGCCTTCGCCGATCCCGTCGGCGGCGGGCCCGCGGAACTGCGGCCAGTTCTGAGTCTCGGCCGCCAGGACGACGGTCGTCATGGCGAGCAGGAGAAGCCCGGGTTTCATGAAGGTCGTGGCAGGTGGTTGAAAACGGACCCGACGACACCATCACGACGGACCGGGGACCCTTCTTTCAGGAAGGGATCTCCCGGCGCATGGGTTTTGATCCAGCCTAACCATTCCGGCCGCCTGCCACGGCGGCCATCCTGATTGTGCCGGGCGGGGGTCAGCCCAGCGCGGCCAGCATTTCCAGCAGCTTGGCCAGCTTCTCCTGCCAGTCGGTCTTCCGCTGCTGGTGCTCGTCGAGCACCTTCTGGGGGACCTTGGAGGTGAAGTTTTCATCGGCCAGCTTGGCGGTGACCTTCTCCAGCTCGGCCTCGACCTTGGCGACCTCCTTGCCGACGCGGGCGCGCTCGGCTTCGACGTCGATGAGGCCGTCGAGCGGCAGGAAGATGGTGCCCAGAGGCGTCAGGGCGCTCGGCGTGCCGCGGGTTGGGCTGAAGTCCGGCGCGATGTCGAGGGGCTCCGCGTTGAGCAGGATGCGGAGGACTTCAATCTCATGGGCGGCCAGCTCCTGGGCAGGCTTGAGGACGAAGCGAACCTTCTTGTTGATGTTGAAGGTGCTTTTCAGGCCGCGTCCGAGCACGACGGTTTCATACTTGTCGTTCGCGGTTTTTTCGTCCTCCGGCAGGATGCCGAAGTGGGCGAGTTCGTCGGCGTCGAGCGGCTTCGGCCAGGGGGCGGTCATGATGCTCCTGCCGCCCTGGTGCTCGGGCATGTCGGCGTTGAAGCCCATGCCGTTCCAGAGCTCCTCGGTGATGAAGGGCAGGAAGGGATGGAAGAGGCGCAGGGTGTGGCCGAGCACGAAGTCGATGACGGCCAGGGTGTTGGCCTTGCGCTTCTCGTCGGCGCCCTGCAGCACGGCCTTGCTGGCCTCGATGTACCAGTCGCAGTACTCGCTCCAGAAGAAGCGGTAGAGAGCGGCGGCGGCGTCGCTGAAACGATAATCCTCCAGGGCGGTGGTGACTTCGCCGATGGCGGTGTTGAGGCGCAGGAGGATCCACTTGTCGTCGCTGCTGAGCAGGGCGGGGTTGATCTCCTGCTCGGAAAGGTGGGACGGGCTTTCAGCCTGTCCATCTGCAACCTGGAAGGTTGCACCACTTTGCATCTGGCGGAAGCGTGCGGCGTTCCAGAGCTTGGTGCAGAAGTTGCGGCCGAGCTCGACGTTCTTTTCATCAAAGAGCACGTCCTGGCCGAGCGGGGCGCCACGCATGATTCCAAAGCGAAGGGCGTCGGCGCTGTAGCGGGCGATGAGGTCGAGCGGGTCGGGGGAGTTGCCGAGCGACTTCGACATCTTGCGACCCTGCTTGTCGCGGATGATGCCGGTGAAATAGACGTTCCTGAACGGCAGCTCCTTCATCCACTCGAAGCCGGCCATGATCATGCGGGCGACCCAGAAGAAGATGATGTCCGGCCCGGTGACGAGGTCGGCGGTGGGGTAGAAAGCCTTGAGGGTGGGATTCTGGGAATCCTTCTCCGCGTCGCCGGTCCAGCCCATGGTGGCGAAGGGCCAGAGCCAGGAGCTGAACCAGGTGTCGAGGACGTCGGGGTCCTGCTCCCAGCCTTCTCCTTCAGGTGCATCCATGCCGCAGTAGGTTTCCTCACCGCGATACCACACCGGGATCCGATGCCCCCACCAGACCTGGCGGCTGATGCACCAGTCCTGGATGCCGCTGAGCCAGTGGTCATAGACCTTCGCCCAGCGATCCGGGTGGAACTTCATCTCGCCCTTGGCGACGACATCCTGGCTCTCCTTGACGCTCGGGTATTTGAGGAACCACTGCTCGCTCAATCGGCTCTCGATGGGCACGTCGGCGCGTTCGGAGTATCCAAGATTGTTCTGATAAGGCTCCTCTTTGACGAGGCTGCCGATCTCCGCGAGCAGTTCAGCCGCGCGTTTGCGGGCGGCGAAGCGTTCCATGCCGCCCAGGTCCTGGCCGGCCAGTTCGTTGAGCACGCCGTTCGGGTGCATGACATCGATGACGGGCAGGCTGTGCCTCTGGGCGATCTCAAAGTCCGCCTTGTCGTGGGCGGGCGTGACCTTCAGCACGCCGGTGCCGAAGGTGAAATCGACGTGCTCGTCACCGACGATGGGCAGCAGGGCCTGGTTTTCGACCGGCAGCGGACGGCGCACGTGCTTGCCGATGAGATGGGCGTAGCGTTCGTCCTTCGGATTCACCGCAATGGCGGTGTCGCCGGGGATGACCTCGGGGCGGGTGGTGGCGATGGTGAGCCAGGTGTCCGGCTCCTCGACGACCTGCACCTTGAAGTGATACATGACCGCGTTTTGCGGCTTCATGACGACCTCCTCGTCGCTGAGCGCGGTGAGGGAGGAGGGGCACCAGTTCACCATGCGCTTGCCGCGGTAGATGAGGCCCTTCTTGTAGAGGTCGACGAAAACGCGCATCACACAGCGGTTGTAATCGTCGTCGAAGGTGAAGCGCTGGCGGCTCCAGTCGCAGGATGCGCCGAGGCGCTTGAGCTGCTCGATGATGATGTCGCCGTGCTTGTCCTTCCACTCCCAGATCTTGGCGATCAGGCCCTCGCGGCCGAGATCGTCGCGGTGCTTGATCTTGCCCTCCTTCTTGAGGGTTTTTTCCACGACGTTCTGGGTGGCGAGTCCGGCGTGGTCGGTACCGGGGAGCCAGAGCACCTCCTTGCCCAGCATGCGGGCGCGGCGGGCGAGAATGTCCTGAATGGTGTTGTTGAGCACATGCCCCATGTGCAGCACGCCGGTGACGTTCGGCGGCGGGATGACGATGGAGTAGGCCGGACGCGTGTCGCTCACGCGGGCGGGGTCGGCTTCAAAGCACTTGTCGTCGAGCCAGCGCTGGTAGATGCGGGCTTCGACCTCGGCCGGTGAATAGGTTTTGTCGAGTTCGGGCATGGGACGGGAAAAGGGGGGCAAAACATGGGGCGGAAACGCCGGGGCGCAAGGAGGGGTGATGGGTGGTTTTGCCCGCCCACCCCGGGCCGCGCCCGGAGGTGCCCGGCCCTGGCAGGCGCCCCTGGGGCGGGGAAGGTCTGAAAGAACCCTGGCCAAGCCCCTGTTGCGCGAACCCTGGTTTCATGGCGGAGACGGATTTCGCCCAAAACATGTCAGAGCGCCCGCAGTGGTTCGGGCGTTGATATGCCAGCCAACCGACCGACCGACATGAAAACGCTGCTCATCCTGTTCACGGCGCTCAGCGCCACCGCCTCGCCGATCCGCGTGCTCTACATCGACGCGCCCGGTGCCGACACAATGCCGCTGCACAATGCCATGCGTGACCTCGGCCGTGACGCGATCTATTTTGACTATGCCAGAGAGAAGGTGGATGCCGATTACGATCTCATCGTGAAACCCGGGGATGATCTGAGTCGCGGCTCCATTCTCTCCAAGCTTTCCCCGGAGCGCAAAGCCGCCTACGAGGCTTTTTTGGCCCAAAGGGAGCCGGAGAAGCGCGAGAAGCATCCCCAGGTGGCCAATTATGAGAAGCGTCCTGAACCGCTGACCTTCCAGCTTCCGTTTTCGCCCAAAGGCAGCATGGAGCGCACGCAGGTGCCGGCGGATTGCGAGCTGAAGCTCTTCGCCGCCGAGCCGGACATCGCCAAGCCGATCGCCTTCGCCTGGGATGAACGCGGCCGCTGCTGGGTGGTGGAGACACGCGACTACCCGCACGGGGTCAGCGAGAACCACGAAGGCCAGGACAGCGTCAAAATCTGCGAGGACACCGACGGCGATGGCAAGGCCGACAAGTTCACCGTGTTTGCCGACAAGCTGAACCTGCCGACCGGCATCGTTTTCGCCCGCAAAGGCATCATCGTCGCCGCGCCGCCGCAGTTCATTTACCTCGAGGACAGCGACGGCGACGACAAGGCCGACAAACGAGAGGTCATCATGGACTGCTGGGGCATCCGCGACACGCACGCGCAGGCCAGCAACCTGCACTACGGCTTCGACAACTGGATCTACGGCTGCGTCGGCTACAGCGGCATCGAAGGCTATGTCGGAGGCAAGCAGCATCAGTTCGCGATGGGCACCTATCGCTTCAAGCCGGACGGCAGCGCGCTGGAGTTTCTGCATCAGTTCACCAACAATGCGTGGGGGCACGGCACCAATGACGCCGGCGATCAATTCGGCGGCACGGCCAATGGGGCGCCGATCTTCTTCGGCGGCATCCCAGCCACCGCCTATGGCGAGGGCTCGCGCGGCATGACGGCGAAGAAAATCAACGTGGTGGACACCTGCCACACCATCACGCCGAACTTCCGTCAGGTGGACGTCTTTGGCGGCTACACGGCCGCTGCGGGCTCAAACTTCATCTATAGCGACGCCTTGCCGAAACGCTTCCAAGGCATGGCCATGGTCTGCGAACCCACGATGAAGGTCGTGTCCCTCATGGATGTGCAACCCGACGGCGCGGGCTGGAAGGCGCTCGATGCCTTCAATATCTACGCCAGCAGCGACGAATGGAACAGCCCCGTGCATGCCGAGGTTGGTCCAGATGGAGCGGTGTGGGTGGCCGATTTCGAAAACTTCATCATCCAGCACAACCCCACGCCCAGCCTGGAGCGCGGCGGCTTCGTGGCGACGACCGGCGTCGGTGGTGCGCATGAGAATGAACTGCGGGATCACAGCCGCGGGCGGATTTACCGGATTGTGGCGAAGGGCGCCACGAAGGCCAAGGACACGCTTTATGGCAGGCTCACGAAACAGCGTCTCGCGTCCGACGGGTCAGACGTGTCCGGCCTGTCCGACATCCACGCTCTTTGGGTGAAACACGCCCGCGGCACCTTGGATGCCAAAACCCATCAGGCCGCCCTCATCTCCAAGGACGCCGGCCTGCGCCGCAACGCCATCCGCGCCCTGGGTGCCGACAAAGCCGCGCAGGATCTCTTTTTTGGTTCGGGCGTGATTTCCGATCCTGACCTGCACACGCGCCTCGCCGCCTTTGTGAAGCTGGCTGATTTTCCGACGACTCCGGAGATCCAGACGCTCGTCAAGAAGCTTGCCGGCGATCCCGTTGTCAAAAACGACGAATGGCTCGCCGAGGCCGCGAAGATGCTCGGCAAGAAGCACAAGGCCCTCAACTACAAGGAAAGCCCGAACCTGCTGCCCAACCCCGGCTTTGAAGAGCCGATCGCCGACACCTGGAAGCAACGCGACTACGGCAAGCGCCCCGGCAACGCCGGAGCGCAGTGGGGCTTCGTCACCGATCCGAAGATGGTCCACAGCGGCAAACGCGCCATGCGCTGCATCACCCGCGACGACGCCGACACCAGCTCCTTCGCCGATGTGCCGCTGAAACCGAACACCGAATACCGCCTCAGCGCCTGGATCAAGACCCACGCCTTCCGCGGCAAAGCCAGCCTCAACGACCACATCGGCCGCGCTGAGACCTCGCCGAAAATCAGCCGCAACCAGGACTGGACCGAGGTGGAGGTCGTCTTCAACAGCAAGGAGCGCACGAAGGCCAGCATCAACCTGCTGCATGTCGGCAAGGGCGACATCTACTTCGACGACGTGAAGCTTTGCGAGATCATTCTCGAAGGCGATGAAGACGCCGGCAAGCTCGCCGGTGATGCCAAACGCGGAGAAAAGATCTTCTGGGAGCATCCCGTGGCGGCCTGCAAGAACTGCCACATGCTCAAGGGCCAGGGCAGCGCCGTGGGGCCTGCGCTGGACGGCATCGCCGGTCGCAAGGACGAGGCCTACATCCTGGAAAGTCTCATCAACCCGAACGCCAGGCTCGCCGAAGGTTACACCGCCACGCCGATCAGCCCCATGCCGCCGATGAACCTCATTTTGAAGCCGCAGGAGTTTGCCGATGTGAAGGCCTTCATCCTGAGCTTGAAATAAGCCGGGGCCTCCTACTCGACAAGCGTGGTGCCAAGCTGTGGATAGTCCGTCAGCTGCACGAGGCGGATGCCATAGCGCTCGGCGATCAGCGGTGACTCGGAATCCGGATAGACGTCGCGGTAATAGACCTCCTTGATGCCGTAGGCGCAGAGCATCTGCATGCAGCTCGTGCAGGGCATGGTCGTGCAGGCCAGGAGCCGGGCGGAGCCGCGGGTGAAGAGGCTGCAGAGGTTCACCTCGGCGTGCAGCATGAACTTCCGGCGCGCTTCACGGTCATCCCAGAAGCCCTCGGGGGCGTTGTATCCGGGGGCCAGGCCGTTGTAGGCTGTGCCGATGACCCGGTTGTCGAAGTCCAGGGCGACCGCCCCCACCTTCCGATAGGGGTCCTCGGAGCGCAGGCTGGCGACATGGGCCAGGGCCATGGCGTATTCCGGAATGCTGAGACGTGATTTGGGAACCTCGATCATGGGAAGGGGCGGGGGGATGCTGGCGTGGATGCATGATCGGAAATCCCCGTTTCACAAGGTGGAAGGCGAAAACTCCCGGTGCGCCGACGGGCGCGGCGAACAATTTCTGGAATAATTGCCGTGATTGAGCGTCGTATGCTCTGTCTGAATCGAAAGACACCCACCCCCATGAAAAAGCTCATCGCCCTCCTTGCCGTGCTCACCCTGCCTGTGCTCGCCAGCGAATTTCCTGAAGGCAGCCCGAAGTTCGGCACCAGTTATGAAGCTGCGCTGAAGACGGCCAAGGCCGAGGGCAAGCCCGTCATCCTGGTCTTTTCCGCCGTCTGGTGCCCGCCCTGCCAGGCGATGAAGAAGAGCGTTTATCCAAGCGCCGAGGTGAAGCCTCTGCACGACAAGTTTGTCTGGGCCTACCTGGACGTGGATGTGGAATCCAACGCCAAGGCTGCCGAGAAGTATGGTGTGCAGGGCATCCCGCACGTGCAGTTCCTGAGCAAGGACGGCAAGGAGCTTGGCAACCAGGTCGGCGGAGTTTCCCCGGCCGAGTTTGCCGGCATCCTGAACAAGGTCAGCGAGAAGGCGGCCAAGTAAGGGCTGCAGTCAACTGCTGAAAGCATTCCCAAAGCCCTCGGAAAACCGAGGGCTTTTTCGTGGAGGAAGACCCCGGCGGAAGTCATTTAATGGAAGCTCGAAGCTCGGGCATCCGTTTGGGCGGCTGTCATGAAACAGATCATCCTCCTTGCACTGTCTCTGCTTGTCTGCCTGAACGCCCAGGCTCAGAAAGCCGAAGGAAAGGGCGGGCGGAAGGCAAAGACCTTGATCAAGCTGACCCCGGAGCCGGTGCAGAGCAGGGAGCTGATTTACAAGGAGACCCTGCAGGGGCCGCTGAAGCTGCATGTGTTTTCTCCGATGAAAACCCAGGGCCCGGCCGAGGGTGGGAAACCCTGCATTGTGTTCTTCTTCGGAGGCGGCTGGAAAAGTGGCAGCTTCCTTCAGTTTGTGCCTCAGGCGGAGTATTTCGCCTCGCGCGGCCTGGTGACGGCCTGCGCGGACTACCGCATCCTCAGCCAGCATCAGACCACTCCGGACAAGGCCGTGGAGGATGCCCGGAGCGCGATCCGCTGGGTGCGTGGTCACGCTGCCGAGCTCGGGGTGGATCCGGGCAGGATCATCGCCGCAGGAGGCTCGGCCGGCGGGCATCTGGCGGCCTGCACGGCCCTGGTCAGCACCCTGGACGCGGCTGGCGATGACAAGTCGGTCTCCGCCGTGCCTAACGCCCTGGTGCTGTTCAACCCGGCGATGAACATCAGCACGCTTTTCAAGGAGCGCGCAACGGGGGAGGTCAGGGGCTTCACCCTGGAGATGGCCGAGGCGATCACGCCTAACCAGTTTGTCTCCCAAAACACGCCTCCGGCGATCCTTTTCTTTGGCACGGCCGACAGGCTGAAGGCGGGCGGGGACGAGTATGTGCGGAAAGCCCGGGCCCTGGGGCTGCGCGCTGAAATGTGGTCGGCGAAGGATATGCCGCACGGGTTCTTCAATCGCGAGCCCTGGATTCGGGTGACGGCGCGGAAGACGGAGGAGTTCCTCGTCTCGCTGGGCTATCTGGACGGAGAGTCCCGGCTAGTGCTGCCTGCGGACGCGCCTCCGCTGGTCTCGGAGTGAAGCAGGGCTTACGCATCAAATCGGCTGCTGATTGTATGTTAGGGTCTCAGTGACAGGATTTACAGGATTCGCAGGATAAACAGGATTTTTCAGAACTGTTCATCCTGCCAACCTTGTGAATCCTGTCGAAAAAACCCTTTCTCACTTTGATGCGCAAGCCCTGGGAGTGAAGCTTGGCAGGCGAGTTCGAGATTGCGTCGCAGACCATCTCCGCCATCATCAGGATCCCATGATTCACAACGTCTACTTCTGGTTGAAGAAACCCCTGTCCGCCGAGCAGCGCGCCCATTTTGAAGCCGAGCTGAAGCTGCTGCCGAAGATTGGCTACCTGGCCTCCGGAGCCGCTGGCAGGCCAGCCGCCACCGAGCCGCGTCCGGTCACGGACCACAGCTTTGACTACAGCCTGAGCCTGACCTTCAAGACCATGAAGGATCATGAGTTTTATCAGAACGGCTGCCCGGATCACCAGCGCTTCGTGGACACCTGCAAGCCGCTGTTTGAGCGTGTGGTGGTCTATGACACGGAAGAGCTGGTCTGATCTCTGGCAAAATCACCGTGCCTCAGGGCTGGGCATCGCAAGTGCCCGGCCCTTTTCATTTCGCCACATCCTGGCCTTACAGCCTGAGGAAGGCTCGCTGGCGGTGGAGCCAGAAGCAGAGCAGCCAGAGGACGGCCAGGACGCCGCAGCGTTCGATGACCGGGCCCCAGGTGCTGGCGAACAAGGCAGCCATGCCGTGTTTGGCGAGCTGTTCCTTGATCCAGCCTGCCGCGAGGCTGTGCATGACGTAGATGAAGATGCTGTTCATGCCCACGACCACGAGAGGGAGGACCAGGCGTCGCTGGCCGGCGATTTCGACCAGCCAGTAGAAGAAGGAGAGCAGGATGAGCACCCAGCCGCCGCTGAAGACGGCCCAGGAAGGCGTCCAGATCCGCTTCACCACCGGGCAGGCGACAAAGCTGAGGACCGTGCCGATGAGCAGGCAGACGATGCCAAGGGCGAACAGGCGCAGGAACTTCTGCCGCTCAGTACGCTGGCTGGTGAGCAGGAACTGACCGGTGATGGCGCCGCCCAGCATGGTGGCCAGGGCGGGGATGAAATTCAGCGTCTGATAGCCGCCGGCATTGTAGGTGAAGGCCTCGGCGCGGGGGAAAAGATTCAGAAGCCAGCGGTCGAACTCGGCGGCGGCGTTGGTATGGATGTTCCAGTGGGCGAAGAAGCCCTGGAAGAGGGCTTCGGGCGGCGGCTTGGCCGCCTGGATGGCCGCGAGCTGGTCGGTCGTTGGCAGCGGGTGCTGGTAAAACCAGTACCAGTCGCCCACCAGGATCAGGATGATTGCGGCGCAGCAGTACTCCCAGCCCATGCTGGTGATGGCCACCAGGAACACATAACCGAGGCCGATCTGCGCCAGGACATTGGGGAACTCCCAGCGCGTCATGCTGTCGCCTGACCGCGTGGAAAGAAGGACTGCGAGAAGCACGAGGATCACGGCCCGGATCAGCGCATGCCAGCTCAGCTTGAAGAAGCCCTGCCCCTCCTCACGCCGCCGCCGGATGGAGAGGGGCACGGCGATGCCGACCATGAACATGAAGCTCGGCTGGATCAGATCCCAGAGGGCACAGCCCTGCCAGGCGACATGCGAGACCTGGTGGCTGACCTGCTGCCAAAACCAGGAGTCCGGGTGCAGTTTCGCCATCTGGGCCAGGCCGAAGCCGGAGGAGGCCATGAGAAGCATGACAAACCCGCGGAAGGCGTCGAGGGAGATGAGTCGTTGGCTGGGAGGCATGGGAAGGGAGGATTGAAACGTCCGTGCGCGGCCGGCCTTTGCCGCCTTCGGGCATTTGAGCCAAGAAAGCCGGGCCTGTCGTCAAACTTGGCCTTTGCCTTTGCCGGGAACCTCCGTATTCACTGCCGCCCTCTGACGAATGATTGCTGAATTCATTGCCGCCGCCACCACCGCCTCTCCCGGACTCTGGGATCAGATTGTCCAGGCCCTGCCTGTGATCCTGGGCCTGGTCCTGATCGAAGGCCTGCTTTCGGTGGACAACGCGCTGGCCATCGCCGCGATGGCCTCCCACCTGGATGACAAGCGCCGCGCCATGGCCATGAACATCGGCTACATCGGCGCCTACGGCTTCCGGTTGGTCGCGCTCCTGTTCGCCTCCTGGATCATCTCCAACCACTGGGTCATGCTGGTGGGCGCGCTTTACCTGGTCTGGCTGATGTGCGCCCACTTCGCCGGGCAGAAGGGCATTGCGGAGGAGGAGGGCGAGGCGGTGAACGTTCACCATCGAACCTTCGCAGGCACCATCGTGATGATCTCCCTGATGGACCTGAGCCTGAGCGTGGACAACGTGGTTGCCGCCATCGCCATGAGCCCCAAGGACCTCTGGCCTGTGTATGTCGGCGTCACCATTGGCATCATCAGCCTGCGCCTGGTCGCCGGGGTGGCGGTCAAGGCCATTGCCAAGTACCCGGTGCTTGAGCACACCGCCTTCGTCCTCATTGGTTATGTCGGCCTGCTGCTGCTGACTGAACTGCAGTATCCGGACTTCTTCCACGGCCTTGGGCCGACGAAGGTCAAGCTGGTGAAGTTCGCCGGCATCCTTGTCATCACGGGGCTGACCCTCCTCTGGTCGCAGAAGCCGGCCTTCCAGAAAGTGATGACGCCGTTTCTTCGCATCCTGCTGCTGCCCATGGAGCTGTTTGCCTCGGTGGTCGGTGCGTTGATCGTGCTGATCACCTGGCCCTTCAAGAAGGTCATCGCCCTGGTCAAGCCAAGGTGACCAGGACTGTCTGGATGAGGTGACGGTTTGCCTCGGGATTCGGGATGTGACCCGATGGCTCTCATTCGTTGAGTTCGTCTCAACGTTTTCGAGTCTCCGGCTCGAATGAGGCATTCATTTCACGCCTCCCCGGGCTTTCAGCCAGGTGCTGAGGGCCTTGACGTTCTGGACGAAGTCGAGGCTGTAGAGCACGCCTCCGGCGGGCTTCGTTTTTTTGCCGTTGGCGTCGCGCATGACGCCGCGTTCGTCATCGGTGACGGGCCAGGAACCGTCGGGCTTTTGTTCTTGGAGGATGGTGGTGATGTCGGCGTCGGTGGGCGGTGAGGACCAGCGCTCTTTTTCGGTGCGGGGGAAAATGACGGGCGCGCCACGGGCGATCTGGCTGCCGACGGCCTGCAGGGCGTCGAGCTCGCTGTCCCAGACCCAGCCGTAGTTGGAGGAGGCTTTTTGACCCGAGTAGGTGAGGAGGAAGCCTTTGCCGCCGGGACCGCGCTCGAAGTAGAGCGGCTTGTTGGTTTGCAGTTCGTAGAAGCGGGCGAGCTTGTTGCCGGGCAGGAGCACCGTGCGGAGGTAGGTGATGGCCTTGGCGACAGGCGCGAGGTATTTTTTGTCGCCGGTGGCGGCGGCAAGGCGCAGCAGGGCCCACATGGCGGCCTGGCTTTCGCGACCACAGATGGCGGTAGGCTCGAACTGGCGGCTCCACACGGGCTGCATGTCGGCGTTGTATTGCTGGCCCCAGGCGGGCTGCGGATCCGGCATCTGCGCGAGCAGGAGGAAGTCGCCGCCGCGTCTGGCGGCCTCGAGGTATTTGGAGTCGCCGCGGAGCTGCCAGGCGAGGAGCAGCGTGCTCATGAGCGTGGCGTGGGTGTTGTCGTTGAGGACGTAGCAGCCGCTGAAGTCCTTGGGCCACTGGCGCGGCCAGTCGGCGGGATAGTTCGCGGGTTTGACCGGATACTTCGCCACGGGTGGAGGTGCGGCGGGATGCTCGTCAAAGTTCGCGCTCCAGCCGCCGGCGGGGTATTGCGTGAGCAGGAGGGTTTCGAGGGCGAAATCGGCGGCTTCCCTGATCTCGGCGTCCCTGCCGCCGAGTGCGTGATCGACGCGCACAAGCAGGCGCGTGGCCGCCTGCGAGACATCGTCGTCAAAGGTGGAGTAGTTGTTCTTTTCCTGCCTGCGCCAGTTGTGCCAGCCGGCCTCGCGACTGGAGGTTTTGGGCGGCGGAAGGAGTTTCCCGGTCGTATCGCGGCGGTAGAGCTTCTTGTCGCGGTTCGCGGCATCGAAGTGGCCGGAGTAATCCCAGCCGCCTGAGGCGAGCTGCGTTCGCGAAACACATCGCGCGGCCTCGACTGCGGCCTGGAGGCATTGTTCATCCTTTGTGGCCTCGTAGGCATCGAGCATGGCCATGCCGACCGCAGGCGTTCCGGGTGGCTGAATCCAGATCGTGTCCGGCCCGGGAATGCCCTCGGCCTCGCGCAGGGTGAAGTCGGCGCTGTAACGATAAACATAACCGCCGTGGGCTGCCGCGTGAGAGTGGTAGAAGGTGACGGCCTTGACCGCCGCTGCGGAGACTTCCTGGGTATTTGCTGCCTTCGTGAAGGGTGGACAGACGAAGGATGAAATTAGAATCAGGATGGAATGTCTAAGGCTGAATGATCTAGTGTTCATGGTTCTGGTGTTCGTTCTTCCATTTCAGAGCCTTATAGAAATCTCCGGGTAAGTCCTCGCCGGAACTGCATGACTCGAAAAAGGTGGGCAGCGATGCAGCAACTAAAACTGAGGCTTCATTGATCTGATCAAGTGACCGAATGGACCAAAGTGCATCATGTGAGAGTATTCTGACCGTCCCTTGAGGACGCTTGCCATCGCAAAGCAGTACATCTCCATTTCCAGAAGATCCTAAAGCAAACAAGCCTGCTTCATGGACCCATGAGGGCTCTTTTGAGAAGGAGTGAGTCTGTTGAAGCGAATTGATAGAGTAAGGCCCCAATTCGTATGGCGAAGGGCTACATGAGGTGAGGAGGTAATCCTGAATCCATTCAACAAAGCCAGACTCACCAACCCAGCTCTTCAAGTGTCTCGCCGGAGACATGCCAAAGCCGGCAGGACGACGCTGCATCAAAACAGCATTCTGAATTCGCGAGACTTCGGGTGACATGGCTGCTCACTCTGCCTTGATGCCGACGTTCTTGTTCCCGTTGTCACGGACGGCATCAACGGTGTTGTGAAGGGCTTTGAGCGGGGTGTCGTCGTCGCCGGTGACTTCGATGCGGGCGCCGGGGTGGTCGGGGAGGTAGGTGCTGAGGAAGCCGCGGAGGCGGTTCATGGGGATTTTTTCGTCGCCGATGAGGATGGTGTCGCCGCCGTTGATGACTTTGAGGATGATCTGTTCGCCGGAGGGCGTTGTTTCGCGATCAACGTCGCCTTTGCGGGGCTTTTGGCCGGATTCGGCGGAGGGCTTGCGGCCTTCGCCATCGCGTTCACCGCCTTTTTTCATGCCCTCGCCCTCGCGGGGACCCGTGCGAGGTTTTTCGCCGTCACGCGGGCCATTGCGGGGACGGTCGCCGTCGCGCATGCCGGGTTTGTGCCCACCGTCCCCATCACGGGGGCCAGGTTTGCGTTCGCCATCGCGTTCGGCGCTGGGTTTGCGCGGTCCATCTCGTTCAGCGGAAGGTTTGCCGCCTTCGCGGATCTTTGGCGGAACTTCTTGTTCGGCGGCGCGGGCGGTGGTGAAGGAGTAGCCTGCGAGCACGCTGAGCGTGAGGACGAGGAGGGCGTGGAGCCAGGGCTGGCGTGGGGTGGGCTGGGCGATCATGAGGATGCGTTGGCGCAGGGCGGGGTGGTGGCGCACGCATGGGGCCAGTCCTGCAATGGCCGGAGGTGCGAAGAAGGTTTCCTGGATGCGCAGCAGGGTGTGGCCGTAGTCGAGGCGTTCAGAGGGTGCGAGAAGGGCGAGAGCACCGTCATCGCAACGCAGTTCGCGATCAGCCTGGAAGCGGTCGGCGACGAATCCCACGAGCGGATTGAACCAGTGCAGCGCCTGCACGGCGGTGGCTGCCCAGTTCCAGACAAGGTCGCGGTGGCGAATGTGCAGCAGTTCGTGAAGGAGAATGTGGCGCAGGCTGCGGGTGTCGAAGCGGGTCTGCCAGTCGTTGGGAAGCAGGATGCTCGGTCTGCGGATGCCGACGAGCGCGGGTGTGGTGCCGGAGGGAGTGATGAGGACCTGGGGTGTGGGAACCTGGGCCTGGCAGGCGAGCTGAGCGAGAAGGGAAGACAGATGAGGGGCGTCGGCCAGGGGGAGCCGGGAAAGTTGCTGATGGAAGCGGCGCTGGCGGAGGAGCGCCGTGGCAAGGACACCGACCGCGCCGAGAAGCCAGATGACGAGAATCGAATGCGGAAGGGTGAAGGGTGACGGATGGGCGGCGGAGGCTGTGCTGGAGTGGCGGGTTTCAACCACGGAAGACGCGGAATTTACGGAAGGTTGAGAAACGAGGAGGGAGGCACTCCGGGCGTTGATATTCCTTGGGTCGTTCCAGAGTGATCCAAGGCCGAACCCAGCGGGAATGAAGGCGGGAAGCAGTAGCTTGGCCCCGACGAGCATCCACAGGCCGATGCGCCAGGCTGGGCTGAGCCGCGTTCCGAGCATGAGGCGCAGACCGAGCACGGCGAGGATGAGGAAGCTGGCCTCGATGGAGGTGCGCTGGAGCCAGTGGAGGAGGGCATTCGCGGTGATCATGGCCGGGGCGAGGGTGGAACGAACTGGTTGGGGCCGATGACCAGGCTCCAATGGCCAAGGAATGCCCCAAAGCCCAAATACCCCGCGCTGTCGCCGCTCGAAGTGCAGGTGAGTTTTGTGGCTGGGATTTCCTGGGTCATTGTATTTTGAACCTTGATCATTTCCGCAGCTTCTTCTCGGCCTGGGCGAGGATCTCACGAAGCGCGGCGAGGTCATCGGGGCTGACTTCCTCGCGCTCCATGAGTCCGGCGACAAAGGGGGTGAGGCGGCCGTTGAAGACACGGTCAAGGAAGCTGCGGCTTTCCTCGTGCTGGCAGTGGGTTTGAGCGACGGCAGGCGTGTAACGAAATTCGCGGCCGACGGCTTCAACCGACAGAGCTCCTTTTTCGGTGAGCCTGCGGATGAGGGACTGTACGGTGCGTGGTTTCCAGTGCAGTCGCCCTTCCAGTTCCTTCACGACCTCTCCGAGGGTGCTGGAGCCGCGTTCCCAAAGTACTTTCATGACGGTCCATTCGGCATCGGAGATGCGCGGCGAGGCGGCTGGAGGGTGGTTTTCTTCGGGAGGCATTTTGTGGATTACAAGTGTGATCCTTGATGGATTACAGATGTAATCGAAAAATGGCAAGACTCATTTTTAGCGAGGCGGCTAGGCAAGGGGTGGCACGAACATTCCCCGAAAGCGTGCTTGCCAGGAAGGCATCCTCAAGCATCATCGCCGAGTCGCCAGAAGCGATGATTTGGGGCTATAGCTCAGTTGGTAGAGCGTCTCGTTCGCAATGAGAAGGTCAGGGGTTCGAATCCCCTTAGCTCCACCACCGCAAAAAGCGGTGTGGAATGCGTGGTTTTTTCCGCAGCCTCGGCAGGTGTTTGATCTCGGGGATTGATCCGCGGCGAGGTCTCTTTTATGGCATGGTTTCCGCCATGTCTGAAGTCACCGCTCTCTCGAAGTTTTCGTGTCCGGCCTGTGGAGCTGAGGCGGTGTGGACGCCTGCAAAGCATGCGCTGGTCTGTCCTTATTGCGGCACGGAGTCGCCGGCCGAGCTGAAGATGGACGGCCATCTGATTGAGGAAAATGACCTGGTGACGGCGCTGCGAGCGCTTCCTGAAGACCAGCGCGGCTGGGCGGCGGAGCGAAAGACCGTGCGCTGCCAGAGCTGTCAGGCGATTTCGGTTTTTGATGAAAAGCGGGTGGCCCAGCGCTGTGACTTCTGCGGGTCGCCTTCGTTGATCAGCGTGGATGACATTCAGGCGCCGATCCGGCCTGGGAGCGTGCTGCCGTTCAAGGTTTCCGAGGGTCAGGTTCGGGAGAGCATCCGCAAGTGGTACGGCAGTCATTTCTGGGCGCGCAGCGACCTCGGCGAGAAGGCTCTGACGGACACGTTGCACGGCCTCTACCTGCCTTACTGGACGTTTGACGCGCACGCTGAGTGCCCCTGGGAGGCTGAGGCGGGCTATCATTATTTTGTAACGGACAGCCAGGGGCGTCAGCAGCAGCAGACCCGTTGGGAACATGCCAGCGGTCATGTCAGTGAAACCTTTGATGACGTGCTGGTTCCCGCCTCGAAGGGTGTGCATCCGCAGTTGCTGGACAAGCTGGAGCCGTTTCCGACGACGGATGCCCTGGTGCCCTACGACCCGGGTTACCTGAGCGGCTGGGTGGTGGAGCAGTATCAGATCGACCTCGTGCAGGCGGCCTCGAACTCGCGTGAACGGATGAACGCCCGCTTGCGGGACATTTGCGGCAGCCAGGTGCCGGGGGACACCTACCGAAACCTGCAAATTCACCCTGAATTCAGCGGGCAGACCTTCAAGCACACCCTGCTGCCGGTCTGGCTGCTGACCTACACCTATGGGAGCAGGACCTACCAGGTCGCCGTGAACGGCGCCACGGGCAAGGCGGGCGGGGAATACCCCCTGAGCTGGGTGAAGATCGCCATCGCCGTCTTCCTGGGGCTGCTGCTTCTTTTCCTGGCCATCCGCTATGGTGAATAGCCTCGGCGGGGGAGGGGGCATGAAGCCATTTGCAAACTCTGCGAGGCCGGGCTAGGTGGCGCGAATTTCCCCCTAACCACCCTTGATGAAAGCAATCCTGGCACTTGAAGACGGACGGTATTTTGAAGGCGTTTCCTTTGGCGCCGCAGGCACCACAAACGGTGAGGCCTGCTTCAACACCTCGATGTCAGGCTATCAGGAAGTTCTGACGGATCCGTCCTACCGCGGCCAGATCGTGACGATGACCTATCCGATGATCGGGAACTACGGCATCAACGGCCTGGACGATGAGAGCTCGGAGCCGCATGTGCGCGGGTTTGTGGTCGAGGAGCTTTGCGCGGTGCCGAGCAACTGGCGCAGCACCGAGTCCCTGGACGCCTACCTGAAGCGTTACAACATCCCCGGCATTCAGGGAGTGGACACACGGGCCCTGACCAAGCATCTGCGCACCCGCGGCGCCATGCAGGCGGTGATCAGCACGGAACTGAGCGTTGAGCAGGCCGTGGAGGCTGCCAAAAAGAGCCCTCCGATGAGCGGCAGCGACTATGTCAAGGAGGTGACCACGAAGAAGGCCTACCGCTGGGATCCTGAAGGGCAGGAGAGCCGTGAGTGGGACATTCCGAGCCCGAGCCAGAATCGCGAAGGTGGTCCGCTTGGCGCCTTCCGTGAGCTGCCGGAGGCCAAATACCACATCGTGGCCTATGACTTTGGCATCAAAAAGAACATCCTTCGCAGCCTGAGGCAGGCCGGTTTCAGCGTCGATGTGGTGCCTGCGACGACCAAGGCGAACGACGTGCTAGCCCGGAATCCGGATGGTGTCTTCCTTTCCAACGGTCCAGGCGATCCTGCGGCGCTGGGTTACATTCATTCGGAGATCCGCGAATTGATTGGCAAGAAGCCGATCTTTGCGATCTGCCTCGGCCACCAGCTTCTTGGCCATGCCTACGGCGGCAAGACCTTCAAGCTGAAGTTTGGCCATCGTGGCGGCAACCAGCCTGTCAAGGACCTGCGCAGCGGCAAGGTCAGCATCACCAGCCAGAATCATGGTTTTGCGATCGATCCGTCAAGCCTGCCCAGCAATGTCGAAGTGACACACATCAACCTCAACGACGGCACCGTGGAAGGCATGCGCCACCGCGAGGCGCCGGTGCTGAGCGTGCAGTATCACCCCGAGGCCGCCCCAGGTCCGAATGACGCGAAGTATTTCTTCGCCGAGTTTTCGAAGCTGATCGAGAACGACGGCTGAAACCTCAAGGCCCGACCCATTAAAAAACACCTTCCACCGGCGACGGCGGAAGGTGTTTTCTTTGGGGCGGGAGGCTGGATCAGGCCGCGTCCTGCACCGGATTGGTGAGGCTGCCGATGCCCTCGATCTCGACAGTCACGGTGTCGCCCGCCTTCATCCAGAGCGGGGGAGTGCGGGCCATGCCGACGCCCTGGGGCGTGCCGGTGATGATGACCGTGCCGGGGAGGAGGGTGGTGTCGGCGCTGAGGAACTCGATCAGCGTCGGCACGTCAAAGATCATGTCGTTGGTGTTCCAGTCCTGGACGGCCTGGCCGTTGAGGACCGTCTTGATGCCGAGGGCGTTGGGATTGGGGATCTCATCGCGGGTGACCAGCACGGGACCGAGCGGGCAGAAGGTGTCAAAGGTCTTGCCGCGGCACCACTGGCCGCCGCCGCCGTTCTTCTGCCAGTCGCGGGCGCTGACGTCGTTGGCGCAGGTATAACCAAGAACGTAATCGAGCGCGTCCGCCTTTTTGACGTTGCGGGCGGCCTTGCCGATGACGACGGCCAGCTCGCACTCATAGTCGACGCTGTCGCTCTTCAGCACGGAGGGCAGCAGGATGGGGTCGCCGGGGTTCTGGACGGCGCCTGGGCTCTTCATGAACAGGACCGGGTTCTGGGGGATGGCCATGCCGCTTTCCTCGGCATGAAACTTGTAGTTCAGGCCGATGCAGAGGATGGCGCGTGGATCGACCGGGGCGAGCAGCTTGGCGACGTCCGCCTTGCGGTCCGTGACCTTGGGAGAACCGAAGATGCAGCCTTCGATGACGAGTGCGGAGCCGTCGGCCTGCTGGGCTGCGTGATGGATCTGTCCGGAGGCGTCGGAATAGCGGATGATTTTCATGGATGGGGAGGTGGGGCGGTTCGATAAGGCAGGGGGCCTGGTTGATCCAGGGCAAATCCATCCGCCGTGTCGGGCAACCAGATACCCGACCAACGCGGCCCGCCTTTCATCGGGATTGCTTGCGGGCCGTCGAAGTTTCTGGCGGCGGGCGCATTTTCCGCCACTATCGCGCCCGCCCAGCCAGGCCCTATTGTCATGACCCAGATCGCTCCAGCCGCCCTTGCCGTCTTGCTTGCCTTATCAGCCCTGCCGTCAGCCGGTCAGGACAAAGAGGCGGCAAAGCCTGACGCCGCCAAATCCGAGGCGCCGAAGGCGGATGCGCCGAAAGCCGCGGACAAGCCGGCCGAGGGCGGGTCAAAGGACAAGGAGGCCGCCAAAGAGACCAAGCCGGCCGAGGGCGGCGACAAGGAGAAGGACAAGAAGACGGAGACGGACCACTCGATCACCCTGGGGGGCAAGAAGATCGACTTTACCGCCACGGCCGGCACGCTGGCCTTGAAGGATGCCGAGGGGAAGACAACGGCGGACATCTTCTACATCGCCTATGTGAAGAAGGGTGAGGCCGAAACATCCGCCCGGCCGCTGACCTTTTCGTTCAACGGCGGTCCCGGCTCCTCATCGGTCTGGCTGCACATGGGGCTGCTGGGGCCCCGGCGGGTGAAGCTGCGCGACGATGGTTTTGCCGTGCCGCCGCCCTATCAGCTGGTGGAAAATGAATTCAGCCTGCTGGATGAAACCGACCTTGTTTTCATCGACCCTGTGGGCACCGGCTTCAGCCGGGCGGCCAAGCCCGAGGAGGCGAAGAACTTCTTCGGCGTCAACGAGGATGCCAAAAGCATCGGTGAATTCATCCGACTTTACATCACCCGGCACTCTCGCTGGCCCTCGCCGAAGTTTTTGATTGGGGAGAGCTACGGCACCACCCGGGCCGCGGCCCTGAGCGGTGAACTGATGCGTGCCCACCGCATGAACCTGAACGGCATCATGTTGGTTTCCACGGTCCTGAATTTCCAGACCATCTGGGGGGCTGAGGGCAACGACCTGCCGCACATCCTCTACCTGCCGAGTTTTGCCGCCACGGCCTGGTACCACAAGAAGCTGTCCGCCGACCTGCAGAAGAAGCCGCTGGCCGAGGTGCTGGCCGAGGCGGAAAAGTTTGCCTCCGGTGAATACAACCAAGCGCTGCTGCTGGGGGCGGGCCTGCCGCCAGCCGAGAGGTCGAAGGTGGTCCGTCAGATGGCCCGGCTGACGGGGCTGACGGAAGCCTTCGTCGATGCCTCGAACCTGCGGGTGCCTCTGCATCGGTTCAATGCCGAGCTGCTGCGTGAAAAGCGCCTGGTGACCGGCCGCTTTGACAGCCGTTACACCAACTTTGTGCGCGACCCGCTCAGTGAGAGTGCTGAGAGCGATCCCAGTGCGGATGCGATTTTCAGCGCGTATGCATCGACCTTCAATCATTACGTCCGCAGCGACCTGAAGTTTGAGGACGACCGGCCCTATCACATCCTGGCCAGCGTCGGAAAATGGAACTGGAGCGCCGAAAACCAGTTTGCCGACGTTTCCGAGGTGCTGGCCGAGAGCATGACGGCCAACCCCTATCTGAAGGTGCACGTTTCCAACGGCTATTTTGACATGGCCACGCCCTATTTTGCCAGCCGCTACACCTTCAACCACCTGCGGATTCACCCCGATCTGATGAAAAACATCGTCCAGGATGACTACATGGCCGGGCACATGATGTACCTGAACCTGCCGGACTTGAGGAAGCAGAAGGAGGATCTGGCCAGGTTTATCCGGTCGGCCTCCGGTCATTGATGGGTCGGGAGAGGGGCTGAGATTGCCCTGACGTCCCCGCCTTTTTCCTTGCCAAAACGGGATTTCCCCCGAGTTTCGCGACCCTCTTGCCTCCCGGTCTTCTGGCCGTGCGGGGCGAAAGCCCGTCGCAGCCCTCAGGAGTGGAAGGCTGTGTGCGGTTCACCATCAACGGCACTCCCAACCCATCCATAGCTAATGAGCGCACAAACACTCGCGGAAATGATCGCAGGATCCTTCCGTGAACTCTCCGAAGGTTCCATCGTCAAGGGCCGCATTTTGGAGATCAAACCCCAGGTCGTCCTCGTGGACATCGGCTACAAGTCCGAAGGAGCCATCCCCGCCAACGAGTTCGAAGACGAAGACATCCAGGTCGGAGACGAGGTCGAAGTCCTCCTCGAGAAGCTGGAAAACGACGAAGGCATGGTCGTCCTCTCCAAGGAGAAGGCCGCCTACAAGCAGAACTGGGACAAGATCGCCTCCGTCTTCCGCGACGGCGGCCTCGTCAAAGGCAAGATCAAAAGCGTCGTCAAGGGCGGTCTCACCGTCAACGTCGGCGTCGAAGCCTTCCTTCCCGCCAGCCAGATCGACATCATCCCGCCGAAGGACCTCAACGAGTACGTTGGCAAGGTGTTCGAGTTCAAGATCGTCAAGATCAACGACGACCGCAAGAACATCGTCCTTTCCCGCCGCGAGGTCATCGAGGCGGAGCGCGCCGAGCAGCGCCAGAAGTTCCTGGAATCCGTCACCCCCGGCGACAAGGTCATCGGCGTGGTCAAGAACATCACCGACTTCGGCGTGTTCGTGGACCTCAACGGCATGGACGGCCTGCTTCACATCACCGACATGTCCTGGGGCCGCCTCAACCACCCCACGGAGCTTGTCGGCATCGGCCAGAAGCTCGAGCTCCTCATCCTCGAGGTCAATCGCGAGAAGGAGCGTGTCTCCCTCGGCCTCAAGCAGCTCCAGAACAACCCCTGGGAGAACATCGAAGGCCGCTATCCTGTCGGACAGCGCGTCCGCGGCAAGGTCACCAAGCTCGTTGCCTACGGCGCCTTCGTCGAGATCGAAGAGGGCGTGGAAGGTCTCGTTCACGTGTCCGAGCTTTCCTGGGTCAAGCGCATCGCCCGTCCTTCCGACGTGCTCAGCGTGGGCCAGGAGATCGAAGCCGTGGTGCTTGGCATCAACACCGACGAGCGCAAGATCAGCCTTGGCGTGCGTCAGCTCGACACCAACCCGTGGGATGACATCGACATCCGCTACCCGATCGGCACGCAGCTCAAGCGTCCTGTCCGCAACCTTACCGCCTACGGTGCGTTTGTGGAGCTGGAAGAGGGCATCGACGGCATGATCCACGTCTCCGACCTGAGCTGGACCCGCAAGGTGAACCACCCGTCCGAGATGCTCAAGAAGGGCCAGGAAGTGGATGCCGTCGTTCTCGGCATCGACAAGGCCAACCAGCGCATCAGCCTGGGCATGAAGCAGCTCGAAACCGACCCGTGGAGCGTCATCGACAGCCGCTTCAAGGTCGGCGACATCGTCAAGGGCAAGGTCGCGAAGATCGCCAGCTTTGGCGCCTTCGTCGAGCTCGACGGCGACATCGACGGCCTCATCCACATCTCCCAGCTCAGCGAGGAGCATGTGGCGAAGGTCAAGGATGTCATCAACGTCGGCGACGAGGTCGAAGCCCGCGTCATCAAGGTGGACAAGGTCGAGCGCCGCATCGGCCTCTCGGTCAAGGCCCTCAACTACAACGAGGCCGAGATCCAGAAGGAAAGCGCCGCCTTCGAAGCCCTGCGCCCGAGCACCGACCTCGTCGGTCTCGAGCAGGCCTTCAAGTTTGCCACCGAAGAATGGCGTCCGGGCGAGTGATCGCCGGACTGAATTGCAGAATTCCAACCACGGAGGGACGCCGAGAGGCGTCCCTCTTTCTTTTTTGGTGAGGTGCCAGGAGCGGGCTTGCCGGTGGGCGATTGCTCGATTTGATCCGCCTTGATCCCATGCCCACCGCCCCAGCCTTCGCCCCGCGTCATCTCGGCCCTTCGGAGAAAGAACAACAGGCCATGCTGGCCACGCTGGGGCTGAGCAGCCTGGAGCAGTTGATCGACCAGGTGGTGCCGGAGGCCATTCGTCAGCGTGAGGAACTGAACCTGCCGGCGCCTTTGACCGAGGAGCAGGCCCTGCGACGGATGCGCCAGCTCATGGACCGCAACAAGGTCCTGCGCAGCTTCATCGGCCTGGGCTATCACGACACCTTCACGCCTCCGGTCATTCAGCGAAACATCCTGGAGAATCCGGGCTGGTACACCGCCTACACACCCTATCAGCCGGAGATCAGCCAGGGGCGTCTGGAGGCGTTGCTGAACTTTCAGACCCTGATCTGCGACCTCACCGGCCTGGATGTCGCCAACGCCAGCCTTTTGGATGAGGGCACCGCTTGTGCCGAGGCCCTGACCCTGGCTCATGCCCAGGTGGCTGGAAGCACGCGGGTTTTTGTCTCGGATCGTTGTCATTCTCAGACGATTGCCGTGGTCAGGACCCGGCTGCAGGCGCTTGGAATCCAGGTGGTGGTGGGTGATTCGCTGGCTTGGAAGAGCCATGAAGGTGCGGCTGGTTGCGCCGCCGTGCTGGTGCAGTATCCGGACACCCTGGGGGTCATTCAGGATTTTGCAGGACTGGCCCGGGAAGTTCATGAAGCGGGAGCCCTGCTTGTGGTCGCGGCGGATCTTCTGGCCCTGACGCTGCTCAAGGCTCCGGGTGAGTTTGGGGCCGACATCTGCGTGGGCAACAGCCAGCGTTTTGGCGTGCCCCTGGGTTTTGGAGGACCTCACGCCGCCTTCATGGCGGTGAAAGATGCGCTGAAGCGCCGGATGCCCGGCCGGCTGATCGGAGTTTCCAAGGATGCAGAAGGGCGTCCCGCCTGCCGATTGAGCCTGCAGACCCGGGAGCAGCACATCCGCCGGGAAAAGGCCACCAGCAACATCTGCACCGCCCAGGTGCTGCTTGCCGTCATGGCAAGCATGTATGCGGTGTATCACGGTCCGGAAGGGCTGAAAAAGATCGCGCTCCGGGTGCATGGCGCCGCCTTCTGGCTCGCCCGTGAGATCCTCTGGGCCGGGCTCGACCTGGCCAGTGACGATTATTTCGACACGCTGACCGTCAGGGTTCACCGGGCCGATGACGTGCTGCGTTCGGCGCTTCTTTTTGGCATCAATCTGCGCAAGGTGGATGACACCCATGTCTGTATTGCGCTGGATGAAAGGGTGACGGAGGAGGAACTGCTCAAGCTGGCGGCCTCCCTGGGCATCAAGGAGCCGCGTCAGAAGCCGGAGCTGGACGGCGATGTGGAGCCGCACTTCTCCCCGCTTTTTCTGCGTGAGTCGGGTTATCTGAAGCATCCTGTCTTCAACCGGCACCACAGCGAGACGGAGATGATGCGCTACCTGCACCGCCTGGAGAGCCGGGACATCGCCCTGAACCGCAGCATGATTCCGCTGGGTTCATGCACGATGAAGCTGAATGCTGCGGCCGAGATGATGCCTCTGAGCTGGCCGGAGGTGAACGGCATCCATCCCTTCGCCCCTGCGGACCAGAGCGAGGGATACCGCGCCATGTTTGCCGAACTGGAGCAATGGCTGGCGGAGTGCACTGGTTTTGACGCCGTGTCGCTTCAGCCGAACGCCGGCTCCCAGGGGGAGTATGCCGGCCTGCTGGCCATCAAACGCTTTCATGAAGCCCAGCGTGAGGGGCATCGCGACGTCTGCCTGATTCCGACCAGCGCCCATGGCACGAATCCCGCCAGTGCCGTCATGTGCGCCTTCAAAGTGGTGCCCGTGGCCTGTGATGACCAGGGCAACATTTCCCTGGAAGACCTGAAGGCCAAGTTTGCCGCCAACGCGGACAAAGTCGCGGCCCTCATGGTCACCTATCCGAGCACGCACGGCGTCTTTGAGGAGACGATCGTGGAAATCTGCCGGCTTTCGCACGAGCATGGCGCCCAGGTTTATATGGACGGCGCGAACATGAACGCCCAGGTGGGGCTCACGTCACCGGGCCGGATCGGGGCGGATGTCTGCCACCTCAACCTGCACAAGACTTTCTGCATTCCCCATGGAGGCGGGGGGCCCGGGGTGGGGCCGATTGCCGTGGCCGCCCATCTCAAGCCTCATCTGCCAGGGCACATTTCCTGGCCGGGGCATGCCGATGGTGCGGTTTGTTCGGCCCCCTGGGGCAGCGCCAGCATCTGCACCATCTCCTGGATGTACCTGGCCATGATGGGGCCGCGCATCGTTGAATCCACCAAGCTGGCCATCCTCAATGCCAATTATGTCGCACGGAAGCTCGAGCCGCACTTCCCGACGCTTTACAAGGGGCGTTCCGGCCATGTTGCGCACGAGTGCATCCTGGACCTGCGTCATTTTCACAAGGTGACCGTGGAGGATGTGGCGAAGCGCCTGATGGACTTTGGCTATCATGCCCCGACGATGAGCTGGCCTGTGGGCGGCACGCTGATGGTCGAGCCCACGGAAAGCGAGGGTAAGGCCGAGCTGGACCGCTTTTGTGAGGCCATGGCCTGCATTCATGGCGAGATCCTGGGGGTGGAGGAAGGGCGTTACCACGCCACGGACAACACCCTCAAGCGGGCACCACACACGGCAGAGCTTCTGACCTGCAGTGAATGGCCTCATGCGTACACACGGGAGGCTGCCGCCTATCCGCTGGAGTGGGTCAAGGAAGCCAAATACTGGCCGCCAGTGGCCCGAGTGGACAATGTCCATGGGGATCGACACCTCATCTGCTCCTGCGTCAGCGTGGAGGAGGCGGCAGGTTGAGCCGCATCAGGAGCCTTTCGTCACCTTGCTGCTCCACCGGCCCGGGATGTGACCCATGAGGATGTTTCGGGTCGAGGGCAGGCACGCACGCGCGGGCTTTGCCTGCCATGTGCCAGAGTGGGATTCGGGTTGAGCCAGGGCATGAAAAAACCGCACTGGGCGACCAGTGCGGTTTCAAAAGACGACGGTTTCGAGATCAGCCTTCGGAATCCGAGGCTTCCTCTTCGCCGGAGGTTTCGCCATCGGCGGCAGTAACGCTGAGCTTCAGGAAGCAGCTGACTTCGCCATAAAGCTTCACGGGCACTTCGAAGTTGCCGGTGTTCTTGATGGGCTTGTCAAGCTGGATCTGGTGACGGTCGAGCTCCACCTTGGCGGAGCTTTCGGCCACGGCCTTGGCGATGTCGATGGTGGTGATGGATCCGAAGGCCTTGCCGCCCTGGCCGGTCTGAAGGGTCAGCTTCAGCTTCAGCTTCTTGAGCTTGGACGCAATCTTCTCGGCTTCCTGCAGCTCCTTGGCCTCGCGTTCCGCACGAAGCGACTTGAGGTGGTTCAGATGACGCAGGTTGCCGGCGCTGGCCTCATAGGCCTTGCCCTGGGGCACCAGGAAATTGCGAGCGAAGCCGCGCTTCACTTTCACGACATCGGCCTCGGCTCCGAGACCTTTGATTTTTTCTTTGAGGATGACTTCGACGTTTGCCATAGCGGTGACG
>JBIIRD010000018.1:0-72500 GCA_044341745.1 Prosthecobacter sp. | reverse complement strand
CAACCTGCCCACCTTCGTGGTGCTGCCCGACCACCGCGGCTTTGCCTCCAACGGCCCCAAGAACTGGGACTCGGCCTTCCTGCCTTCCCAGCACGCCGGCACACTCATCCAGCCCGGTGCCGAAACTCCCATCGCCGACCTCTTCCCGCACAAGAACGGCCGCTACATCAGCGCCCGGGCCGACCGTGAGGGCTTCTCGCTGCTGGAGGGGCTGAACCGCCGTCACGCCGCCTTGCGGCCCGAGGACACACGCCTTGATTCACGCATCCAGAGCTACGAACTCGCCGCGCGCATGCAGCTCGCCGCACCCGAGGCCCTCGACATCTCCAGGGAGCCGGAGCACATCAAATCGATGTACGGGATTCAGGAGCATCGAAAAGTCTGGCCCACGGAGATCAACCCGGAGGAGGAGGCCGACTACATGGGCCGCAAATGCCTCGCCGCACGCCGCCTGCTCGAACGCGGCGTCCGCTTTGTGCAGATCTGGAGCGGCAACGACAACGGCTTCCCACGCCGCAATTGGGACTCGCACGAGGATGTTGAGCGCGACCACGGCCCGCTGGCCTGGGGCATGGCGAAAGCCGTCTCCGCGCTCATCCAGGACCTGAAGCAGCGCGGCCTGCTGGAGGAGACGATCATCCTCTGGACCACCGAGTTCGGCCGCATGCCCAGCACCCAGGGCGGCAGGGGCCGCGACCACAACCCCTATGTCTTCACCAACTGGCTTTGCGGCGGCGGCATCAAGGGCGGTGTCGTGGCCGGTGAATCCGACGCCTGGGGCTACAAGCCGCTCGACCGCTCCAATCCGACCACCTGCTACGACATCCACGCCACGCTTCTCCACCTGCTCGGCATCGACCATGAAAAGCTGACGGTCCGGCACAACGGCCTCGACCGCCGACTCACCGATGTGCATGGCCACGTGATCCGCGACCTGCTGGCCTGAAGGCCTTTGGAGCGAGGCAGGCATCCAGGCATGTCTCGCGGATGAAACGCACCATCCAAGGCGTCCCCCTGGCATCCATGAGAGCATTCACCGGATTCTCAGACAACCCGGCTTTGTCCTCTGTCCTGTCAATCATGCCGATCCTGTGAATCCTGTATCTGTAAATCTTACGCTCCCCGGCTTCGAAAGCCCTCTCCTCATGCATGGCCCCTGAAACCCGGATGTTAAACCTTGCCTCGGCTTCCGTATGTCCCTAGCCTCCGCGCGCATTTTATGAAATCACCCGCCGCCAAGAAACTGTTCGTCATGATGGTCCTCGAGTTCTTCATCTGGGGGGCCTGGCTGCCGCTCATCTGGGGCTACATGGGCAAGGACGGGCTGAATTTCACGGACATGCAGATCACCTGGGTGGGCAGCGCCTTCGCCATCGCCTCCGTGGTGGGCATCTTCTTCAGTAACCAGTTCGCCGACCGCAGCTTTGCCGCCGAGAAGTTCATGGCCTTCAGCCATTTGGTCGGAGGCGCCGCCATCCTGGGCATGTTCTGGGCCAGGGACTTCACCACCTTCTTCAGCCTGATGCTGGTGCATTCCCTCCTTTATGTGCCAACCATCTCCGTCTCCAACTCCATCGCCTTCACCCACCTGAAAAATGCCCAGAAGGAGTTTGGCCTGGTGCGCATGGGCGGCACCATCGGCTGGATCCTCGCCGCCTGGCCGCTTTACTTCATCCTTCAGGGCAAAAGCGGCGCCGAGGCCGTGGCCGCCAGCCGCTACATCTTCGTCATTTCAGGAGTCTCCTCGCTCGTCCTGGCCGTGTTCAGCCTCAGCCTGCCCCACACCCCCGCCAAACCCGCCGCCGCCGGTGAAGGCGGCTTTGCCTGGCTGAAGGCGGCCCGATTCCTCAGCAAACCCTTCCTGCTGGTGCTCTTCATCGTGACCTTCATCGACTCGACCATCCACAACGGCTACTTCCTGATGGCGGGCGGTTTCCTGGGAAGCAAGACGGTCGGCATCGCCCCCGAGTGGATCATGCCCGTGATGAGCATCGGCCAGATCGCTGAAATCGCCACCATGGCGGTCCTGGGCTGGTTCCTTTCCCGCATGGGCTGGAAGACCACCATGATCCTCGGCATCCTGGGTCACGCCGCACGCTTCTCGGTCTTCGCCTTCATGCCGCAGAACCAGACCATGATCATCGTGGTGCAGGTGCTGCACGGCATCTGCTACGCCTTCTTCTTCGCGACGCTTTACATCTTCATCGACGCCGCCTTCCCGAAGGATGTCCGATCCAGCGCCCAGGGGCTTTTCAACCTGCTCGTGCTCGGTCTGGGCGACCTGGCCGCCAAATGGCTCTTCATCCCCCTTCAGGGCAAACTCACCGCCGCCGACGGCACCGTGAACTACAGGGAGCTCTTCCTCTGGCCCACGGGCCTCGCCCTTGCCGCCACCGTGCTCCTCGTCATCGCCTTCTGGCCGCCCAAGGAGCTGGATGCACCCTCCGAGGTTTCGCATTGATCCTCCCTGCGTGGGATGGATCAACCCCGGCTGTGAATACGGCCTCATGACAGAACCCAGGAGCCAAACGTTTCCTGGGCGAGGATCAGGCGCATTCCATGTGCCCGGTGCCTCCCCGGCCTCGGCAACCCAGCCCTTTCGCTCCGGCGGGTTTCACTTGGCCACGATGCTGCACGCACCCACTTCCTCCGAGCCGAAGGTGTGAACCCTTGCGGCCAAGCGAAACGGCCCGAGGCAAAGGGGCATGAGGCCGAGGCACAGAAGGCGTCCGGCACTTGGAAAACCAATCCACCTCACCAGGAAGACGGGGTGATCCCGTGTTCTGTCATGTCGCCGCATTCATAAGCCGGCCAGGGCTTCCTCACTTGCCCCGCAGCCGGTTCCAAAGGCCGCGAACGCCGGACTTGGCACCTTCCGAATTTGAATCACGTCCGGACGCATCCTGCCGGCCGCGGCCTTCGCGACCCTGCGGGTTTCTGGACCTCTCGCCTCCCTGGGATCGTTCACGCCGCGCTCCATCCCTGCCCGGCATCGAATCCTGGGCCCGGTCATGACGCGGCTCTCCGCGTTCGCCCTCCCGGCCGCCGGGCCTGCCACCCTGGCCGTTCTGCTGACGCCTGCCGCCGTTGCGTTGCTGCTGCTGGCGCGGGTTGCGCCGCTCACGTTCAGGACGTTCATCCGTGACGGCAGGTGCGGAGGCCTTGTAATCGAAGTTCTCGGCACGCTTGCGCACAAGGCCGCGGCCGATGAAGCGCTCCAGCTTGCGCAGGTCGTCCATCTCATCGGGCGAGACAAAGCTGATCGCGTCGCCGATGGCCTGCGCACGCCCGGTGCGGCCGATGCGGTGGACATAGTCCTCGACAACATGGGGAAAGTCGAAGTTCACGACATGCGAAATGCCGTCCACGTCGATGCCGCGCGCGGCGATGTCGGTGGCGACAAGCACTCGCACCTTCCAGGACTTGAAGTCCTCCAGGGCGCGCAGGCGCTGGTTCTGCGAACGATTGGCGTGCAGGGTTGCGCAGCTCACGCCGCCCTTGCCCAGACGGCGGGCGATCTTGTCGGCGCCATGCTTCGTGCGGCTGAAGACCAGCACCATCTGCATCTTCTCGTCCTGGAGCAGGTGTTCCAGCAGGCTCATCTTGAGATGCTTCGGCACCTCGTAAACCAGCTGTGTGACCGTCTCGGCGGGGTTCGAGCGCCGTCCCACCTGCACGATCTTGGGCGCATTCTGAAACTCATGCGTGATGCCTTCGATCTCCTTGGAAAGCGTGGCCGAAAACAGCAGCGTCTGACGCTTCTTCGGCAGCTGGCCGATGATGCGCCGGATGTCGGGCAAGAAGCCCATGTCCAGCATGCGGTCCGCCTCGTCGAGCACCAGATGCTCTAGCTGGGAGAAGTCCGCGCAGCGCTGGTTCATCAGGTCAAGCAGCCGCCCGGGACAGGCGATGACGATGTCGCACCCGGAACGCAGGGCGTCCTTCTGAGGCTTTTCGCCGACGCCCCCGTAAACCTTGGCGATTTTCAGCGGCAGGTGCCGGGCATAGGCCAGCACGTTCTCCTCGATCTGCGCCACCAGCTCACGCGTGGGGGCGAGCACCAGCACGCGGGTGCGGCGGCGCTGGTCCGGGTGGGGCGGCCGGGCGGCGAGCTTGGTGAGGATGGGCAGCGTGAAAGCCGCCGTCTTGCCCGTGCCCGTCTGGGCGATGCCGATGACGTCGCCACCGCCAAGCACGGCGGGAATGCCCGCCGCCTGAATGGGCGTGGGCTCGGAATAACCCGCCTCCTGGATGGCTTGAAGAATCTGGGGGTCGAGGCCGAGCGATGCAAAGGACATGGGAGTTCCATAACCACTCCATGGCAAGATGCGAGCGGTTTGGACGGAATGCGCCAAATGAAGCCCGGCTGTCACAGGCTCGGCGAACCTGCCGATTGATCCCGACCCGCGCCGCGCTAACGAACATGGATGATTCTCGATCTTCCCAGGTGGTTCGACCTCCACACTCACTTTCGTCAGGGCCCGGCCGTTCCCTTCTACATCAAGGCGCACCTCGACATGGGCTGCGCAGGGGCGCTGGCCATGCCCAACACCCAGCCGCCCGTGTCGCGTGTGACCGGCGCCATGGAGACCGGGGGCTGGTCGGTTGAAGGTTACCTTCAGATGCTCCGCGAAGCCGGCGCGGACGCCTTTGAGCATCTCATCGTGCCGCTATACCTGACGCGCCAGACCACCGCCGCCATGATCCGTGAAGGCGCGTCCTCGGGGCTGTTGAAGGCCTGCAAGTATTATCCTCCACATGGAACCACCAACGCCGAGCACGGCCTGCCCATGGATGATCTCATCGGCGGCGAAGTCCTTCATGCCATGGAGGATCATGGCGTCGTTCTCTGCATCCATGGAGAGCAGCATGCACTCAGCGGCCCGGACTACATCGACGCCAGGCACAACGCAGAGACACGCTTCTACCAGGAGCGCATGCCGCGCCTGCTCGCCGCGCATCCGAGGCTGCGCATTGTCTGCGAGCACATCACCACCCGGACCGCGGCCGGGTTTGTCGCAGCCGCCCCGGCCCATGTCGGCGCCACAATCACCCCCCAGCACCTGCTCTACACCATCGGCCACCTGATCCAGGGCCTGAAGTATCATCTCTACTGCCTGCCCGTCGTGAAGTTTCAGGACGACCGCGCGGCGCTGCGCGAGGCGGTTCTCCAGCCGGCGCAGGCAAAGTTTTTCGCCGGCACCGACAGCGCCCCGCACACCACCAAGGCCACGGACTGCGGCTGCGCGGCCGGCTGCTTCACCGGAGGCTGCGCGCCGCAGCTGTATGCGATGGCCTTTGAGGAGGCCGGCGCCGACCTCGGCAGCCCGGAAGGACAGGCTCTGCTGGAACGTTTCCTCTGTCTGAACGGCCCCGCCTTTCACGGTTTCCCGCCCTCCCAACAACGCTTCAGGATGGAGAAGGCGCCTTCACGCACCAGCGTGCTCGAAACTCCCGCCGGCCCCGTCACCCCGCTGCCCTCCGGCCTGGGCCTGGAACTGTCCTGGCGGATGGCGGACTAACCGACGTTGTGTCAACGGCTGACCTCAGGGCTTCAGCTTCTCGACGATGAAGCCGAAGAGATCCGGCCAGCGCATGCGGGCATAGTCGTTGTTGTAGTTGATCTCGTGCTCAATCTTCTCGGCGCGCAGCTTCTCCTCAATGCCTGCTCCGTAGTTTGCGCTGTGGGGAGGGTCCTTGTAGGGCCGGCCGAGGGCCGGAGGATTGTCATAAAACAGCAGCACCGGCGGATCGTCGGAGCTGGCCAGGGCATGGGGCGAGTGGCGGTTGATCCACGGCAGCAGCTCTTCGCGCCTGGCGACAAACTCCGCCATTCCCGGCAGCCCGAAGGCGTGGTTGCCATACTCATTGTTGGGAATCCACGCCTGCATCTGCAGGGGATCGATCGTGGTCTGCGGCACGAAAGCCATGACACCGGAGAGACGCGTGGACTCCCGCTTCACAGGGTCGGCGTCGCCCGGCGCGGCCATGTCAGGGTGAAAGGCCAGCCAGAGGGCGAGGAAGCCGCCCGCCGAACCGCCGCAGCCGACGATGCGGCGCGGATCGATGCGCCATTCCGCCGCCTTGGAGCGGGTGAACTGGAGGGCGCGAGCGGTGTCGTCAAAGCACACCTGCACCGGGGGCGAAACCCCGGCGGCGTCCGTGATCAGGCGGTAGTTGATGGACACCACCGCGATGCCTTTTTCGAGGCACTTGTCGAGAAAGTCAGGTCCAGACTTGTCGCCCGTCATCCAGCCTCCGCCGTGGATGAAGAAAAGCACCGGCGCCGGTCCGCCGGCCCGGGCCGGCTGATAGACGTCCAGCACCTGGCGGGCGTGGGCGCCGTAGGGCACGTTGGCCAGGGCGGGCTGAACCGCCCGGCCGGGAGCCGTGATTAGCAGGAGGGTGAGGACGAGGCGCAGGGGCGGCATTGGACCGGCTCCTTGAAGCATTCCCAGTTCGGCGGCAAGCTTGACCCAGCAAGCTTCCGGACGAACAGCAGCCCCTGCCGGGAGAAATTCCGGATCCCTGGATCCTCCTTGAAGTTGAACCTGATTCCTGGGAGCATGTCCAAATCCCCCCCGACCGCCTCATGTTGAACCGCCTCACCCAGGCTCTGCTTGCGCCCATCCTCCTGGCCGGAGGCATGGTGCTGCTCCTCAGGGATGCCGGCGTGGAGAGCGGCCCCGTGAAGGAGCCCGCCGGGCAAGGGGGCCGTCTGGAGCAAGGCGCGGGATTGAAGGCACGGCTTGAGACGCCCGCCGCCGAGCCTGACCAAAAGCATGTTCTTGAGGACATGCTCGCAGGCAGGCCGTTTGTCCTGATGGCCGACGGTCGCGCCGCACGTTTCGTGCTTTCTCTGGAGGAGCTGCATTTCGCGGAAGGGCCCCAGGAGCAGCGCTGGCGTCGCTTTCCCAGGGCCGCCGACGCCTCGCGTCTTCTGGTGGAGGCGGCGCGCCAGGGAGGCGACAAGGCCGAGCTGGTGCTGCATCCCCTGGGGCGTGAAGGCGAGCCTTCCGCCAGGCAGGTGCTGAAAAACCGCCTCGACCTGCAGTTCACCCATGAGGCCAGGGCCGCCCAGCTCCTGAAGGCGCACGGACTGCGCGTCGTGGCCAGGCCCGAATATGCACCGGACCATTGGATCGTCGAACCGGTGAAGGGCGGCGCGGAGGCAACCCTGCGCGCCTTGTCGGCCCTGACTGGGCAGGACGGTGTCCGGCACGTCATGCCCCTGCTGGCCCGGCACCGGCAGAAGATGCTGCTGCCCAACGACAGCTTTTTCTCCCAGCAGTGGAACCTGAGAAACACCGGCCAGGGAAACGGGCTTCAGGGAGTGGACGCCAACGTCACCCCGGTCTGGGACAGTCACAGGGGCGCGGGACAGCGGATCGGCATTGTCGATGACGGCCTGGACATGCTGCACCCCGATCTCTTGCCAAGCATTGACACCTCCCTTGGATTTGACTGGAACGACCTGAGCAAGGATGCCGATCCAACCGCCCGTCCCAACACGGACAAAGCCGTCGAGGACTCCCATGGCACGGCGGTCGCGGGGATTGCGGCGGCCCGAGGCGGCAACGCCATCGGGATCAGCGGCGTGGCGCCGGAGGCCCTGCTTGTCGGACTCCGCCTGATTTCCGACCAGGACAGCGACGGCATCACCGACCAGGATGAGGCGGAGGCGATGTCCCACCGCAAGGACATCATCCAGGTCAAGAACAACAGCTGGGGATCGGGCGCCAAGGCGAACGCCCTCATCGGCCCGGGGCCGCTGATGCGGGCCGCGCTGAAGGATGCCGCTGAGACAGGCCGCTTTGGCCGGGGAACGCTCTTTGTCTGGGCGGCCGGCAACGGCACGCTGGCGGGAGAGCAGGGCCAGAAGGATGGTTATACCAACTCCATCTACAGCACCACCGTGGGGGCCATGGGCAACGGCGGCTACGTGTCCGACTACAGCGAAGGAGGATCGCACCTTGTTGTTGTGGCGCCAAGCAGCGGCGGCAGCCGCGGCATTTACACCACCGACCTGAGGGGAAACAACGGGCTCAACAGGCCAGGCAGCACGGGTGAGGCGGCCGACCGCAACTACACAAACAGCTTTGGCGGAACTTCGGGGGCCACACCGGTGGTTTCGGGGGTGATGGCGCTGATGGTGAACGCCAACCCGCTGCTGAACTGGCGGGATGTGAAGGAGATCCTGCTGCGCTCATCCAGGCATGTCTTCCCAACCACCGCAGGATGGGTGACCCGCCATGGCGGCGACCCCAGCCTGCCTCCGGTCAAGCATCATGAAAGCTTTGGAGGCGGCCTGGTCGATGCCGCGGCGGCGGTGTCAATGGCCTCCACCTGGACTCCGCTGGGGCCGATGCTGGAGGAGACGCGCAGCGTCACCACGGCCCAGGCGATTCCGGACAACAACGAGACCGGCGTCAGCATCAGCTTTGACCTCGGCGGCATCGCCCCGATGAGGGTGGAGCATGCCACGCTCAAGCTGAAGGCCACCCACACCTTCCGGGGTGACCTGGACATCCGCCTCATTTCACCCGGCGGCGTGATCAGCAATCTCGCGGTCAAAACAGTCAGCGACGCCAGCATTGAAGGTTACAACGACTGGCTGTTCAGCAGCGTGCGCCACTGGGGCGAGTCTGCGGCGGGCGTCTGGACCCTGAGCATCCGAGACCTTGCCCAGAGGGACACCGGCACCTTTCAATCCGCCGAGCTCAAGCTTTATGGAACCGATGCCGCCCTGCCAGTCCTGACCTCGAGCACCAGCGGGCCGTTTTTCCTTCGTGCCGGCGATCCTCTCTCCCTGGAAGGTTCGGGAACCGGTGGCGGCAAGGTGGCCTTCATCTGGAACCGTGATGATGAACGCCTGCCTGGCAGCAGCACGACGCTGAATCTTCCCGCCGTGCAGGTTTCGGATGGCGGCGAATATCGGCTGGACGTGGTCAATGCCGCCGGTGTTGACTCCTCCGAACCCATCCAGGTGGGCGTGGTCGGCGCGCTGCCCGCCACCCTGCTGGTGAACCACACGCTGACGCCCGACCTGGTGCTGCAGGCACCCGCCAAGGGGCCGGGCCTCTCCTATCAGTGGAAGCGCAACGGCGAGGCTCTCAGCAATGGCGGAAGGATCACCGGGGCCGACGGTCCCACGCTTCGGATCACCGAGGCATCGCCTGCCGACGACGGTGGTTACTCCTGCGTGGTCGGCATGACGGGATTTGCCGAACCCCTCGAAAGCTCGGCCGTGATGGTCACCGTGCTCGTGCCTCCCGTGATGAACCCGCCCGCCTTTGACAACGGCGTCCAGGGCGGCCCGGTGAACGCCGCCTTCAGCGCCCAGAACTCGGCCACCAGCTACAAGCTGCGCGGCAAACTGCCCGCCGGTGTGAAACTGGACGCCGCCACCGGCCAACTCAGCGGGCGCCCGACCAAGCCGGGCACCTACACCTTCTTCATGAGCGCCGCCAACGCCGCCGGAACCAGCCCCGAAATCGAGGTCATCTGGCAGATTGAAAGCTTCCCCATGGACGCCGTCGGAACCTGGCACGGCCGGGTGGAGCATGGACTTGACCTGAATGATGAACTGGGCGGCGGCCTGAAGATCACGGTCGGCTCCACCGGGTCTTATTCAGGCAGGCTGACCCTGGGCACCCGGACCTTCACCTGGACCGGGATGATTGACGCCCTGCCGCGAAGGCAGTCGCCAACAACCCCGATTTCCATCCCCCAGGGCAAGGTCCCTGCGGCAATCACCGGCAGCTTCAGCCTGGATCTGGACAACGGACTGCTCAGCGGCAACTGCCGGAACACCCTCCCGGGCTCCAGCCGCAATCTGACTGGCAGCAAATCCCCATGGAGCAGCACCTTGAAACCCGTGTCTGCCAGCGCAGCCTTCAACACTGCCGTTTTCATCCCGACGGGAGCCTTGGAGAAGGACGACCCGGATTATCCGCAGGGCAGCGGCTGGGCGGTGCTGACCCTGTCTCCAAGCGGCGGCGTCTCGTGGACCGGCAAGCTGGCTGAGGGCACGTCGATCACCGGCAGCATTCCGATGGGACCGGAGGGTCAGGTTTCCATCCATCAGCTTCTCTATTCCGGGACTGGCAGCCTCCAGGGGCTGGTCACGCTGAATGCGAACACCGGTCTTGCCGACGGCTCGCTGAAGTGGATCAAGAAACCAGCGACAGCCAACGGCGTCCGCTCCTACAAGGACGGCATCCCGCTCCATGGCCTCGATGCCCGGGGGGCGCTTTACACAAGACCCGCCAAGGATGAGATGCTTCTTGGACTGCAGCCGCCCGCCTCGTCCCAGGAATTAAACGCCAGGATGCTTTTCACCGGAGCTTCCATCACCGGCTTAACCTTCGGGCAAGCCTTCCAGGTCACCGCTTCCGGAACCGCCAGGATCCCCGCGGGCACAACCTTGAACCCGCAGGCTCTGACCCTGTCCCTGGCCGCCTCCAACGGGCGTCTGAGCGGCTCCTTCACCTTCAATGATACCAACCCCTTTTCCCTGACCACCCCGGCCGCGAAAATCCGGCGGCCGGCCGCCTTCAGCGGACTGGTCATCACCCGTTCAGGGTTGCACAAGGGCATCGGCTTCTTCACCCAGCCCGCGATGCCTGAAAACGCGGAGGAAAAAAGCAGCGCCACCCCGGTGCTCTCCGGCAGGGCGGAGCTGCTGCCGCCTTGATGCGCCTCAAGCCCCCTGGATCACCAGGCCGCGGAAAGCGCTGCTGCTCATCATGGGCTGGAGCAGGTTCAATGCCGCGCGCAGCCTGGCAGGCGGCGTGATCTGCGGATTGTTGACCACCAGCACATCGGTGGCCAGCGGCGCCAGCGGCGCCACATCGGCGAAGTTCTTCAGGATCGGACCTGCGTCGAGAATGATCCAGTCCACATGGTGGCGGGCACGATCGATCCAGGCACGGTAGCCGTCGAGCAGCTCATTCGTCGCATAGGCCGGCAGATCGTAGGCAGGCAGGAGGAAAAGATGCGTGTTGCCGTAACGCAGCGACTCCAGGTCATGCGCCCAGGAGCTGTGGTGGTTGGCATGGGGGAACCACTGATGAAGTGCTGGCGACACGGCGTTGCACTCCATCATGAAGACACTGCGCCCCTGGTGACAGAAGGCGGCGGCCAGGGCGGATGCGGCGGCGGTCTTTCCTTCCCCGCTTTCACTGCTGGTGATCAGGATGACCCCGCCAAGGCCGCTGCGCTGAAGCGCCTGCATCTCCAGCGTGCTGGTGATCTGCTGCAACGCCCCCGAGGCGCCAATCGGCTCAGGTTTGAGCAACTGCCCGAGGACGGCCTCCGGGTTCGCCTGGCGGATGAGCGGAAAACGCGCCAGCACAGGCGCGCTGCCGTGACCGGGAATCACCAGGGGCGCAGACGGCGCCGGCATGTTCTCAGGAGACGGCGGCATCATCAGCCGCGTGGAAGGCGGACGGTGGAAGTTCGGCGCCACCGGCTGCCCCACCGGAACATGGGGAACGTCACGCACGGAGGGAATGTTGACAGAGGGGGACCCGCCCTGGCGGATGGCCTTCAGCACATGATCATCAACCAGCCCCCAGCCCACCGGCAGGCCGATCAGGATGACCCCCAGCAGGACGACACTGGCCATCGCGGCGACCGGCTTGTTAGGCTTCACGGGATTGTCCGGCGGGCTGGCCGTGTCCGCCAGGCTGAGGGCCCCGGACTCCGTGAACTCGCCCGTCACCTCGGCCTTGTTCAGGCTGGAGACGATGGTCTGATACATCTGACGGTCCGCGTTCACCTGGTCCAGCAGCAGGTTGTACTCGACGTTCTTGCTGCTCTGGTCCACGGCCATTCCGCGGGCGGAGGCCAGCTGCTTTTCATAGTCCCGGATCTGGCTTTCCAGGTTGCTCACCTCCGTCTCCGCCATGGTGACGACAGCATCCATGGCCCGCGTCAGCGAGGCTTTGAGCGAATCGATCTCGCCGGAAAGCGCGATCATCTGCGGATGCCTGCGGCCGCACAGCGGCTCCAGGGCCCGGCGCTGGGCCAGCTTGGCGTCGAGCTCCTTGCGGTGGAAGGCGACGTCGGGGTTCTCGCCCACCACACGCACCTCCATCAGGTCACGACCGGCCTGCTGCGTGATGCGGATCGTCTGCAGGTCGTTGCGCGCCTTGATGAGCCGCTGCTGGGCGTCGGTGATCGCCGTGTTGAACTGCAGCATGCGGGCGCTGTCCACGTTCTGCGCCTCCCCGGCACCCACAAAGTTCTGCGCCCGCCGGTACTCGGACAGCTTGCGCTCGCTCTCCTCCAGCCTTGTGCGAAGGGACTCGGCCTTCTTCTGAAGGTAATCACGCTCGCCCTGGCTCAGGCCCGACTCCTGGACGCCAAAGAAGCGGATGTATTCACGCGCATAGCTGTTGGCCAGCAGGGCGGCCATCGCAGGATCAACGTCCCGGGCGAGGATCCTCACGATGTGAGACTCCTTCAAGGGCTCCACGGTGACGGCTGCCAGAACCTGGTCGATGAAGAAATCCCTCTCCGGAGGCGGCTGGCCAGGCGGCCCCTGGAGCCCGAGCCTCCTCAGGATCATGGTCTTGCGTCCAGGGTTGGCAAGCAGGCTGGCGACCCAGGCCCTGCGTTTTTCAGGATCAAAATGTTCAAACAGGAACTCGCCGAAGCGGCGGGACTTGAGCTCGGTCAGGTGGTTGTTGACGAGCTGGGGCGCGCTGAGCTCCGTGATGCCCTGGCGGCCCATCTCCGGCAGCTTGAGCACGTTGCCCTCCCCGATGCGCAGGCGCAGCTTGGCCTCGGCCTCATAGACCTTCGGCCCCATGCCCAGGAAATAAAAGGCGGCCGCCGCCACGGGCAGGCCGACCAGCAGGCCCATCCAGCCGAAACGGCGGAGGTAGCCCAGCAGATCCCCGAGGCTGATCACCGGTTCTCCAAACTGCGGAGGAGGCGTCGTCAGATAGGGGCTTGTATCCACCTGGGAAGGCGACAGCGACGCCGTGGGCGCATGAGGCACCAGGGCACGCCCCGGCTGCGCCCCCGGCAGGACCGGGTGCGTGGCGCGGGGATCAAGCGCAAGGTGGTAGGCCATGATGAGGACGAAGCAGGGTCAACTATCGTGCACCTGCCATGCCAGGGCAAGGTTGGGCGAAGTTTGTTTGGCCGGACGGCGGCGCGGCAAGGTTCATCGCATCCAGGATGATCCGGTTCACGAGACGGACATCAAAGACCTCCTCGGCAAGCCTGCGGCTGGCCAGGCCCATGGTGATCACCTGGTCCGGATTTTCGATGAAGAAACGCATCGCATCCGCCACCGCATCAACATCCCGCGACGGGCAGAGGAAGCCGTTTGAGCCGCGCTTCAGAACACCGGCCTCCCCATGAGGCGACGCCACGCATTCACGAGCGCCGACCGAGTCCGTGGTGATGACGGCCCGCCCGGTGGAAAGCGCCTCCAGCGTGGCGTGCGGCACGCCTTCCCGGTACCAGGTCGGCAGGCAGAAAACGTGCATCGTTTTCAACAGGCCCGCCACGTCACGCACCATGCCGTGATGCACAAGCGTCCCCTCCTTCACCCAGGCATCGACCTCGGCCTCCCCGACACGGTTGGGGTTGGGATCAAAAGGGCCGACGAGATGAAACTCAGCCTGCGGCCAGCGGGCCTTGATCCGACGCGCGGCCTCGGCAAAAACGCGCACGCCCTTGCTGATGAGCAACCGGCTGACCAGCACAAAGCGCACACGTCCGGCGGCGAGCCCCTCCGCACACTCCAGAGGCGCATGCGGATATTCCTCCAGGTTCACGCCGCTGCCGGCGGTGACGTGGACCGGCACGCCCTCGGGCAGCATGCGCATCTCCGTGAACAGCCGGAGGTCATCGCGGTTCTGCATGAAGATCACGTCCGCCCTGCGCAGAGCGAAGCGGTGAAGAATCCTGGAGATCCACTGCACCGCCGCCTGCTTCAGCGTCTCCGGCTTCACAAAGGTGAAGCCGAGCCCAGGCAGCAGCGCATAGACCCTCGGCACCCCGGCCAGCCTCGCGACCACGCAGCCATAGACCACCGACTTGATCGTGTAGGCGAAGAGGGCGTCAGGACTCTCGCGCCGGAACAGGCGGAACATGTCCATCCAGGTGACCCAGTCCTTGAGAAGGTTCACCCGGCTGCGCACCATCCGCACAGGCACGTGCCGGCCGCCAAGACCGCGAACAAACTTTTGCACATGCTCGTAGTCCTCCGCCGCCGAGGTCACCACCTCGCAGCCATGCGCGGCCAGGTCGCGGATCAGGTCACCGCGGTGGTAGATCAGCGTGTTGGCGTCGGCGGTCAGGACCAGGACTTTCATTCTTCGTTTTCCTCGGGCTTCGCGGCGGCTGCCACGGCGGGTTCGGGTTCAGATCGGGCAAGCCGGCGCTTCAGGGCGCGCAGGCCCAGGAACAGCAGAGAGCGCGGATGCAGGCGGTGGAAGCACTCCAGGTCGGAGACCTCGCGCACACGCGAGCTCCACTCTCGCTTGTAGCGGTACTCCCCGGGAAGGAAGTCGGCCATCTTCAGGCCGCGCTGGATCGCCTCCTCCACACAGGCGCGCACGGCGAGGTTGCCCATGCTGATGGAGGCGTGGGCCTTGTCCCAGCCGAGCTGATAAATGAACATCTCACCCTGGTGGCAGAAGGCATAGACCGATCCGCATGGACGGCCGCCAATCAGGATGAAGGGCATGAGCACCCGCCCGCCGGGCATCCAGAGGCTCAGCAGGGCCTCGTGAATTCTCATGGCCTGCGGACGCAGGAAGGAGCTGACACCGTCGGGCCAGTGCATGGCATGAAGGCGGAAGAACTCACCGGCCGCCTTCTCAGGCTCCATGTCCATCACCACCTGCGATTCATGCCTTTCAAACAGATGCCCCCAGTAGCGGCGGATGTTGCGCCTGAAGTTGCCCGACTTGCTCTTCTCAAACGCCTCCCAGCTCTCCGGCAGGTCAAAGCAGCGGCAGGCCGACTGGTTGAGAACCCCGGCGGCCAGGCCGCAGCGGCGCATCGCGGCAAGCAGCAGCGCATGGTTCGGCGACTCCTCGGGAACCTTGTTCAGGCGCACGACATCCCAGGAGGCGCTGGATTTCGAGAGAACACCGGCCAGCAGCGGCGTGACCTCCGCCTCCCGTCCGGCCCGGACCAGCACATCCATGCGCTCGCCCTGCACCTCCCCCAGGCCGTTCATGAATCCCAGATGCCTCAGGCGCTGGCGCGACTCTCCGCGGTCCGCGCCGATGACAAAGGGCGCGATGCCCACCACCTCCGAAGCCTTGTCACGGACAACCCCGATGCAAAGCTGATACTCCGCCCGGAAGGCCTCCCACCAGAGGCGCACATAATCCCAGAGCTGAAAGGGGCTGTGTGTGGCCGATTCGTTGAGCAGCCTGTCCCACACGGGTTCGAGGGCCATGAAACCGGCCTCGCTGGTGATGATCTCCAGGTTCATCGGGCACCTCCTTTCGCCTGCAGGGCCTGGGTCTGCACGATCAACGCCGCCAGGGCCCTGCGTGCGTTCAGCAGCTTGACCACATCATCCTCCCAGTCGCCAAAACCCCGGGCAAACGACTCCGCCTGCTGCATCGCAGCCTTCTCCAGCCCCAGGTCCCGCGCCAGCATCAGGTAGTCATAATCATCGCACATGTCACGCAGCCACTTCAGCCGGATGCTCGCCACCGGCATGTCGCGTCCATGACGCTTCTTCGTGGCGGGATAGATGAAGCTGCCGTCACCGTTGTGCACGCTGCCATCCGGGTGCTGGAAGCTGCCCGCATTCCTCCAGACATCCACGCCCTTGCTGGCATAAAGCGTGTCCCAGTAGGTCAGGCCGGTGATGCCATGACGAGGCATCACCCAGGCCGGGACACGATGATTCATCGCCGGGTAGTCCAGGCACCAGACCGGCGGATTCGAGGCGGCGAGCTGTTTCGGACCGTCGTGGGAATCCAGCCATTCCTGCGGCATCTGCACCAGAGCCGCATAGCACCAGACCTCATCCCCCGCCTTGATCCGGCGGGCGATGTCGCGCCGGCCCTTCGCGCCCTCCATGTCCTGCCAGACACTGCTGAAGTGCGGCACCCAGATGTCCACAAAACCGTCCAGGCTCCCCCACCACCAGGAATCCGGAGCGGGCTGCTCGGTCACCAGCAGCGGCAGGCGCACACCATGCGTGGCCTCGGCCTCGTTGAAGAAATCCCCCCAGCGCCTCACCAGCCCGTAGGCGCTGTAACTGTTCGGCTCGTCCAGGTCACCCATGATGATGTAGCCCCGCTGTCCCGCCTTCAGCGACTGCAGCGTCTTCATCCATGTGGCGCAGTATTTCATGGCCGCGGCCCTGTCCCTGCCCAAAGGGTCCGGAAACGGCCACTCCTGCCAGATCGGCAGCCCCAGGGTGCTGGCGTGGCGATGCAATACCTGCTTCCTCATGCCCGCCTCAATCTGCTTCAGGTCCAGCCTGCCGGTGCCTCCGTCCGGATACGTCGGATACGTCTGGTCACAGCTCAGGCGATGCTCGGCGAAAAGATCGTAATACTGGTTCAGCAACGCCGCCAGGGCAGGCGACGGCGGCTCCTTCTGTCGGTCAAACCCATGCACCTCCGCCACGCGCCGCCACACGGTCATGATCGAGGTGCGCAGACGCGGCACCTCGGGCAGGTCAAAGTCCGAAACACGCAGCATGAGCTTCGTGCGCGCCATCTCGGCGCCCATCGCGTCGCGGGCGATGACCTCCGCGGAATACGTCCCGGGCCTGACCCCATGGGGCACGTGCACATCAATCCACCATGGCTGGTTCACCTGCTTCACCGCAGGCAGCGGCTGCCAGGCGAAATCCTGCGGCACCAGGGCGTCCGGATAATCCCCCGGCGGCAGCGGTGACATCGGCGTTGACTTGCTCACCCTGACGTAATGCTCGCGGAGCACCTGCGGGGCCGGAATGGACGCACCGTCAGCACCATGCAGGTCGCCGACATCGAGCCGGATCCCGCGGATCTCCTCCGGCCTCCCCGTCAGCACGACCTGCAGCGACTCACGCTCGCCACGCGCCGCCTCCAGCGCCGACTCATGGTCCGCGACCTCCTGCACACGCATGACCCGGATCATCGAGCCGACACGGGCAATCTTCACCTCCGCAGGCAGCGGGGCGGCCATGAACAGGAGGATGGCGGTCAGCAGCCTCATGCCGCCAGCACCTCCCGATAGACTTTTTCATAACCACGCGCCGCCGTACGGATGTCAAAGCGCCCGACGGCGTCACGCCGCAGCGCCTCAGCGTCCGGACGATGGTCAAGCATCTCCTCCCAGGCCCGGGCGAGGGCCTCCGCGTCATGCGCCGGAACGACACGCCCGGAATCCCCGAGCAGCCGCGCGCAGTCGCCCACGTCGGTCGTCACGCAGGGCACGCCGCAGGCAAGCGCCTCCATCAGGGTCATCGGACAGGCCTCAGTCCGCGAGGAAAGCGAGAACAGGTCCAGCGCTGAATACACCGCCTGAGGGTCCGGGCGAAACGGGGCGAAGTGCACCTGCTGCCTGAACGGCATCACCGAAAGCGCCGCGCGGGCGCAGTCGCCCAGACCCGTTTCATGGCCGCCACATAACAAAAAGTGTGTCTCCGGCCGGCGGGACTGGAGGAGCGCCGCCGCCCGCAGCCAGGTCGCCAGGTCCTTCATCTCATGGAAACGTCCGATGAAACCGACCAGCGGCGCGGATTCAGGAACACGCAGCTCCTGACGCACCCGGACACGCGCACCGGCGTCCGGCTGAAAAACCGACGTGTCGATGCCGTTCGGAACCCAGGTCATGCAGGACTCGGGATAGCCCATGGCGGCATGATCCCGGATCGCCGCCGCCGAACAGGAAACCACGCGTGACGGCAGCACCCGCGAACTCGCCCCGAGCAGGCGCCGGAACCAGCGGATCCGGCTTTCAGAATCTCCCGGGTTCGCATGAATCTCCCGGCAGTGGATGCCCCAGACCACCCGGCGAACGCCTGCCAGCCGCGCACACCAGCCGCCTACAAAGTCGGCATGATGCATCCAGGTCTGCAGCAGGTCTGGACGCACCTCACGCAGCACGCGCACCAGCTTCACCAGGGTGCCGATGCGCAGAAAGGCCGAGGCCTCCAGGTCATGCACCTCCGCGCCCGTCGCCCGGAGTTCCTTCATCTCCAGGGCCCAGGATCGGCCGTCCATGACGATGACCACATTCCTCCAGCGCGCGGGCTCCATGGCGCGCACCAGGTTCCGCATCATGGCCTCTGCTCCGCCACCGCCCGGCGCGGCGATGAAATGCGCCACGGTGAACCGGCGCGACAGGCCGGCCAGGGCCGCCTCGGACCGTGTGCCTGATGCAGGAGAATCCGCCGCCACCGCCCCGCAGGCTGCCTCCGACTTGGCCGACTGCACGACATGAACCGGCACGCTGCGTGCAATGACGGACATCACCAGCTCCCTGGAGGATTCAAAGCCGGCCAGGTTCATCGGCCACCCCCTCTCCACTGCTTCACCAGTTCAAAGGCCCCCGAAGCCGTGGCCTCAGCCTCAAGCACGGAAGTGGGGTTGCCATAGCGAGGCAGGGCATGGGGCGGCAAACCGGCAGCCAGCCGGGCTGGCATCATCGTGAAAGCCGCCTCAAAGCCCTGGGCGGCCAGAAGCTCCTGTGTCTGCGCTGTGAAATCATCCGGACCTCCGTTCGTGTACGCAAACAAGCGAGGAGCCCTTCCAAGCTCCTCGGTCATGCGATCACGGCAGAGGCGGATTTCTTCAGCCTGCTGCTCCACAGGGCATCGGGACAGGATCGGATGCGTGTGCGTGTGCCCGCCCAGGTGAACCAGACCCGAAGCCTGCATCTCACGCGCCTGCTCCCAGCTCATCGGCCGGGCGGTCTCAGCCTCCTCCCTCGTACATCCTTCCACCAGCTTCCTGACCTCTCCCCTCATCACGGCATCCGGCAGGGTTTTCAATTGGGCCAGGCACAAGCCCAGCTCCGCAGCATCCGCTCCTCGTGCCTTCAGCGCGCGATCCACCTCCTGAAACCACAGGGGATGCGTGCCATCCAGGAAACCCGTGGCCAGAAAGATCGTCGCGGGCAGCCCCATCTCACGCAGCACGGGGAAGCCCAGGTGGTAGTTTGAAGCCAGCCCGTCATCAAAACTGATGGCCACCGCCCGGGATGGCAGGGAACGCCCGGCCAGGACAGCCTGCGTCATTTCCAAAAGAGGCATCACCTGATAAGACGCCCTCAGGTGCCGGCAGACCGCACGGAAAACCGAAACCGGCAGATGCAGGCTGGCATCCAGAACCCCGGTCGACCGACCATCCTGGCAAAGTCCATGAAAAGTCAGCACGGCGGCCCCCTCCATCCGACGTCTGGCCAGGCTCGTCAGACCACAGGCCACCAGGACCGCCGATTTGGCGGACTGCCGTAGCTGCTGGAGAGGTTGGGACAAGGTCTTGTTTATAGATTTTGATAAAATTTATCAAATTTTAACTAATCATCAACCCCGACTTAGCATCGAATCGCAGAAATCAAGCCACCTCCCCCGGCCATTCCCTGATCAGCCCAAGGCCTTCAGCCCATTCCGAAAGTCCTCCCGCCACCTCCGAGACACCTTGATGACACCCCGACAAGCCCGCGATTTTCATCCAGGTGCAGGCGAAGCTAAAAAAATGGGTGTCAAAACTGCTCCACTCGCTATTTCTCCGGCCCCGCACGGCCCAAGCGCAGGTCTGGCCCCCAGCTTGCCCACTTGACCGCGCCCTGACGACTTCCTGACTCCCCAAAACTCAATGAACACCCTCCAGACCTTCAAAACCGGCAACGGCTCCGATGGCAAGTTCCACTCCCTCCCCGCCCTTGAGGCCGCAGGCATCGGCAAAGTCTCCCGCCTGCCCGTCTCCATCCGCATCGTGCTGGAGTCCCTGCTGCGCAACCTGGACGGCAAGAAGGTCACCGAGGCCGACGTGAAAAACCTCGCCAACTGGAACGCCAAGGCACCGGGCGACTACGAAATCCCCTTCACCGTCGCCCGCATCGTCCTCCAGGACTTCACCGGCGTCCCCCTTCTCGTGGACCTTGCCGCCATGCGCTCCAAGGTGAAGCAGCTCGGCAAGAACCCGAAAATGGTCGAGCCCCTCGTGCCCGTGGACCTCGTGGTGGACCATTCCGTGCAGGTGGACTACGCCGGCACCCAGGACGCGCTGAACAAAAACCTCGACCTCGAATTCGAGCGTAACAAGGAACGCTACCAGTTCCTGAAGTGGGGCGAGCAGGCCTTCGACACCTTCAAGGTCGTGCCCCCCGGCATCGGCATCGTCCACCAGGTGAACCTCGAGTACCTCGCCAAGGGCGTGCTGGAGAAGGACGGCGTGTTCTATCCGGACTCCCTCGTCGGCACCGACTCCCACACCACCATGATCAACGGCCTCGGCGTCGTCGGCTGGGGCGTGGGCGGCATTGAGGCCGAGGCCGGCATGCTCGGCCAGCCCGTCACCTTCCTCGTTCCGGAAGTCGTCGGCGTCTATCTGACCGGCGCCCTCAAGGAAGGCGTCACCGCCACCGACCTCGTGCTCGAGGTCACCCAGAAGCTGCGCAAGCTCGGCGTCGTCGGCAAGTTCGTCGAATTCTACGGCCCCGGAGCCGTCAGCCTGCCCGTCACCGACCGCGCCACCATCGCCAACATGGCCCCCGAATACGGCGCGACCATGGGCTTCTTTGGCGTCGATGACGAAACCATCGCCTACCTTCGCGGCACCGGCCGCAGCGAGGAGCTGTGCACTACCGTGAAGAACTACTTCCAGGCCCAGGGCCTCTGGGGCATCCCGACCGAGAAGGGCGCGCTCGAATTCACCACCGAGATGGAGATCGACCTGAGCGGCGTGGTGCCCTGCGTCTCCGGTCCGAAGCGTCCGCAGGACCGCATCGAAGTCCCCGCCCTGAAGGGCAAGTTCCGCGACCTGCTCGGCGCGGACGTCAAGGCCGGCGGCTTCGCCAAGGCCGACCCTTTCCAGCCCGCCGACGTCGTCGTGAACAGCAAGGCTGATGCGAAGGACAGCATCACTGACGGCTCCGTCCTCATCGCCGCCATCACCAGCTGCACCAACACCTCCAACCCCAGCGTCATGCTCGCCGCCGGCCTGCTGGCCAAGAAGGCCAACGCCAAGGGTCTCACCGTGAAGCCCGCCGTGAAAACCAGCCTTGGCCCCGGCTCCCGCGTCGTGACCGACTACCTCACCAAGACCGGCCTTCAGGTCGAGCTCGACAAACTCGGCTTCCAGACCGTCGGCTACGGCTGCACCACCTGCATCGGCAACTCCGGCCCGCTTGACGCCGGCATTGAGGACGTCGTCAAATCCAAGGACGTCGTCGCCGCCTCCGTGCTTTCCGGCAACCGCAACTTCGAGGCCCGCGTGCATCAGAGCATCAAGGCCAACTTCCTCATGAGCCCCCCGCTCGTCGTCGCCTACGCCATCGCCGGCACGGTCGACATCGACCTCAGCAAGGATGAGATCGTCGCCGGCAGCGGCGTCTACCTGAAGGACATCTGGCCCACGCTCGCCGAAGTCCGTGACGCCATGCAGTCCGCCCTCTCCCCGGAGGTCTTCCGCAGGCTCTACACCGACTTCGCCTCCCAGAATCCGAAGTGGAACGAGATCAAGGGCAGCGTTGGCGAAGTGTTCGAATGGGACGGCAAGTCCACCTACATCCAGCACCCGCCGTTCTTCAGCGACTTCAGCATGACCCCCGGCGACATCGCCGAGATCAAGGGCGCACGTCCGCTGGGCATCTTTGGCGACAGCGTCACCACCGACCACATCAGCCCCGCCGGCAACATCAAGAAGGACAGCCCCGCCGGCCGCTTCCTCACCGAAAACGGCGTCACGCAGGCTGATTTCAACAGCTACGGCAGCCGTCGCGGCAACGACCTCGTCATGACCCGCGGCACCTTCGCCAACGTGCGCATCAAGAACCTCATGCTCGGCGGCAAGGAAGGCGGCAACACCCTGCTCCAGCCCGCCGGCACCGAGATGAGCATCTATGACGCCGCCGAGGCCTACAAGGCCGCCGGCACGCCCACCATCGTCATCGGAGCCGAGGACTACGGCATGGGTTCCAGCCGCGACTGGGCCGCCAAGGGCACGCGCCTTCTCGGCGTGAAGGCCGTCATCACGAAGTCCTTCGAGCGCATTCACCGCAGCAACCTCGTCGGCATGGGCGTCCTGCCCTGCAACTTCAAGGACAAGGCCGACTACGACAAGGTGAAGGACCTCAGCGACGCCACCTTCGACATCCTGGGCATCAGCAACGACTTCAAGCCCATGGGCGAAGCCACCCTGCGCGTCCACAAGGCCGATGGCAGCAGCTTCGACATCCCGCTGGTCGTCCGCATCGACACCCCCGTGGAGATCGATTACTACCGCGCCGGCGGCATCCTGCCTTACGTCCTCGCCCAGATCCTGCGCGCGAACGGGTAAAGCCCCATGCCAAGCTCTGGTCAATCCGTGCTTAAAAACCTCCAACTGACAAACTTCTGCGGCTTCGAGCAGCTTGAACTCAAGCTACTCAACCGCTTGAATTTGATTGTGGGAGACAACAGCACAGGGAAGACGAGTTTGTTGGAATCGCTTATTTTGCTGCTCGGGGGAGCCGAGGATTTGGAGTGCCTGCCAGACTTATTCCGTGCAAAACCGCATTTTGCCAGCACCCAACAAGATTATCACGAAGGCTTTTGGAAATGGCTTCACACTAACCTGCAATCCGAGCGGACGAAAGTTTACGCATCAGGAATCAAGGGGACTACAGAAGTTTTTTTTAGACCTCGGCACCGCAGACCATCTAGCGCCATTCTGAATGATGCTTGGTGTAGATTCATCGAATGGTTCGACAGTGATTCCCAGATGTTTGCGCAGATATTTTATCCAGAACAGTCTGGCAGAACTAGCGCTCCTGAACTAGTAACCTTTTCGAGAGAAGGCTTTAGTTTTCAAGAGGTTGGCTCTTTGATTCGATGCGCCGCAGTGAGTACTAGAGAGGGAGATTTTGCCGGTGATGCTGAACAGTTTAATCTTGTAGCTTTACGCCAAAATGGAGAGGAGGACATGGAGGTTTTTATGCGCAGGATTGAGCCTCGTTTGAGGAAATTGCGTTATCGCAAACTGCCCGACATGTCGGCACCCAAAATTTACGCTGAACTTGAGGGCATTTCAGAATTTATGCCCGCCCACCAACTGGGACAGGGATTTGCCCAAGCACTTAGGATTTACTGCCAAATTCGCAAAGACGATTCAAAATCTGTGTTCCTTATTGATGGAGTTGAGAATGGTATTTACTGGAAGAACTTGCTGCCGTTTTGGAACGGAATTCTCAACCTATTGACAAGCGATGGAAGTCAGCTTTTTGCCACTACTAACAACTTCGAATGCATAAAAGCCGCCCACCAAGCGGCTTGTGAGCATGCGGACAATGGCGGATCCTATGACCTGAACATCATTCATCTCAAACGCGTCGATTGGGGAGTCGAAGCCACGGAACTTGGCCGCGAAGCTATGAAGGCAGTCATAGCAAATGGCTCGGATATGCTCTGAAGATCATGAATGCGCCCCCATTTTTCCGCACCAGCCAAGAATATCTTTTACGCTTTACGAAATTAGCTTCACGGGCAAGGTTGGCAAGTTGGGCATTTAAGGACTATGTAGACAAAATAACCTCGATAGCTATCGCCGGGCACTTAATAAACAGAAAGACTATGACCAGAACCAGATTCGCAAAACCGCACTAGGATTTACTGCGATTGATTGTCGCGAAGAGGCTTAGCTTATCCAACAAGGGCTTTTCACCAACGTTCCTCAACCACTCCGGCACCCCAAGCTGGCCATAGGCAGACCCCTTGCTGGCATCGCCCTCGGGGAATTACTCTTTCCAACACCGTCTTCAACCGCACCAGCGGCACTGTTATGATCCAGACACTCTCCATTCGAAATTTCAAGTCCATCCGTGCACTCGACATCGACTGCCGTCGGGTGAACGTCTTCATCGGCGAGCCTAATGCCGGCAAGACTAACGTGTTGGAAGCGCTTGGGCTTTGGTGCCCCGGAGTGCATTCGAATCTTCAGAGAGTTTGCCGGACAGAATATGTGTCGGAGCTCTTCTTCGATCAAAATGTTAAAGACGTAGCGTGCGTTTTTCTGGACAAGGATGAAGCAAAACTATTCAAAACGGATGAAGGGGCTGTGTTGCGATTCCCAGATCCCAGCACTTGGCCTGAAGATGAAGTTCACATCGGACGCGTGCGCATCAAAGACAACCTAGACGTGGAGCCAAGACCGTCACGTTATTGGGTTGAAGGACCAACGGTGAAATATTTCATCTACCATGCAAACGCCCCAGTCGATGAACTGGCCAACGGCGGCCTATCCCCTCCCTTTGGCTCCAACCTCGCCTCACTTCTTGCCAACGATAAAACAGCCCGTCAAATCGCTGCCGACTACTATTTCGACTCCCGTTACCGTCTGACCGTCGATGTGGGCAAACGACAGCTTTCAATGTCACGTCAGGAGGACTCAGCCGTCGTTTCGTTTCCTTACTCGGCCACATCTGAAACTCTTCGACGCATGATTTTTTACCGACTGGCTTTGGAAACGAGCCGAAAGTGCGTTCTGGCCTTTGATGAACCCGAGGCGAATTCGTATCCGCCCTACACCAAGATTCTAGCCGAAAGCATCGCGAAGGACGAGCAAGAGAATCAGTTCTTCCTGACAACACACAGTCCCTACATGCTGACCTCGATCATCGCGAAGACTCCTCCGAGTGAACTGAACGTTTTCGTCTGCCGACTCGAAGGCTCAGAAACCAAAGTTTACCCGATGAATGAAGACCAGCGGATGGAACTCATGGAAATGGACATGAGCGCGTTTTTCAACCTCGACCGTTTTCTACCCGATCAGCCATGATCTTCCTCGAATGTTTCAATGATGAAGCGACGGTGCGTTCCTTAGGGTTTTCCAAAAAGCAGTGGCTTCATGAGTTGGCCAAATCCCGCGTGGCTCATGCACTGGAGATCAGCCGTAAGGCCTCGGACATTGCTCTCGTCGATGAAGACCCTGGACAGTCCTGCCCTACTTATTTGAGAGAATTCCACATCCTAGAATCACAGCCCAGCCTTGGCCTTTGTCTCTATCAGCACCCTCAACATGGCAAACGCTTCATCGAAATCCAGCCCGACCTGGAACCGTGGCTATACGACCAGGCCAGGCAGGCCGGAATTTCGCCAGCCATGTATCATCTACCCAAAAGGCACGAGGATCTCCACAGAAGCCCCAAGAAGCATCGCATACACCTGGAGAATTTTGTGAAAGCTTGCCTGGCTGCTGGAAGTCCGCACCTCTCCAAGCTTGCCGAGTGGCTCAGGGAATCATGAATTCACGCATCTGAAGGATTCGCACTCCAGCAAAACCTCCACGGCATCCCCCAGAATCCCGGGTTGCCAAGGGCGCGGGGTGTGCGACAGCTTGATTCCGTCATGGAAAGCGCACCTCCTCCTCAAGACGGCGGCTCACCGCAGGGCGGTCAGGCCGGGCCTTCAAAAGACGAACGCACGATGGCCCTCATCTGCCACCTGCTGCCCTTCGCGGGCTGCCTGCTGCCCAACGTGCCCGTTCTCAACATCGTGGCGCCTCTGGTGCTCTGGCTGATCAAGAAGGACGACATGCCCTTCCTCAAGGACCAGGGGCGCGAGGTGCTCAACTTCCAGATCACGGTCAGCATCGCGATCTTCATCTGCATGCTCACCCTCTGGCTGATCCTTCCCATCCTGATCGCCATCGCCATCGGCATCGCCGCGATTGTCCTGATGATCCTGGGCGCCATCAAGGCCAGCGACGGCGTGGCTTACCGCTATCCGTTCAGCCTGCGCCTGATCAAGTAACCTTGCTCATGAGCACTTCCGACCCCCTGCCCTCCAAACCACCCACCTCCTGGGACGGTCTGCGCGCCATGCTGAGGGCGCTCATGGACCTGCTGCTGGACTTCTCCTTCAAGCGCTTCGTGACCCCGCACCTGATCCGGCTGCTTTACGCCCTCAGCCTCGGCGCCGCCCTGCTCGCGGCCCTGGGCTGGATGTTCAAGGGCTTCACCGAGGGCAGTGTCTTCTATGGCCTTTTCACCTTCGTCACCGGCCCCGTCGCCTTTCTTCTCTACATGATCAGCGCCCGGGTCGCCATGGAGGTCATCCTGGCCATCATTGAGATCGCCGAACGCATGCGTCAGAAATAACCCGCACCCGCGCCTTTCTCAAAGTGAAGACGCGGTCATCTCGCGAATCTTCGCGGCCACCGCCCTGCCAAGAATGGCATGGGCTTCGGCCTCCAGATGAATGCCATCCAGGGGGCTGGTCGTGATGAGGCTCTGGCTGTCCAGGTAGTCACAGCCCAGGGCCGCGGCCAGCGCCTGGTAATAACGCGGGAACTGCCTGCTGCGGACGATGCCGTCGGGAATCTTCGCCTGCAAGTCGGGCAGATGGGAAAGGTCGCCCACCTGAGGCGGGCTGAGCAGAAGGAGGAGTGGCGGGCGGTTGCCAGGACCGGCGGTGCTGCCCAGAATCATGCGAGCCAGGATGCCCGCACCGTTGGCGATCTCCCCGGGCGGAAGATTGTAGTAGCTCTTCATGTCGTTGGTGCCGAGCATCATCACCACGATGTCGAGAGGCTTGTGGCTCTCGAGGCAGGCGGGCAGATAATCCCTGCCGTTGCGGGCCACGTTGAAGGGGTCGTCATGCACGGTCGTCCGCCCGTTCTGCCCCTCCTCGATCACCCGGAAGCCGGCGCCGAGCTCGGCCGCCAGCACGCCCGTCCAGCGCACCTGGGCCGGATGGCGGCGCGGAAAGATCTCGGTGATCGAGCTCGGGTCAAAGCCCCAGGTGTTGGAATCGCCAAAGCAAAGAAGATTCGTCATGATGCAGGAGGGTTGAGGTCAGTTAAATCATTTCACCGGTTCGGCAACCTCCGGTCCGCAGGATCGGATCGCAGTGCACCCCAGGCCATGCGCAGGCCGCCAGCGACAAACAGCAGCGGGAACCAGATTGAGTAAAGGGCGGCGCGCGAGTCATGCTTCAGCACCGCCATTCCCGGACCGGCTGGATTCACGAAGCAGACGGACTCACTCCCGGGCGGCCAGGGCTGGAGCCTTTGGATGACCAGGTCCTGGTGCTGGCTGGGGCTGTCCACGCGCTTCAGCCGATTGCCCGTGTAACCGACGCCCTTGAAGACATACTCATAGCGGATGTCGGGACGGTAGGCTGGATTGGAGTTCGGCGTCGGCCTTTCCACAGCGACCTTTGACACGACGATGCGGCAGGCTGTGGGAATCCAGCGACGGGTTTCCTCGGCACGCTGCCAGGCCGTCCAGAGCACCCAGGTGAACAAGGCTCCTGCCAGGGCGAGGAGCACACCGAGGAGCAGCAGCCATAGGCGGCCGGCGGTGAATCTGGAGCTGGTTGCGTAGTTCATTGAGAGCGAGGCTTTGACTAGCCCACCCGCGTGCTGCATACAAGGAGGTTACGTTTTTGCCGATGGCCCTCGCCTCCGAACTTCCGCTTCCCAACACGCGTCCTCCGCGCTGGCTCGTCAAGCCGGCGCCCGAGGGCGTGGATGCGCTGGCGGCGGACACCGGCCTGCCGCGGCTGCTCTGCACGCTGCTGGCCCAGCGCGGTCTGCGCACCGCCTCCGCCGTGCGCGACTTCCTGGTGCCCAAGCTCGCCACCCTCGGCGACCCGGGCGAACTGCCGGAGATGAACATCGCCGTGGAACGCATCCTCCGCGCCGTCGATGAAAAGCAGCGCGTGGCCCTTTATGGCGACTACGACGTCGACGGCGTCACCTCCATGTCGCTGATGTGCCTGACCCTGCGCGCCTACGGCGTCCAGCCGCACCTTTTCCTGCCGTCACGCATGGACGAGGGCTATGGCCTGAGCCTCGACGGCTTCACCCGCCTGTTTGAAGAATTCGGCAAGCCCGACCTGCTGCTCGCCCTCGACTGCGGCACCACCTCGATCAACGAGCTGAAATGGCTCCGCGAACAGGGTGTCGACTGCGTCATCATCGACCACCACGAGCTGTCTCCCCAGGGACGCCCGGAATGCGTGGCGCTGGTCAATCCAAAGCTGGGGGACAAATACCACTACTTCTGCACCGCCGGCCTTGTCTTCAAGGTCGCCCACGCCCTGCTCAAGGCACGCCGGCTTCCCGACTTCGATCTCAAGAACACCCTCGACCTCGTCGCCCTCGGCACCGTGGCCGACCTGGTGCCCCTGGTGGATGAAAACCGGCTGCTCGTCAGACGCGGCCTGGAGGCGCTGGCGCAGACCGAGCGCATCGGTCTGCAGGCCCTCAAGCAGACGGCGGGCGTGGACGGCTTCCTGCAGACGCACCATGTCAGCTTCCGTCTCGGCCCCCGCCTGAACGCCGCAGGCCGGCTGGACACCGCCTCGACCTCCCTGCAGCTCCTGCTGGCCGAGGATTCGCACACCGCCAGCGCGTACGCCGCGCTGCTGGAAAGCCACAACCGCGACCGCCAGGCCGTGGAGCAGAACGTCTATGCCGAGGCCGAACAAATGTTGCTCGAACTCGGCAGCCTGGAGGCGCACCAGGCCATCGTGCTGGGCTCGCGCAACTGGCACCCGGGCGTCGTCGGCATCGTCGCCTCACGCATCTCCAGGATCGCCAACCGGCCGACCATCCTGTTTTCCTTTGATGAGAACGGCATGGGCAAGGGCAGCGGCCGGAGCATCCCCGGATTCTCCCTCGTCGAGGCCATCGACATCTGCCGGGAGCACATCGTCCGAGGCGGAGGCCACGCCATGGCCGCCGGGGTTTCGATCACCGAGGACAAGCTCGAGGTGTTCCGCACCGCCTTTTGCGAGGCCGCCCGCAAGGCCTTGAGCGACGAAGCCCTGACGCCCATCCTCGAGATGGACGCCGAGGTGCGGCTTTCCGACCTCACCTACGACTTCCTGCAAAACTTCCGGCTGATGGAACCCTTCGGCCAGCAGAACAGCGAGCCGCTTTTCCTCTGCCGCAAGATCAACCCAAGGCTGCCCGGTCGCACGATGAAGGACAAGCACCTGCGCGTGATCCTCACCCAGGATGGTGTCAACATGGAGGCGCGATGGTTCAACGCCCCGCTGCAAAACCTGCCGAAACCGCCCTGGGACGTCGCCATGCGCGTGCAACGAAATTTCTGGCGTGGCGAGGAGCAATGGCAGCTCACCCTCGATGCCGTGCGTGAATCCCGCCCTGCGGAAGGTCAGTGAACCGTCTGGATCCGGCGCAAGGACGGCACAGCGACGGCCAGGGCCGCGACCATGAGAAGCGAGCTCCAGAAAAACGGCGCCCCAGGCAGCTGCAGCGGCGCCTTGTCACTGACAAAAAAGCCGAAGAGCTGCGTGCAGACCACGGGACCCGCCACTCCCGCGACACTGGACAGGCTGCTCAAGGCCCCCTGCAGTTCGCCCTGCTCATTGGCAGGCACGCTTTGCGTCATGAGTGACTGAACCGCAGGCGTCACCAGGCCGGTCAGGCTGCCGATGATGATGCAGCCGTAGATCATCCAGGCCTGGGAGGCCATGCCGTAGGCTGCATATAGAAAAACAGCCAGGAAGAGCCCGGCCATCACCGTGTGTCGCTCTCCCAGCCTGCCGACCACGCGCTTGGTCAGCCCCCCCTGCACCATGCCGGCCATGAAGCCCACGGCGGCCAGCGAGAGCCCCGTCTGCAGTTCCGTCCACTGATAGCGGAAGGAGGTGTAGAGCACCCAGATGCTCGGGTACACCTGGTGCGCCAACACCGCGATAAAGTAGGTCAGCACCAGCCCCAGCAGCGCGGGAAAACGGTGCAGGGCCATCAACGCGCCGACCGGATTGCTGCGCCGCCAGCTGAAGGCACGCCGGTTTTCCGGAGCCAGTGACTCCGGCAGTACAAACCAGCCGTAGGCCCAGTTGACCAGCGTCAGGCCGCCCGCCACAAAGAAGGGCACCTTCACCCCAAACTTGGCACACAGGCCGCCGAGCACCGGCCCGATGATGAAGCCGATGCCAAAGGCAGCGCCGATCAGGCCGAAGTTCGCCGCGCGTTTTTCCGGCGGACTGATGTCCGCGATATAGGCGGAGGCCGCCGCGTAGTTGGCCGCCGTGATTCCCGCCACCACACGTCCCACGACAAACCAGGCCAGGTTGGGCGCAAAGGCGATCAGGAAGTAGTCGATCGCCGAGCCCAGCAGCGAGACCAGGATGACCGGACGGCGGCCGAAACGGTCGGAGAGGCTGCCGATCAGCGGGGCCATGAGAAACTGCATCAGCGCATACGTCGCGGCAAGCAGCCCGTAGGTCACCGAACCTGCGGCGAGACTGCCCTCCTGATAATGCTGAACCAGTCCAGGAAGGACCGGCACCACCAGACCGATGCCCAGGATGTCGAGCACGAGCGTGATGAAAATGAAGAGAACGGCGGGCTGGCGGTCAGACATGGCCCCTCTTACGGGCGGCCGTGTCGGAGCGCAAATGTCTGTCTTGCCCAAGCGCCTTGAAGCGCCGAATGTGCCCAATTCCACCCTTCGCATGCCCATGGTCAAAAAGCTTCTCCACACCCGCTACCGCGTGAACGACCTCGACAAGACCGTCGCCTTCTACAAGGAGGTCCTCGGGCTTGAAGAAGTCCGGAGGCACAAGTCCCCACGCGGCTCTGAGCTCGTCTTCTTCAAGACTCCGAACAGCGACGAACTCATCGAGATCTGCTCCTTCCCCGCCAGCGGCCCGGTGCAGCTTGGCCCGGACGTCACCCATCTGGCCTTTGAGGTGGAGGATCTGGAAAAGTTCGCCCTCCATGCCGCCGCCCGCGGCTACCCGCTCTCAGACGGCCCCACGGAAAGTTCCAGCGGCGTGTTCGCCTTCATTGACGCCCCCGAGGGTTATGAGATAGAACTGATTCAATATCGGAAATAGCGAGACGCCCCTGGTTTCGTACGTTGAAAGTATCTGCACATCATGGACTTCGACTGGCTCGGCGTATCTTTCGACCTCACCAAACTGCCCCCCAAGGACATTGAGGAGTCGTTCGAGGATCCCTTCTCCCTGAAGTTCCTGCCCGATGAAAACGGCAACGGCTCGGAGGCACGTTACTACAATCTGGGCAAGGCCCTCGGAGGCAGGGCGGTGTTCAGCGTCTTCTGGACGGACGGCAAAAAATACCGCGTGGTCTTCGCCCGGGACATGACCGCCTCCGAACACGACTTCTTTGAACGGAAAAAGGCTGAGGATGCCTAAAGCCCTCTCTTATGGAACTGTTCCGTCATCAAGAAGCCGCCGCCCAGCTGCGACCCCCTTTCTTTTCCCAGGGAAAACCAGCCCCGCTTCCTCCCCAAGACATTGAGGAATCCCTGGAGGATCCCTTTTCACTGAAACTCTTCCCCGAGGATCATGACAAAGACGCGAACTCCCGTTGCTACAACCTTGGCAAATCCCTGCGCGGCAGGGCGGTTTTCAGCGTCTCCTGGACCAGCGGCAGCAAACGCCGTGTCGTCTTCGCCCGGGACATGACCGCCTCGGAACACGTCTTCTTCGAACGGAAAAAGGCCGATCTTGCCTGACACCACCCCTTATGGAACCACCCCGCCGCAAAGGAGACACCACCCTGACGAGCCGTCCCGCCTATCTGGAGGGAGACCTCGCCCTGGTTCGTTCCTGGAAGGACGTGCCGCCGTTCGAACAGGAAGAGGATGAGGGGCGTTTCTGGAGCGCTCACCAACTCGACGCTCGCCTGCTTCAGATGTCGATCCACCGGAACGATGTCCGTGAATCCACCACCATCACCCTGCGCTTCGACCCAAGGATGCTCAGCCGCATCAAGCGCATCGCCCGTCGCCGTTACCTGAACTATCAGAGCATGATCAAGCAGTGGCTCAGCGAGCGAATGGAACAAGAAATGAAGGAAGGATGAGCCGGAGTCGGCTGGGGTTTCGGATGGCGGCAAGGCTTCTTCAGAAGCCGCTGCTCTGGTGGCTGGCGGTCCTGGCTTGGACCGTCGTCCTGTGGATGTTGTCAGCCAACACGCCCCTTCCCAGCGGACCGTCCTTCCCCCTCAAGGACAAGCTGCTTCACTGCACCTATTTCGCCGGTGGGGCCTTCTGCTTCCTGACCGCCCTTTGGGGCCGAAGCCGTCCGCTGCCAAACGCCGCGCCCCTCCTTGTCGCAGGACTTCTCTTCACCGGCATCATCGGCGCCGTCGATGAATTCCACCAGACCTTCACTCCAGGCAGGTTTGGCAATGACCCCTGGGACTGGCTGGCAGACCTGAGCGGCGGCCTGCTTGCCGCCTGGCTGTGCCGACGCCTGCTCGTCAAGGTGTGCCAGGCTCAAAGCTGACGCAGCAACTCCCGTTGATGCCTGTCGGCCTCCGTCAGCCCCCCTTCGTTCATGCCTTCCAGAACACGCAGGGCCAAGGTCGGCTGCCGGGCATTCAAATGAGCCTGGATCAGACGTCGGGCAGCCGGGGCATCCTCAGGAAACCGACGCAGGTAGGCCTGCCACAAACCCGTCGCGGAAGCCGGTGCCGCAGCCGCTTCAGCCAAGGTTGCCGCATAGTGCAGGTCACGGTCTGCAGGCGTCTTTTTCATGACCTCAAGCACCACCCTTTTGGCCAAAGGCTGCATGCCCGCCAGGGACAGCACCCCAGGTCTGAGCACGGCGTTCGCCAGGGCCTGCTCCAGAAAAAGCACGGCGTCGTCCTTCCGACCTGCGGATTCAGCCAAGGCGCAGACACGGGCCAGCGCTCCGCCCTCGCCCATCGCCGCAAGCCTCTGACAGGCTTCATAGGAGCGCACGGCGGGCAGCACCGGCTCCGCGAAGGAGACATACTCCACCAGCCAGTGATGATAGTCCGCGCTGGCATCCTGCTTTTTCAAAAGCTCCAAAGGCGATGCCTGATGCTCGGCAAAGCAGCTCAGATGCTGTTCCAGCAAGGGCAGGATGATCGTGGGTGTTTCCGCCGCACGCGCCGCGGTGACCGCACGCTGAAGCACGCTTTCCGGCAGCGGCTGACCGGAGGGAGCCGCCTTCAACACCTGCACCTGAATGTCCAGCGCCTCGGCAGCCTGGCTTGAACGAAGCAGGAAGGCACATTGCATTTCGCGCGCCTCCTCAACCTCCCTGGCGGGAGCGGACGCCTCATGCCTCTTCAGCCAGGTGTCGAGCACGGACAGCGCAGGCCGGAGCAGCTCACGTTCGGAAGCCCTTTGCAAATAGCCTTTCACCACGCTCCAGGTCGCTCCGGGGACCGCCACCGCGCGCTCCATGATGCGCAACGCCGTTTCATGATCCCCCGACTTCAAGGCACGGCCGGACAGAGACTGGAGGGCAAAATTCCTCATTTGATCATCCAGCCGATCGCCGGCTGCACAAATCATCAGATGCGCCTCCAGCGGGGAAGCAGAATGCTCCTGCCCCAGCCAGCCCAGCAGCAGGGAGTCACGCAGTGACCCGGCCTTGTGCAGCATCGGCGAATCCTGAACCGTCAGCTCGCGAAGCTGCTCCGAGGGCGGCCGACGCAGCCAGGCGTCCACCCTGGCCAGCCGGTCATCCGGCATGAGGGCGATGCTCATCAGGATCGGCTTCACCACCTCAGGCGGCGCCTTCATCAGATAACGGGTCAGCCTTTCCAGCCGCGGCTGGCGTTCAATCTCTTCCTCCAGAGGGACCTCGGCCGTGACCTGAAGACGGCGATCCCAGACGAAGGCAAGGGTTGAATAGAGGGCGATGAGGAGCAGGATTCGAAAGGCCATGGGATAAAGATCGGGAGGAGCTTCGAGCGGACTCAACGCATGGCCGCCGTGTGGGAGGGCAGAATCCGGAGCTGGATCGTCGCCTGGCTGGGCACACTGAATTCAATGCGCCCCTGCGTGTCGGCCATGAGGTAGTCAGGCTGACCGTTGGTGAGCATCTGGCAGATGGTGCCCGGCATCATGCCGTCGAAGCAAAGTTCGACAGGCCGCGTGTGCAGCACCTGGAAGGAGGCGCGGCTGCCTGCAGCCTCCAGGTAACGGACGTCCGCCGTCGCCGAGGCAAGGCGCAGATAGTCACGCTGCGGCTCGGCACGCATCACCAGCTCGGTGCGGCGCAGCCCCAGGGTGTGGATGTAAATCTGTCCGCCGTGACGGATGAAGCCGGCCACCCCCCGGCACTGGGCAAGGTCAGGCACGCCCGCCGACGCAGGAAGCCTCACGGTCCGGGCACTGCCCTGATTGACGAGAATCCAGCGGCCGGGCCCGGTCTGAAAAATCCTGGTCTCGGCGGCATCACGCACCAGACGCGCATACTGACCGGCGCTGACGGCATGGAAGGGCTGGTTGGAGCACCAGTCCAGAATCCTCTCCACCTGCTGCAAATCCTGGCTGCGCACGACATCCTGAAACCGCAGGCTGACCTGCGCGGGCTCGGTCCAACGTGCCAGGCCGCCGCGCTGCATGGTCGCGATGACTTCCTCCGACTGCCGCAGCCCCGCATCCTGAAGCATGACCACACCCTGACGACCGATCCTCCAGTTCCTCGGTTGCAGAGGGGCGGCACCGGCCAGCAACGAAGGCGCGCGGCGGGTGACCAGGCTCTCGACCTTCATCTTCTGCACAAAGGCGGAGGCCTCGGCACTGGGCACCGTCCCGACAGGCCAGCTCATCGCACTCATCGCGCGGCCCTTGGGCAGAAGATTCCGGTGCAGGTAGGCCAGCGATCCGGCGATCTCCCGCTCCATGCCAGGCGACTGAACCCCGGCGCCAGCGTTCAGCACACCGCCTTCAGGCTGAGCCCCTGTCCAGGAAACCGGACGGCTCAGGCCCGCTGAAGCCGGCTCGACATTCCCCAGGTTGAAGATCTCCCGGGCGGCATGCTCAAGCCGCGACGCCATGCGCGGATTCAGCCCCGGTGTCCAGCCGCGCACATCCGCCTCGTTGACGGCCACGGTGACTGGCAGCCCATAACGGGCCAGCACCTTTTCCTGCATCACCTCGGCGGCGATCGGAAGCCCGGGCTGGTCGCTGGCCGAGGCAAACCCGTCTGCAAGCACCTGCGTCACCAGAAGTCGATGCCCGTCCAGGCTCGTTGTGTCCATGACCGGAGCCATTTCAAGCCCCCCCAGCCAGCGCTCAAGAAAAAGCAGCGGCTCGATCTGCGGCCCAACCTCCATGGCCAGGGGGTCCAGAAAAGCACCTCCCCAGGAGGCAAGCCAGACCTGATCATAAATCGCCTGCTTCGGCTCATCGCAGCGCACCGACAACGCGACATGCGCCTCCGTCCCCGTCGCCCTGACATCAAGCAGCCCGGTTGTGCGCGCCGCCGCTCCTGCCGTTGCTGCCAGCAGGCTGTTGTCCGCCCGGTGACGGATCGCTCTGCCCGGATGCATCACCGGCTGACCGCTGCCCTGCAGCTTCAGCGCACTTGAAACCAGCTTCCAATCCTCCTCGTTCTCCCACGGAATGCCCGTCAGGAGCAGAGGCACTTTTTGTTTTTCCAGGCCCGCCACCATCAGCGCCAGCCGATGCTGGCTCTCACGATCCACGCCAAGGCTCTGATCCAGGATCACGGCCTGCACCTGCTCATGGGCGCTGACCCAGTCGCTGTCGGAATCTTCAGCCGCATTTTGATACACCACCTGATAACCCATCCACTCCAAGGAGCCATGCAGCACCTGAGCCGTGTAGCTTTCCTCGGCGCTGCCGGAATGCAGGACCAGCACGCGACGGCAGACCTCATCCAGGGGCCCCAGGTTGATGCCGGTCAGCTCATGGGTCGTGAAAAATGGCACGCCGCCCAGTTCACGAATCGCAGCCGCGCGTTGCGGGATGTCCCGGCTGTCTTCCGAAGTGGCAAAACCCACCACGTAAGGCTGCACGCCCAGCCTGGCCGATTCACGGATCCGACGGGCCATGAGCGCCTCCTCACCGACCTTTTCACCGATGAAAAGAATCCCGTCGAGCTGACGCCGGGCCTCCGCCACCAGCCCGAACCCGCCTTCAATCATGAGGCGCTTGTCAGGATACGCCGTCTTGATCAGTTCAAGCACCCGAAGAACCGCGGCCCTGACGGCATCCTGGCTGATGTCCTCGGCCTGACAGAGCACCACGCCGTCAAACCCACGTTCAGCAGCCGTCTCCACCAGTTCATGCACCACCACGTGAGGCCAGCGGGGATGGGTCGCATCCAGATGCACCACGCCCTTTTCATCCCCTGCAATCAGGGGCACCTGGAGTTCGCTGGCCAGCTTCGCCGCGGGTGAATTCACCGGCACATCAAAAAGCGGCACACGCGCCAGACACAGATTCCCCAGCGCATGCGCAGCCTCCAGGTCAACCTGCGCATCCACCTTCAGCACACAGAGATCAAAGGCGCTCAGGCCCTGAGGAGCCGGCTCATCAGAAAGGTCCACCAAAAGCCGTGCCTGAGGGGCAGCACTCGCAAGATTGAAAGCAATCGCAACAACGAGTGTCAATTTCAGCACCAGAGGCACAAGGCGGGCGAAGGTAGGACTGGAGCTCATTTCAATATTGAGAATTAACGCATATTAGCGTCCAGAAATTATGAAATCAATAACCTTAAGGTGGTTCACAAAGTTCTTACCTGCCCCCCCTCGGCTCGATTTTTCTGTCGAACCGGGGCTCTTCCAGGCACGCGAAAAAAGCATGGCCTTGCAGGGAGTGACCCATGATCAGAATCCAATGACCAAGGACGTTCCAAGGGCCAGATCACGCACCACGACGGCCCGCCAAAATCGTGATGGGCTTCAGCCCGTCACACCCCGCGATCCATCCATCCGCCACGAAGCCCCTCCAACCTGGAACCCTCCCAACCTGGCCGACGACCCCTCAAAGGCGCCACCAGGCCCTCCACAGCATCATCCGCCAAAACGATGACGGCTTCACGTTCAGGCGATCAGCGGCCCCATCACCGGCAGCTTTAACGCCTCCTGCAGCGTGGCCACCAGAGCATCCGCAGCGACCAGGGTCTGCTCACGGCTGACGAGGTTTTTCAACTGTACCTGAGGGTATTCAGCCCCAAAAACCACGGCAAACCGGGCTTTCAGATTCTCTGCGGCCTGGAACTGCTTGCCCACTTTCTGGGCAGTCATGCTGAAATCCACCTTCAGGCCGACCGAGCGAAGCGCCTGGACAGCGGCGAGGGCCGGACCGCGCTGAGCTTCATCGGCCACCACCACATAAGCCTCCACCCCCATCTGGGCGTTCAGGTAGTCCGTGATTCCCATCTGAGCTCCGGGCGTCTTCGAAAGCAGGATGCCGAGCACCACGTCACCCATGGCAAATCCGGCGGAGGGCATGTCGACGCCGCCGTCACTGATCAGTGCGCAAAGCTTGTCGTAACGGCCGCCGCCGGCCACGGCCCGCAGTCCGTGCTTCAAATCAAAGACCTCGAAGACCATGCCGGTGTAGTAGGCCAGGCCGCGAACAATGGTGGCGTCGATGCGCACGTACTTCCACAAACCGCGAGCCTCCAGGTCGGCGCGCAGGCTGGCAAAAATCGGGTGCCCGCCATCCACGGAGGCCATGAAGCCGCGCACTTCCTCAAGGGTGAGGCCGGTCTTGGAAAGCTTTTCCGCCGTGTCCTCAGGCCGGGCGCGCTCGATCTTGTCGATGATGGAGAGGAAGGTCGTCCAGTGCTCCTCAGGCACGTTTTTGTCCTGAAGGAACTGCGTCCAGATCTGGCGGTTGCTCAGACGGATGGTGAAGTCCTCCGCCTTGACGCCAAAGGCCAGCATCACATCCACGGCCAGCGCCACGAGCTCGGCATCGCTGCCCTGGCTGGCATCACCGAGGATGTCGGCGTTGAACTGGATGAACTCACGCGAGCGCCCTTCCTGCGGCTCCTCATAGCGGAAGCAGGAACCGATCTGGAACCACTTCATCGGCTTCTTGTAGTCGCGCTGCCGGGCGGTGGCCATGCGGGCCAGCGTCGGCGTCACCTCGGGCCGCAGGGAGATGTCGCGCCCGCCCTTGTCCTCGAAGCAAAACAGCTGGGCGGTGATTTCGTCGCCGCTCTTCTTCTTGTAGAGGTCGGTGCTTTCAATCACCGGCCCCTCGTATTCCACAAAGCCGTAGCGCCTCGCCACCTGGCGCCAGATGTCGAAGATGTAGTTACGAAGCGCGCAGTCCTCGGGGAAGAGGTCGCGGAAGCCTTTGACGGTGCGAAAATTGGCCATGATGGGGGGCGCGACTCATGGCCGCGACAGCGTGAAGGTCAAGCCTGCGTCTAGCGCAGTGACGGCGCCGGATTCAGCAGCGCCTGCGCCGCACCCCGATGTTCCCGGAGAAAGGCCTCGGGAGACAGCCGGTTCAGCGGCGCATCGGCATACCCCACACCCGGATTCACATAAGGCCCCTCACGCACTTCGAAATGCAGGTGCGCCAGGTATTGACCTCCGGCCGTCCCCACCGTTCCAATCTTTTCACCTCTCTGGACCACCTGGCCATGTCGGACGAGCACCTGGTCGAGATGAGCATACACGGTCTGGACCATCCCCGCCGTCCCCTTTTCAGGCACCCGGTGCCCGAGGATGATCATCTTGCCCCAGCCCGGCCCGGGCTCACCGGCATAGATGACGCGCCCCATGCCTGCTGCAAAAACTGCGTCGCCAAGGTCCGAATTCAATCCGCCAATGCCATTCAGGTCATCCCCCAGGTGCCTGCTGACACGAAACGGCTGCGCATTGTAGGTCAGCGCCGCGTGCTCGGATCCCATCGGCGCATCAAACCGCACCGCCAGCGGCAGCTGCCCGATCTCGACCGGGCTCAGCCGCAGAAAGGCCGGGTCAAAGGGAACTCCCCTCACATAGGTTCTCCAAAGCTCCAGGGCAGTCCAGACCAGCAATAGACCGAGGATCCAGACCCACAGACGTTGCATGGCTTGCAATCCCTAGAACTTGATCTCCTCCTTGAAAATCATCCGGGCGGCCTGGGCCACGTCCTTGTCCCCGCGGCCGGAGAGATTGACGATGATGACCTCGTCCCTGCCCATCTTCGGCGCGACCTTGCGCACCTCGGCGATGGCATGGCTGCTTTCAAGGGCCGGGATGATGCCTTCCACGGCGCTCAGCTCGCTGAAGGCCTCCAGGGCTTCCCCGTCCGTGGCATAATGATATTCCACCCGGTTCATCTCATGCAGCCAGGCATGTTCGGGACCGATGGCGGCATAGTCGAGACCCGCGCTGACACTGTGGGTCAGCTCAATCTGGCCGTCCTCATTGGCCAGCAGCCAGGTCTTGGTGCCCTGAAGGACACCGAGACGTCCGCCCTGGAACCGGGCCGCATGTTTTTCAGGCTGGATGCCTTCGCCACCCGCCTCGACGCCGATCATGCGGACATTGGCATCGTTCAGGAACGGATGAAAGAGGCCGATGCTGTTGCTGCCGCCGCCCACACAGGCCACCAGCAGGTCGGGCAGGCGCTCCTCGCGCTCCAGGATCTGCTGACGGGCTTCCAGGCCGATCACGCGGTGAAAGTCGCGCACCATCATCGGGAAAGGATGCGATCCCAGGGCGCTGCCAAGGATGTAATGAGTCGAGCGGACATTGGTCACCCAGTCGCGCATGGCTTCGTTGACGGCCTCCTTCAGGGTGGCCTGGCCGGCGGTCACGGCGACCACCTTGGCCCCCAGGAACCTCATGCGCGCCACGTTCAGCGCCTGACGCGCCATGTCCACCGCCCCCATGTAAATCGTGCAGTCGAGGCCAAACCGGGCGCAGACCGTGGCGGTGGCCACCCCATGCTGACCGGCTCCTGTTTCGGCAATGATGCGTTTCTTGCCCAGGCGCAGTGCCAGCAGCGCCTGGCCGAGGGCGTTGTTGATCTTATGCGCACCAGTATGGAGCAGGTCCTCACGCTTCAGGTAAATGCGCGCCCCGCCCAGCTTCTCCGTCCAGCGTTCGGCAAAGTAGAGCGGCGTAGGACGACCGACATATTCGTGCAGGAGACGATTCAGTTCCGCCTGAAACAACGGGTCCGCCTTGGCGCGCTCGTATTCCTCGGACAGCTCATTGAGCGCCGCCATCAGCGTCTCCGGCACAAACATGCCTCCGTAGCGGCCGAAATGGCCGTGTTTGTCGGGCATCACAGGGAGGGTGGCGGAGGCGGGGGCTGTCATGGTCGGGGGCGGAGAGTAGATCAGATACGCTTCTTGGCAAATACCCGGCGGATAAACGGCTTGCACCCGGAGCCACACGCCCTTTTGATAGCCATCGCATGGATTTCCAGGCCCTCAACATGCCCGATCTCGGTGGCACCGTGGAGTCGGTGAAAAACGCGGTTTCCAGCCAGGGCATGAACGCCTGGGGCCTGGCGATTGTGGCGTTCTTCGCCGGCATGGCCGTGGCACGCGGCATCGTCTCGCAAATGCTGTTCATGATCAACCTGGCCGTCGCCGTCATGGCCGGCCTCTATGTCTTCCAGCACCGCACCGAGGTCTTTGGCGCCTATGCCAGCAACATGACCACGAACACGCTGCTGGGTGCCTCCGCCGCCGCCGCTCTGCTGGCCTTTTTCCTGGTCCGCGGCATCATGAACTTCGTCGCCGGCTTCGGCCTTGTCGGCCTGCTCGCCAGCTTCACAGGCTGGAAGGCCGGCCTCCTCAGCCTCCTCCCCTCAGGCGTCGTCGTCTGGCTTGGCGCCATGGTGCTGCGTCTTCTCGGCAGCGTCTACAGCCTGGAAAACGCCAACATCGAACTCGCCGGCAAGGGGGTGAAAAGCGATCTCGGCCAGTGGATCTCCCAGCTCGCCCAAAAGATCGACCACACCACGGTCGGCAGCCTCGTCGAAAAGCTGGACCCCTACGACATGCGTGCCCGGGCCAACCTGGCGCGCCTCCTCATCCTCTGGCCCGACGGACGCGTCTGGCAGCAGCTCGCCGCCCGCGGCCAGGACACCGCCAACGCCCTCAATCACCCGGACATCGCCGCCCTCGGCATCGACCCCAAGGTCCGTCAGGCCATCGAACGCCAGGACTTCGCCGGCCTGATGCAGCTTCCCCAGGTCCAGCGCGCAGCCGCCAACCCCCAGCTCGAACCCTTCCTGAAAACCCTGGTTCTTGAAGAGGCCATGGACACCGTGGTTTACAAGGCGCGCTGATCGGACCTTTCCCGAATGAATGTCACGGGTCGATTCCCGTCAGAATCCGCCCATGCCCCCTGACCGCCCCCGCCTCAGAGCCAGCGCCGCACGCCTGCTGCGCTTTGCCCGCAGCCACTGGCGCATGGCCCTGCTGCAGTTCAGCCTCGCCGCCCTGGGCACCAGCCTCGTCATCGTCTTCCCCAGCATCGTCCAGTGGTTCATCGACGACCTGATCCCACGCCGCGACCTGGCGGGCATCTGGCGCGCAGGCGGCCTTGCCTCCGGCGCCTTTTTCCTGCGCGAACTGCTCTTCTGCCTGCGCACCCGCGTCAGCAGCGCCTTCGAGCAACGCATGACCACAGACCTGCGCGGCCGGCTCCACCACAAGATCCTCCGCCTGCCCCTCGGCTGGTTCGACCGCCAGAGCACCGGCGACATCCTCACACGCATGGCCGACGATGTGCCCGCCACGCAGAGGGTGATCCTCGAGGGCATCGAACAGGGCATGACCTCCCTCCTGCAGATCCTGATCTGCGCCGCAGTCATGCTCGCCACCCATCTGCAGCTCGCCCTGGTCGTCATGCTTCCCGTTCCCTTCATCGCCGCAGGCGGCTGGCTCTTCGCCCGATGGGTCGCCCCCCGGTCGCGCGAGGCCAAGGAGGCCGCCTCCCGGCTGAACTCCCTCCTTCACGACTCCGTCACCGGCATCCGCCAGATCAAGACCTACACCGCCGAACATGCCAAGCAGGCCGGCTTTCACCAGACCAGCGAGGACCTGCGCCGTTCCCAGCGGCGCCTGATGAACGCCTGGTCCATCTACAGCCCGCTCATGGGCTTTCTGGGCAGCCTCGGCCTGGTGCTGCTCCTCAGCATCGGCGCCCATGGCGTCATCACCGGCAAGGTCAGCACGGGCGAGCTCTTCAAGTTCATCTTCCTGCTCGGCTTCTTCCTGGAACCCGTCTCCCGCCTGCATGGCGTCAACCAAACCTTCGTCAATGGTCTGGCCAGCGCCGAACGTGTCTTTGAGCTTCTCGACCAGGCCGGCGAGGAGGAGCTTGAAAAAGGCGCCCCCCTTGCCCATCCCCTTGGCGAGGTCGAGTTCCGCCAGGTTCACTTCAGCTATCAGGACGGCCAGCCAGTGCTTCAGGGCGTCAGCCTGCACGCACCGCCCCGGCAGACCGCAGCCATCGTCGGGGCGACAGGATCCGGCAAAAGCACGCTCTTCCAGCTCCTCACGCGCTTTTATGAACCCGGCTCCGGCCAGATCCTGATCGATGGCAGGCCTGTCGCCGATTACAGGCTCGCCTCCCTGCGCGCCGCCCTGGCCTATGTCACCCAGGACGCCTTCCTGTTCGCTGGCACCCTCCGCGACAACCTCCGCCTCGGCTGCCCGGATGCCGGAGACGACCAGCTCTGGCAGGCCCTCCGCCAGGCCTCCGCAGACGACTTCGTCCGCGATCGCCCGGACGGCCTCGACACGATTGTCGGCGAACGCGGGGTGATGCTCAGCGGTGGCGAACGGCAGCGCATCGCCATGGCACGCGCCTTTCTCAAAAACGCCCCCATTCTGCTTCTGGATGAAGCCACCAGCGCCGTGGACACCAAGTCCGAGGCCGCCATCCAGTCGGCTTTGGAAAAACTGCGCGCCGACCGCACCTGCCTCGTGATCGCCCATCGTCTCAGCACCGTCGTCAGCGCCGACTTGATCCTTGTCATGCGCCAAGGAACCATCATCGCCCGGGGCACCCACGCGTCACTGCTGGCATCCTGTCCCTACTACCGCGAACTTGCCAGCGTCAGCCTGCTTTGAAAAACCATCGAAGCCTGAAGGGCCAAGAGGTGCGCTTTCCCCTTTTGACGTCGCCTTCTCCCTGGGCTAGCCCATGTCCTGATGGTTTCCCGCCCCAAGCTTCAGCCCCATGCCGCATCTAAACTGCGGTGTTCGGCCGCTTTGAATGCCATGCAGCAAGCCTCGCCTCACGCGCCAGTGCATGCCTCCTTGCACCGGGAAAACCGTGCCTGAAACGGAATTCGCCTCCGCCCCCATGTCCGACGAAGCTCCGCACGACTCCCACGCCTCCAAGCATCGCAAAAAGCGGATTTCCAAGGAGGAAAAAATGCTCCTGGAACGCATTCGGGAGCATGAAAGACTGGAAAATAAACAGCCCGCCCAAGCCCCCGAACCTCAGGAGGACAACGAGGAACAGGCGCCCATCGAAGCCCTCCCGGCGCCCGTCAGGGCCCGCGCCGCAAAACCAGATCGCAACCCCTTCGCTTCGGAACCGCCTCCCCGGCGCCGACACTCGACCGGCAACTTGTCGGACTTCTTTGCCCATCCGCTCGTCAAGGGCGCCCTCCGCCTGCTGCGCCTCGCCGTCCGGCTGACCGCCCTGCTTTACCTGGCAGCCCTGGCGGCCGTGGCCTTGTCCATCGATCGCTTCGGCCAGGCCAACGTCACCACCGCGACGCTGATGTATCTGCCATCGCCGATCTGGCTGCTGCCGGGCATCGCCCTCCTCCTCCCCTCCCTCCTTTTCGACTGGAAATCCTTCCTCCTTCTGTTGCTCGGCGGCGGCTTCTTCTTCACCTCCCACCTGAACTACCAATGGCGCTCCGAACGCGCCCTGGAGGCCCCAGAGCCCTTTGAAAAACTCCGGCTCCTCAGCTGGAACCGCGGCCAGAGCGGCTCCACCTCCCTCTCCACCCTCAAGGCCGACCTCAAGCCCGATTTCATCCTCCTCCAGGACGCAAGCGGACGCGCCGCACGCTATCGGCTCGACGCCAATTACCGCGAATTCCGCGATTTCGTTGACACCGGTGAGTTCGCGATGATCAGCCGCTGGCCGGTGCTCGCCTCGGAAAACCTCACCATGAACAGCGACAACGGCTCCGTCATCACACTCGGCGCCGCACGTTTCGTCACCGTGTATGCAGGCACCAAGGTCGTCCTTTACAGCATTCATCTACCCAGCCCGCGCGACGCCCTGGAAGCCACTGGACGCGGAGCCTTCCTCCTCGGCATCCTCGGCCTGCCCGGCACCTCCCTGGAAACCAAGAAGCTGCACTACCAGGCCTTCTGGGACGGACAGATGATCAAGGCCGCCGAAATCCTGCGCCGCATCCGCCAGGAAACCGACCCGGTGATCATCGCCGGCGACTTCAACACCCCCGCCATCGGACCGGTTTACAAGCTCTACGCCGACATCTTCCAGGACGCCCATCTCCAGGCAGGCAGCGGCTTCGGCCACACCTTCCCCGGTGACACCCGCAATCCCCTGGCCCTCTTCCAGCCCTGGCTGCGTCTCGACCAGATGTTCGCCTCCCAGGACTGGCAGGTGCTGAATTGCCAGGCGCAGGCCGCCAAAGCCCAGCATCTGCCCGTGTTCGGCATTTTCAAGCTGCATAAAAAACAGCCCGCAGCAGGCAGCCCGCTCCTCGATATTCCGCAATGACGCCCGCCCAACCTCGCATTCTGTGGGTCAACGTCCGCCTCCTCCATCCGCTCAACGGAGGCGACCGCCTGCGCACCTACCACATGCTGCGCCAGATGCGCCGCCACGCCCGCATCACCTACCTCTGCCCCCGCACCCCGCAGGACTCCGAGGAAGCCCTGGCCAAGGCCTCCGAATATTGCGACGAACTTCTCACCTTCGACCTCGACCCGCCGCGCGGGGGCACGCCACGCTTCTACGCCTCCGTGCTCTGGAACTGCCTCACCGGCGGCCATCCCTTCGCCTCCCACAAATACGCCTCCGCCGACGCACGCCGCATCATCCAGGACCAGCTCGCCGCCGGCAGGCATGATCTCGTCGTCGCCGACTATCTCATGTCCTGGATTCACTTCACAGGCCTCAGGCCCGCCCCGCAGGTGCCGGTCATCGTCTTCCAGCACAACGTCGAATCCCTGATCTGGAAGCGCCACACGGAAAACGCCGCAAACCCGCTCCGCCGCTGGATCTGCCGCCGTGAATGGCAGCTCACACGGCGGTTCGAAGACGACGCCGCCGCCCACGCCACGGGCCAGATCGCCGTCTCCGAGGATGAGGAACGCACCTTCCGCGACGAACGCGGCATGAAAAACGTCCTCGGCTGGGTGCCCACCGGCGTCGATCCCGACTACTTCCAGCCCAGCACCGCCACCGAACCCGTGCTCGCCTTCCTCGGCAGCATGGACTGGCACGCCAACGTCGATGCCATCGAATCTTTTGTTCGGCAAAGCTACCCGGCCATCAAGGCCCGCTGCCCTTCGGTGAAGGTCATTCTCATCGGCCGCAACCCCACCCCCTCCATCCGCGCCCTCGCCGCCGAGGACCCCAGCATCGAGGTCACCGGCACCGTCGATGACGTCAGACCCTTCCTCGCGCGCGCAAGCATCATGATCCTGCCCCTGCGCGTCGGCGGCGGCACCCGCATCAAGGTCTTCGAAGGCATGGCCGCAGGCCTGGCCCTCGTCTCGACCCGCATCGGCACCGAGGGACTGCCCGTCGAAAACGGCCGCCACGCCCTGCTCGCCGATGATGCCTCCGCCTTTGCCGACGCCGTCATCGACCTCATCGAAAACCCGGCACGCCGCCAGACCATGGCGGCCACCGCCCTCCAGTGGGTGCGCGACAACTTCAGCTGGGCCACCGCCTCCCAGAAGTTCCTCGATCTGGCCTGCAAAACACTGCCTGCCCGGCGCCCGGAATAAAACCATGGACCGCCGACTCCCACGCACGAAACCGGTTTGATCCAGTTTCATCTGAAAGGACCGCCCGGTTCGTAACGGTTGTGTCGTCATCCTCATCCAGCTCCCCCTCGCGACCATGAAATCCGCCTTTGCCATCCTTGCCCTCATGTCCCTGATCGCCTCACCCGCCCTCTCCGCCGACCCCGCCCCTTCCGGTAAAACCGAGTCCGCCGTGATCGGTGGCGGCTGCTTCTGGTGCGTCGAAGCCCAGTACAAGATGCTCAAGGGCGTGCAGAAGGTCGTCAGCGGCTACGCCGGCGGCACCGTGGACAACCCCACCTACAAACAGGTCTGCAACGGCGACACCGGCCATGCCGAGGTGATCCGCATCGACTACGACCCCGACATCATCACCTTCAAGGACATCATCGACCTCTTCTGGCTCGCCCACGACCCCACCACCCTCAACCGCCAGGGCAACGACGAAGGCACCCAGTACCGCTCCACCATCATGTATTCCAGCGAGGAGCAGAAGAAGACCGCCGAGACCTCCATGGCCGAGGCCCAGAAGGAGATCCAGGGCAAGATCGTCACGGAAATCGTTCCACTGAAAAAGTTCTACCCCGCCGAGGACTACCACCAGGACTACTTCGCCAACAACCCCTACCAGGGCTACTGCCGTGTCGTCGTCAGCCCCAAGGTGGCCAAGTTCAAAAAGAAGCTGGAGGAGAAAGCCAAGATCAAGGCCGAGGCCAAGTAGGCGGACGCAGCATCGGTTCAGGCAGCCTGGCAGTCATCGCCCTGGAGCGCATTATCCGAGCCTTCATGAAGCCTTCCCTGCTCCGCCTCCTGCTGCCTATTGCCACCGGCATCTCGATGGCGGCCGACGCCCCCTCTGCAGCACCCGCCGCCAAAAACAAGGTCGCCGGCACTCCCGACGAACCCTTTCTTCCCGAGTGGTCCGTGATGCAGGCCGCAAGCGCCCTCGACAAAGGCGCCCACCTTTCGGAATCCAACTGCTTCGCCTGTCACTCCACCTTCACCCACCTCGCCGCCCGCAGCCTCATTGACCCTCTCGCGGACGAGGTGATGAAGTCCCGCATCCTTCTCGAGCGCTTCAACAGGCGGATGTCCGATCCGGACCTGGCAAAGCAGGTGAAAACCCACCATGCCCCCAGGGTCCGTCTGCTCTCCGCCGTCGAACTGGCGCGCCACGACGCCATCACCACGGGCAGGCTGTCTGAAATGGCCCGACAGCTCCTCGACCACATGTGGACCTACCAGAACGCCGATGGCGGCGTCAGCTGGCTGCATGCCCGCGAAGCCCCCCAGGCCATCGACGACTACTGGCCTGCCGCCATGATGGCCCTTGGCGCAGGCATGGCCCCCGATGACTACGCAGCCACGCCCAAAGCAGCGGCAGGCATCGAAAGGCTGCGCGGATGGTTCAAGGCCCATCCACCCCGGACACTTCACGAACGCGGCCTGATCCTCATCGCCCACTCCTGCATCGGCGGCGTTCTCGGCGATGGTGAAAGGCAGTCCCAAGTCTCCGCCATCCTGGAACGCCAGCACGACGACGGAGGCTGGAGCATGACCGACCTCGCCCCCTGGACCCGCAAGGACAACAAACCGCTGAATCCTGAACTCACCGATGGTTATGCCACGGGCTTCCTGGCATTTGCCCTGGCCCGCAACGGCATCCCCGCCACCCATCCAGGCCTGCGAAGCGCCATCCGCTGGCTCAAGACCCGCCAGCGGCTTGGCGGCACCTGGTTCACCCAGTCTCCCTACTCCCGCAGCGCCATCGCCACCAACAGCGGCACCTCCCTGGCTGTCCAGGCCCTCGAAGCCTGCGGCGAACTGCCCCGCCCCAAGGTCACCCAGGCCCAGTTTGATGCCGCTCATGCCGCCGCCGACCACAAGGTTCCTCCCGGCATCTTCCTGCCCGACCAGGACGAGGAGAAAAACCCTCCCCACCCCTGACCACCTCCCTGAAAAACAGGCCTCCCCCGCCTGCAATGCAGCTGAAATCCGCCACCCGCCTGCCAGCACTGCTGCTCAGCCTCCTGGCAGCATACGCGCCTGCCCAGCATCCAGACATCCAGACCGGCCCCAATGCCGACCTCGGCGGCATCCTCCTCATGCCTGCAGACGACGTCTGAAACCGTGACATCTCCAGGGAGGAAGTCGACCCGCTGAGCGACGCCATCATCGCCTCCATCGGGGCGGACAAGCCCCTGCACGAGGACTTCGGCCTTGTTTGGAAAGGCGCGCCCGGCGGCATTCCCTATCAGGTCGTTGACAAGGACCAGCCCAGGGTTCCCGTCACTTTTGAGCATGCCGATGAAAGCGATCCCGGCCCCTATCCCATCCCGCCGGACTCCCCCGTTGAAGGCGGCCCACAGGGCGATGGCGACCGGCATGTGCTCATTCTCGACAAGCACAACTGGATGCTCTACGAGATTTTTCGCGCCCTCCCCCTCAACGGCGGAAAGGCCTGGAAGGCGTCCAGCGGAGCCGTCTTTGACCTGAAGGCGCCACGCCAGCGCCCTTCCGGATGGACCAGCGCCGACGCCGCCGGCCTGCCGATCCTTCCAGACCTCGCGCGCCACGACGAAATCTGCGGCGTTCAAAAGCTGACGCACGCCCTGCGCTTCACCGTCAAAAAGTCACGCCGCGCCTACGTCGCCCCGGCCACCCACTTCGCCAGCCCGCACAAGGACGAAAACCTTCCGCCCATGGGCATGCGGGTCAGGCTCAAGGCCTCCTTTGACACGTCTGGCTTCAAGGGCGCGGCCAGGGTCATCCTCGAAGGTCTCAAGACCCATGGCATGATCCTTGCCGACAACGGCGGCGACTGGTTCATCAGCGGTGCGCCGGACGACCGGTCGAAGCATGACGAGCTGCTGCCCATCCGCAGGGTCAGGAGCCGGGACCTGGAGGTGGTGAAGATGGGCCCGCTGGTGACGAGGTGAGACACCTCACCGTCTCGGACCATAAACCGGCGCAGGCTCGTCGCCGGCATAGGCTCCTGCCTGACGAAAACCCGTGAGGTCAGGCGGTTCATTCATCTGCATCAGATCCTCGGGAAAAGGTCCTTCATAGGGGATCTCGCGCCCATGCGCCTCGAAACGCTCCCCTGGAAGCTTCCTGAACACCTGGTTCAAAAACTTCCCCTCCAGCGGCAGGCCGCGCACGGAGTAGGCGTTGTGGTCGATGATGCAGTGGTCGCCAAACCGCTGAAGGTCAACCACACGCCCCCTTCCCGGCGAGTGCCCGCCCGGCCCGGGTCCTGGCGGCGGCCTGCCTCCGACAAACCAATTATGCTCAATGCGGACATGGTCGAACTCCTCGCCCGTGTAGACGCCAAGGGCGTCACCCGCCTTGATCGACGTGTTGTGCAGGATGACGTCACCCCGGCTGAACCGGTGCAGCTTGAAGGCTTCATGGATGATGTTGAAAAGAACGTTGCGCAGGAAGTAGTTCGGGCCGCCCAGGCCGGGCTGCGAGCTGATGCCGACAAAGCAGTGGGTCACGCGGTTGCGCATGAAGCGGCAGTTGTGCATCGCGAAGTCGCCCTCGATGCCGTCGTCCAGGCCCGCGCAAATGTCGTTGTTCAGGACGTCGTTGCACATCTGCTGCCCCGCGCCGTCGTCCTCCATGTGGGAGATGCAGTCACGGAAGCCCTTCACCCGGTTGTGACGGATGACATTGCCGCTGCCCGTGAACTGGATGCCCTCGCCGTCGTTGTCCCCCCCGGCCCCCAGGATCTCCGCGCGCCACTCGCGAATGCCGGTGATGACGTTGTCCTCGATGCACGCATTCATCATGCCCGGCTTGTAGGCCTTGATGCCATATTGGGAGCGGATGACGCAACGCCTCACCACGCAGTGCTCGCTGCCGTTCATGCGCACCGGCCCGTTGACGGTGACGCCTTCGAGATAAACCCACCTGCGCCCGGAAAGCCCGGCCTCCTTGAAGACCGCCCCGCCGCCCGGGCTCCGATAGACAATCGGGCGTCCGGGCTCCCCATCCCGGTTGAAGGTCACCGCGCCGTAGTCCCCGTCCTCCAGCAGCAGCACCTCGCCCGGCTTCACCCGGTTGAGGTCGGCTCTGCCTCCATGGATGAGGGTGGCGTCCGCCTTCGCGACTGGCTCCGGCCGGGTGGCCGCCTTGACGGTTTTCACAGCTTCACCTCCATCCGGATCACGCAGGCTCAGCTCCAGCTCATACTCCGCGCCCGGCTCCAGGTCGAACACGCTGCCGCTGAGCCGGTTCGTCCAGGTGAACACCGGCTTCGTGCCACGGCTTGATCCCTGGGGCACGCGGATCAGGGGCATGCCCTCGATCCACAGCTCTTCACCCGCTTTGCGATACCGAACTCCGCAGGTGGCGTCCAGATCGTCATCGCCCCCGACCTGCCATTCCACCGCCAGGTTCGTCAGGGTCGGAAACGGCGTGGAGACCTCGCCCGGCTGGATGGAGTCCGCCGCATGCAGGCTGAGGGCAAGAAGAAGAATGCAGGACGCACGCATGCCGGTGTCATTTGAGCAGTCCCGCCACCACATCACCCGATGGCTCCTCGGTCAGCACGGCAAACAACGCCGGCTGCCACGGATCGAGCCTAACCTCAAATTCGGCCACCTTGCCCAGCTTCTCGCCCGTGCGCAGGTTCACGACATGGCCGGGCTGCTGCATCTTCGCCGTGAAGCTCACCGGCTTCTCCAGTTGCTCGTTGCCTCCCACCTGCGCCAGCTCCTCGCGTATCTTGTATTCGACGTTCCTTTCAAAGGCCAGCAGCCGCGCCTTGTCACCGGCCTTGAAACGATGCACGCGCACCCTGGCCTCGGCGGGCACCCGCACCGGCGGCCTCACACCACGCTCCTCCAGCAGCCTGCGAATTGCCTCCAGCTCCGCGATGTCCATGTCCGCCTTGATACGCTTCACGGGATAACCGCTCAAGCTGTCCGACTTTTCCTCAAACGCCTTGCCCCCCGGATTCGTGCCAAACGTCAGCCGCACGCTTTCCGGAACCTCGCCCGCAGGCCATGGAAATTCCGGGCGCAGGGTCCCATGTTCGTCAAAGAGACCATGCGGCCCGTCGGCGACGACGACCCGGTTGTCCCGGCGCGAAAAGGCGCGCACCGCCTCGCGCTCCGCAAGGCTCATCGCCCAGCTCTGCGGCAGCACCAGGAAGCGGGCCGATGGCGGCAAGCCCGCCTCCAGCTGCTCCCCGGAAAGAAACAGCGGGCTGAAACCCAGGTCCTGCAGGGCCTTCAGCCAGGCGTTGCGCACCACGGCATGCCGGTTGTGGTCGGACTCGTAGCTGCTGAAGCGCCGCAGCCAGGTCTTGCCATCAGCCGCCGACTCAAGCAGCCAGGCCACCTGGATGCTTGGCTGGGAGTAATGAATGAACAGAGGGTCGCGCTCTCGCTCGGCCCGCAGGAACAGCTGCGCAAGTGGTGTGGTCAGCGACTTGAACACCGGTGCCAGCGCCCTGCCCTTGGCCGTCAGCGGCAGCCCCGGCTGCGTGAAGTCGATGACATCCTCGCTCCACCAGACGATCGCCCCCTTGTCCCCCTCCAGCAGCAGGTGCCAGAGCCGGCGCATGGCGGCGTTCGTCTCCTTTTCAAACACCGTCGCCAGGATCGGTTTCCCGGGCATGAAGGAACCGAAGATCTCACGGGAGTTGCAGATGTCATACGGCTCCACCCAGTCCAGCACCCGGCTCATGCGCCACAGGTCGTAGCCGCCGAAGGCATGAGGCATCTGTGTGCCCTCGATGCCCACCGGGGTCGCAGGATCGGCTTCATGAGAGACCTGGCGAAAATGATCCAGCGTACGCGCCAGGGCCAGGTCCATGTAGCTGCGGTGATCCGCCCAGGGGGCGAAATTCCACCGCGTGCGCTCCGATTTCGCCTTCGCCAGGTCCAGCTTCACGGCGCGCACCTCCGCCCAGTCGGTCTTCAGCGCGGCCCCGGGCTTCCCCGAAGCCATGCGCTGCTTGATCTGGTCAGTCGTGAACGGCGTCACCTCGTCCCACGAGGCGAACCTCGTTTCCCATTGTTGGTTAAGCGCTTCCAGCGAGCCGTAGCAACCTTTCAGCCACTCCCGGAACGCGGCCAGCGACACCGGCGAAAAGTCGTAGTCGAAGGGGTTTGCTGAGATGGTCGTGGAAAGCTCGTCACGCAGGTCATAGAGCAACGGCGCCCCGGACGCGGCATCCCTGGCCGTCTTCCGCATCCGCTCACTCATCTTCTGAAGCCACGCCGGATCCTCCAGGGCGTAGTCGCGCACCAGCGACTCCCGGTCGCGCGTCTCCGACCAGCCTTTGACGAAGGCGTCCCAGTGGGTGACCTTGGAGCGGAACTTCAGGCACAGCCCCTCGTTGATGATGTTCTCCACGTAGTGCCCGAAGCCGTGGTCACGGTAGAAGGACGCATCTCCTCCCGGCCCGGTCATGCCGCTGTTGATGCCGAGTTCGCGCAGACGTTCCGGCATGGCCGGATCCTTCAGCGCCTTCTGTCCCTTCTCCCCCATCCAGAGGAAGACGCGATACTCAGGCCAGGGCCGCAGCTCCTGGCCCGGGCTGCTCATCCACGGAATCATCAATAGGAATGCGAGGGTCGCTTTCATGGCCTAACTACGCCCTGGGGGTTGAAGTCTCACCGGAAAAAACCACGCGCCAGGAACCGTCCCGGCAGCGCTGCCTCAGACAGCCCTCCCCGCTTTCAATCGCGAACAGGTGCAGCCAGCCGTTCTCGACCAGCTGGCGGACGCTTTCATGCCTAGCCAGAACCGGCTCCATGGCGGCGCAGGGCGCCTCGATGAAGGCTGAAAGCCGCAGCGGCTCATGAACCCATTCGCGTCCGTCATGCACGCTCTGCAGCGGCAGTCCCGTCTTGAGGTCACCTCCGTTGCCCTGCTGGATGCCGAAGGTGCCGGTCACATTGTGCGTGACTTTGGTCCCGCTGCCCCAGAGGCGGTTGTTCACCGTGCTGGCGTAATATTGCAGGTTGATCCAGCTCGCCACCACCAGCGGCGCGGTCATGATCAGTTCCAGAGTGCCTCCCGTGCCGTCGGCTGCATGATCATACTCGTGGAGGAAGACCCTGCCTCCCAGGCTGAGGCTCCGGGTTCGTTCACGCGGGGCAGCGATGAACGCCGCATTGCCCGCAAGCCCCCACTCCGGACGCACCTGCGACCAGTCAAGGCTGCGCTCCAGGACCAGCTTGCTGAGCTCGCGCACATCCGCAGCCCCCAGCCCAAGCCCGGAGGCACGCTCCTGACGGCAGCGCATCGCAGCCCCTTCCAGCCAGCCCCCCAGCTGCACCAGGTCGGCCTCATGCGAAGCCGGCACCTTGTCAACATCCATCAGGGTGACGGCATCCGTCGTCGTGTTGTGCAGCGCGGCGATGAACCAGGTGTCCTGCGGAATGTCAATGCCACCCGCCCTGAGTCCGGCCCTCACCTGGGGCCGGTTCAGAATCGCGGCGGCCACACGCGCATTCGAATCACCGGCATGTCCGCCGCAGGCCCCGCAGTCCAGTCCGGCGGCATACGGATTGTTGGTCGTCCGGCTGCCATGACCGCAGAGCATCACCAGACGCGCAAACCCGCCTGTCAGCCCCATGTTTTTCAAAGCGCCGAGAGCAAGCTGCACCTGCTCCTCCGGCGGAATGCCCGAGTCAGGCTGCCCATCGTCGATCACGTCAGGCACGCCCCTTTTGAAGTCGCGCAGGTTGGGCTCAGCACAAGGGCAGCCCTTGCTTTTTCCGCCTCCCAGACCAGGCAGATGGCCGTCCTTCACCAGCCGCATCGCAAAGCCCAGACCGGCGGCCTCCACAAAGCTGAAACAGCTCACGGCCGAAGTCTTGAAGGCGTTCCAGGAGTGCTCGGCGCGACGCTGGATCTGCAGCCGCCTTTTCACCTGCCTCTCCTCGTCCGGAGTTAGATGCGGCAGATGCTCCCTGACCCGGTATCTTGGGCTCAGCAGCACCGGCACCTGCGAGCTGCCATGCCTCCGCCCGAAAGGCACGTATTCAATCGGCATGCCAAAGAAGCCTGCAAAACCCAGCGTCCTGATCCGGTCAGACATGGATTCAAGCGACCGCCGCATGACCTCCGACCTCACGTCAATGCAGAACACCGCCTGCAAGGAATCACGCTGGCCCGGCGCACGCTCCTGCGCCTCCTGCCTCCGCAGCAGCCCGGCACACAGCTGCCTCTGATATCCGGCCTCAAGGGCGCAATGCCAGAGAACCTGCTTCTGCAGCTGCAGGCCAGGCTTCGTGCCCCCCTCCTGCAGCATCTCCATCCACTCCCTGAGGATTCCGGATCCCTCAAGCTGCCGCGCGAGCTGCAGTTCAAAGACCAGGCGCACCGCGAGCAGCTCCATCAGCGATTCATCGTGGGTGCCCCGCATCGCCCTGTCGCGGACATGATGCTGCACATAGCTGCTCCATCCAGGCACCGTCATCAGCAACCGGTGCAGATAGTCCTCCCCCTGCTCCGGTGGCAGCCCGAGCTCCTCAAGCATCATGGCGATGGCCTCGGCGGCGTTTTCCGGCAGTCCGCCCACAAGACGCCGGAAGTTCTTCAAACCGGCGAGCTCGGGCGTCAGATCAATGCGGGCCGCCTCGCGCCAGGCCGCGTAAAGCGGCAGCTTCTTCCAGGGCATGAGCCAGGCCGACTGACCTTCATCATAGTAGGCCGCGCACCACTTCGAAACCTCCTCCTCGATGATCTTGTCCCAGGCCTGCCCTTGACGCCGGGTCGCCACATCCGCAAGACTCGGCAGGCCGGGCACAGGTTCAGGTTCGGGATTCTTGAGCCAGTCCAGCAGATCCTGCACCGTGACGGCCGCACCAGCCTGGTGGATTGCATGCTCAAGGTCCGCGACGGTGATGCGCCCCGAGGCATGCTGCCGCCGGAAATGCTCCGCACTCATCAGCATGCCTTCATGCGTCACCCGCCGCATCAGATGGCAGACATCTGTGAAGGGCCGGCCGGCAAGCCCGACAAAGGGATTCACGGCCACAAAACTGTGCAACGGCCACAGCGGGGGCACGCGCAGGCAGGCATTGCGTGCCTGCCTCAGCCAGCCCTGCCGTTCAGGCGGAACCGGGATGGAGGAACGTTCGTCGCTGGGAGATGCCAGGGTGGTGGTAAGGGTGCTCATGACGGGGATGACTTGGGATTTCAGGCGATGATCTTCCGGGTGATCTTGTTGAACAGCGTGCCCAGGTAGAATCCGTTGCTGGCATGCACGTAGAGGCGCGCAAACCCAGGTCGTGACGCCCAGGCGGGCAGCTGGGACTGAAAGACAAGGACGGCCAGGAACAGGAGCGCCACGACCACCATCACCGCGTGCTCAGCCATGCTGCGCGTCGGCGCATAGGCCGGCAGAGATCCCGACAGCATGTGCTCAAAGCCCGCATGCAGCGCGAAGCAGGCCACCGAGGCCGCCACCGCCATCCCCAGACCACGCAGGATCAGGCCCCTCCTCAGGCTGCTGCTCCAGAGCGTCCACAGCAGATGTGCCGTCGCCAGGATGAAGACCGCCACCAGAAGCCCCTGTCCGGCATCCCGCGCACCCGCATGTCCCACAGCCTTCGCCGCACCCAGGCCCACCACCACGGCCGCGGCCAGCGAGGCAAGCACGGTCATCGGATGGGCGGCAGGCCTGGCTGAGGGCTTCCAGGCCGAATTCGCCAGGCTGACCACGCTGCCGCTGCTCAGAAAGGCGTGGGCCTTGTAGAGCGAGTGCGCCACGATGTGCATCATCGCCAGCGCAAAGGCTCCCAGGCCGCATTGCAGCATCATGAAGCCCATCTGCGACACCGTGGACCAGGCAAGCGACTTCTTCACGCTTGTCTGTGTCATCATGATCACGCTCGCAAAGAGCGCGGTGAACGCCCCGAGCAGCGCCAGGACGTTCAGCGCCGCAGGCGACTGCGCCACCAGCGGGCTCAGCCTGACAATCAGGAAGCCGCCCGCATTGATGATGCCGGCATGCATCAGCGCGGAGACGGGCGTGGGTGTCTCAAGCGTGTCCGGCAGCCAGGAGTGGAAGGGAAACTGGGCCGACTTCAGCATCGCCGCCGCCACCAGCAGCCCGGCCACCAGGCCTGATGCACCGGCCTTCGGACTGTCAAAGAGCTCATGAAACTCCCAGGTGCCGTGCCCATGCCAGACGAGCACCAGGGCAGCCACCATGCAGGCGTCCGCCAGCCGGCTGACGATGAACTTCTTCCGCGCCGCCATCACCGCCGCAGGACGCTCGCCGTAAAACGTGAGCAGCTGGTGCAGACTCAGGCTGGTCGCCACCCAGGCCGCCGTGAAAAGCAGCAGATTGCTTGACAGCACCAGCACCAGCACGCTCGTCAGCGTCGCCAGCAGCCAGCGCGAGAAAGATGCCTGACCCGGGTCGCCGTGCAGGTGGTTGATCGAATAACGTGTCACCACGACACCCAGGAAGCTGACCAGCAGGAACATCAGCACCGACAGCGGATCGATGAGCAGCGCCAGCTTCGCCGGCCCCCATCCCGCCAGCTCCACCCTCACCGGGCCGGCGAAGATCACGCAGGTGGAAAAAAACACGGCCATTCCCAGGAACAGCCGGGCGACCAGCGCCGCCGACTCGGCCGCATGCCTGCCTCCACGCGTCATCATCAGGCCGACAATCAGAAGCATCAGCACCATGAGGGGCGTCCATTCAGGGGCGGCGATCAGCTGGGGCATGGCAGGCAGAGTGTGTGTTGACATTGTTGGTTCGTGGATTGCGCCGCCTCTTCTGGCCGCAGCCCATGTTTTTATCCAATTCATGTTTTGGCATGCATCGTTCTGTTTTATAAAACCATTGCATGTCCTTCCTGAACTACCACCACCTGCGCTATTTCCGCGCCATCGCCCATGAGGGCAGCCTGACCCGGGCCGCCAGGCACCTGAAGCTCTCCCAGTCCGCCCTGAGCGTGCAACTCAGGACCCTGGAGTCCAGCCTCGGGCATCCGCTTTTTGAACGACGCAGCAAGTCACTCGTGCTGACCGAGGCCGGGCGCATTGCCCTGGAATATGCAGACTCCATCTTCCGCAGCGGCGAGGAGATGGTGGACCTGCTGCGCCACCGCACCTCAAGAAGCCGCAGCCTGCTCCGGGTGGGCGCCACATCCAACCTCTCACGCAACTTCCAGATGAGCTTCCTCAGGCCGCTGACGGCCAGGGAGGATGTCGAGCTGATCGTCCACTCGGGCTCCCTGCGTGAACTGCTGGCCAGGCTTCAGGCCCACACCCTCGACGTGGTCCTCTCCAACACCGCCATGAAGCGTGATGCGGAAAGCGGCTGGCACTGCCACCTGCTGGACGAGCAGCCGGTCAGCCTCGTCGGCCGCCGCAGGCGCGGCTTGAAGCCTTTCCGCTTTCCGGACGACCTGCGCACGACACCGGTGGTTCTGCCAAGCCTCGAAAGCAGCATCCGGACCTCCTTCGACCTGCTCATGGACCTTTGCGGCATCCGCCCCATTGTCGTGGCGGAAGTTGACGACATGGCCATGCTCCGCCTCATGGCCAGGGAGACCGGCGGCGTCACCCTCGTGCCTCCCGTCGTCGTCAGGGATGAGCTGGAGGGCGGGCATCTGGTCGAACGGCATCGCTTCCCGGAGATCAAGGAGTCCTTTTACGCCATCACGCAAAGCCGCCGGTTTCCGAATCCATTATTGCGTGAACTCATGCAGGCCCGGGGGCGGCTGGCTGGAACAAAGCCATGACCTCGCCTTTCCTCATGGCGAATCAGCCGGCCCGGATGAGCCGCCGCCCAGGGCCTTGTAGGCTTTCACATAAGCGATGAGCTGCTGCTGCTTCATTTCAACCAGGTCCACACGCGACTCCAGGGCGTCACGCTGCGTGAACAGCACCTCGGTGTAGTCCGCCCGCGCTGAATTGAACAACTGGCCAGCCAGCATGATGGAGTCCGACATCGCCTGCACCTGTCGGCTCTTGTATTCGTACCCCTGGCCCAGATTACGGATCAGGGCGAGCTGGTTCACCACCTCGACATAGGCCTTCAGCACGGTCTGCTGATACTTGTAGATTGCGGCCACCTGGCGCGCGCTGGCCCCGTTGTAGGCCGCCTGGATCGCGCTTCTGTTGACCAGCGGCGCCGCCATGTTCGCAGCCACCCCGTAGATCATCGACTCCGGCGTGCGGAACATGGAGGACAACGTGAAGGACTGCAGACCGAGGGCGGCGGAGATGTTCAGCGACGGATAAAACCGGGCGGCAGCAGCCTTCACCTCAAGGCCCGACGCCGCCAGCTCCATCTCGGCCTGCCTGACATCCGGCCTGTTCCGCAGAAGCTGCGCGGGCAGCCCCGCCTGAATGGCGGGAAGCATCTGCTTGTCGAAGCCCGCGGAATTTCGCCGGACCGGCCGGGGATAGCGACCCGCCAGGTAGTTGAGGCGGTTCTCGGTCTCCGTGATCTTCTGCTGGATGGCAAACTGACGGCTCTGATTCTTCAGCACCTCCGCCTCAAACCGCCTCACCGCCAGCTCAGTCACCTTGGCGGCGGACTTCTGCAGCTTCACGGCCTCAAGCGCGTTCTGCTGAATCTCGATGGTGCGCTTGAGGATGGAAAGCTGGTTGTCCAGCGCCATCAGCTCATAATAAGAACCGGCGATCTCGGACACGATGTGCGTGACCATGAAGTTCCGGCCCTCCTGCGTGGCAAGATAACGCTTGATGGCCGCGTCGCGCTCGTTGCGCAGCTTCCTCCAGATGTCCACCTCCCAGTCAAAGTCGGCGGAAAATCCAAAGTTCGGCGTCGGCGAGGGAATCGTCTTGCCATCCTTGATCTCATTGGCGCGGTTCTCCTCCACGGCTCCGTCACGGGTGAAACGGCCAACCTTGTCGAGACCGGCGCCTCCGCCCAGCGTCACAAAAGGGAAGATCGCCCCCTTGCGGGCCTTCACCTCGCTTTTGGAGACGGCGATCTCCTGCATCAGGATGTTCAGCTCCTGGTTGTTGTCGAGGGCGGTGCTGATGAGGGAGACAAGGTTGGGGTCCTTGTAATAGTCCCGCCAGCCCGCCAGGGCGCCGCCGGACGAAGCGCCGGACGACGGGTAGCCCGCAGGCAGCGGCGGTTCGCTGGAGGGCAGCGGATCCCGGCGCAGGGTGGCGCATCCCTGCACCAGCAGGCAATAGCCGGCGGCACCCAGGCAGGACAAGGTCTTCATCAAAGGTTTCATGATCGTGGTCGTGTTTCAGTTTCAGTTTCAGTCATACTCGCCCAGCTCGCTCAACGGCCTGTCATGCTCGTCGGGCAGAAGCTTCCCGCGCTCCGACAGCTTGGCGAAGATGTAATAAAGCCCGGGCACCACGAGCAGCCCCATCACGGTTCCGAGGAGCATGCCCCCGGCCGCGGACGCGCCGATGGTCTTGTTGGCGATCGCTCCGGCCCCGCTGGCCCGAAGAAGCGGCACCATGCCGGCAATGAACGCGAACGACGTCATCAGGATCGGCCTGAAGCGAACCTTGGCGCCTTCAATCGCGGCCTCGAAGACGCTCAGCCCCTCGTGGTGACGCTGGGTCGCGAATTCGACGATCAGGATGGCGTTCTTGCCAAGCAGGCCCACCAGCATGATCAGGCCCACCTGGGCGTAGATGTCATTGTCCAGGCCCATGCTCTTCAGCAGCAGGAACGAGCCCATCACACCGATCGGCAGCGACAGGATCACGGCCAGCGGCAGCATGAAGCTCTCATACTGGCCAACCAGCACCAGATAGACGAACATCAGCACGATGATGAAGATGTAGAGCGCCTCGTTGCCGCGGCCCACCTCATCAAAGGAAAGCCCGGCCCAGCCGATGTCATAACCGCGCGGCAGGGTCTTCGCGGCCACCTCCTGGATGGCCTTGATGGCGTCGCCGCTGCTGTACTCCTCCGCAGGCGCGCCCTGGATGGACGGGGCCGGGTAGGCGTTGTAGCGCGTGATCTCGTTCAGCCCCTGCTTGGGCCTCAGCGTCATGAAGGCTGAATAAGGCACCATTTCACCCTTTTCGTTCGCCACATACAGGTCCTTGAGATCCTTCGGCAGCCTTCGGTACTTCGGGTCGGCCTGGACGTAGAGCTTGAAGAACTGGCCGAACTTGATGAACCCCTGCTCATAGGTGCTGCCGATGAGAATGGACAGGTTCTCCATCGCCTTGCCGATCGAGACCCCCTTCTGCATCGCCACCTTGTTGTCGATGACCAGCTCGTGCTGCGGGTAGTTCGCGCTGAAGAAGGTGAACAGGCCGCGCAGCTCCTTGCGCTTGTGCAGCGCCTCCATGAACTCGTTGTTCACGACCTGCAGACGGTCGTAGTCACCCGTGTTGGTCTTGTCGAGAAGACGCAGCGAGAAGCCGCCTGCGGCGCCGTAGCCCGGAACCGCCGGCGGCTCGTAGAACTCAAGGGTCGCCCCGGCGATCTCACGGCTGCGCTTTTCAAGCTCCGCGATGATCTGCGGCGCGGTCATCCTGCGCTCGGACCAGGGCTTCAGGTTGATCAGGCAGGTGCCCGCGTTGGAGCCGCGTCCCTCGGTCAGCACCTCATAGCCGGCCAGGGATGACACGGACTCAACGCCCTCAATCCCCCTGGCGACATGCTGAAGCTCCGTGGACTTCGCATACGTGCGTTCAAGCGTCGATCCGGGCGGCGTCTGGAGGATGGCATAGATCATGCCCTGGTCCTCCGCCGGGATGAATCCGGCGGGCAGCTCCTGGTTGATGTGGCAGATCGCCGCGCCCGCGAGGGCCAGCGCCGCAAAGGTCAGCGCCCAGCGGTGCACAATCCGGCGCAGCAGCCCTGCATAAACGCCCGTCACCCGGTCGAAGGCCTTGTTAAAGATGCCCAGCAGCCAGGCAATCGGCCCTCGGGGCATGTGATGAGGGTCCGTCCTGCGCAGGATCATCGCGCACAGCACCGGAGTCAGCGTCAGGGCCATGACGCCGGAAAGGATGATCGCCACCGCCATGGTGATGGAAAACTGCCGGTAAAAGACGCCCACCGGCCCGGTCATGAAGGTCACCGGCACAAACACCGCAGTCATCACCAGCGTGATGGCGATCACCGCGCCCGAAATCTCATGCAGGACCTGCTGCGTCGCCTTGTAGGGGGTCAGCATCGTGCCGTGCATCTTCGGATGCACGGCCTCCACCACGACGATGGGGTCGTCCACCACGATGCCGATCGCCAGCACCAGGGCGAACAGGGTGATCAGGTTGATGGTCACCCCGAACATCTGCATCAGGAAGAAGGCGCCGATCAGGGACACCGGCACCGCCAGGGTCGGAATCAGCGTCGATCGCCAGTCCCCCAGGAAGATGAACACCACGAGCGCGACGAGGACAAAGGCCTCCAGCAGCGTGTGCAGCACCTTTTCTATCGAGGCGTCCAGGAAGCTGGAGACGTCATAGCTGATCTTGTAGTCCATGCCGGCCGGGAACGACTTCTCCTTGAACTCGGCCAGCTTGGCCTTGATCTCCTTGATGACCTCGTGGGCGTTGCTGCCGTAGCTCTGCTTGATCACGATGGCGGCGGAGGGATTGCCGTCGAGGTCGGAATAAAGGTCGTAAAACTCGCTCCCGAGCTCCACGGTGGCCACGTCCTTCAGACGCAGCAGCTCGCCCTTTTCCGTGGCCTTGAGGATGACATCCTCATACTGGCCGGCCTCGTTGTAGCGACCCACGTAGGTGAGCACGTACTCGAGCGACTGCGAGTCCTTGCTGTCCGCGCGGCCGATGCGCCCGGGCGATCCGATCACGCTCTGTTCGGCCAGCGCCTTCATGACTTGCTCCGTGGAGATGTTGTAGGCCCTCATCCGGTCAGGCTTCAGCCACACCCGCATCGCATACTGGCGCGTGCCTAGAATCTTCGCGGAGCCCACGCCGCGGATGCGGCTCAGCTCCGGGATCAGGTTGATGTAGCCGTAGTTGAACAGGAACTGCATGTCCGCGTTCTTGTCCGTGCTGTACAGGTTCACGTACATGAGCATGTTCGGCGTCAGGTTGTTGACGATGACTCCCTCACGCTGGACAAGTGGCGGCAGGCGGCTCATCACCTGGTTCACCCGGTTCATCACGTTCACCGTCGCCTGGTTTGGATCGGTGCCCATGTGGAAGATCACCTGGATCGTCGCCTCCCCCGCGCTCGTGGCGTCGGAAGTCATGTATTTCATGTTGGGCACGCCGTTGATCGAGCGCTCCAGCGGGATGAGGCAGGACTCCTCGAGCACCTTGGCGCTCGCGCCCGGATAGTCGAGGGTGACCATCACCACCACCGGCGCCACGTCAGGGAACTGGGAGATGGGCAGGGTGAAGATGGAAAGACCTCCGAGAAAAAGGATGATCAGGGAGATCACAATGGCCAGCGCGGGCCTGTGCAGAATCTTGGTGAACATGGTTTTGGCCTCCTCCGGATTATTCCGCGTGCAGCTTCAGCTTCTTGAAGGCCTCCTCGGGCTCCTCAAAATCATACTCGGCCTTGCTGCCTGCCTTCGCCTGCCTGAGTCCTTCAAGCACGATCTTGTCGTTCTCCGTGATACCCCCGCTGATGACGAACAGGTCCTCCAGCTCCTCGCTGATGTGCACGCGCTGCTGCGTCAGGACGTCATCCTTGCCCACGACAAAGACGTAGTGGTGATCGAGAATTTCAAAGGTGGCCTTCTGGGGGATCAGCACGGCGCCCTTGACCGTCTTCTTCATCCGGATGTTGCCGGTCTCGCCGTGCCTCAGCAACCCCTCGGGATTCGGGAAATCGGCGCGGAACGGGAGGGTGCCCGTCTCATTGTTGAACTCCGCCTCGATGACGTTGATCCGGCCTTCATGGCCGAAGATCCTGCCGTCGGCCATCACCAGACTGACCTTCTTCTGGTCCTCCGGCCTGGTCTGCGAGGCATACTCCAGGTACTCCGCCTCCGGCATGTTGAAGTAAACCCACATCTCGCTGTTGTCCGACAAGGTGGTGAGCAGGTCGCCCTCCTCGACCAGGCTTCCCTGTCGAAGGTGCAGCCGGTCCATCAGACCTTGGAAAGGCGCCTTGATGTCGGTGAAGCCCAGGTGCGTCTGGGCAAGGTTCACCTCCGCCTGCGCCTTCTCCAGCTTGGCCTTCGACAGCGCGAGCTCGGTGTCGGAGACCACCTTGTTGTCCGCCAGACGCTTCGTGTTTTCATACTCCACACGGGCGGCCTGCGCCTCGGCCTCCGCACGCTTCAGCTCGGCCTGATACACCGGCGGCAGGATCTTGAACATCGGCTCGCCAGCCTTCACCAGCTGGCCCTCCTTGACGTGAACGGACTCCAGGTAGCCGCGCTCCAGAGCCCTCATCTCGATGTTCCGGCAGGAGCGGATCTGGCAGACATAGTCACGGGTGACGACGGCGTCCTTCTTCATGGGACGTGTCACGATCAGCCTGCCATCCTCGTGATGCTCCTCCGCCTCCGCATGGCTCTCCGCCTTGTGGCAGCCGGTGAGAAACGGACCCGCAAGCAGGCCGGCGAGCAGGATCATTGTCAGGTTTGTGTCGGTCTTGTGGATCATGATTCTTGTCTTGTGACATGCATAGTTCGCACGCCGCCACACACCGGCGTATAGCCTTGCAAGGGGGTTTTGCCGCCCGGCCTCCGGGCAATGCCAGCCGCCACATCCGCATGCATGCCTGACCCACGTGAAACAAGCCTTCACACACCTAACTAAATGATATTCACCACATGGCGTCCGGACGCCGTTCAGGAGCACCATCCCCTGTCCGTCCTCTTTTTTCATCCGGTGACGGGGGATTCCTGACATGACGTGCAGTGTGCGCCCCGAAATTCATCCCGCGCTGGATGAACCTCTGATTCTTGCTTCCATCCCGGCGTGTCCGACTTCCTGCTATCCACCGATCCCATCCCCGTTGCCGAAACGCCTCCGTTCGCCCCGGGCGAAGGCGCCGAGGTGCGCTTCCTCGGCACCGTGCGCGGCATGGAGGACGGCCGGCCGATCTCCGGCATCGACTACAGCGCCTATCTGCCGATGGCGGAAAAGATGCTTGGCACCCTGGTCGAGCAGGGACGCCTCGAACACGGACCGCATGAGGTCTTCATCCAGCACCGCCTGGGATTTGTCGCCGCCGAACAGCCCTCCATCGTCATCCGGGTGCGCACCCGGCACAGCGCGGAGGCGTTTGAACTCTGCCGGTGGTACCTGAAGCAGGTCAAAACCCGCGTGCCTGTCTGGAAGCGCCCGGTCTTCCTGGAGGCCGGGGGTTAACATAACCTCGGCTTTATGATCCACCGGCGTGGAAAAGCGCACGCCCCCCGCGTTTGTTCACCTTCCTCCTCCTTGCCAATCCGATGCAGCGCTTCTTCACCTGGTTCAACAACCTCTACCCCGTCTGGCTTCTCGGACTGGCGGTCATCGCCTTCTACAGGCCGCAGACGATGCTGTGGTTCGACAAGCCCTGGATCTTCTGGTCACTCGCCACCTCCATGCTCGGCATGGGCCTCACCCTCAGCCTGGAGGATTTCAAGGCCATCGGCCGAATGCCCGGCAGCGTGGCGCTTGGCTTCATCGCCCAGTACACCATCATGCCCCTCTCGGGCTGGATGGTCGCCCGCCTCTTGAAGCTCGATCCCGGCCTTGCCGTCGGCGTGATCCTGGTGGCAAGCTGCCCGGGCGGCATGGCCTCCAACATGATCAGCTACCTCGCCCGAGCCAATGTCGCGCTCTCCGTGGTGCTGACGCTTTTCTCCACGCTGCTCGCCTTCGTCTTCACACCCACCTGGACCAGCGCCCTCGCGGGCAAGTATGTGCCGGTGGATGCCTGGGGCCTCTGCCTCTCCGCCCTTCAGCTCACCGTTGCGCCCGTCGTTCTCGGTGTCCTCATCCGCTGGAAACTTCCTCGCACCGCCGACAGGATCGGCGCCTGCGGCCCCACCGTCGCCGTGCTCGCCTTCACCCTGGTCAGCGGCGGCATCGTGGCCGCCAGCGCGGAGGCCATCGCCACTCATTTTGGCAGGCTCGCCTTCGCCACATTCCTGCTTCACCTGCTCGGCTTCGGGGTCGGCTACGGCATTTCCAAACTGTTCCGCTACCCCGAGTCCGTGGCACGCACGGTCAGCATCGAGGTTGGCATGCAGAACGGCGGAATGGCGGCCTCCCTGGCCCGTGAACACTTCCCTCTCCTGCCCCTGGCCGCCGCCGCCTGTGTCTTCAGCGGCGTCCTGCAAAATGTCATCGGCGGAATCCTGGCCGCCTGGTGGAAGCGACGCACGCCTGATGCCTGACATGAGCCGTCGTGACATCCACTACTGGAAGTGCGACCGCCCCGCCGCCTTCCACGGCACCCAGTCCCGCCATGATCTCTCGCCAGGCCTCCAGGCGCAGCTGCATCAGGCCCTCGAGGACCGACTCGGAACCCGCGTCAATCTCCGTCCCGCCCACGGTCAGGGCAATCATCTCACCTACTTTGCCGATGCATCGGAGGCCTCGATGTTCATCCGTGTTGAAAACGGCCCGGAACAGGACGGACATCTCGCTGTCGAGTCCCAGGTTCTCGACCTGGTGCGCGCCGCCGGAGTGCCCACGCCCAAAGTCATTGCCTGCGATGCCAGCCGCTGCCTTGTCCCCTTTGCCTGGCAGGCTCTGGAACGACTCCCCTTCCCAGACCTCAACCACTGGCACAAGCAGGGGCTGCTGAACACCTCGGCCATCGCCTTCGACATCGGCGTCTCGGTGGCACGCTGGCAGGTCATTCGTCCGCCGGGATTCGGCATTCTAAACGATGAACTGCACGGCTTCCACCAGGCCTACGCGGACTACTTTCACCTGCGGCTCGAAGATCATCTCGGCTTCCTGGTCAAACACGGTTTTCTCTCGACTGATCAGCGTGGTGAAATTCTCAACGAGTTCACTGTCCACGAGACCCTGCTCAATCTTGAAGGCGGCTGCCTCGTCCACAAGGACCTCGCCCTCTGGAACATCCTCGGTGATCCGGATCACATCGCCGCCTTCATCGACTTCGATGACGCCATCAGCGGCGATCCCATGGACGACCTGTCACTGCTCGCCTGCTTCCATGACGCGGCCTTTCTTCACCGGGCCTTCGAGGGCTACGAAAGCCTCCGCCCGCTGCCGGAGCAACATCTGCGCCGCTTCTGGCTCCACCTGCTGCGGAACATGATCGTCAAGTCGGTCATCCGCGTCGGCGCAGGTTACTTCGACCGCGATGACGGCTTCTTCCTGATCGGCAGCGGCTCCTCAGGCGCCACCCTGCGCGAAACCACCCTCTCCCGCCTCAGCCTCGCCCTGCGGGGCTTGCGCGAGGCTTCCAGCCCTGACATCCTCACGCCATGAAGCCCCACATCGGCACCTTCCTCTCCCTTGGCTCGCCCGCCGTCGCCGAACTGGCCGCCGAATGCGGCTTCGACTGGGTCCTGATCGACCTTGAGCACGGCTGCGAATCCGAGGCCGCACTGCCTAACCAGCTTCGTGCACTCAGCGACGGCACGCTCGCCATCGTGCGCGTCAGCGCCCCTCATGCCGACCTCATCGGCAGGGTCCTCGACTGGGGAGCCCACGGCATCATGGTGCCGCATGTCAACACGGTCGCCGAGGCGGAGCACTGCGTCCGCTGCGCCCACTACCCTCCCCGCGGCCACCGCGGCGTCTCACGCACCGTCCGCGCCTATGGCTATGGAATGCGGCTGCCGGGCGACCACCCTCCGCCCCGGCCCGTCATCCTTGCTCAGATTGAAACGGTTGAAGGTGTTGCCAACGCCGAGGCCATCGCGGCCGTGGACGGCATCGACGCCCTCTTCATCGGACCCGCCGACCTCTCCTTCGACCTCAGGGCGCGCCAGTCGCCGAAAAGTTTCGATGAATGCGTCTCCAGCATCGTCCATTCGGCGCACAGCCATGGCAAGGGCAGCGGCATCCTGGTCCGGCATTCCGATGACAAGGAAAAGCTGAAGTCCCTGGGCTTCACCTGGCTGGCCATGGATTCCGACCTCTCCCTCGTCCGCGAAGGCTTCCGCAGAAACCTGGAAGCAGCACGCTCCTGGTAAGGCTAAGGACGGCTTCAGCAGCCGGATTTGACAGGCATTCGCGCTCATATCACAAGCCAGACACGCGCCCCTTGCGACGTTACTAGGGGCGTCCGCATGTCTCGCCGCCTCCTTATCACCTCCCTCCTGCCCCTGGCCTCGTTCGCCGCCGCCCAGCCGTCGAAGATCGAGTTCAACCGCGATGTGCGCCCCATCCTCTCGGAAAACTGCTTCGCCTGCCATGGCTTCGACCCCAAGCACCGCGAAGGCGGCCTCCGGCTCGACACCTTTGAAGGCGCGATTGAAGACCGTGACGGCGCGCGCGGCATTGTGCCGGGCGACCCCGCCAAATCCGACGCCTGGCTGCGCATCATCAGCGATGACAAGGACGAGGTCATGCCTCCGCCCAAGTCGCACAAGCCGCCGCTCAACGCCGGCCAGCGCGCCATTCTCAAGGCCTGGATCGAACAAGGCGCCGCCTACCAGCGCCACTGGGCCTTCGAGCCGCCCAGGCGCGTGGAGCCGCCCGCTGTCAAAGGCGCGGCCCATCCCATCGACCGCTTCATCCAGGCTCGGCTCGCCCGGGAAGGCCTGAAGCCGTCCCCCGAAGCCGCCCCTGCCACGCTGCTGAAGCGGGTCTTCCTCGACCTCACCGGCCTGCCTCCAGCTGCCGCCGACCTGCAGGCGCTGTCTTCATGGTCCGAATCCAAGTATCGCGAAACCGTGGAACACCTCCTTGCCAGCCGCCATTATGGCGAACGCTGGGGCCGCTGGTGGCTCGACCAGGCGCGTTACGCGGACTCCAACGGCTACTCCATCGACGCCCCGCGACAGATCTGGAAGTTCCGCGACTGGGTCATTGACGCCCTCAATCAGGACATGCCCTTTGACCAGTTCACCATCGAGCAGATCGCAGGCGACCTTCTTCCCAAGGCCAGGGAGAGCCAGATCATCGCCACCGGCTTCCATCGCAACACCCAGATCAACCAGGAGGGCGGCATCGACAAGGAGCAGTTCCGCATCGACAGCGTCTTTGACCGTGTCGCCACCACCGGCAGCGTCTGGCTGGGCCTCACCGTGGGCTGCGCGCAGTGCCATGACCACAAGTTCGACCCCATTGCGCAAAAGGAGTACTATCAGCTCTTCGCCTTCCTGAACAACCAGGACGAGCCCACGATGAAGGTCTTCGACCCGAAGGTGAACGTGAAGGCCCTCACAGCGGAACACAAGGACGCCGGGACGAAGCTCCAGGCCCTGGTGAAGGAACGCTATGCTGAAGTCACGGCCTGGGAGAAGGAGATGTCGGCCGGATTCCGTCAGAAGCTTTCAGGCGCCGTGAAAAAGGCCGTCGAAAAACCCGCGAACAAACGATCGCTCAATGACAACCTCGCCCTGTTCGGCGTGTTCGCGCCGCCCAGCGACCCGCTGCGCATTCTGAACGACCGCTACAAGGAGCTCGAGGCCCTCCTCAACCAGGGCACGACAACGCTGGTGATGAAGGAGCTGCCAAAGCCGCGCAAGACCCATGTCTTCATCAAGGGCGACTTCACCCGTCCGGCCGAGGAGGTGAAGCCGGGCACGCCCCAGGTCCTGCATCCGTTTGAAGGCAACACCGCCCAGGCAAACCGCCTTGACCTCGCCCGCTGGCTTGTCAGTCCGAAGAACCCGCTTACCGCACGCGTCATCGTCAACCGTGTCTGGCAGCAGTACTTCGGCCGTGGCATCGTCGAAACGGAGAACGACTTCGGCTCGCAGGGCACGCTGCCCAGCCATCCTGAGCTGCTCGACTGGCTGGCCACCGAGTTCATGGCAAAAGAGTGGAGCCTCAAGGAGCTTCAGCGCCTGATCGTCACCTCGCAGACCTACCGGCAGAGCTCCGCGATGCGTGCGGACCTTGCCGAAAAGGATCCCGGCAACCACCTGCTTGCGCGCCAGTCACGCCTGCGCCTCGATGCCGAGGTCGTGCGTGATGTTTGCCTCACGGTCAGCGGCCTGCTGTCACCGAAGCTCGGCGGCCCTCCGGTGTATCCGCCCATCCCCGACGGCGTCATGGGACAGGGCCAGGTGAAACGTGTTTGGACGGTCAGCCAGGGCGAGGACCGCTACCGCCGCGGCCTTTACACCTTTGTTTATCGCGCCTCGCCACCGCCCTCCCTGACCGTGTTTGACGCCCCGGAAGGCTTCAGCACCTGCACCCGCCGCATCCGCAGCAACACTCCCCTCCAGGCCCTCACGCTCATGAACGACAGCGGCTTCTTCGAGTTCGCCACCGCCCTGGAGAAGATCATCCTCAAGGACGGCCTCGAAGCCGCCTTCCTGCGCTGCACCGCACGCAGCGCCAGGCCTGACGAACTCGCCGTGCTGAAGAAGCTCGACACACTGAACGCCGCCCGCGTCCTGCTCAACCTCGACGAAACCATCACCCGGGAATGACCGCCATGACCCCTCCTCTTCTCAAGCACACCCGCCGTCATTTCTTCAACCGCTGCGGCGTCGGCGTCGGTTCGCTCGCCCTGGGATCCCTGATGGCGCGCGATGCCGCCCTGGCTCCCAAGAAGACCCACTTTCCCGCCCGGGCCAAGAACGTCATCTTCCTGTTCATGGCCGGCGGCCCGTCACAGCTTGAGATGTTTGAATACAAACCCGTGCTGGCAAAACTGAACGGCAAGCCGATCCCGGAAAGCTACACGAAGGGCAAGCGCTTTGCCTTCATGGACAGCAGCCACCGCGTGGACCTCCTGGGCCCCCGCACGGGCTTCAGGCAGCACGGTCAGTCCGGCGCCTGGATCAGCGACTACCTGCCTCACACAGCCCGGATTGTCGATGACATCAGCATCATCTCGACCTGCAAGACCGACCTGTTCAACCACGCCCCCGCCAAGCTCTACATGAACACCGGCAGCGGCCTGTTCGGTCGCCCGAGCATGGGCGCCTGGGTGACCTACGGCCTCGGCAGCGAATGCGACGACCTGCCCGGCTTCGTGGTGCTTCAGAGCGGCCCCCGAGGCCCGCGCGGCGGCGCGGTGCTCTGGGGCAGCGGCGTGCTTCCCACCACCTATCAGGGCGTGCCCCTGCGCAATCAGGGAGACCCCATCGTCAACCTCTCCACGCCCTCTGAAATCAGCCCGGCTCAGCAGCGGCAGGTGGTGGATGCGGTGCGCGAATTGAACCTGAAGCGCCTGAAGGAAACCGGCGACCAGGAGATCACCACGCGCATCAACGCCTACGAGATGGCCTTCCGCATGCAGACCAGCGCCCCGGAGCTGATGGACACCGCCGGCGAATCCCAGGCCACGCTGGACATGTACGGCATCAAGGATCCGAAGGAGACCAGCTTCGCCCGCAACTGCCTGCTCGCCCGTCGCCTCGTCGAGCGTGGCGTGCGCTTCGTGCAGCTCTACGACACCAACTGGGACCACCACGGCGGCCCCACGGAAAACCTGGAGAAGCATCTGCCGGAGAAATGCCGCGACATCGACCAGGCCAGCGCCGCCCTGGTGAAGGACCTCAAGCAGCGCGGGCTTCTCGACGACACCATCGTCATCTGGGGCGGCGAGTTCGGCCGAACGCCGATGGGCGAGGTGCGCGAGTCCACGGGCCGCAACCATCACATCGACGCCTTCACCATGTGGTTCGCGGGCGGCGGCTTCAAGGGCGGCACGACTTTCGGACAGACGGACGAGTTCGGCTTCGGCGCGGTGGAGAACCCGGTGCACGTCCATGACATCCACGCCACGCTCCTGCACCAGCTCGGCATCGACCACGAAAAGCTCACCTTCCGCTCCCAGGGCCTCGACTTCCGCCTCACCGGCGTCGATCCGGCGCGCGTGGTGAAGCAGGTGCTGGCCTGACCAACGATGCGACAAAACCGCGAACCTTATTTGCCGCTCTGGCTGCGCAGCGGGTCCAGCGCGATGAAGTCCTTCACCTCCCACACGGGCGGCGAACCCTTCCTCTGCGCGGCCAGCCAGTTCAGGGCCGCCTGATGAACGATCTCATGACCGCCTTCAAACACGGTCACCCGCGTGCTGCCGCTGACCGCCCGGAACAGGGGACGATGCTCGCCGAACAGGGGATCTGCTGCGGCCGCAGGCCAGCCAGCGGGCAGCTTCTGCGTGGCATAAAACGACTGGATGCCCGCCGCATCCAGCCTCGCCTCCGGCTTCACCACCCGGTTGTAGCAGCGCAGTGAATGCTCAAACGGCACGCTGCCGCTGCGCCCGTCATGGATGCCGTGCGCGATGTCCAGCGGCACGCCTGCGGCGTTCGACAGGCAGCTTTCCGGCGAACGCTTCCAGGCCTCGGCGTCGTCCTTCACCGGCGCCCTGCCAAGTGCGCCAACGATGTCACGGGCATACCGGTCCTCCTGCCCGTTGCGTGCATGCTCCTGATGCCAGCGGGCCACGTCGCCAATGCCGCACCAGGCGCTGACCGCCGCCCACATCTCCGGATGCCGCCCGGCCATCAGCATCGCCATGTGCCCGCCGCCGCTGACGCCGACAAGGTAGATGCGCTGCTCGTCCACCGCCGTCTGCCGCTTCGACCAGGCCACCGCCTCGACCACGTCCTGCACGGCTCGGTCGCTGCCCAGGGCCTGCGGCGTACGGTTCGGCCCGCGGAAGTCCGGATGCACAAAGGCCCAGCCCTGCGCGATGCACCATTCCGCATACACCGCATCACCGCCGGCGGATGCGTAATTGCTGCTCCAGGTGTGCAGCCCGACCAGCAGGGGTTTCTTAGCCTCCTTCGCCGGTGCATACCAGACCGCCTTCTGCTTTTCCCCATCGCTCACCGGAATCTCCACCAGCCCCACCTGTTCCGGCCATCCCGGCACCGGGGTCGAGGCCACAGCGGCTTGAGCAAGGGCGGATGAGGTCAGGGACACGGCAAAGCTGGTGATGAGAAGGATTCGAAGCATCGCCGGACAAAATGTCATGGCACAGGACATGTCCACGAAGAAAAAAAGGGCAAGCCAGATCGCCTGTTGGTTCGAAACCAGGACAATTGAAGCACGATGACGACTGGCTCCCGTGCCCGAACTCCTCATGACCCGCAGGTATCATCACCAACTTGTTCTACGGGTGTTTTTTTTTGCAGCCGAACCCATCCTTTTTCCGTTGTGTTGCCGATTACGGTGATCTCCTCACCTGTCGCCAGCCGAATGACTCGTTCATCCATGATGGGAGAATCAAATCCTTCAATCTCACTGGCGCAAAGCCTGCCCATATCCGTCACAAAACCATCTGTGCTCCCCTCGCCTGCCAAGGTCCATTTCATCCGCTTTCCGTCCAGATTGTAGGTGAGGGTGATTGGTGAGTTCATCCAAAATCCAGGGCCCTCAACCACTGACTCGAGAATGAATCGATCATTCGGCCGAAATGGCAGCTGATGTTTGCCTGGATTGCTCTCCACACTCATATGCAGAGTACTGATGCAGCTTCCGAGCATCCATGTTAATGAGGCAAGCAGGCTTCGCATTTTTTGGGGTCTTTGGCATTTAGCGCGGTTTTGAGTTGAAGCGATGGGAGTGTTTGGAAGGGTCGGGGGATGACAGATCGCGACTTTTTCTACAAAACGCTGGGACTGAGCGAACCCTGGGAGGTCAGGGA
>JBIIRD010000069.1:0-28218 GCA_044341745.1 Prosthecobacter sp. | reverse complement strand
CCACGCCTCCCCCGCGTTCGCGATGCAGCGGAATCGGAGTTCCGCGCTCCACGGAGAACTGCTGCGGAAGCGGAGGCGTTCCAATCCCCGCGCCAGCGCCGGGGCGCGGATTTCCAAATCCGCAGCAAGCGGGTTCGCCTCTGTGCACAAAAACTGCCTGCCGTCTGCTTCAACACGCAGGACGGGCCTGGGATTCGAAGAACATGGCAGGCTTTGCCCACGCCTCCCCCGCGTTCGCGATGCAGCGGAATCGGAGTTCCGCGCTCCACGGAGAACTGCTGCGGAAGCGGAGGCGTTCCAATCCCCGCGCCAGCGCCGGGGCGCGGATTTCCAAATCCGCAGCAGGCGGGTTCGCCTCTGTGCACAAAACCTGCCTGCCGCCTGCTTCAACACGCAGGACGGGCCTGGGATTCGAAGAACCTGAGAGACTTTGTTCACACCTTCCCTGCGTTCGCGATGCAGCGGAATCGGAGTTCCGCGCTCCACGGAGAACTGCTGCGGAAGCGGAGGCGTTCCAATCCCCGCGCCAGCGCCGGGGCGCGGATTGCCAAATCCGCAGCAAGCGGGTTCGCTTCTGTGCACGAATCCTCCGCTCAATCTGCTTCAATCCGATGAAGGGACAGGCCCGGAGGTTCGAAGAGAGCTGAAGATGGCTCCGCACCCACCCCCGCGTTCGCGGTGCTGCGGAATCGGAGTTCCGCGCCCCACTGAGAACTGCTGCGGAATCGGAGTTCCGCGCTCCACTGAGAACTGCTGCGGAATCGGAGTTCCGCGCCCCGGCCTAACGGATCGGACCCAGCTCCGTCGGCGCGATTTCCCTGGAACGGCGTGCGTCCGGAATACGCTTCATCGTGGGGATGCCCAGCCTGTCCTCAAGAGTCTTGAGCGTGTCGATCAGGCTGGGTGTCCGCTGCCGGGGATCCTGGTAGGCTTCACTCAGCAGGTCGTAGGCCTTGCGCCAGAACTCCGGCTTCGCACTCTGCGCATACTGATAGGCCGCGAAGCGCCGGTAGCGGCTGTTCCTGCTGATCCGAAACACCTCCAGGTAGGCCTGCGCCGCCAGCTCGGGCTCATGGGAGCGGCGCTCGTAAATCTCCGCGAGCGAGTTCCAGAGACGGGCGTCGTCCGGCAGGTGCCGCAGGCCGTCCTTCAGAATCGCGATGCCGCGGCGGACATGCTCCTCGTAGAGCCTGCCGCGCACCATGGGCTGCAGCTTTTCATCATACAGATAATAGGAGGCGGCGTTGTAGGCCATCTGCCAGGAGGCGTCATCCCAGTAGTTGGCATAACCGGGCTGCAGGCTGGTGGTGAGCTGGAGAAGGCTGTCCACCTTCGCCCAGTTCACGTTCTCCCACTCATGGTAGGCCTGGAGATAGGTGATCGTGGCCACCAGCGACCGCAGGCCGCCCAGCGCGGCGGCGAAGCCCATCTGGCTCAGATTCTCACGCATGCCCAGGTCCATCGGCTCGCTCAGCAGGCCCGCGGCACGAAACTGGCGCGTGGCCGACTGCTCCAGCGGCATCTTGGCGATGCCGAGCAGCAGCAGGACGGCCAGGGCCTGAAAAAAGCGCTTCATGCCGGGCTCAGAGCTCCTTCTCGACGAACAAAAGATGCGACACCACGGCGTAGCCCGCCAGGTAGGTGCAGGCGATGACGGCCATGAAGCCGAAGGCGCCAGGGGTCACCGCCTCGCCGTTGATGACGTTGTCAACGACGTCAAAGACCCCCATGTCCGGCGTGACAATCGCCAGCAGCGCGGACAGCAGCTTCTTCACCACACCGGCATGCCCCGTCAGGAAATAGTCGCGGATCAGCCCCTGGCCGTGGCCGAGGATGGTGACCAGGAAGGCGATGATGATGGTGAAGAGCGTGCTGCTGGCGAAGCAGGAGATCATCAGCGTCAGCGCCGTGACGACGGCCGCCTTGAAGAAGATCGCCACCACCCCGAGGTGCAGGTTCCAGGTGAGGCCCTGCCTGCCGACGAACTCCTTGAGCTGGGCGACGGCCTCCGGCGTGGCCGTGCCCTCCTGCTGCAGCGCCGCCACCGACTGGGCCAGCACGAGGCTCTGCCGAAGCCAGAGCACGCCGCTGAAGGCGATGTCCATCAGCAACAGGCCGGAGCCGATGAGGATGAGCACGCCGAGCAGCTTGCCGAGCAGGTACTCATGACGCGGCACCGGCTTGGCCAGGATGGTGTAGAGTGTGCGGTCCTCCAGGTCACGCGGCAGCAGCAGGGCCGTGGCGCAGACCGCGATGACGATGCTGAAGAGCTGGAGCGCGCCAAGCGAGACATCCTTCAGCAGCTTGAGCTGCTGCTCCGGGTTCATCACGGGGAAGGCGAAGCCGGCGGCCACGACGATGACGCAGAAGACCAGCAGGAAGGCCATGATCTTCATGCGCAGCAGCTGGGTGACCGTGGCCATGGCCAGGGTCCAGATGCGCGGCGGGGAAAAGGAGGCGGACATGTCGGGGGGGAGTTATTGATCTGCCACTTCCAGGAAGAGTTTTTCAAGCGTGGTGCGCGGATGACCGCTGCGAACGACCCGGGCCCCCTGGCCGCGGGACTCCACCAGGGCGCGGATTTCAGCGAGCAGCGACGGGCTGGCGTCGGCAAGCACCAGCTCGGTCTCGTTCTCCACGGCGATCAGTTCATCCAGACGTCCCTCCCGCACCATGCGGCCGTGGGCCATGATGCCCACACGGTCACAGACTTCCTGCATCTGCTCCAGGAGATGGCTGGTGACGAGAACCGTGATGCCCTGCTCCTTGAAGCCCAGGATCAGGTCACGGATCTTCCGGGAACCTGCGGGATCGACGCCGGCCGTCGGTTCATCCAGGACCACCAGGCGCGGTCGATGCAGCAGGGCCTGTGCAAGTCCGAGTCGCTGAAGCATGCCCTTCGAGTAACCCGACACACGCCGGTCCGCCGCATCCTCCAGCCCGGTGAGTGCCAGCATTTCACGCGCCCGGTCCTTCAGCTCCGACCCGCTCATGCTGCACAACCGCCCGTAGAAGAGCAGCGTCTCCAGGCCGTTGAGGTGCTTGTAAAAATAGGGGTTCTCCGGCAGGAAGCCGACTTCACTCCGGCTTTCCACACGCGTGCTGGGCCGGCCAAAGACCGACGTATGACCGCTGGTCGGGGTGACGAGGCCCAGGATGGCCTTCATCGTGGTTGACTTGCCGCAGCCGTTGGGACCGATCAACCCGTAGACCTCGCCGTCATTCACCGTCAGCGACAGGTCCCGCACCGCCGTGAAGGCGGCCTTGCCAAGGCCGGCCTTGAAAACCTTCGTCAGGTTTTCCACGGTCACGGCGGGAGGCTGGGGGGATTCGGCGGACATGCTCGGCCGAATGAAGGGAGGCGACGGCGCAGTGTCAATACAGGACGCTTTTTCTTACCACTCGCGCGCCAGCGGACGAACGGCCCGCACCGCCTCGGCATATTTCACGCCGCTGGCCAGGCCGCGATAGCGTGAAAGCACGGTCTTGGTCTCCACCGCCGCGTCCTTCTGCGGGTCAAGCGGGCCGTTTCTCATGAACGCCATCAGCCCGCCCAGCCACTCGACCACGGCGGGCCACTCGTCCGTGACGTCAAAATAGGTGTCTGGGGTGAAGTCGATCGTGTGTCCCGGGCCGTTGTCGTACCAGTAGACCTCTCCGGGGCTGCGCACCTGGTCGCGGCCTAACAACCGCGCCGGCTGGTAGAGCGCGGCATGGCAGATGGCGCTGGCCGCCTCATGGTCCGGATGCCGGTCGCGCGGCCAGAGCATGAAGGCCGTGTCCGGCTGCACCTCCGCCACCACCTCCGCCACCGCACGCTTGGCCTCCAGGGTGGCCTCGAAGCTCATGGACGCATAATGAAGGAAGCGCATCTCAATCCCGCGCTCACGCGCCATGTCGATGGTCTTCTGCTTCAGCGCCTCCTCGCGTCCGCGCACCGGCGGCCAGTTCGTGTAGTCGCCGATCAGGCTGAGAATCACCACCCGGTGATGCTGCCGAACCGCCTTCAGAAGCGTTCCGGGCAGGCCGAAGGGGCAGTCGTCGTAATGGGCGCCGAGGGCGAGGATGGTCTTGGGCATGGCAGCCATCAGTACGCGGCGGCAGCCGCCTTTCGTGCTTGAAGAAACCGACCTCGGCCTGCGAAAAACGGGGGCGCCGCCCGAAGGCGAAGGGCTCCTGAATATTTCACGCCGAAGACCTGGCGCGCTCAACAAGACGGCCGTCCTCCATTTCGAGGATCCGGTCGAAGACATCCAGTGTTCGGTGGTCGTGCGTGACGACAAGCACGCCGGCATTCCATTCGTGAGCCACCTTGGCAAACAGCTCCATCAGCGGCGCGCCCGGCACCAGCATCTCCGCCAGCCGCTCCTGGATGCGTGCGCTGACCGCCGTCCTCAGCCGCGCCTCCAGCGTTCCCGTGCCAAGCACGTCATCCGCCGCATGGGCGGCCAGGGTGAGGGCGAGGAGGACGGCGCTGAATAGTTTCATGATGACGGGGGTGGTTACTCAAACTTGATGTAGGCGAAGCCTTGCAGCTGCAGGTCGATCAGGCGGGGAAAGGCGCCGATGACAAGCTTCACGCCGGGCATCAGCTCCGCAGGCTTCACGCCCTTTTGCTGCATGGTGTTCTCACACAGCTCGACCTGCACGCCACGCCTGACCAGCTCGGCAAGGATCCCGCCATTCGGATTGGCCGCTCCGGCGCCGAGACGCTTCCGTGCTTCGTCATTCACCACCGCCGCGATGCCGGTGCCGTGATAGACGAGATGCAGATGCAAATGCTCCGGGGCGATTCCCTGCCTCTCATAGGTGTTGATGAGCTTGCGGGCGTAAAACAGACCCTTGTTCACGCCTTCATGCGCTGCGTCATCGGTCACCTGATAGACGATGCGCAGGTTCTCACGCACCTGGAGGGGAATCACCTCCGGCTCGGCGGCGGTCAGCGTCAGGGCAAAGAGGGGGAGGAGGAGGTGTTTGAACGTCATGGAGTGTTTCGCAATTCATGTTGATGGCCGATGTGGCGAAGCAAGGAAGACCCCCCGCTCCACTGCGGGATGGATTTGCGTATTTCGAAGGCTTTGAGAGCGGACGAAAGCGCCCGCTCATCTTGCGGAGCAAGATGGCTACCATGCTGACGCGTCATCGGCATCATGGGGTTCATCTGGCAGGAAAGGTGATGCGCCACAGACCGCGAAGAGGCAGAAGTGCGATGAGGGGCAGGCGTTTCATGGTTGAGCGTCCGGTTTCCACGACATGTAGCCGCGGTGGATGTGCCGGATGTTTTTGAAGCCGAGCCCCTTGAGCCTGGCGACGGCCTTGCGGCTGCGGAAACCGCCGGCGCAATAGACCAGCACCGGTTTCTCCCGGTCGAGCGCGGCCACCTTGCCGTCGAAGGCCTCATCCCCCAGGGAGATGTTCACGGCGCCGGGCAGCGCCCCTCCCTCATACTCTCCCTTTGAGCGCACGTCCAGCACCTGCGTCTCCGGATGCTCGCGCAGCCAGGCGTTCGCCTGACCGGCATCCAGGTTGACGCATACGCGGCCGGGCGCGGCGTTGAAGAGCTGCCGGTCCCAGCTTCCCTCGAACGCATACCAGATGCCGATGACGGCGGCGACGAGAACAAGGGTCCAGAGCATGCGGCGGAGGATCATGAAACGTGAAACCTGAAACTTGCATCGGCTCTCACGCTCCGCCGAGCTTCTTCACCTGCTGGGAAAGGCGCTTGAGCAGGTTGCTGCACACGTTGTCGCACAGCTCGGTGATGCTCGGGTCGGCGATGAAGCAGATGACAGCCAGCCCCTCCTTGCGCCGGCCCACCATGCCGGCGTCAGCCAGCGACTGCACATGACGGGAGACATTCGCCTGCGTGAGGCCGGTGGCCTCGACCAGTTCGCCGATGTTCAGCTCACCGTTTTCCTCGAGGGCACGGAGGATCTTGAGGCGGCTCGGCTCGGCAAGTGTGCGGAACCAGGAGGCGATGAGCGCCAGCGCCTCGTCAGTGACAGGCGGCAGCGCCTTTTTTTTATTTCGTGCGGAGGGCATGATTTCAAAAAGGGTCTTCAAACAGCCACTATATGCGTATAAACTCATACAGTTGAGCATGAGTTCACCATGAACGCCCTTTCGTCCACTGAAAATCGGGATTGAGCACCGGGGTTCCGCGCAGACTGGCGTTTGCCCGTCCTGACGCCGACACCTACTCCGACTTCAAGCCGGCGGTGTTGACGGCGATGACGCGGTAGCGGTGCTTCCTTCCCGGCTCGGGCTTCGGGTCGGTGAAGGCCATGGGCACGAGGGGGTTGTTCGGCGTGTCGCTGTATTGCAGGCCCTGGAAGATGGGGCGGCCGAAGGGGTTCTTCGGCTGCTCGGGCACGGTGGCGATCTGCCGGCCGTCTCGCTCGATGATGAAATGGGCGAGACCGCTCTCCAGGTCGGCCTCGGCCTGCCAGGCCAGCTCCGCGCCGTTCACCCGCAGTCCGACGGGAGCGGGCGGCGGGGTGGCGTCGGGCAGGGCGGTGTCCTTGACGTACTGCATCCATTGTTGGGCCACGGCGGCATCGGGCAGCCACACGGCCTTTTTCACATCGCCGGTGAAGGCTTCCGCCGCGACGGCCTGCGTGCCAAGCAGCGGCGCAAGCCAGGCCTTGCCGACGGGCATCGGCCTGGGGGCATCCCCGGCCTTGTCAGGCAGACGGGCGGCGAGGCAGGCGTCGAGCCAGGCGATGGCCATGTAGCGCTGGTTGCCGCACTCGTGCGCCGTGAGCGGATCGACGGCGACACCGATGAGGGCGCCCCGGGCGCGCATGGCGGTGAAGAAGGCCTCGTTGGCGGGCCAGACACCGGCAAAGCGGCCGTCCTTGACGGTGACGCCCTCCTTCGTGCCCGGATTGCACATCACCGGCACCTTGAGCGCGGCGTCGGGAATCACGTGGGTCTTGATGGTGCCACGCTTTTCATCCGCTGTCAGCAGCGGCACGCCGGAACGCAGCCAGGCGGCGGCGACCCGCTCTGGATGGGTCAGCACCATGCCGCCAGCCCAGTGGCCTCCGCCGCTGTGGCCCCAGAGCGCCCACGGCACTTTGGCAAGCTCGGGATGTCCGCTTTTGGAGCCCAGGTCGGCCAGGCATTTTTGGAACGCATCCGCCGAACCGTTGCGCGGATCACACCACATCTGGCAGTCGGCCTTTTCCGGCTGCTCATAGCTGGGGGCGAGAAGCGCGCAGCCGTGCTTTTTGGCCAGCGCCTGCCAGTGCAGGTCATAGGCGCCCGTCAGGCCGGATTTGCAGGAGCCTTCGCCGCAGCCGTGCTGATGAACGATAACGCCGCGCAGCTCCTTCACACCTGGAGGAACCCAGACCGTGTAATTCACCGGAAAGATCAGTCCGCCGGGCTGGGTCGAAGCCTCATAACGAACCCGGTAATAGGGTGGCTCCGCCTGTGGAAAGACATCGTAGGGGGCGTTCTGGGCAGGCAGGAAGCGGGTGAGGAAAAGCAGAAGCAGGGTGGTCAGGCGCATGGCAGGAAACAAACAGGCCGTGACTGGGGCATATTGCAGGCGGAGTTGTCTGGATTCCCCGCCAGGACGCGGGATTCACGCAAGAAACCGCGCTCGCGCCGGTCATGAATGGTGAGATGTCCACCCATGTCACCATCCTCGGCGCAGGCGTCATCGGCCTGAGCACGGCGCTTGAATGCGCAAGGCGCGGCATGATGGTGACGATCATCGATGCCAGGCCGAGGGAGCGTGACGGCTGTTCCTTCGGCAATGCCGGCATGGTCGTGCCCAGCCATTTCATCCCGCTGGCCGCACCAGGCATGGTGGCGCTGGGGCTGAAGTGGATGTGGAACCCGGAGTCGCCGTTTTACATCCGCCCCCGGCTGGACGCCGGACTGCTGTCCTGGGGGCTGCAATTCTGGAAGGCGGCCAGCCAAAAGCGTGTCAACGCCGCCTCCCCCGTGCTGCGTGACCTCGGCCTGCTGAGCCGCGAATGCTTTGCGACGCTGGGCCTGGACTTCGGGCTGGTGAAGCGCGGTCTGCTCATGCTGTGCAGGGAGCCGAAAACCCTGGAGGAGGAAGGTCATGGCGCGGTCAAGGCGAATGATCTCGGCATTCCGGCACGGGTGCTGGATGCGCGGGCCACCGCGGCCCTGGATCCAGGCGTGACGATGGATGTCTGCGGCAGCGTTTACTATCCCATGGACTGCCACCTCAGCCCGGCGCGCTTCATCGCCGTGCTGGAGGCGGAGCTGGAGCGCCTGGGCGTCAGCTTCCTGTGGCAGACGGAGGTGACGGGGCTTGAGACAGAGGCAGGAGCCTTGAAGGCTGTCAGGACGACGGCAGGCCTGGTGGACGCCCATGAAGTGGTGCTGTGCGGAGGCGTGTGGTCGGCGCAGCTTGCGGCGCAGCTGGGCATGAAGATTCCGATGCAGGCGGGCAAGGGCTACAGCCTCACGCTGGATCAACCGAGACAGCTCCCGGAACTGTGCAGCATCTGCACCGAGGCGCGGCTGGCGGTGACGCCGATGGGCGGCGCGCTGAGGGTGGGCGGCACGATGGAGCTTGGCGGCATCAACGAGTCCATCAACCCAAGGCGCGTACGGGGCATCATCCGGGCCTTCCCTCGCTATTTCCCGGCCTTCGAGGAACCTGATTTCGCCGAGGTGAAACCCTGGTGCGGCCTGCGCCCCGTGTCACCGGACGGCATGCCCTACATCGGCAGGACCCGGCGCTGGAAAAACCTGACCGTGGCCACGGGGCACGCCATGATGGGCCTCAGCCTCGCCCCGGCCACGGGAAGGATCGTGGCCGCGCTGATCCGCGGCGAGAAGCCGCCCGTGGCGCTCGACCTGCTGTCACCCGACAGGTATTCATGAAAACACTTCTTGTTATTCTCTGCCTTGCCCCCGTCCTGCCGAGCCATGCCGGGGACGAGGTGAAGCCGCTCCGCGGATGGACGCTGCGCCTCTGTCCCGGCCTCGACAAGGCGGCCCTGGACAAGGCTCTGCCCCTGCTGCAGGCCCAGCTCGACGAAATCGTGCGTGTGGTGCCGGCCCGGGCGGTCGCGGAGCTGCGGAAGGTCACGCTGTGGATCCATCCGGAATACCCCGGTGTGCCGCCAAGGGCGGAATATCATCCCGGAGAAGGCTGGCTGCGTGACAACGGTCGTGACCCGGCGATGGCCAGGGGCGTGGAGTTCACCAACCTCCGCATCTTCGAGGAGGAATGCCGGCGCATGCCGAACTTTGTGCTGCACGAGCTCGCCCACGCCTATCATGACCGCGCGCTTGGATTTGAGCACCCCGAGGTCATCGCCGCCTTTAAAAAGGCGCGGCAGCAGGGCCTCTATGAACGAGTTGAACGCCGTGACGCGAAAGGCCTCGTGAGACTGGCTCGCGCCTACGCCATGACCAATGCGAAGGAATATTTCGCGGAGGGCACCGAGGCCTTCTTTTCACGCAACGACTTCCAGCCTTGCACGCGTGACGAGCTGAAGCGGCATGACCCTGCGCTGCACGACCTGCTGGCGAAGCTGTGGGGCGTGGCTGAGTTGCGATAGGACATGTCACTTCCAGCGCAGCAGACCCTCCCCGTCGCGGTCATAAGAGACCTCGCGGCCTTTTTCAGGATGTCGCGGACCTTCGGGAAGCAGACGGCCCGAGGCATCGAAAAAGTGCGTGCGCGACTCCTGGTGCCTCACCCAGCCGAGCAGCACGCCTGCGCCGTCATAGCGAAAAACATCGCGCCAGGGCTTCGGGCTGGTCAGGCGGCTGTCCACAAACGCAGGTGCCGTGGAGCGCTCGAGCACCTCGGGAAAAAGCGCCTGGCTGAGCACCGTGAGGTTCAGCTCACGCAGGTAGTGACGGTCCGCCTCGGTCAGCCGCTCCTGCGGGGAGGTGGTGACCAGCGTGCCGCCCGCCTGCTCGATGAGCACGCCCAGATCCACAAGCCGGCGGGCTTCGCGCTGGATGTCCTCTCGCGCCGAGGCCTTTGGCGAAGCCGCCGCAAGCCTGTCAATCTCAGGCCTGAGGTTGGGGTAGAGGTCGCTGAACTGCGCGAGTTTTTCGAACAGCTCCTGCAGCGCCTGCCTGACGGTCTGGCCGCCCGGCTCCTGCACGGGCTTCCTGAGCGCGGCGGCAATGTCATCCCCGAGCTTGTTCCGCAGCTTCTCCAGCCCGGTCTTGGATTCGGGCGCGGCCTGCGCCTCCATCCTCGCCAGCTCCTGCCGCTGGCGGTCCAGGGGCTGCCAGAAGCCTTGAATCGCCTTGCGCCGCGCCTCGGTGAGCAGCTTCTCCACCAGCCGGCTGCGCAGGCCGTCACCGGCGATGGAGGCGGCCAGCATCCCCCGGATCCAGCGCGGATCCCTGTCATCCGCAGGCAGTCCGACATCCGGATTCGCCGCCTGGTAGGCAACCTCGGAAAGACGGCCCTGCGCGTTGTAGAAACGTCGTTCGTTAGGCAGCATGTAGAAGCTGATGAGGCCGGGCGCGCTGACCGTGACGCCGTTGGTGACAAAGACGCCGACGTCCACGCGGTGGCTGCGGATGCCGGAGGGGCCGGTCATCGGCGGGTGCCAGCGCAGGCGCAGCCTCGCATAGGGGCCCTCGCCCGTCCGCTCGATCTGCACCAGCCCCGGATCACCCTGGAGGACCTGCATGCGCACCTGCAGCGGGCGGCCCATGAGGTCGGAGGACTGGCCAAGGTTCAGCAGCATGCCATGCCTGTCCAGGCCGCCCCGGAAGACGCGGGAGATGAACACACGGGCGTCCGCCAGCTTGTGGGACGGCATGCCGGGCACCTCGAAGAACTGCGATCCCGCAACCGGCTCGGTTTCCTGGACGACCTCCATCTGCACCAGGGGCGGGATGAGGTCGGGCGTCATCGCCCGGGCCATGCGCACCATCTTCTCCTCATCGATCATCGAGGCGTCAAACACCACCGGATGCGCGGCGGCGGTGAAGTACTGCTCCGGGCTGGTGACGGCACGGCTGGTCTGGCGCAGAATCGCCTGAACGGTGGGCATGAGCAGGCGCTTTTGGATGAGCACGCGCTGGGTCTCACGGGGGAACGCGGCGATGACGGCCAGGACCGCGCGCAGAAAGGGCAGGTCGCTGCCCGAGGAACCCTGGGAGATCAGGCAGCAGGGCGTGTTCGCCGGGAACAGGTCACCATAGCCGCCGACACCGTTGGCGCCGACATCGTGATCCTCATGCTCCGGGTAGATGAACAGATTGTTGGCCAGATACTGCGCCATGAGGAAGGCGCCGCCCTTCGGATTGACCAGGTAGAACCGGGGAAGGCTGCCCCCGAGCCGGGCGGGGGCCGACATCGAGCAGTTGCCGACCGTTGGTCCGAGGCGGAGCTGCATCGCCGGCCCCTTGTCAGGACCCGTGCCCGGGTTGTGCTGGAAGAGCTGAAGCTGCGGATACAGGCTGGCGTCGAGCAGCGAATGCCCGCCATCCCTGTTTTCATAGGTGATGGCCGCAAGGCCCGCCGAAGTGCCGTCGGAATACCCTTCATTGAGCAGCCTGCCGACGACATCGTTGCGGCTTGTCACCTGAGCCGCCAGAGGCCGTGCGAGAGATGCCGCGAGCATGACAGGCAGGAAGACTGCGGCCGGGCGAAGGAGGTCTCTCGTGAATGTCACGGGCGAAAACTCGGCGTGGCACGCGCCGTGTCAATGGTTCTGAGCACTTGCCTATCCGGCATCATGCCCTAGTCTCGCCCTCCTTTTTCCCCGTTCCTGCAATGCGCTTCCGAAACCTCACCCGCCGCCGGGAGATCGGCGCCAACTCCTACCTTCTTGAGAGCGGAGGCAGCCGTGTCGTGCTTGACGCCGGCATGCATCCCAAGCAGACGGGCTTTGACGCGCTGCCGGACTTCGGACCGCTCCCGCACGACTCCGCGGACGGGATCATCATCACCCACGCCCATCACGATCACATCGGCTCCCTGCCCGTGCTCATGAGGAAGCAGCCGCACACACCGGTCTTCATGACCGAGATCACCGGCGAGATCACCTCGGGCATGCTGCACAACTCGGTCAACGTCATGACCTCGCAGCGCATGGAGCTGGGCATCAACGAGTATCCGCTCTTCACTCACAAGGAGCTGGATGAAAACCGTGCCCAGTACGTCTATCGCGACCTCAACCGCGGCTTCGAGCTGCCGGACACGGACATGACCGCGAGCCTTCACGATGCCGGTCACATCCTCGGCTCGGCCGGGGTGATGATCCGCGAGGCGGGAAGCACGCTGTTCTACACGGGCGACGTGAACTTTGAGGCGCAGACCATCTCGATGGCGGCCGACTTCCCCAAGGAGGGCATTGACGTGCTCGTCGTCGAGACCACGCGCGGCACCTACGCGCGTCCCGCCGACTACACGCGCAAGGGCGAGAAGGAGCGTCTGGCAGCCCTCATCCGCGACACCTTCGACGCCAACGGCTCCGTGCTCATCCCGGTGTTCGCGCTGGGCAAGACTCAGGAGGTCATGCTGATGCTGCACGAGCTGCATGAAGAGGGACTCATCCCGGAAATGCCCCTGCACATCGGCGGCCTCGGCACGAAGATCACCGTGCTCTACGATCATTACAGCGACCGCTCGCGCCGGAACTACCGCGGCTTCCAGCTCCTCGAGGACATGAAGATGCTGGTGCGGCCCGAGAAGCGCGGACGCCGGGGCGGGCCGAGGCAGTTCGTCTACCAGCCGCGAACCATTTATTGTCTCTCCAGCGGCATGATGACCGAGGGCACGACCTCAAACCAGTTCGCCTGGCGCTTCATCGACAATCCGCGCAACGCCGTGGCCTTCGTCGGCTACACCGACCCCGAGTCGCCCGGCTACCGCCTGCGCCATGTGAAGGCGGGCGAGAAGATCAAGCTCGCCCCCGACCTTGCGCCCGTGGTGGCGAACGCACGCATCGAGAGCTTCGACCTCAGCGCCCATGCCACCCGCGAGCAGATCGCGGAGTATGTTGAGAAGGTCCGCCCGAAAAAGCTGCTCATGGTTCATGGCGAGGAGGATTCCCAGGCCTGGTTCAAGGCGCGTTTCGCCGAGACGCTGAACGGCGGCACGGAGATCCTCCAGCCCGGGCTGCACGAGCCGGTGGATCTTTGGTGAACCGGATCAGCGCCGGGACCGCCCCGGCTTCTTCTTCCTCGAGGGCAGGTTTTCAAAAAACTTCGGCTTCGGTTTCTCTCCGGGCTTCGGTTTCTCCCCGCCCTGCGGCTTCCTCGGCGACCGCCCCTGCGGCCTGGCCTCCGGCTCCGGCTGAGGACGACGCTGCCTGGCATCCGGACGCCGCTCCGATGAACCGCGCCGCTCCTCAGGCTCGGTGACACGTCGTCCGCCGTTTGCCGGCCTTTCGCTGACCAGCTGGAAGTCCACCTGCTTCTTGTAGCGGTCAATGCGGTGGATCTGCACCGTCACCCGGTCGCCCAGACGGATGATCCGGCGGCTGTGGCGGCCGATGAGCTGACCGCGAGCGGGATCAAAGGTGAAGAAGTCGTCAGGAATCGCGGAGAACGGCACGAGACCGTTGAGGCCGAGGTCGGACACATCGACGAAGAAGCCGAAGTTGCGCACGTCGGTGACGAGGGCGGAATAGGGCTGGGGGCGCCGTGCCTTCATCTGCGACTCCAGGAAGGCGTAGAGCTTCACCTCCTTGCTGTCGCGCTCGGCATCGGCGCTGTTTTTCTCGGTGAGGCTGATGTGCTCGGCGATCTGCCTGGCATCACCCGCCTGGACGGCAGCCTTGTCAAAGAGGGCGCGGTGCACGACGAGGTCGGCGTAGCGGCGGATGGGCGAGGTGAAATGCGTGTACTTCTTCTTGGCCAGCCCGTAATGACCGAGCGGCTCCACGGCGTAGCGGGCACGCATGAGGGAGCGCAGAAGGCCGATCTTCAGGGCGTCCCCCGCTGGCAGCTCGCCGAGCTTCGCCAGCAGCTTCTGAATCTCCGGGCGGTGGTTGAGGTCCCCGCAGCGGATGCCGTGGCTCAGCACGTCCTCGCGGTAGTCGTTGAGACGTTTCTCCTTCGGCGCCTCATGCACGCGGTAGACCGCCGGGATGTCGAGCTGCATGAGCCGGCCCGCCACGGCCTCGTTGGCCAGGAGCATGAACTCCTCGATGAGCTGGTGGGAGATGTCGTTCTCGATGCGCTCGATGCGCAGCACGCGGCCCTTTTCATCAAGGCGGATCTTGTTCTCCGGGAAGTCGAGGTCGAGGGAGCCGTCCTGGAAACGCCGGGCGCGGATCTTCTGGGCGATGGCGTTGGCGGCGTGCAGCATCTGCTCGATGGCGTCGTTCGGCTTCGCACCGAGCACGGCGAAGGCCTCCTTGTAGGTGAAGCGGCGCCTGGAATGGATGACGGCGGGGTAGAACTTCGCGTCCAGCACCCGGCCGGCGTCGCTCAGGTGAAATTCCACACATTTGGTCAGGCGGTCGACGCCCGGCTTGAGGGAGCAGAGCTCGTTGCTCAGCGCCTCGGGCAGCATGGGGATCACACGGTCCACGAGGTAGGTCGAGTTGCCGCGCTTCCTGGCCTCCACGTCGAGCGGGCCGCCGGGCTTCACATAATGCGAGACATCGGCGATGTGAACCCACAGGCGCCAGTCACGCCCCTGCCGCTGAAGGCAGATGGCGTCGTCAAAGTCCTTCGCGTCGTCGGGATCGATGGTGATGACGTCATGACCGCGGCAGTCCACGCGACCCTGGCATTCCTCGGGTGAGGGCTGGTTGTCGGGGCGGGAGCGCGCGATGGCGCTGGCCTCGGCCAGAACCGCCTTCGGAAAATGCAGCGTCAGGTCATAGTGGCGGATGACGGAAAGCATGTCCACGCCCTCGGCATCCGGCGGGCCGAGCACCTCGATGACCTCGCCCTCGGGCGGCACCTGCGGCGACTCCCAGGCGAGGATCTCCACCACCACCTTGTCACCGGGGTTCGGGCTGCGGCCGACATCGCGCGGCGGCGGCACATGGACGGCGCCGGGCAGCCTTGGATCATCGGGAACGACGTAGAGGAACTGCCTGCCCTTTTGCAGGGTGCCGACGAACTGCTTCCGGCCGCGCTCCAGGATGCGGACGACGACGCCGGTCTGCTCCTCGGGACCCACCGGTCGGAGACCGCGCGGCTTCACGTCACGGCGGACCAATACGCGGTCACCATGCAGGGCGGTGCCGGTGGCCTTTTCCGGGATGCTGATCTCTCCCAGGCCCGGCTCCTCCGGCTGAACGAAGCCGCGTCCGCCGCGCGTGATCTGGATGACGCCGGGGATGAGGTCCGCCTCGCGGGCCACGATGTAGCGGTTGCCCTTGGTGCGCACGATGAGTCCGCGCCGCGCCATGTCCTTGAGATGATGCTGAAGCTCCTGCTGGCTCCCCGGTTGAAGCTGGAGATGCTGAAGCAGCTCGGGCACGTTGGCCGGGACATAGTCCGGCAGGCCGAGCAGCTGAAGGATTTTTGATTCCATGTTCGCACCATGGCACCGTTGGCGGCGGGATGCACGGACTGTCTTGCGAGCCGGTGAAGAGGCCGGTTGCCCGCCCCGGTTCCGGCGGGTAGCATGGCCTAACCCTTGATCTGATCATGCTCGATCCCTTCAGCACGCTTGCCGAGGCCGGCTTCTCCCAGCAGGCCGGGCTGATCACGGCCGGAGCGGAGGACGGGCACTGGACGCCGGAGCTGATCGCCGGGCTCGACTGGCTGCGCCTGGCCGAGCTGGTGCGCGCCATCGCCGCCCACAGCGGCTGCGAGCTGGCCCGGTCCATGGTGCTGGAGGACGGCTCGGTGATGTTTGCCATGCTGGAGCAGGTCAACACCCCGCATCCCCGCCGCGCGCTGGTGAAAACGGCGGCCTGGAACGAATGGGGCGCCACGCCGGAGACCGTCATGCGTTTTGCGCGCGAGGTGCGCACGGCAGACCGGGCCCGCGGCATCCTGGTGGCGCCCGGCGGCTTCAGCCCCGCCGCCCTGCTGGCCGCGCAACAGCATCAGATTGAAGCCGTGGACGCCGACACCCTGCACCAGGTGCTGCTCAGCCTGCCATCGGAACGCAGCGACTTCTTCTTCAACATCGCCACGGCGGGCGAGTGTCGCACCCCCACCTGCCCGGTCTGCCTGCGCAAGCTGGAGCGGGAAGACCTGACCTCACGCACACAAATCTCCGAAGCCAGCGTCATCCGTCATGTCGGCCTGGTGGCCGATCATGTGCAGGCGGAGAGGGTGCTGATCGCCGAGGGGGCCGAGGCCAACTTCCTGCACGAAGTGCGCTGCCGCGAGCTGCGCGTGGCCGGTGACGCGACCGGCGACTTTGTCTGTGAAGGAACCGTCATCCTGCTGCCGGGCGGCATGCTCGACGGCACCGTGGCGGCTCGTGCGCTGAAGGTGGAGGAAGGTGGCGAGCTGCGCGGCAGGTTCCGCATCCTGCAAGGCCCTCCGCAGCCCTTTGTCCAGGAAACCAGCCGCTGGCAGTGGAGCTGCCGGAACACCGATCCCAAGCCCGGCTGCGAACAAGTCGCCTTTGAACCGCACGGCAGGTGAAGGTGTGCCTCAGGCCTGCATCCAGGCAAACAGCCGGCGCACGTTTTCCTGACCCTGCCGGTGGGCCGTGACGGCATCCAGCGTGTGCGGCGATCCTTCCTCCACCGCCTGCTCCAGCACCAGGTGCGGACGGATGCCACGCTCCTTCAGCCACATCGACAGCCTGGCGTAATCGACGTCACCCTCCGCCGTGAAGACCTCGTTCCAGACACCGCCGCTGGACTGGCGCAGGTGCAGCTCGACGATGCGGTCGCCGTAGTGCTTCACCACGTCAAACAGCGCCACCTGGGAGTTGCCGCAGCCCCGGTAGATCCAGTGGGCGTCGAGGCAGAATTTCACGTTCGCAGGATCCGTGGCCGTCAGCATGTGATGGAACTCACGGGCCCCGGCGCGCAGCTCGACATCATGATTGTGGTAGGCCAGCGTCAGGCCGATCTTCTTCAGCCTGGCCCCTAGATCATTGAGCAGGATGGCCTGGAAGCGGAGCTGCTCGTCCGACTTGTCCTGGGTGCCACCCCAGCGGATGGGCGAGGGGTTGGTCACCACGATCCGGCAGCCCAGCTCCACGGCCTGGCTCGCGATCTTCACCACCTGCACCAGGCTTTCAGGCCCCTGGGTCTCATCGTGAAGCGTGCTGTTCACATAAAAAGATCTCATCTCCAGACCGTGCGCCTTGAGCCTTGATCCCAGGCCCGCAAAGTCCTCCGGGCTGCCGAAGATGCCTTCATAACCCTGGACACCCGCCGAGCCGACCGCCGCCAGCGCCTCGTCCGAGAACAGCTTGAAGGCCTGGTTTTCACGTTTGGCGAAGGTGCCCCAGGGATAGGAGTTCGTGGCCACATGCAGGACTCCGGCGGCAGGAAGCCGGGAGGCGGCGGCGAACGAGACAGCGAGACCAGGGATGAATTGGCGGCGTTTCATGGTGGGAGCCCAACAAATACTGCGACAGGGCAGTGGCACCAACAAAAAGGCCATGCGGACGAGCCGCATGGCCTTGAAGGTGACGGGTGACGCAGGCCTCAGTTCAGCACGGAGGCGACGTTGCCGACGATGTCCTTGCCGGGCTTGAGGGTCTTGGCGCCGGGGGTCCACTTGGCGGGGCAGGCCTCGCTCGGGTTGGCCATGAGATGGACGTTGGCCTCCATCTTGCGGACGAGCTCCTCGGCGTTGCGTCCGACGTTGTAGAAGTTGACCTCGGAGGAGACCAGCTTGCCTTCAGGGTTGATGATGAAGGTGCCGCGCAGGGCCAGGCCGGTGCCGTTGTCATAGACGCCGAAGAGGCGGCTGACGGTGCCAGTCGGATCGGCAGCCAGCGTGTACTTCACGTTCTTCATCAGGCCTTCGGTGTTGCGCCAGACCATGTGGGCGAACTTGGTGTCGGTGGAAACCGCGATCACGTGGGCGCCCAGTTCGGTCAGGCGAGCCTGCTGGTCGGCCAGGTCGGCCAGTTCGGTGGGGCAGACGAAGGTGAAGTCCGCCGGGTAGAACACGAGGATCGTCCACTTGCCGGCCTTCTTGATGTCCGCGAGGGACACCTTGCTGAAGTCGCCGTGCGTGGGCTCGTAGGTTTCCATTTCAAAGTCGGGCACGATGGCGCCGACGGAGGCGGTGAGGCTGCATGAGTCCATAAGTTTGTGTGGGTAGGGGGAGATAGAACGCTGAGGGCGCGATCTTTGACGCCCGGAAGTTCTCCGGTCAACCGCTTTGCCGCCGCCTGACGTCAATCCGGGCTGGGCGTGTAGGCGGGAAACCCATCGCGCCATTTCAGGTGCTGCATCGCCCCCTCGATCTCGTCGTCAGAGAGCTGGCTGATCCGGAAAACGCGGCCCTTGAAGGTGCCGAGGGTGCCGTTCCGACCTTGAATCAGATTGCGGATGGTCCCCTCCATGTCGCCGGGCTCGATGACCGTGGCACCCGCCGCCGAGGCGCCCATTGCCAGGGCGGTGATCTCCTGGGCGTTGCGCTGGTTGCGCACCTTGAGCAGGACATCCCGGTGGTAGCGTCCGTAAAAGGCGATCACCGAGGCGGCCATCACGCTCATCACCGCGATGACAATGAGCATTTCCACCACGCTGAAGGCCTGGATGCGGGCTGGGGATGAGTGTTTCGGCGGAGGCGTTTTCAATCGGGCTCCGCCTACTGTCCGGCCTTTAAGGCACAAATCAATCATTTGGTCGCGCAAGCGTATCTGTCGCCGCCCGGAACGCGCCAACGAAACACGCCGGCCTGAAGAATCGCGCGGCTTGCCGGCGTTGGTTTGCAGCCATCATGAACACCTCCCGCCGCCAGTTTCTGAAGTCCGCCGCCCCCCTGATCCTGCCCGCCGCCACGCTGGGCCGCACGGGGGCTGTCTCCCCCAACGGCAAGGTGCGCCTGGCCTGCATCGGTGTCGGCGGCCAGGGCACGAGCAACCTGCGCGCCTTCCTGGCCGACGAGCGCGTGCAGGTCGTGGCGATCTGTGACGTGGACGGCCAGCATCGCGATCGCGCCATGGAGCTGGCGAAGCTGACCCGTGCGGACTGCTACAACGACTTCCGTGAAGTGCTGGCCCGCGGCGATGTGGACGCCATCATGAACGCCACGCCGGATCACTGGCACGCCCACATCGCCGTGGCGGCGGCAAAGGCGGGCAAGGACCTGTATTCGGAAAAGCCGCTGGGCGCGAGCATCGGCGAAGGCCGGGCCATCTGCGACGCGGTGAAGCAGCATCAGCGCGTGCTGCAGTGCGGCACCTGGCGGCGTTCAGGCCTGAAGGTGCGCATGGCCTGCGAGCTCGTCCGCAACGGCTACATCGGCGAGCTCAAGGAGATCGAGGTCGGCGTGCCCGGCACCTTTGCCATCCGCGGCGGCTTCACCGGCATGGAAGGCCCCGAACCCGTGCCCGCCCATCTCGATTACAACCTGTGGCTGGGCAGCGCCCCCGAACGCCCCTACACGGCGGCGCGCTGTCATTTCAACTTCCGCTGGATCGATGAATACGCGCCCGGCTACATCACCGACTGGGGCGCGCATTTTGTCGATGTCGCCCAGTGGGGCGCGGGCATGGACGACACCACGCCGGTCGAGGTCAGCGCCTCCGAGGTCAGACGCCGTGACAAGGGTCTCTACGACGCACCGGAGCAGTTCCGGATTGAATATCGTTATTCCAACGGCGTGAAGATGGCGATGTTCAGCACCACGGACAAGGCCACCTACGGCACGCGCTTCATCGGCAGCGAGGGCTGGGTCTTCAGCGAGTCCGAGCAGCTCAAGGCCAGCTCCATGGACATCCTGCGCATCAAGATGAAGGAGGGCGACACGCGCCTGTACGTGTCGAAGCATCATCACCGCAACTTCATCGACGCCGTGCTGGAGCGCGGCCGCACCGCCGCGCCCGCCGAGATCGCGCAGCGTGCCGCCATCATCTGCCACATGGGCTCCATCGCCGCCCGGCTGGGGCAGCCGCTGAAGTTTGACCCGAAGGCCGAGCGTTTCGAAGGCAGCGAGGCCGCCAACGCCCTGCTCACCCGCCCGATGCGCGGCCCCTGGACGATCTGACCTCCGCGCCATGAAGCCCCTGCTGCTCCTGCTCCTCACCGCCGCCCTGACGCGCGCCGGCGAACTTCAGCTCACCCTTCCGCCCGTGGTCTATGCGACGCCGGACGTGCAGATGAGCCTGTATCATGACAACCTGGTGCTCACCCAGACGCCGGAGAAGTACCGCTTCGAGTTCAAATGCGACGTCGGCAAAAACGAGGCGCGTCGCTGGACTGTGAAGCCGGCGGACGCTGATGTCGGCGACCATCCGCTCGAGGTGAAGGTCAGGGATGCCGGCGGCGCGGTGCTGGAAAGCGGGCGCACCGTCCTGCATGTCTCGCCGCGCAAGGCGGGCGAGGGCCGGTCGCTGCGGCTGCTGATCGTCGGGGACAGCCTCACGCATGCCAGCATCTATCCGAATGAAATTGCCAGCCTGCTCTCGCGCCCGGGCAATCCGGCCTGGCGGATGATCGGCACGCATCATCCTGTGGCGGCCCTGCCAAAGGTCAGTCATGAAGGCTATGGCGGCTGGAAGTGGAACGACTTCCTCACCCGCTTTGACCCGAAGCCACAGGAGGTGACGGCCGGTCCTCTGGCCCGCAAGGCCACCAGCCCCTTCATCTTCCCGACCGGGGACGGCAAGACGGGCGTGTTTGACCTGGCGCGCCACTTCAAGGAGCATGCCGAGGGCCGCCCGCCGGACGTGGTCACCTTTTTGTTAGGCATCAACGACTGCTTCGGCGCGAACCCGGACAAGCCGGACGAGAAGATCAACGAGGTGCTCGACAAGGCGGACCTGCTCCTGGCCGCGTTTCACAAGGCCGCCCCGGAGACGCTGCTGGCGGTCGGCCTGACCACGCCGCCGAACGCCCGGCAGGAGGCCTTCACCGCCAACTACAAGGACCGCTACCCGCGCTGGGGCTGGAAGCGCATCCAGCACCGGCTGGTGCAGCGCATGCTGGAGCGCCTCTCCGGCCGCGAGAAGGAGGGCATTTACCTGGTGCCAACGGAATTGAACCTGGACCCCGTTGACGGTTATCCCGTCAACAACGGCGTCCATCCCAACCCGGCGGGCTATGCCCAGGTCGGCGCCAGCTTCTACTCGTGGCTGAAGTCGCGCTGGTAGGTCCGCAGGGCTGACGCATCCCATGAGCCAATGAGGGCACCTCTTGGCCTCAGTGACAGGATGGCCATGATTCGCAGGATAGGCAGGATTTTTCAGACCTGTTCATCCTGCCCATCCGGTGAATCCTGTGGCAAAAAACCCTTTCTCACCTTGGTGCGTCAGGGCTGGCAGGCCCGGCGGCCCGGCATCTTTTCCGTTTCCAAGCCGCGCTTCCCGCATTCAGTGCGGTCCCACCCATGGCAAACATCGTCCTCGGCATCACCGGCTCCATCGCGGCCTACAAGGCAGCGGACATCGCCAGCCAGCTCACCAAGGCTGGTCATCAGGTGACCTGCGTGCTGACCCGCGAGGCGCTGGAGTTTGTGACCCCGCTGACGCTGGCCACCCTGTCGCGCCGTCCGGTGGTGTCCGATCTTTTTGCCGAAAAGGAAGGCTGGCAGCCCGGGCACATCCAGCTCGCCGACGAGGCCGACCTGCTGTTGATCGCCCCTGCCACGGCCAACGTGCTCGCCGCCCTGGCTCATGGGTTTGCCACTGACGCCCTCACTGCCATCGCCCTCGCCACCCGGGCGCCGGTTCTGATCGCGCCGGCGATGAACGGCAAGATGTGGCAGCACCCGGCCACCGTGAGAAATGTCGAGACCCTGAAAGGCTGGGGTGTGAGCTTTGTGGAGCCTGCCGAAGGCCTGCTGGCCTGCGGTTATGAAGGCGTCGGACGGCTGGCGCCCGTGGAGGAGATCGTCGCGGCGGCCCAGGCGAGGCTGGCCTGACAGAATCTTGGCAGACCGCGGCTGCGGGTCTGGAAAACCGCGCCTTTTTCCTGTTCATCCCGCCATTCCTGGCAATCCTTCACGCCCTTCCGAAACCATGCCCAACGGTCCCATTTCCACCAAGCTCTTCGACCTTGCCAAGCAGGTCATCCCCGGCGGCGTCAACTCACCCGTGCGCGCCTTCCGCAATGTCGGCGGCGACCCCTTCTTTGTCCAGCGCGCCAAGGGCTGCCGCATCTGGGATGTCGACGGCCGTGAGATGATCGACTTTGTCGGCACCTGGGGTCCGGCGATCCTGGGTCATGCGCCGGTGCCGGTGATCGAGGCCATCCACACGGCGGCCAAGGAGGGCGTGAGCTTCGGCATCCCGAATCCCTATGAGGTGAAGATGGCGCAGACCATCTGCGAATGGGTGCCCTCGATTCAAAAGGTGCGCATGGTGAGCAGCGGCACGGAGGCCACGATGAGCGCCATCCGCCTCGCCCGCGGCTTCACGGGGCGGCATCGCCTGGTGAAGTTTGACGGCTGCTACCACGGTCACAGTGACAGCCTTTTGGTTGCCGCCGGCAGCGGCGCCCTGACCCATGGCAATCCGGACAGCGCCGGCGTGCCGCCCGCCTTCGCCGAGCTGACCACCGTGCTGCCCTTCAACGACGAGGCCGCGCTTGAGGAGCTGTTTGAGAAAAAGGGCCATGAGATCGCCGCCCTGATCGTCGAGCCCTATCCCGCCAACGCCGGCCTCATCCTGCCGCGCCCTGGTTTCCTGCAGAAGCTGCGGGACATCACCGCGAAGCACGGCGTGGTGCTCATCTTTGACGAAGTGATGACCGGCTTCCGCCTCGCCAAGGGCGGCGTGCAGGAGTTGGAGGGCATCACGCCCGACCTCACCTGCCTGGGCAAGGTGATCGGCGGCGGCCTGCCGGTGGGCGCCTTCGGCGGACGCGCGGACATCATGGACCACCTCGCCCCTCTGGGGCCGGTGTATCAGGCGGGAACGCTCAGCGGCAATCCGGTCGCCCTGGCGGCCGGCCTGGCCCAGCTGCGGGAGATCGACCGTCAGAAAGGTTATGCCTACCTGGAGGAGATCGGCCAGGTCATGGAGCAGGCCGTGCTTGAGGTGCTGAGGAAGAAGGGTCTGAACTATCGATGGTACCGGAAGGGCAGCATGTTCTGCCTCTTCTTCACGGAGAAGGAGGTGCACAACCTCCAGGACGCCAAGACCTCCGACCTTGCGGCGTTCCGGAAGTTCTTCCACCACTGCCTCGACCACGGCGTCTACTTCGCCCCCAGCCAGTTCGAGACCGGCTTCATCAGCATGGCCCACGCCAGGGCCGACATGGAGCGCACGGCAGAGGTGGCGGCCGAGGCGCTGGCCGCGATCTAACCCAAAACAGAGACGCCCATGTCATCCCCGCGCTTTGCCGTCGCCCAGCTGGATGAGATCACGCCCACGCCCTGTCCCTGCGGCCAGGCGAGGCGGGCCTTCAAGGAGCCCTGGAACACGCTGGCCACCGTGCATCTCACGGACATCCACGCCGACAGCCGGGCGCACTACCATGAGAGGATGACGGAGATCTACATCGTGCTGGAGGGCGAGGGCCATCTGGAGGCCGATGGAGAGATCATCCCCCTGAAACCGATGACGGCCGTCATGATCCGGCCCGGCTGCGTGCACCGCGCCGTCGGCAGGCTGAAGATCATCAACATCCCCATGCCGCCCTTCGACCCGGCGGACGAGTTTGAGGTCTAACCATCAACAGCGTCGCAGGAAAAGGCGCGCCCGGATGGCATCCTTCGAGCTTGCCATGCGTGCGTTTTCCCCTCAAAACGTGCTTTCAAGCCATGCCGGACACGACTCACGCCGCCCCCTTTCCAACCGCCGAGGAGCTCGGTGCGGCCCTGCCCCAGTATGAGGTCGAGGAATGCATCAGCATGGGTGAGGAAAGCGCCATCTATCGCGCCAGGCAGCCTGCCCTGGAAAGGGCGGTGATGATCCGCGTGATGGCCGAGCCCACGGCCGAGGCCGCCGCAAGGCTCATGGAAAGGCTCCGGGCCAGGGCGCGGCTGGTGCACCCACGCGTTGTGGCGGTTTATGACTTCGGCCGCACGATGGCGGGCAGCCTTTACCTGGTGACCGAGCATGTGGACGGCCGCATGCTCAACGAGCTGATCCAGGAGCGGAAGGTGCCGCCGAAGCTCGCCTTCACCCTGGCCCTGCAGCTGTGCGACGTCATTACGCTCCTGCATGGGCAGGGCAGCATGCATGGCGCCCTCAGCACACGCACCCTGCTGGTTGACCAGGAAGGCCAGATCAAGGTCACCGGCATCGGCATGTGCGTCACTCCAAGCGGTGAAATCTCCTGGCTGCATGAAGGCATAGCCTCCTTGGAGCAGGATCTTTATGCGCTTGGCCTCGTGCTGCATGAAATGTTCGGCAGGGAACCGCTGCCGGAGGACGGCAGGGTGTCGCGCAACCTGCCGCCTGCCTTTGGAGCGGTCATCCGACGCTGCGTCCATCCCGACCCTGTGCGCCGGTTCACCAGCGCCGACGAGGTCAAGTCCGCCCTGGTCCAGGCGCTTCGCACCCAGCAGCAAAGCGCGGCGGCCAAGGCCGCGCCAGCCCCGCCTGCCGCCTCCAAGCCCGCAGCGCCTGCCGAGAGGGCGGTGGTTTCCCAGCCACCCGCGCAGGCCGCAGCCCCTGTCGTGCCCGCGGCGGCCCCTGCCCAGGCTCCCGCCCAGCCCGTTTATGCACCGCCGCGCTACGCCCCCGGCCGGCCGCCCGCCCCGGTGGTCCGCGCCCAGCCCTCGTTTTTCCGCAAGCTGGACGACTTCCTTTGGTCCTGCCTCAAGGCCGGTCTGCACCTGACCATCTTTTTCGTCACCGCCAGCGTCCTCCTCGTGTTCCACATCATGAAGGACAAGATTGTGCTGAATCCGGACGCGGAGAAGGACAAGCCCGCCGAGGCCGCCCTGCCTGGAGAGGTGCTGGGCAGGCTGCCTGAGGCACCCGTTCTACCCCAGGCTCCCGTGACCCCGATGTCCGCTCCGATCACCCTGCCGGCGCCCATGACGCCGGCTCCGTCCGCCCCGTCACCCACCGACACGGCCCTGGCCAGCCTCGATGCCGACTACAAGGCCGCCGTGCAGGCCGAGGCCACCGCCGCGCTCGACAAGGTCCGCCTCAACGACCTGCCCGCCCTGCAGCGGGAGCTTCAGCGCCTTCAAAACAACGAGCCACTGCCCGCCACCGATGACCCAGGCCTGCCCGCCACGCTGAAGAAGCTGCGTGAGGATTATCGACAGAAGCGTGCCGCATTGACGAAATAAGTCATGCACCCTTCCTCAGAATCCTTCGTCATGCCACGCCTCCTGCTGATCCCGCTGTCCGTCCTCATCCTCCTCAGCCCGCTGCCCGCCGAAGACTGGCCTGAGTGGCGCGGCCAGGGCGGCCAGGGTGCCAGCAGCGCCCGAAACCTGCCCGAAATCTGGAGCGAAACGAGCGCCGTCACCTGGCGCGCCGAGCTTCCTGGACGCGGTCATTCCACCCCCGTCATCGTCGGCGACCGAATCTGGGTCACCACCGCCCTGGAAAAACCGGCGAGCGAGGCCGTTGCCAAGGAAAAGCTCAAGACCAACACCGGCGACCAGCCTGTCACGGTCATGGACAGCGTCAGCATCCGCGCCCTGTGCCTCGACAAGGCCACCGGCAGGCTGCTGCACGACGTCGAGCTGCTGAATGTCAAGGAGCCGCAGTGGGTGCATCAGCTCAACAGCTACGCCTCCCCGTCGCCCATCTTGAATGACGGCCGCCTCTACTCCAGTCATGGCAGCTTTGGCACCGCCTGCCTGGACACAAGCACGCTCCAGGTTGTCTGGAAAAACGAGGAGCTGCAGGTGATGCATGAGAACGGCCCCGGCTCCACGCCCGTCCTTTGGAAGGACAGGCTCATCGTTCACTTTGATGGCAGCGACCAGCAGTTCATCGCCGCCTTTGACACGGCGACCGGCAAGGTGGCCTGGAAGACGGCCCGCAGCGGCGAAATGGACCCTCGGCCCCAGCAGAAGAAGGCCTATGGCACGCCGCTGATCGTCACCATGAACGGCGCCCCCGTGGTGGTGAGCCCGGCCGCCAACTGGATCTATGGCTACGAACCCGCCGGTGGCAGGGAGCTCTGGAAGATCCCTTATGGTGAACTCGGCTTTTCGATGAGCGTGCGCCCCGTTGCCGATGACGAGCGCGTTTATTTCAGCACCAGCTTTGGCAAATCCCAGGTCATTGCCCTGACCCACACCGGCCGCGGCACTCCTGAGATCGCCTGGAGGAACAACAAGAACGCCCCCAAGATGTGCTCGCCTGTGCTCGCAGGCGGACTGCTTTTCTACGTCGATGACGGCGGCATCGTCAGCTGCGTCGATCCCAAGACCGGCGAAGCGCATTACCGGGAGCGGATTGGCGGCAAGTTCAGCGCCTCCCCCATCGCGGCCGATGGCAAAGTTTATTTTGCCAGCCGCGAAGGCGTCGTCACCACACTGCCCGTCTCCAAGGAGTTCAAGATCCTCGCCCAAAACAGCCTGGAAGGCTCGATCATGGCCAGCCCGGTGGGCGTGGATGGCGCCCTTTACCTACGCACGGACAAGGCTCTTTACCGCATCGGGAAGTAGTCGCGGACGATGATGGACAGGCGGGGATTTCTCCCCACCATGCGCGTCCTTTTCCCAGACACGACTGCATTTGAAGCCCCTTGTCCTCATCCCCAGCTACAACACCGGCCGAATCCTGCCCCGGACCGTGACGGATGCCCTTGCCCGCTGGCCGGATGTCTGGGTGGTGATGGATGGCAGCACGGATGGCAGCGAGGCCCTGCTGGAGCCGCTTCAGACGGGGCACCCTGGTCTGAAGGTGCTGCGGCTTGAAAAGAACCGCGGCAAGGGCAGCGCCGTGCTGCACGGCACCCGGCAGGCCGAACAGGCGGGCTTCACCCATGTGCTGACGCTGGACGCCGACGGCCAGCACCCTGCGGAGGACATCCCGAAGTTCCTGGCGATGGCCGAAGAACACCCGGAAGCCGCCATCATGGGCTGCCCGGTCTTTGGGCCGGAGGCACCCGCCGTGCGTGTGCAGGGCCGCAAGATCTCCAACGGCTGGGCCAACCTGGAAACCCTCAACTGGGGCATACCAGACTCTTTGTTCGGCATGAGACTCTACCCTGTCCCCGCCCTTCTGAAGGCCTTCCGAGGCACCTTCTGGGCGCGGCGCTTTGACTATGACACGGAAATCGCCGTCCGTCTGGCCTGGCAGGGCGTGCCCATGCTGGCCGTGCCGACCCGGGTGCGCTACCTGAGCGCCGAGGAGGGCGGTGTGTCCCAGTTCCGTTACTTCCGCGACAACTCGGTGCTGACCTGGATGCACATCCGGCTGCTCCTCGGCTTCGTCCTGCGCCTGCCCGTCCTGCTCCTGCGCGGCCGCAACCCCCTGAAGCCATGAAGCCGGACACACCAAGCCGTGCCGACCTGGATGCCATCGCCAGGTTGTGCGACGAAAACTGGGACCATTACTACACCCGGGCCAAGCTGCGCAGCGATCCGGTCTATTGCGCCGTGATGCGCGAGATCGCCGGCACCACCGCCCCGCTTCTCGACATCGGCTGCGGCATCGGTCTGCTCTCTCATTACCTCCACGCCTGCGGCCATCCGGCGCCGCTCACGGGCTTCGACTACGACGAACGCAAGATCGCCTCGGCTCAGGCCATGGCCGCCAAGGCAGGACACCCCGAACTGACGTTTGCCTCCGGCGACGCCCGCCAGGGCCTGCCGGTGTTCTCCGGCCATGTGGTCATCCTCGACATCCTGCAGTTCTTCACGGAAGCCGAGCAGGATCAGCTTCTCACCGAGGCCGCCGCCCGCGTGGCCCGGGGCTGCAAGCTGATCATCCGGTCCGGCCTGCAGGACAAATCCTGGCGATTCCGACTCACCGTCCTGGGCGACTACCTGGCCAGGCTGACCTTCTGGATGAAGGCGGGCCCCACCTGTTACCCTGGTGCAGAGCAGTTTCGCCGTGTCCTCACGGCGGCGGGTCTGCAGGTCCGTATCGAACCCATGTGGGGAGGCACCCCCTTCAACAATTATCTCATTGTGGGCGAGCGCGCTGCATGAGTGATGCCGGACCGGCATCAAGGTCATGCCCAGATTGGTTGCTCCAGCCGGCTTGTCCCGGCCGTTTTTAACGGTGACTGTTTCTCCAGCCATGAATTCCTCCCACGACGTCAT
>JBIIRD010000161.1:0-2974 GCA_044341745.1 Prosthecobacter sp. | reverse complement strand
AGGCTGGTCACCACGCTGCGCGGGATGGTGCGGCCCGGGTCGCGCACTTCATCGCCGACATAACAAATGTCGTAGTAACCCAGATAGTCGTAGATGCCGATGCGCGCGCCTTGAAACAGGCCGAGAAGAAAGCCCCATTCCCAGGTGAAGGCGCCCTTGGGAAAGTCGAAGGCGATCCTGGAGTCGAACTTGAGGACGCCGGTGACGATGACCGTGCCGACGGTGAGGATCACGCCGGCCCAGATGGCCAGGGTGAGCCTGGCCACATGACCGATGCGACGGAACAGCAGCAGCGTCACCAGCCCAACCACCAGACAAACCACGGCGACGCCGCCCGGTGTGCGCAGGTTGCCGGCGGCGATGCCCGGAATGAGGTAGTCAAGATACTGGGCGAAGCCGATGATGCCGGAGCCGATCTCCATCGGCCCGCTGAGGATGAGCTGCCAGATGAACAGGAAGGACATCAGGCGCCCCCACTTTTCCGCGCCGAAACCGGTGCGCAGCCACTGGTAGGTGCCGCCGCTCGCAGGCATGGCGGCTCCGAGTTCGCTCCACACCAGGGCGTCCGGCAGGGTGATCAGAAGGGCGGCCAGCCAGCCCAGCATCGACTGCGGTCCGCCCAGGGTCGCCATGAGGGCGGGCAGGGTGATGAAGGGCCCCACACCGATCATGTTCGACATGTTGAGGGCGGTCGCCGACCAGGGGCCGAGGCGGCGTTCGAGATGGCCTTCAGGAAGCAGGGGCTGGGACATGGCAGAGCTTCAATACCGTCTCCGAAGGCCGGTCAATCATCGTAGGCGTCTTTTGCGTTTCCTTCCTCGGCTTTACCGCTAAATCAGAAACCATGACCCACGCCGAAGCCGCCAGCCGCGCCGCCTTTCTCCGCCAGGAAATCGACAAGCATAACCGGCTTTATTATGTCGAGGCCCGGCCGGTGATCAGCGACCTTCAGTTTGATGCCCTGCTCAAGGAGTTGCAGGAAATCGAGGCGCGCTTTCCTGATCTGCTCACCCCGGATTCGCCGACCCAGCGCGTGGGCGGCGCACCGCTGGAGGGCTTTGTGCAGATCCGGCACACGGTGCCGATGATGAGCCTCGACAACACCTACTCCGAGGAGGAGATGACGGCCTTCTTCGCCCGCCTGCAAAAGGGCCTGGGCCGGGAGCGGATCGACTGTGTCCTGGAGCCGAAGGTCGATGGCGTGGCGATCAGCATCCGCTATGAAAACGGCCTGCTCAAACACGGCGTCACACGTGGCGACGGACAGACGGGGGACGATGTGACCAACAACCTCCGCACCATCAAGTCGCTGCCCCTGCGCCTGCCGCCCGACGCCCCCCAGAATTTTGAGGTGCGAGGCGAGGTGTTCATGCCCAAGGCCGGGTTTGCCAGGCTCAACCAGGAGCGTGAGGAGGCCGGGGAGGCCACCTTTGCGAATCCGCGCAACTCCACGGCCGGCACCCTCAAGCTGCTCGATCCCAGGATCGTGGCGAAGCGCCCCCTCGACATCGTCTTCTACGGCCTCGCCGACGCCTCCGACATGCCGGTGCAGTCGCAGACCGACGTTCATGCCCTGCTCGACCGCGCCGGCCTGCGCAAGGCCGACCTCATCTGGCATGCCAGCTCGGCCGAGGAGCTGATCGCCGCCATCCGTGACCTGGATGCAAAGCGTCGCAGCCTGCCCTACGAAACCGATGGCGCGGTGATCAAGGTCAACAGCTTCACCGACCAGCGCGAGCTCGGTTTCACCAGCAAGGCGCCGCGCTGGGCCATCGCCTACAAGTATCAGCCGGAACAGGCGGAGACGCGCCTGCTGGCCGTGGACATCCAGGTCGGCCGCACCGGGGCGCTGACGCCCGTGGCGCGGCTTGAGCCGGTGTTTGTCAGCGGCAGCACCGTCAGCAACGCCACGCTGCACAACTTCGAGGAGATCGAGCGCAAGGACATCCGCATCGGCGACTTCGTCATCATTGAGAAGGCCGGCGAGATCATTCCCGCCGTGGTCAGCGTGAAGACCGAGAAGCGCAGAGGTGAGGAGAAGCCGGTGGTCGCGCCCGACTGCTGCCCAGTCTGCGGCACCGCCGTGCACCGGGACGAGGAGTTGGTGGTCATCCGCTGCCCGAACCCGCACTGCCCCGAGGTGGTGAAGCGGCGCATCGAGCACTTCGTCAGCCGCGGCGCCATGGACATCAGCGGCCTGGGCGAGTCCGTGGTCGCCCAGCTTGTTGATCTCAAGCTGGTGCGCGACGTGGCCGACCTGTATGAGTTGAACGAGCTTCTGCTCGCCCGCCTCGATCGGGTGGGAACGAAGAGCATCGACAACTACCTGAAGGCCATCGAGCAGAGCAAGGCGCAGCCCGCCTGGCGGCTCGTGTTTGGCCTGGGCATTCTGCATGTCGGAGCCGGTGGAGCGCGCAAGCTGCTGGAGCATTTTGGCAGCATGGACGCCGTCGCTGAGGCCGGGGTGGAGGAGCTGGTCCAGTGTCCTGACATCGGCGAGGTGGTGGCGCAGAGCCTTCATGAATGGTTCCGCGACCCCGTGAATCAGGAGTTGCTGGGCCGATTGAAGGCGAGCGGTCTGACCTTTGCGCAGAAGGAGGTCACGGCGGCGAGCAACCGTCTGGCCGGCACCACCTGGGTCATCACCGGCACCCTGAGCGAGGACCGGGAGACGATCGCCGACACCATTCGCAGCCATGGCGGCAAGGTCAGCAGCAGCGTCAGCGGCAAGACGACCTACCTGCTGGCCGGCAGCGACGCCGGCAGCAAGCTCGACAAGGCCACGAAGCTGGGCGTGAAGGTCATCGCCGAACCGGAGTTCCGGGAGATGCTGGAAAAGTAGTACTGAAGAGGGTGGCCGAATCTCGGGAGAGCGGGATCTAGCCTTGAGTGAAGGTCAGTTCGAGTTCCCTTGATTTGTGTCATGCACCCATTGGCGCCGTCTGGACCCTGGCCCGATATGAAAAGCTAACGC
>JBIIRD010000020.1:0-71392 GCA_044341745.1 Prosthecobacter sp. | reverse complement strand
CCAAACAAGCGTCCCCACTTCCGGTGGCGCACGTTGTGGCGCCGTGTCAGCGCGTTTTGCAGTCAGGCAATGCCCGCCACCAGATTCGGCTCTGGACTCTGGATGAAGAGATGGTAGTGATTCCCCATTAAGACCCAGGCATGCACACGCCAGCCGGTCACTTCACAGGCCTGGCCGAGCGTGTGCAGGAAGAAGCGGCGGTCACGATTGGGACAAAGCATCACTAGCACGGAGGCCAACGTGTCGGACAACAGCCAGTCGCACGGCTTCAGTAAATGGAGGAAGCGGTGGTGCATGCCGACGTCGGCTACCTGTGTGTTGAGATGCGCCCTGAGATCAGGCCCTGGAATGGCGCGTGGTATCCCGACGCGGCAGGGTCAGGGCAATGATGGAGAGCTGGATGAAGGATCTGCCCAGGGCTACGAGTAGCTCAATGCAAGGGCACTCGTAGAGAGCATCCGTTCCATGTCGTGAAGAACCTCTTCAGGCTCCGCAAGGTGCGTTATTGCGGAATCAGGAAGAACGCGGCGCAGCTGGGATTGCTCTTTGCTCTGGCCAATCTTGTCATCGCCAGGAAGTGCCTGCTGGGCACTGCGGGAAAGCAGAGCGGAGTTCAAAGCCCGCAAACCCCTCTGAAAACACCGGCCAGCGCGGCCCAACTGCCGATCACAAGTCGCTACACACATCTCAGGGGGCGGGCCACAGTCAATACAGCAACGAATCCGCCACCCTAGGCTCGCTGGATGAAAGAGGATCTGCCCGGTTATGCTTTAATGACTGCTCCCTCCAGCTTCACGGCTGGTTGCGCACTTGGCCCTCTAAGGGCATTCGGGGCATTTCAGGCATCATCTCCCCTGTGTGTGTACTATCCCCCTTTATATACTCTCTCTTTTTATTTTTTTCTCCCATTTAAAACCCTGGAGTTTTGGCAGAGCTATAGAATGCCCGAAACGCCCCAAATGCCCTTGGTCGGTCGCGATTGGATGAGCTCAGCGGTGTGGTGAACAGCACAACTACATCCTGCATTCCGCACACTCCGGTGTGCGGCTCCGTTGAAGCGAGGCTGTTGGCACTAGGTTACATGACAAAACATGACAAATGAATCTCAGAACCTTGCGAAATGGTTCATTGGCACCCGCGATTACCCTTGAAGGAACGCCCGGAAATACGAAGATTCACACATGGACGAAACACCCAAGCAATCCCGGCATGATAGGCCTGCGCCTTCAGGCCCTGCCGCTGAAGGTGCGTGGCCACCTCCTCGGCCGTGTGCTGCTGCGTGACATAGACCACGGCGGCGCCGCCGCGCTCCTGAAGGCGGCGGACAAGCAGGTCCTTCCTTCGTTCCGCAGGACAGGGCGTGATGCGGAAATGCAGGTTAGGCCGGCGGAAGGAGGTGCGCACCAGGTCCGTCTCGGCGATGCCGAAGGCCGTGCAGATGTCCCGGGCCACCGCAGGCGTCGCGGTGGCCGTCAACGCCAAGACGGGACGGATGTTCAGCTCGCGCGCGACATGGGCCAGGCGCAGGTATTCAGGCCGGAAGCTGTGACCCCACTCGGAGATGCAATGGGCCTCGTCCACGGCCATCATCGCCACCTTCACCGACTGCAGCCGGCGGAGGAAGGCCTCGTTCATCAGCCGCTCCGGAGCGATGTAGAGCAGCCTGAGCATGCCGGCCCCGATGTCCGCAAAGACCTTGTCCACCTCGGCTGCCGTCAGGGAGGAGTCCAGCCTTGCGGCAGGAATGCCACGAGCCTTCAGCGAGCGCACCTGGTCCTTCATCAGCGCGATGAGCGGCGAGATCACCAGCGTCAGGCCGTCCAGGAGAAGGGCCGGGAGCTGGTAGCACAGGCTCTTGCCCGCGCTCGTCGGCAGCAGGGCCAGGGCGCTGCGTCCCTCCAGCAGCGTGCGCATCACCGGCTCCTGGCCGGGCCGGAACGACTCATGGCCGAAGCGAGTCCTGAGGAGGTCTGAAAGAGCGGAAGTCACGATGGCCTGCGGTGCTCCATCAACGCCTGTTCCAGGATGGCGTCAAACCGGTCCTGCCAGAGGCTGACCGAAGCCTCGCGCAGCAGCCAGTCACGACCGCGACCTCCCATGGCCTGGCGCTGATCCGCCGTCATGGACTCCAGCGCGAGGACATCCCGGACCAGACCCGCGACATCTCCAGGCTCATGAAGCAGGCCCGTTTCATCCTGCAGCACGGTCTCGCCAAGGCCGCCGCTGCGCGCGGCAAGCACCGGTTTTCCGTGGTCGCAGGCCTCATAGACCATCAGTCCCAGCGGCTCCCACCAGACGGACGGGGCGACCAGCGCGCGACAGCCTTGCAGCGCCTCGGTCTTCGTGCTGCCGCCGATCTGGCCCAGGTGACGGATGCAGGGATTGTCCGCAGCGGCCTGCCTAACCAAAGGTTCAAGCTGACCCTCGCCGGCGATGTGCAGCCCCGGCGTCCGCGGGCCCAGCTGTCCGCGCAGCTCGTGCCAGGCCCGGATCAGCGCGGCCAGACCCTTTTCAGGAACCAGGCGGCCGAGGAACAGGTAATAACCCCGGTCCTGCGGCGGCGGCGCTGCGGGCATCGCATCCCAGGAATGACGCAGCACCCGCAGCCTTCCGGCGGGAACACAGCCATGCTCCGCCAGGCGGTCGGCCATGAACTGCGAGATGCAGACCCAGGAGCCCACCGACTCCAGCCAGCCGCTGCGATGGAGCATCTTCAGCATGAGTGCGCACAGGAAGCTGCGCGCCCTTCCCTGCCAGGCCCCGGCGGCCACCTCACCGGCATAATCACCGGACAGAGGGGCCGTGCTGACCCTGCCTTCATGGAACAGCGAGCCCCCCACGCTGAAGGGGCGGTAGTTGTGCAGATACTGGATGACCGGCAGCCCCTGGTTCAGCGCGCTGCGGTAGAGCGACGGCGAGCCCACGGGGTAGATGTTGTGAAACAACGCCGCCTCGGCGCAGGACTGCCGCACCGCCTCCTCAAGCCGCCGTGCCGAACCAGGATTGTAAAAAAAGCAGGCCGCCTGCCTGAGCCTGCCCGGCGCCCCGGGCCCGGTCCAGGCGGCGCTGTCAAAGAAGCAGCGGGTCACCGGATGACGTCGTGCCACATGATCGTGAATGCGCTCCACCGACGCCTCCTCACCCCCTTTCTGGAGGTAGCGGTTGAAGACCTGCACGAGGCTGTGCGGACGGTTCATCGTGCCGCCGCCTCCTGTTGGAGCGCCCAGGCCTCGAGGACATACATCGTCCACACCCTCTGGCTGAGCAGCCAGCCGGCCTTGGATTCCAGGCCGCTGTTGAAGTAGTCCCGGCAGTGCCGCTCCACCACGGCGGGCCTCAGCCATCCCCGCTGGCGGCAGGCCTGGGAAAACAGCGTGCCCTCGATCCGACGACGCCAGGCGGGTGTGCGCATCCACTTCATCAGCGGCAGCGTGAAGGTCTTCTTCACCCGGTCCACGCGGATGTGCGGCGGCAGCAGGTCCTGGCAGGCTTCCCGCAGGATGAGCTTGCCCGAGTGCAGGTCCGTCTTCGCCTGCGGCGGAATCATCGCCGCCGCCTCAAACACACGCCGGTCCACCAGCGGCACGCGCAGTTCCAGCGAATGCGCCATGCTGACGACATCGTTGTCCCGCAGCAGCATGTCGGGGAGGTAGGTCTGCGTTTCGGCAAACAGCAGCTCATGCAGCCAGCTGTCCGGAGCGCTCACCGGCGCCTCGCGTTCCAGCCGCGCGATCTCGCCATTCTCACACCAGGGCCGGCCCGTCAGCCTCGTCACCTCCGCCCGGCTGAACAGGGCGCGCGAGGAACGCTGCAGGGCGGCGGGCGACGTGCCATGCCTGCCCAGAATGAAGGCAAACGCCTTCCAGGCGGGCAGGCCGCGCCAGGCAGGCGGCAGCAGGGCGTCGATGCCACGTGCGGCGGCCCCGAGAAACCGCAGCGGCGAATGCATCGTCAGCGCGGCAAGGCGGTGAAGCGAATAACCGGCCCACCATTCATCCGCCCCCAGTCCGCTGAGAACCACCTTCACCTCCCGGGCCGCCAGCCTGGAAACCAGCCAGGTGTTGAGCGCATCCCCCGTGGGCTGGTCCAGGCTTGCCAGATAACCGTCAAGCAGGCCCTCCACCTCGTCGCCGGACATGCGCTCGGCATGAAACTCACAGTCCAGGCTGCGTGCGGTCCTTTCCGCCGCCTGGGTTTCATCCGGGACACCCGCGCCTTCATCATAGCCCAGCGAAAAGGCCTTGATGCGTTTCTGTCCCAGGTGGCTCATGGCCCCGGCCATCAGCGAGGAGTCCAGCCCGCCGCTGAGGAAGACGCCCACCGGCACGTCCGAAACCAGATGCGCCCGGACGCTGTCCAGCACCGCCTCCCGCACCAGCCGGCGCTGCTCCTGGACGTCCGTGACCCATTCCCGCGCCGGCTGCCAGACCGGCATGAACCAGCGCTCGACCTCCACCTGTCCGTCCAGCCAGGTCAGCCGGTGACCGGGCGGCAGGCAGCGGATGCCGTCATCGGCGCTTTCCGGCGAGGGCACGCAGCCCCAGCGCAGATAGCCCGCCAGGGCCTCCGGGGAAAGCGCGCCCGCCCTGCCGCCGAGGAGCCGCCTCAGCGCCCTCACCTCGGAGGCATAACAAAGAGTGCCATCAGCATCGAGATGGTAGTAGAGCGGCTTGATGCCAAACGGATCACGCACCAGGCTCAGCCGGCCGCGGGTGCCGTCCCGCCAGGCAAAGGCGAACATGCCGCGCAGCAGCGGCAGCACATGGCCCGGCCGGCTGCGCGAAAGCAGCTCGCCCAGCACCTCCGTGTCGCCCGTGGAGCCCAGCCTGACGGCGCCCAGGTGCTTCTCACGCAGCTCGCGGAAGTTGTAGATCTCGCCGTTGAACGTCAGGGTCTGATGCCCGTGCTCAAAGCTCATCGGCTGATGCGCATGACCGCTGAGGTCGAGGATCGAAAGCCGCCGGAAGCCCATCCACCAGCCGCCGCCCGAGGCTTCGCCACCGTCGTCCGGCCCGCGGTGATGCAGCGCCTTCATGGCCGCCGCCTGACGCCGGCGCGCGTCCTCCGGCCAGACCTGGCCCGACTTTTGAAACCAGCCGGCAAAACCACACATGACAGGATGCAGATAGAATCAGGAACTCAGCCGCACCAGCCAGCGATGCTTGCCGGCCGGTGTCTTTTCCACAGCCGCCACCTGGCGCATCACCAGGCTGAAGTCATCCCCCAATTTGTGAAGAAGCCCCGCATGCATGGCGTCCAGACGCGATGACGGCCAGAGCGGCCCCGGCTGATAGCGGAACTCGACCAGCCCGGCCCGCCCCTGGGCGAACTGCACAGCCAGCAGCCCGTCGAAAATCCGGTCATGCATGTTGATGGCGGTCAGCGAAATCCGACGGCCCGTTGCGCTGACCAGGAACTCGTAATCCCGCCCCTCCACGGCATCGGTCTCGATCATCGGCAGCTCACGCTCCGGCTTTTCCGACAGGCGCACACGATCGCCCGTGAGGTAACGGATCAACGGCATCGCACGGTTGTGAAACGAGGTCCCGATGACTTCGCACAGACCCTCCGCGTCGGGTTCGCCAAATTCAACGAACCCATAGGTCGGCCAGAAATAAAGATGATCGGACTGCCTGCCCTGCCCCGCCAGCACCACGCGTTCACTGTGCCCGTACCAGTGGAAGACCCGGCAGGCGAAGACCTGCTCAAGGTAGCATTGAGCGCCTGCGTCCAGCTTTTCCGAACCGCACAGGACCGAGACCAGGGGAAAGTCGAGCTTCAGTCCCGACTGCTCAAGGCCCCGGGCGAGCATCAGCGCGGCGCTGGGGTAGGCATGCAGATGCCGCGGACGAAACCGGTTCAGCAGGGCCACATACTCGCCCAGGCGATCCGGCGTCAGGTGATAGGAGGACAGAATCAGCCAGTCGCGCGTGGCATCGTGGCTGCTGATTTTCCCGCGGGCCCGGCTCGATGTCACCCCGCCGCGGATGACCGCGACACGGTCGCCCGGACAATAGCCCCGTCGTGACCACATCGCCTCCAGATAGGCCTGCTCCTTTGGGCGCGAAACCCCGCGCTCCAGGTAAAAGCCGACCGGCACACCGCTGGAACCTCCCGTGGTGAGGTAAAGACGCCGGGCCGCAGGAACCTGCGGATTCACCATCGCCTCCCGATGCTCAAGCAGGTCGGCCTTGCTCAGCAAAGGATAGCCGGAGAGCTGCTCCAGGCTTTCGAACTTTCTTGGATCCACCCCGGCCTCGGCAAACCGCCGCGCATAAAACGGCGCCTGACTGGCCGCGGCCAGGCTGTCACGCAGAGCCGTCAGCTGATAGTCGTGCTGGGTCTTGGCATCCCAGGTTTCCGCCAGCGCCGCCTCGCGACGAAAGATTTCATAGGCCCGGCCATGCCGCCAGGCGACGGGCAGCAGCCGGAAGGCGCTCCCGGCCAGGGTTTTGACAGGCTGCGGCGCGGCTTCATAAAGCCGCAGCAGCGGATAAAGTCTGTCTTCCAGGGACATTCCAGGATCCGGGAGGGCCATGCCTCCCGCCTTTCTTCTTCAACCGGCATCGACCGCCAGCCCTGACCTCAGGCGGCGACGCGACGCATGCGGCGCAGCATCACGGCCAGACCCGTGCAGGCGATCAGCAGCGCGCCGCTCGGCTCAGGCACCGGCGCAAAGGAATAAATCAGAAGCGCGTCCTGCCAGTTGTCGATGTCACCCGAGGGCATCAGCGTGTTGGCGATCATGTAGCCGTGCTCCGCCGTGTAGGTGTCGAAGAAATTCACCAGCGCCTTGGATTCGACATCCGCCAGGATGGTCGAGAAGATTGAACTGCGGGCGGCGATCGAGTTGGGATCGGTGGCGCTTCCGGCAAAGAACGTGTAGTCCGACATGTCCGTGAAGTCCGACTTCGTGGTCTTGCCATAGGTTTCGGACAGGAAGTTCTGCACGGCGAAGAAGGCGTTGTAGAACGGGTCGTCGTTTCCGTAGAGGGAGGCGGTCGCGTCCTGTTCGGCGAAACGTCCGGAAGGGCCTGCCAGGGTGTTCCAGGGCAGGTAGGTGTCGAGCACATACTCCATCACCCGCACCTGGGTCGGAAGAGCGCTGAGGTAGTGTCCGGGGTTGTTGGTGTAAAAGTCGAGACGTTCCGTGTTCTGCTGGTCCCAGCCGTCATAAAAACCCACGGCGTCCGCCAGGAACCCCTGCCCGCTGCCTGCGGAATTGGAACCGTTTGGCTCGATGCACATCCACCAGTACCTGCCACCGTCAAAGCCCGTGCCCGCGACTTCATAAACTCCACCATAGCCATCACGATCCACACCATTGATGGCAATGATGTCCGCTTTGGCGATGCCCGAAAGAAGGAGCGCAAAGGAAATGATAAAAACTTTGGAGCGCATACCTTACTGATATCCTTAATTTTATAAAAAAGCAAAGATAATTTGATAAATTTTATATTCTTTAACTATTTAGAGGTGTTTTATACTAGAAATTACAAAACAAGTTGAGCCCATAGTTCGAGCCCAAACGCGACCCACAGAGCCTCTGCCTCCGTCGGGCTGCCTTCCTCCCCCTGAACCCTCTGCCAGATGGACTCCACCCTGGACGCATCGAGAATTCCGCGCCTCCTGATCCCGGGCAGCCAGAGGTCCTGCGCCTGTTCCCGGACCGCCGGTTGGCGGAAAAAGGCCTGGAGCGGCACGTCAAAGCCTCGCTTCCGCCGATAGGCGAAGGCCGTGCCAAATTCCGCCTCCGCCAGTTTTTTGATCAGGCGTTTGGTGCCACGCATCCGGGCGTTCGGCCCATAAAGCGGGCAGGCCAGGCTTGAAAGCGGCAGGGCCCGGGCCGCACGGGCGACCTCCAGGTCCAAAAACGGCACTCGGCATTCGACCCCATGGGCCATCGTCACCTTGTCCTGGCGCATGAGCAGGTCCGGCAGGTAGGTTTCGGTTTCATAGCGGATCTGCCGACGCAGCCCCTCGCCCGGAATGCCGGCCAGATGATCCAGGCGTGCGGCGATGGCATCCTCGATCCGCGCCCCGGGCAGCAGGGCGGCGACCAGGGAGGCCGCCCCGTAGGCCGAGCCGGTGATCATTTGATGCTCCAGGCTCTGCCCGGCCTGACCGAAAAGTCTCCAAAGACGCCCCTGGGAAGCTCCCGCAAGCCTGGCCCCCCAACGGAAGATCGCAGGATGCCTCTGCTGCAGCGCCGTGTAATAGAAGCGGTTATAGCCGGCGAACAGCTCGTCGCAGCCCTCGCCGGTCAGCAGCACCTTCACGGTCTGGCGGGCCTCACGGGCCAGCAGGTCGAGGGCGAGGGTGTTGGGGTTCCCGGGGGGTGCATCCAGGTGCCAGGTGACCCGGGAAAAATCCTCGGCGAAATGTCTCGCGGAAAACAGGAACCGGTGGCTGTGCACCCCGGCCTTCCTGGCCGCCTGGCTGATCCAGGCATCCTCGCTGACCTCAGGGTCCTCAAAGACAATGGAAAAGCTGTGCCGCATTTCCTGCCCGCCTGTCGCCGCATCCAGGGTGATCAACGAACTGTCGATGCCGCCGCTGAGCTGCGTGCCGAGCGGCACATCGCTGACCATCTGGCTGCGAACGGCTTTTTTCAGCATCTGCCGGACAAGGGCTCCGTCCTCCCGACCGTCCGTCGCGTCGGGAAGCTGCCAGTAGCGCTGCTGCAGGAGTTCGCCCGAAGCGGCCTGCCAGGACATTTCATGACCGGGAGGAAGCTGCTGCACGCCCCGCAGAAGCGTGCGGTCCCAGGCCGTGTAGCGAAACATCAGCTGCTCGGGCAGATGCGCCGACTCCAGCTCCGCGCGGAAGCCCGGATGCTTCAGGAAGGCCTTGATCTCGGAGGCGATGAGCAGCGTGCCATCCGCGAGCCGGGTGTGGTAAAAGGGCTTGATGCCAAAAGGATCGCGCGCCATGCGCACGCGGCCCGAGCCCACCTCCGCGATCGCAATGGCGAACATGCCCTGGATGGAGGCCAGCATGACCTGCCAGCCATGCCGCTCCAAGCAGCGCAGGATCACCTCCGTGTCCGAGTGTCCCTGAAACTGGACGCCCTCGGCGACAAGCTGATCGCGGATTTCACCGGCGTTGTAGATCTCGCCGTTGAACACCAGCACCGTGGCGCCATCCCGGCTCATCATCGGCTGGTGACCGGCCGCTGACAGGTCCTGGATGCTCAGCCTGGCAAAGCCAAAGCCTCCGTCCGTGCCCTCGGGCAGGGATTCCCCGGGGCAATGCGGACGGGATGAGCGACGCACGAAGGACAGCGCCTGGAAGCCCTCGTCATCGGGTCCCCGGTGGCGGATGCTGCGCAGCATGGCCTCCAGCGTGCCGTCCGAAGGCAGAGGCCGCCCCCCGGGTGAGAAGCAGCCGATGAATCCACACATAAGCCAGGGTTGGTCAGGCGGTCTGGACGCTGCGCGGAAAGGCCTTCGCCAGGATGGTCGCGCGCCAGTTCATGAAAAAGGACTCCAGCCTCGGCCCGGCCACTCCCAGCAGGGTGAGCACCAGCACAAACTCCACCGCCGCATGAATCAACGGACGCTGGGTGATGCTTTCCGGAGCGATCTGATCCACCCAGTGATTGAGCAGAAGCAGAATCTGCAGATGCAGGATGTAGCAGGGATAGCTGAGGCGGCCCAGCCAGCGGCAGAAAGGCAGAGCGGGCGGCTGTGCCGAAAGCCGGAGATGACCCGCCCCCGAGAGCAGGAACATGAGGCCGGGAATGGCGCTCCAGCCCGCCAGATGGACCGCCCAGCCCGGATACTGCTTGTATTTGAGGGTCGCCAGCAGCACCTCGGACAGCAGGCAGAGGAAGAAAGAGCCCAACCAGAAGTTGCGCGAAACCGCCAGCCTTCCCTGCTGCCAGTGGGCCGCCATCCAGGCGCCGCAGATCCACACGGGAAAGAGCACCAGCGTCGTCCAGAAACCGTCCACAAAAGCGCTTCCCTCCAGCCGGTGAAACACCCTCCAGGCCACCAGGATCGCCGCCGCCCCGACCAGGGAGACGCCAATCGAAACATAGGAGGCCTTGGTGGTTGCACCTCGGGTCATCCGCAGAACCACCGGCCAGGCGGCATAATAGATCAGCTCACAGCTCAGGCTCCACGAAGTCTCAAACGCGGGGAAGGGTGTCGTCAGAATGTGAATTCCAGCCAGGCTGGCCACGAACTGCCGCCAGGGCATGGTGGCTTCCGGCGCACCGCCAAAATCCTCATGCATCAGCCAGGTGATCACCGCCAGCAGCAGGCCGATCATAAACAGAGGGTAAATGCGCGTCAGCCGGGCAAGGCCATATTTCCACCAGGAAAACGTGCCGTCCTGAACCCCTTTCAAAATTGACCGGTGGATGCAGATGCCGGAAATGATGAAGAAGGACCAGACCCAAAAGCCACCATGGCCCACGGTCGCACGCAGCAGCCGCCAGCCCTCGGGGGCGTCGGCATAGCTCCAGCCAAACTTGTCCGCAATCGCCAGGTCAAAGCAGTGAGAAAACAGCACCATGACGGCGGCAATGCCGCGCAGGGCGTCAATCAACAGTTCGGAGTCCTGGTCCAGTCGCTGGTTCATGGGGAGACCCCTCCAAAGTGCCGCTTCAGACCTTTCATACAACCCTCCAACCAACTGATCACAAACAGCTTACAACGACTCCAAAACCCCTGACTGCCTCAGGCTCTTCTGGAATTTCGGGGCCAGAAGGCGAATCACTTCGGCCACCACGGTCGCGCTTGCCTGCGAATCCCTCACCCGCTGTCCCGACTCCACCGGCCGCAGGTTGTCCGTCACCCAGCAGGTGATGCTGGCATAGGCCCAGCGGTGGTTGATGTTGCGGAAGATGTTGTCCCAGGTGCTCAGCCAGACCCGCCTGGCGTTGCTGGGCGTCGTCACGTCCGCGCCGATGAACCAGTAGGCATAATGGGCGCGCAGCATCCTGGAACCGCCGTCCTTCAAGCGCACCTGCCGTTCCACCAGCAGGTCCGTCACCGGCAGAAACCGACCTGGCAGCACCTCCACGTTCAGCACCCTGGAGTCCAGCAGCGTCCAGCCCTGGCCATCCAGGCAGACCTCCGGGCGGTGGATGCTGCGCCTTTCCGCCCCCGCCAGCACCAATGTCACCTGCGCCACATCCCTGTCCTCCGCCGCGCCTGGAGAACGGTACTGCATCTTCACCATCTGCGTGTCCTCAGGCAGCAGCGCCTTTTCCGCCGCATCCTTTTCCAAAGGCTGCCCAAGAAACCTGCCCACCGCCGTCGGCAGCTCCATGACCACGCCTGCGGCATCTCCGGCGCGGACTTCCGGCGACAGCCGGCAGGCGGCCACGCTGCCCGCCGCGCCCAGAATCATCAGCACAGGCGTCCCCCAGCGCAGCCTCATCATTGGCACCGGATTCTGCATCGGTGCTGGATTTCCGGCAGCCACGCCGCCCATGAGCCGGGAGATTCCTTGAAGCCCCAGCAGCGCGACCAGATAAACCGCCAGCCCTGAGACGAAATGGAAGGTGCTGACCTCCTTGTCCTGGTCCCCCACCGCAAACTCCTGCCCAAACAGCATCGTGCCACCGATCAAAATGAGCAGACGCGCCATGTTCGCCAAAACCGCCAGCGGAAAACCCGCCAGGAACAGCAGCAGCCGCCTCAGCAGCGACCTCTGCCGGAAATAGCCGAACAGGGCCGACACCATGAGCAGGGCGAACAGCGACCTCATGCCGCTGCAGGGACCGTCCACCTTCAGGCTGAAGAGCTCGCCCGCCGCCCGGCCCGCCCCGGGCGCGGAGATGAGCGCCGTGCCCTCGCGGATCGTGTCCAGGCCGATGCCGTTCAGGACAAAGCTGGTCGTCTCCACCATCAGCACGCGCAGGCTGAACGACAGCGAATCCTCCAGAAACACCAGCGGCCACATGAAGCCGAGCATCAGCCAGGCGAAGCCCAGCCGCCGTGCATGAGCCCAGCCCAGGCAGCCGACCACCGCCCCCGCCAGGAAAAGCTGAATGGCAAAAGCACCGAGGTAATAGTTGTTCGCCTTGTAGCCGCCAAAATAAGCCAGCATGGCGACAGCCACCGCCAGAAGTCCGGGCAGGCGGCCCTGGGCAGGCAGCGCAGCAAGCTCCGCCCTCTGCCGCCACACCAGCCAGCCCGCGATCAGCGGCGCCAGCAAGCCATGCTGCCAGGTCGGATCCTTCCAGCGCAGCAGCAGCTCCTCGAGCAGCGTCAGCCGGAAGGCTCCATAGCCTGCGGCATAAGGCTGGAAGGCCATGAGCAGGGCCGCAGCCGCAGCCATCAGGATTAAAAAGAGCCTGCCACTCATCAAAACACGTTTTTTTCCTTCATGCAGGTTGCCATGCGGCGGATTACCGCAGAATTTTTCCGACAATGCGGCTGCTGATTTTCAAGGTGAACCAACTGGGCGACAACGTGGTTTTTTTGCCCGTGGTCCAGGAGCTTCAGCGTCGGCATCCGGAGTGGAACATCACGGTCTGCACCAGCCCAGTCGCAGCCCCCCTTTACCAGACCACCTGCCCCAGGGTCCGGACACTTGAGTTCACCACCCGCGAGTTCAACGGCGCCTGGCGCCATCCGCTGGAGCTGGCCAGGCTGGTCCTTCAGTTCCGCCGCCTGCCGCAGGACGCCTGCCTGCTCGGCAACGACCAGGGCAACGTGGCCCACCTGCTGTCCCGGGTCACCGGCGCCGCCCGCAGCATCGGCCCGCTCATCCGCGAACGTCACCTCGGGCGGCTGCTTCATGAACGGGTGCCCGTGGACTTCACCGCCCCCGACCCCCGGCAGAACTGGCGCATCGCCCAGGCCCTGGACTCCTCCCTGCCGGAAACCATCCCAGCCCCCGACCTCTCGGCCTTCGGAAAGGCGGATCACGAAGGTGTCTTCATTCATGCCGGGGCCAGCCGGGATTACAAAAAATGGCCGCTGGAACGCTTCATCAACCTCGCCAACCGGTTGTCCGAGAGCGCACCCGTCCGATGGATGCATCAAGGGCAGGAGACTGAATCGCTCCTGTCCGCAGCAGTCGAGCGGGTGAGGCCCGGATCCCTGGGCGACCTGATCCGCCACATCGCCGGAGCCCGTCTGTTCATCGGCAACAACTCCGGCCCGATGAACATCGCCTCCGCGCTGGGCGTTCCGGGCCTCGTCTTCAACGGCCCGTCCACCCCTTCGTGGGATCCCTTCTGGCATCGCGAACGCTTTGACCTGCTGCGCGACCCCACCCTGTCCTGCCAGCCCTGCGACCAGCCGACCCGACCCGTCAATGCCTGCCTGAACACGGCCGAACCGATGGCCTGCATGAAGCGCTGGACGGTGGAAAAGGTGCATCAGATGACCCTGGACAAGCTCAACGGCTCAGCATGATCGCCGCCACCAGAGCGAGCGTGAGCTGAGCTGGAACGGCAGGAACCCGGATTCAAACAACACGCGTCCCATCAGCGCGGTCTCCTCCGCACCATGGGTCTCCGTGACGACAAACCGGGTGCGTTTCAGCACCTCACGGCCACCCGCCAGGGCATGGCCGCCAAAGCCTTCAATGTCACACTTGATGAGCAGCACCTCCGCCTCGGTGATCAGGCCGTCAAGGCAGCGCACCTGCACCCTGCGCCGCTGTTTCCCACAGGCGGCGGCGACGCTGGTGGTGCCTTCCAACGGATCGGTAAAACAGATCTCCACCGGTTCGGCATCCTTCTCCGCCACCGCGCAGCAGACCGGACGCCAGGCGCCCCCCGGATGGCAGAGCGCCAGACGCTGCGTGGTGTAGTCGAGCGATTCCTGCATCATCTCGAGGCCCGTCACCCGTGCCTGCGGGTTCAGGTGAAACCACCAGCGCACGCTCATGCCCAGGTTCACGCCAAGATCGAGGATGACCGGCGCCGGATGATCGCGCAAGGCCTGCTCCACCTCCGCACAGCGCAGTTCACCAAGGCAGAAGTTGTCCATCAGGCTGCGGGCCTCGTTGCGCCGGACCAGCGGGCCGAAGCCTGGCACCGCCACCGGCGCGGGCAGCCCGGTGAAGACCAGATCGCACCAGGCCAACCAGGCGCCACGCCAGCCGAAATGTCTCCAGCCCTTGATCAAGGCGAGCGGCAGGGAGACCAGGATCTCGCGGACGTAAATGAGGAAGCGGCGAAACATGACGGGATCAGGGCCGGACGGCGGTGGCAAAGAGATCGGGCTCGGCGCTGTGAAGGTCCAGCCCCTCCACGGCTCCCCCGCCACCATGACGAAGCATCAGCACCACCCTGCACAAACGGTAGAACAGGAAGCCAAGAAACACCCGCACCCTTCCGCCCGGCGAACCTGAGCCGTAGTGCCAGCCGCGCACCTTGGGCTGAACAAAGCCGCAGGCCCTCAGGCACTGGGCCAGGCTGGCGGGCGTGTGACCGGATTCATGGGTGAAGTCGCCATAGCGCGTCGCGCCGGCCAGCGGGCTCTGCGCGTTGAAGGTGAGCATCCACAGGCTGCCGCCCGGCTTCAGCGCCTTGTGCGCGGCCAGCAGGAAGCGGATGAACTCGTCCTTCGTCATGTGCTCGATCACATCCTTGGCATGCAGCAGGTCATAGGCCCCGGGACTCGCCTCCAGGTGCTCGATCAGGTCCGCCTGCACCCAGCGAACGCCCGCCTTGTCGTGGCTGCGGGCGATGAAAAGGTCCGATTCCGAGGCATCCACGCCGGTAAGGTGGGTGAACCCCTTCCCCGCCAGCCAGCCCAGCCATTCGCCCTTGCCGCAACCCAGGTCCGCAACGGCCAGGCCAGACTCCCCGGACGGAACCGGATACACCGCCTCATACTGCGCCACCTGCTGGCAGGGCGCATAGGACTTCTGGGCGCTGAAGGCCGCCGAATAATTCCGATACAGGACGTCGCGATAAAGGCTCATGCAGGTGCGGTTTCGAGTTCGCGGGTGCGACGCCGGGCCAGGAAACGAGCGCGCCAGCCCAGGCAGACCGCCTCCAGCCGCACCCCCCAGAGCAGCATGTTCAGCATCACCAGCAGAAACAGCAGCACGCAGGCCGTCACGGGGTTCATCGACAGCTTCCAGTCGCGCATCCAGGCCACGCCCAGATCCAGCAGGACCTGGTGCAGGATGTAAAGCGGATAGCTCAGCAGGCCGCACCAGCGGGCCAGGGCCGCCAGCCTCCGCCACTCGTTCCACGCAGCGCCTCCCAGCACCGTCAGCAGCCATCCCGGCGTCACGAGCCAGCCGAGCGCCGTCATGACCGTGGTCGAGGCGCCCAGCTTCAGCGCCCAGGCATTCGCGGCATAACCAAAAAGGATCCAAAAAGCCCCCAGCGGCAGCATCCATCGCTTCGCTGACGGCTCCAGGCGTGCCCACTCGCCGGCCAGCCAGGCGCCGCCAAGCCACAGCGGAAACTGCGCGGCCACCAAGGCCATCGGCAGAACCCAGGCCCCCTCCGCCTCGTGCATCCAGCGTTTCCAGATCACCATGAGCACGGCAGCACCGATTCCCGAACCCAGGACCGCCATCATCACGGCCCGCCGCGTCCGCCAGCCGCACAGCACCAGCACCAGCGGCCACAGCGAGTAATAAACCGCCTCATAAGTCAGGCTCCAGGCAGGCTTCAGGGAGGGCATCACTCCGGTCATCCCCTGCATCATCAGCAGGTGCGAGGTCACCCGTCCGCCTCCAGGCCAGCCCGAAAACAGCAGCACCAGCACCAGCGCCACCAGATAAACCGGATACAGGCGCGTCAGACGGGCCGCCGCATAATCCGGCATCAACGGCTCACCCCGCCGATGCTGGGCGAGCACGGAACGATGAATGCAGAACCCGGACAGGACAAAGAAGCCGTTCACCCAGAATCCGCCATGCCCCAGGGTCAGCGCCAGCCATTCAGGAAGCGCGGATTGCCCCGCCGCCTGCTGCCCTGATTCCAGCGCATGAGCCACCAGCACCATCAGCGCCAGCCCGCCCCGCAGCAGGTCGATCACGACGCCGGCCGAACCTTCCTTGAGGCTGTCGCGCTCCGCCTTCATGCCTGCAGCCTCCGCTGGATGAACGCCGCCCAGCGCCCGGCGACGGCCTCATGAGAATACAGGCGGCGCGTGCGCTCCATCTGCCCTGCGGCAAGCCCGGCGCGCCTCGCGTCATCCAGGTGATAAATTTTCAGCAGCGCACCCAGCGATGCCGTGTCGCTGTGGCAAAACACCGCCTCCGGAAAACCGATGACCTCGGCAATCGCGCCGCTGTCCGAGCCCAGCGTCGCCACCCCGCAGGCCATGGCCTCGATCAGCACATGGCCGAACTGCTCCTCCCAGCAGTTCTTCATGGAGCGCAGCGGCTGGCTTGCGAGCACGAAAAGGTCCAGGCAGCGGAGGAACTCCGGGATCTCCCAGTGCGGCCTTGGCGGCAGCAGATGCAGCCAGGGCAGCCGCCGCGCCTGCTCCTCCAGCCAGGGCTTCATCGGCCCCGCACCGAGCAGCGCCAGATGCACCGGCTGATTTTCCCCGCAGGCCTCCACGAGCTCACGCAGGCCCTTCTCGGCCGTCAGCCGGCCGCAGTAGCCGACCACCAGACCCTGCTCCGGCAGGCCCAGCCGACGCCGAAGCTCCAGGCGTTCCTCCGTCGAAGCCGGCGCATGGTTCGTGAGATCAACGCCGAGCTGCGCATCCACATGCACGTCCGCCGGACGCGCGCCGCGCATCACCACCAGGGCTTTCGCGGCCTGGTTGCCGGCGATGATGAAGCCCGTCGTCGCCGTCATCGCCCGATAGATGAAGGAGAGCAGCCAGCCCTTCCAGCCCGGGCGCCCGACATTCTCCCAGGTGAACTCGCCGAACAAACATTGCGGTTGAAGCAGCCCTGCCAGCAGCCTTGCCTGCCAGCGCACCACCGCCCAGGGCTCGTTCTCCACCAGCACCACGTCAAAACGCCGGCTGCGCATGACCCCGGCCAGCCCCGCAAAAAAGAAGGTGGTGATGCTGCGCCTCGAACGCGGCAGGCGCACCAGCTCGTAGGCCCGCAGGCCGGCGTCGTCCTCGTTGTCAAAGTCCGAGGCCGGACGCCCCAGGATGACGCCATCCTCCAGCGTCGAGGTCACGCAGGTGAGGTCAAAGTGCGCGGCCAGCGCCTGGACCTTCTTGCGGTTCTCCAGGGCGGCGTAGGAATGGCCGATGAGCAGCAGGCCTGGTTTAACGGATGACATGCGGTGCAGGCGCCGGCCGGGTGCGGCGGAACCGGTGTGACAGCGCCGGGTGAGGCAGGGGTTCCGTCCTCGCCGGACGCGCCGGGGCGGAGGAGGCGGCCGCTGGAGCAAGCACGGCTCCGGCCCTCGGCCGGACCGGCTCGCGTGAGCCATGCAGCGCCAGGGATTCGACCATGCCCAGGAACAGGAAGGTGAGCAGGTTGAGCGGGAAGGTGCCGAACACGCTGCCCTGGATGAGGGAGGCGACCAGGAAGCCCAGGGGCACCGCCAGCAGCAGCGAGGCGACCCGGTGTTCGGCGGGGTTTTTCAACCGCCAGACACAGGCATGGAAATGCCGCAGCAGCAGGGCTCCGGTGAAGAGCACCGCCAGCAGGGCCAGCACGCCGTAGCGCACAAGCAGCGTGCTGAGCGGATCATGGTTGTAGAACTCCGGGTCATCCTGCCCGCCGCGATCGGGACCAAAGCCCAGCAGGCTGTAGGCGCGCGGATTCGCCAGCACCTGCGAAAAGCCGACCAGGCGCTCGGTGTAGGTTCCCACCCGCAGCATTTGTTCGGCAAAGGTGTTGCCGCCCGCCATCTCGGCCATCTTGTTCATCGCCGCAGGCATCTTCTCCAGAAGCCATCCTGAGCTCAGCACCAGCGTGACAAAGAAAACCGCCACCCCCGCGTAAAACAGCCGCAGCCGCAGCCGGCCGTGAAACAGCCAGGTCGCCATCAGGCCCACCGGCACCAGCACGAAGGCGGAACGCACGGTCGAACAGGCCAGCGCCGCGACGAAGACCGGCGTCAGCACCAGGGCCAGCAGCCTTGAAAAACGCACCCGCGCCGCCTTCATGTCCCGGTGCCCCGCCACCGTCAACAGCGCGATCAGGCAGGCCCCCGAGGCAAAGCCCAGGGCCGTGGGTGAGTTCAGGGTGGAGAACGCCCGCACCTCGTTCGCGATGATCTGCTTCACCTCGATCGAAAGCCCGGTGAGCAGGTACTCGACCTCGAAGTCCTGAAACCCGACCGTCTGCTGAACGATGCCATAGACCGCCACCGGCGCATAGACGATGACCAGCAGGCGCAGCGTCCGCAGCACCGCCGCCAGGTCCGGCAGCAGGAAGGGCAGCACGAACAGCAGCAGCGAATAAAGGCCGTTGTTCGCCACCTCGGAAAGGATCGTCGAAGGCCGCAGCCCCCGCTCCCGGGCCGCCATCAGCGCCACCACCACCATGCCCGCTCCGGCGGCGAACAAACGATGCAGGTCCCTTCTTGTCAGCGGATGACGGCCCAGCAGCGCGCCGCCCATGACGCTCAGGCACAGGCCGCAGAGCATCAGCGGATGCACGCCAAGGATGTAATACAGGTCGAGCTGCGTCACGTTGCCCGACATCACGGTCAGGCGCTTGATGAGGTCCATGTAGCCCGAGGAGACGATCCACAGCACAAAGCCGATCCGGGGCGACACCAGGCAGAGGAGGAAGCCTCCCACCATGAGCAGGAAGCACATCTCGCTGATCGAGTTGCCCTGCGTCAGCATCACGGAGAACACCCCGTAGAGGATCATGCACATCCCGATCAGGAGCGCGAGGATCTGGCCGCCGCGTGTGTCGTTCATGGGGTTCTCGAAATCTTGAAAGCTCGCCGCGGGCCGCGGGCTACGAAAGCAGCGCCCGCCAGTGCCTGAACAGCGGGGCGACGCCGAGCGAGGAAAGCTGCAGCCCGCCCAGCGGACGCAGCGCAGGCAGCAGCAGCGAGGTGATGAACCAGGCCAGCGTGTAGCCCGCCACCGTGGCCCAGGCCGCGCCGACAGCTCCATGGGCGGGGATGAGCCAAAGGTTCAGCAGCAGGTTGAACACCAGCCCAAGCAGCACGCAGCGGATGCTCCAGGCCGTCTTCTGCTCGATGACCAGCAGGATGCCGCGCATCTCCCCGTGCAGCAGCGGCAGGGTCGCCAGGCTGTGCACCCACAGCACCGAGGCGGCGGCGGAAAAGGCAGGTCCATAAAGCAGCTCCACAATCAGGCCGCCCGCCAGGCACCAGAGCAGCACCGCGCCATAACCCAGCAGCGTGCAGATGCCGAACAAGGCCTGCTGCCGGCGGCGGTAAAGCCCGCCGTCCTCATGATAAGCCCTGGAGAGCAGGGGCATGAAGCTGGTGATCATCAGCGGAGCGGACGCATACACGAGTTCCGAAAGCCGGGTCGCAGCCGCATAAATCCCCGCCTCGGCGGGTCCGCGCAGATGGAAGAGCAGCATCTGGTCGGACTTCAGCAGCAGCAGCGTGCCCGCCTGGGCGGCCAGCAGCGGCAGGGATTCACGCAGCAGCCCGCGGGCAATCCTGGCGTCCCATTGCCGAAGCTGTCCCAGCCAGCCACGCCGCGCACACCAGGCCAGGGCGATGAGGATGCCGGCCACGGATTCCAGCGCGAGGCTGAAGGCCAGCCAGCCCAGCGACGCGCCCTGCCAGATCATCACGGCACGGATGGCGGAGGAAAATAGGTTCGCCGCCAGGGTGAGCTTTGCCGTGCGCTGCGACTGCTGCGCCGCATCCCAGCGCGCCAGCACGCTCTGATAGGCGTTCAGCACCAGCGGCGCATACAGCACGAAGCCGAGCTGCAGCATCTCAACGCCGCCCGAGGCCCAGGCCAGCAGGCAGCCGAGCATCGTGCAGCAAAGGCCGGACAGCAGCATCACCCGGAAGGCGCTGGCAAACACCAGGCCGGAGGCAGCCGCCGGACGCACGGCCAGCTCCTTCACCAGCACCTGCTTCAGCCCAAGCTCCGACGCATGACCCATCCAGGTGCCGATCAGCACCGCCGTGCTCAGCACGCCGCTCCTCTCCGGCCCCAGGCTGCGCGTCAGCCAGGCTCCGACCAGGAAGCCCGTGGCCAAGCGCACGACCTGCGACAGGGTCAGCCATGAGAGGTTTCTCAGGACCATGCAATTAGGCGCTGCACATCAGCGCAGAACTCACTCCTTGAACGCCGCCTCGACGTATTCGCAGAGCACATGCCCGGCCATCAGATGGCATTCCTGGGCAAAGGCGGTCACCGGCGTGGGCACGCAGTAGGCATGATGGGCCAGCGCGGCGCAGTCAGCGCCGTTCTGCGCCGTGAAGCTCACCACCACACACCCCTTCTCCCGCGCCGCCCGGAGCCCGGCGACGACGTTTTTGCTCGTGCCCGAGGTGGAGATGCCCACCACCACGTCCCCCGGCTGCGCCAGGGCCTCGACCTGCCGGGCAAACACGGTTTCAAAGCCGTAGTCGTTGCTGTGCGCGGTGAGGATCGACGTGTCCGTCGTCAGGGCGATGGACGGCAGGGCGCGGCGGTTGGCACGATACCTAACCACGAGTTCGGCGGCCAGGTGCTGCGCATCGGCCGCGCTGCCGCCGTTGCCGAAGAACAGGACCTTGTTGCCTGCCTTCAGGGCCGTGACCCAGGCGTCGGCGATGGCGGAGAGCACCTCACGGCACTCCTCCAGTCGGTTCAAGGCGGCAAGATGGCCATCCAAGTGGCCCCGGAACAGGGTGGAGAAATCAGACATGGCTGGAGAAATGGAATCTTAGTCCTCGAAGGCGGCGAGCAGCTCGTCCTTCATCACCCGGGCGGTGCCGAGCTTGCCCACGACGATGCCGCTGGCGTGATTCGCGATGTCGGCGGCGTCCTCGGCGCTCAGGCCGGCGGCGAGCGCCAGCGTGAGGAAGGCGATGGCGGTGTCACCGGCGCCGGAAACATCATAGACTTCACGGGCGCGCGTCGGAATGTGATGCGGGTCACGTCCGCGCTGGAACAGCATCATGCCGTGTTCGCCCAGGGTGACGAGCACCTTGCCCACGGCCCATTGGTCGAGAAGCTGCTCGCCGACTTCAAGCAGGCGCTTGTCCTGAAGCGGCGGCCCGGGGCTGCGCACATCCTGGATTCCGGCGGCGGCAAAGGCCTCCAGCCGGTTCGGCTTCACCAGCGAGGCTCCGCGCCAGCTCAAGGGATTGCGCGGGGAAGGATCGACCGTGACCAGCTTCCCAGCAGCCTTGGCGAGGGTCAAAACCTGGTCCACGAAGGCCTGGGTGACGAAGCCCTTGCCGTAGTCCTCGATGATCAGACCGTCGAGCCCCGGCAGCATGGCCTCCACCCGGCGTGAGACCTCCTCCAGCTCGGCGGCCGAAAGCTTCTCCACCGTCTCGCGGTCCACGCGCACCACATGCTGCTGACGTGCGATGATGCGCGTCTTGGCGATGGTCGGCAGCGTGTCGCTTTCCAGCATCGGGTCCGTGTTGACGCCCTCCTCGTTGAGCAGGCGCCTCAGCTCGCCCGCCGAACTGTCTTTGCCGACACGGCCCATGAGGTAGGCGTGCGGCGTGAAGGCGGAGAGGTTGCGCGCCACGTTCGCCGCGCCGCCCGGAAAGGTCGTCTCCTTCGTGACCTCGACGATCGGCACGGGGGCCTCTGGCGAGATGCGCCGCACCGCGCCCCAGATGAAATGATCCAGCATCACGTCACCGATGACGAGGATGCGGCAGCCCGGCATGCGCTCGATGGCGTCACGGGCGGTGGCGGTGGTCAGCATGGGGACGTGAGGTTCAGCCTTTGGCCCGGCGGGCGCGCACGGCAGCCGCCAGCTCATCGAGCATGGCCTCGGTGGTGGCCCAGTTCACGCAGGCGTCGGTGATGCTCTGGCCGTAGGTCAGGGGCTGGCCCGGCCTGGCATCCTGGCGGCCTTCAACGAGATGGCTTTCAATCATCACGCCGGTGATGGAACGGCTGCCGTTGCCCATCTGCCCGGCCAGCGACTGGGTCACCAGCGGCTGCTTGCGGAAGTCCTTCAGGCTGTTGCCATGGCTGCAGTCCACCATGACGCTGGCGGGAAGGCCGCGGGCGGTGAGCTGGCTGACCACGGCGTCGATGGAGGCCGCGTCAAAGTTCGTGCCGGCCTTACCGCCGCGCAGAATGACATGGCAGGCATTGTTGCCCTTCGTCTTCACGATCGCGGCCACGCCGTCCTTGGTCACGGACAGGAAGCAGTGCTGCCCCGCCGCCGCCTGGATGGCGTCCAGCGCGACCTGCACGCCGCCGTCGGTACCGTTCTTGAAGCCCACCGGCATGGACAGGCCGGAGGCAAGCTGACGATGCACCTGGCTCTCCGTGGTGCGCGCGCCGATGGCCCCCCACGAGACCACGTCCGCAATGTACTGCGGCGTGATGACGTCGAGAAACTCCGTGGCTGAGGGCACCGCCATGCGCGTGAGCTCGATCAGCAGACCGCGGGCCTCGCGCAGGCCGGTGTTGATGTCATAGCTCTCGTTCAGGTGGGGGTCGTTGATGTAGCCCTTCCAGCCCACCGTCGTGCGCGGCTTCTCAAAATAGACGCGCATGAAGATCTCCAGGTCCTTCTCATGCTTCTCACGCGCCGCCTGAATCAGCTGGGCGTATTCCAGGGCGCTCTTGTGATCGTGGATGGAGCAGGGGCCGACCACCACCAGCAGGCGGTCATCCTGGCGGTTGAGGATCGCCTCCGCACTGCGTCGGGAGGACTCGATGAACGCCGCCCCCGTCTCATTGAGCGGCAGGTCGTGCATGAGAAGCGCCGGCTGGATCAGCGGCAGGATCTCCGCCACGCGAAGATCGTCGGTAGGATGGGACTGGCTCACAAATCAGAAAGTTGGGCGGGTTCAGCGAAAAAGGGCGTCAACATGGGCGCTTTGGGACGCTTGGCAAGAAGGCGAATGATTCAAGGAATGCTGCCGCCCCCGGTCAGGCAGCCTGCGCCGCCACCGCTCGCGCCGTGGTGCAGTCCGCTTTCAGGAGCGGTGGATCAGCGCTCCCAAGGTCTGCCCCAGGCCGTGCGGCAGGGGTCATGCGGATTCTATGAATTACAGAAAATAGAGTCGTTCATTTATTTTGGAAAGATTTATATTCTGGCCTAGTGAGATTTTTTTGATGCTTCGTCCACGCCCAAGAAAGCCCCTTCAATCCATTCTGGGCCAAGGTTTTAAACAGGCTTCACAGCCTTGCAATCAGACCTCCAGCTGAATGCCCAGCTCACAGACCTGACGCGGCGGCAGGTCGAAGTAACCTGTGGCGGGCCGGGACATGCGGCTGAGGGTGACATAGAGTCTCTTCCGCCAGCGGGCCATCCGGCCGGGACCGTTGGTCAGCAGGATCTCTCGGCTTTGATAGAAGGTGATGCCCGCCTTTTTGAGCTTGGTCTTGTCAGCCAGCGCCTGGATCAGATCTTCAAACACCTCGGGCGATTCGGCGAAACCGTATCGGAGCACCACGCGATAAAACTCCTCGCAGTATTCCTCCACCTCGTGGCGGGTGGTGTCCTCGACATAGGGAGTGTCCTCGAACCGCACGGTCAGCAGGATGACCTGCCTATGCAGGGCCTTGTTGTGCTTGAGATGATGCAGCAGCGCCAGGGGCAGGCCGTCGGCGCTGGCCGACATGAAGACGGCGGCGCCGGGCACGCGGATGATGCGGTCCTTCTGGATTTCATCCACCAGATGCTGCACCGGCAGGCGCCCGCGCTGCATGGCCTGGAACAGCACCGCGCGGCCGTCGGTCCAGGTTTTCATGATGATCCAGACGCCGCTGGCGATGACGAGAGGGAACCAGGCGCCGTCCTTGAACTTCACCAGACTGCCGGAGACGTAGCCGAACTCGATGCAGGCAAAGACCAGCACCGGCAGGAAGGCCTTCCAGAAAGCCCAGCCCCAGATGCGGCGGGCCACGAAGAAGAACAGGATGCTGGTCAGGAACATCTCCATCGACACCGAGAGGCCGTAGGCGGAGGCAAGATTGCTGGAGGTCTTGAAACCCATCACCAGGGCGATGCAGCAGACCATGAGGAGGAAGTTCACCTGCGGCATGTAGATCTGGCCGCGCACCTCCGGGTTGGTGTGGATGATCTTCAATCGCGGCAGGTAGCCCAGCTGCACGGCCTGCTGGGTGAGGGAGAACACGCCGGTGATCATGGCCTGGGAGGCGATGATGGTGGCGGCGGTGGCGAGGATGATCATCGGCACCAGCAGCGCCTGGGGCACCAGCTTGAAGAACGGATGCTCCACCGCCTTCGAGTCATGAATCACCAGCGCCGCCTGGCCGAGGTAGTTCAGCACCAGACAGGGCCAGACGAGCATGAACCAGGCGCGCTGCAGCGGCTTCTTGCCGAAGTGTCCGATGTCGGCATACAGCGCCTCGCAGCCTGTCACCGCCAGCAGCACCATGCCCATGATGACGATGCCATGATAGCCGTGATGCGCCAGGTAGCTGAAGCCCCAGTGCGGCGACAGCGCCTGGAGGACCTCCGGGTGCTCGGCAAACCGATAGATGCCCAGCCCGCCAAGCGCCAGGAACCACACCATGGTGATCGGCCCAAAGGCGACCCCGATCTTGGCCGTGCCGTGGCGCTGCACCAGGAACAGTCCGAGCAGGATCACCACGGAAATCGGGATGACCCAGGAATGCAGGCTGGCGTTCAGCTGCTCCAGGCCTTCCACGGCCGAAAGCACGGAGATCGCCGGCGTGATCATGCCGTCTCCATACAACAGCGAGGCCCCAAACAGCACCACCAGGACCACAAAAGCCTGCCCGCCTTTGCTCAGGGCCTCCTTTTTTGACCGCAGGAGCGACAGGAGGGCGAACATCCCCCCTTCACCCTGGGCGGTCGCATTGCTCAAAAAGCTCAGGTACTTCACCGCCACCATGATGGTCAGCGACCAGAACATGAGGGAGACCGGCCCATAGACCATGTCCACGGGATCCCCCACCTTGTAATGGGCATGGGCCAGGCACTCACGGAGGGCGTACAGCGGGCTGGTGCCAATATCGCCGAAGACCACCCCCAGGGCCACAAGGGCCAGGGACCAACTGTTGGAAGACTTGTGTTCGGACATGGAGTGTCTCCGGCAACCCGCTGGGCTGTGGGGGATGGTTTGCTTAGCCGGATGCCTCTGGTTTGCAACCAGCAGTCTGCGCCTTGTCCTCCCTCCTTTGTTCCATTGAACAAACCTCCTGATGAGCCTGCCACAGCCCGGCCGTTGACAATCGCATGCTCACAGGTGAATTTTCACAAATGCCTCGGATAGACATCCCCCGCAAATCCATCTACCGGCTCTCCATCTATCAGCGCTGCCTCAGCAAGCTGAAGGAGAACGACGTGGACACGGTGTCTTCTGAAGCCCTGGCCAAGGCCGCCGGGGTGAAGCCGACCCAGCTGCGCAAAGACCTGACCTACTTTGGCCAGTTCGGCACCCGCGGGCTCGGCTACAATGTGGAGGCGCTCAGCAGCACCATCGCCCAGGTGCTCGGCCAAAACCACCTGCAGCCGGTCATCCTCGTCGGCGTCGGCAACCTCGGCTCCGCCCTCCTCCGCTACGGCGGCTTCCGCAAGGAAGGCTTCGAGGTGGCGGCAGCCTTTGACCTGTCTCCCCGGCCGCAGATCGGCCTCAGCACGCCCATTCTGCCGATGCATGACATGGCCGCCTTTATCGAGGCCAACCAGGTGAAGATGGCCATCCTCACCGTCCCGGCCAGCAGCGCCCAGGCGGTCACCAACCAGATGGTCGTCGCCGGCATCCAGGCCATCCTGAACTTCTCCCCCACCATCCTCGACGTGCCCGAGCATGTCGTCGTCAACAGCGTGGACCTGGCCGTGGAACTGGAGAACCTCAGCTACTTCATCCGCTGACCCGCCCGGCTCATTTGAGAGTCTGGATGTAAAGGATCAGGCTCTGGATCTGCGACTCGTTCAGGATGCCCGCGTAGATCGGCATGCCGGTGTCGAACTTCTCAAAGCCCTTCACCACCCGGGCGCTCGGATTCAGGATCGACTCCTTCAAATACAACGCATCCGCCTTCACCCGGCCCTTGATGCCCTTGGCGATGTCGCGCTCGCTGCCGAACAATCCCTTCCAGCTCGGCCCGACCTTGCCCACCGTGCTGCCGTCGGTGCTGTGACAGGCCATGCAGCCAAACATTTGGTACAACCGCGCCCCCTCCTCCGCCGTGGGCTTCACCTGCACGGCGGCGGTGGCGGCACGCGGGGTCAGGTCGACCTTAATGCTGCCGAAGCCTTCCTTCTCTCCGTCAAACTTCGCCAGCTCCCAGGGCGTGAAGTAGGCGGTGTTCTCCGCCTTCAGGCCATCGACGCTTTTCAGCCCCCAGCCGATGCGCATCTGGCTGACACCCGCCTTCATGTCCGGAAAGCCGACCAGAACGCTCAATCCATCCTGGCTCAGGTAGGCGCTGCTCGCGGTCATGAACTCCTGCCCTGTGCTGCCGTCAGGCTTCAGATGCGGGCTGCCATAGTCGGCGGTGCGCCGGTAGTTCCAACGCTCGGCGCTGTAACTCGCGGGGTCGGTGGCCAGCTTCGGGTCCAGCTTTTCATTGAAGCGCAGCAGCACGCCCTTGTCGGTGGGCGTCACCTCCTTCAGCAGCACGCGCGGCTTGCCCGTCCAGCGCATGCGGGCCAGGCCGCTCAGCTTGGTCGCCACCGTGCCCCAGACCTGGAAGCCGGTGATGTAAAGCTGGCCGTCCGCCGGATTGATCACGGCATTCAGCGTCGGGAAATCGAAGTCGCGGGAGAAGCTCACCACGGCCGCCTGCGGGCGGGACAGGCCGGAGGGTGGCTGCCTCTTTATGAGCACGCGAAACAGCTCGGGCCGGTTGTAGCCGATGTGGATCAACTCATCGCTGACCGGCCCCATCTTCGCACCGAGCAGCCAGGTCTGCGTCACGCCGCTCGGATTCACCGGATGCGGGATCCAGGTCAGCGGCTCGGTGATGGTCTCCGGATACTCCTCCTTGGGCGCCACCGTCGGCAGATGGCCGTAGAAATGATGATGCTCGATGATGTGCAGCGGTGTCGAGGGCACGTAATTGCCCTGCTGATCACTCGCCGTCACCAGGCCTGTCTGCGGGTTCACCCCGATGAAGGGCTGGCGCAGGCCGTAGCCGATGACTTCCATCGACTTCCCGTCCGCCGCGACCTTGATGACGGTGCCGTTGTGCTTGCCGCGCGTGGTGCCTTCCTGGCCGCCTTTGGAGAGGTAGAGCGCTCCGTCCGGACCCAGCTTCATGGAGTTGGGAAACTCCCGCGTCTCCGCCGTCTGGGCGAAGAGGTTGCAGAACATCTCATAGCGGTCGCATTCGCGATCCCCGTTTGAATCCTCCAGGCGCCAGATGCCGCTGCGATCAAAGACGAAAAGCCCTCCGTTTCGCGCCACGATGCTCATCGGCTCGTGCAGCCCCGAGGCGAAGCGTTTCCAGGTGACGTTGTGCAGATCGCCCTTCAGGCCGGAGATCAGCCAGACATCGCCGTCAAAGGTCACGCCCGCCGCCTCGCCCTGGTCATTGAGAAAGGCGAGGTCCGCCAGGCGCACGTTGCGCTTCCAGGGGTTCGGCACCGGCAGCGGAATCGAATCGAGCACATAGGCGTCCTGCGAGGTGGAGAGCGTGGCATGGGTCTTGACAGACTCGTTCCAGGACGAAGCGTGCCATGGCTTGAACGGCTCACCGTGGGAGGACTGAGCCCAATCCATCTGCAGCTTGAGTTCTTGCTTCTCCAGGCTGGCTTTGACGGGATAGACCGATTGCTCAAGGGAGGCATCCTTGCCAGTTCCCGGCAGAAAGGTGAATGTCGATGAATGTGCTTCCAGCCGCAGCTCATGGCTCAAGGTGAGCCTACCATTCTCCACCTCGGCTTTTAAACCATGTTGGATCAGCGTTCCTGCCACCTGGTAACGCAGCCACGTTCCGGATGCATTGATCTCAATCCCCAGGAACCTGCCACCGCTCACCGGCCCCCTGCCCGCCTCCTCCTTGCTCGGCGCCGGTTCGCGGGGATCGGTGAAGCTGGGGTTTTCACCCACCTGCCAGCCAGGGTAAAGTCCGTTCGCCAGCCACACCTTGCCCACCGGCTTCGGCAGGTGCTCCTGACCATCCTTGGTCTTCTGACCGGCGACATGATACGATCCCGGTGCCAGCGCCTCCGGCGTCACCGGCGGCTGGCCGGGCTCGCCCTGCCAGAGGCAGGCGATGCGCAGCAAGTCCGTGTCAAAGCAGGCCCAGAGGTTGTGCCCCAGATTCAGAATCAGCCCGCGTGGCGTCAGATTGTCCTTCGGAAAGCCTTTCCCGATTTCACGGCAGTCCAGGACGCTGCTGAAAAACGGAAAGTCCGGCTCCACCCACTCTCCCCAGGGCGACGGATTGCCCTTGGCGTCCTTGTGATCGGCCCCCGGCAAGGCCAGCGGCAGACCGATGAAGGCGGCGAAAGCGAGAACAGACGGCAGGATGAAACGCATGATCCTTCAAAACACCCGAGACGAGGCGCGTCTGTCAATGTCGATCACCTTGCAGAGCCCTCCTCACAGGACTTGCCAATCCAAACTCAAAATCTGCCTGCCTGATTCAGAGCCACTTCGATCCCTGGACCCTTCATCGGATTGAAGCCGATGAAAAGGACCTCCGGCCCTGCCAGGCGCACCACCCGGCTGCGGATTTGGAAATCCGCGCCCCACGCTGACGCGCAAACAAAGCCGGAGAATGAAAGGTTGGACGGGCCTTCCCCCTCCTGGGTCACCGCCTCCGGCTCACTCGCCCGGCCTATCCATGCTGACGTCCGTGGAGGTGCTGCCGGCTGACTGGCCGGTGAGCTGCGGGATGAGCCCAAAACCGCCGCCCAGGAAGGCGGGATCGGTTTCACCCGAGGCCGGCTGACGCAGGATGCCGCTGAAGTTCACCGTGGCGGACTTGCTGCCGTTGGGAACCGTGAAGCTGCCCGTGTAAACACCGGTGGCGGGAGTGACGGTCATCTTGAAGACTCGGTCGTTTTCCTCCGGCAGGACGACACCCACCTTGCCTGTGGCGGCCAGCGAGAGCTGCGTGGGCAGATCAGCGGTTAGGCCGGTGGCCGAGGCGTCAAAGAGCGGCGTCATGTCTCCGGAAAGGCCCAGCCCCAGGCGCTGCAGCAGCGTGATGGCGGGATTGGGCGCCTTGGCGGCCACGGGCGGCAGCCAGGGGTCCAGGAGGAGCGAGGCCGAGGTCTCGGGGAAGCCGTCGCGGTAGTTCGCATCCTTGCTGGCGGGAACAGGCGCCGCCTTGGCCCAGAAGGCGGATTGCGTGTTCGCGAGGATGCAGCCGCGGCCCGTCAGATTCGGATGATCGACGAGATCCAGCCAGGCGGCGAAGTAGCTGTCACTGCGGCCGGAGTAGGGCAGCAGGTAGAGCCGGTAGCCGCGGTTCGCGTCGGGCAGGAGCGAGGCGGTGATCTTGGTCCCGTCGGCCAGGGCGCCGGCCAGCGTCAGCTTGCCCTTGGCATCGATGACTGCGGTGGCATAACCACTGCCTCCAGGCAGCGGCAGGACGCTGGCGGTGAGATGCTCCGGCGGATCGATGATCAGCGTGTGCGCCCCGGCATAGGCTTCGGCGGGCTTGCCGGAGGCCAGGCGCAGCTTCTCGCCGATGCTGGTGTCGCCAAAGGCAGTGGCCGCATCCGTTCCCACCGCACGAGTCACCGTGGCGGTGAAGCGCCCATCCAGCGGCAGAGGATTCAGGCTGATGCCATAGGTCACGGCGGCGCTGCCCGAACCCACGACCGCGTTGGCGCTGCCGGTGGCCGTCTCGGTTTCCAGATTGGTGGACAGCTTGCCCTTGAACGAGGCGGCGGCGTTTTTGGCGGTGTAGATCTTGCCGGTGAAGTCGCTGCTGTTCGAGGCGACGGTGAACTCAATCTTGCCCACGGGCAGCTCTTCACCGGGCTTTTCAAGCAGGGCTTCATACTGCCCGCCCCAGCTCTCGACCTCCAGGTTTCCGCTCACATAAATCAAGCTGTAGTTCAGCGCCGCGCCGCCTGCAGGAAGAATCGGGTAATTGCCGCCCGGGCTGGTCGGGGTCGCCTTTGTCGAAATCGTGGGCGGCTTGGTGAACGCATTGGAGGCGTTGTCGGATCCCAGGAAACCGGAGTAGGCGAAGGTGAGCAGCGGGTTTGCCTGGCCGACAAAGCGGCGCTTGTCATCCGCCGTGAGGGTGAGGGGAGCCTTGTTGATGACCAGGGTGCCGGATTTCTTCACCGCCGAAGCCCCGATGCCACTGACGGCCTCCACCGCATAACTGCCTGCGGCAACGGGAGGCGTCGTGCCCTTCACCTTGTTGACCGTGTAATAGATCGTGTCCGCCGTGCCACCGACCACGCTGATGGGGCGCTGGGTTCCAGTGTAGGTCTGCACCAGATTGGCCAGCGTCAGGCTCGTGGCGGGAGCGCCCACCTTGAAGCTCTGCACGACCGGCTTGGCGGGCAGGAAATTGGCATTGCCGGGCTGCGTGGCCGTGATCACCACCGTGCCAGTCGTGCCGCTGAGCGTCACCAGGCCGCCGGAGATGCTGGCCGGCCCGGACGTCACCGTCAGGGTCACCGGCAGCCCGGAGGTGGAGGTGGCGGCAACATTGAAAGGCGCCTCGTTGGCCGAGCGCGCGGGCAGCGGATTGAACATGATGACCTGCGGCAGCAGAGCGGGCACGCCCTCAAACACCTCGAAGCTCTGGTCCACAAAACCCGCGTCCCCAAAGTTGGCGTCACCGGACTGGGTGGCGCGGATGGCAACCGTGCCGGTCACGCCCGTGAGCGTGAGCAGGTTGCCATTGATCGCGGCCGGGCCGCCGAGAAGCTGGAAATGCACCGGCAGTCCCGAACTGGCGCTGCCGCTCAGCAGGAAGGGCGCGCTGCCCGTCGGCCGGTCGATCATCGGCGCAAAGGTCAGGGTTTGCGGCGCCTTCGAAATGACAATCGTCTGCGAAACACTGGCGGCGGAAAAGTTGTCATTGCCCGCCTGGGAGGCCGTCAGCACCACGGTTCCCGCACCAGTGAAGGTCAGCTTGCTCCCGGTCAGCGTGGCCAGCCCGCTGGTCACCACCGTCGTCACCGGCAGCCCGGAGGTGGAGGTCGGCAGGGTGATCGTCACCGTGTTCGCCGCCGCATTGCCGGGCACAAAGGCGCGGTCGGCGATGTCGGCGAAGGTCAGTGTCTGCCCGGGCTTCGGCTGGGTGCGGGCGTCCAGGTCACCGCCATTGAGGATGACAAAACGATTGCGGGTGACGCCGTTGTAGCTGGTGAAGTTGCCGACCACGAAGATGCGCCCGGATCCATCCACCTCGATGTCGTTGATCGTCGGCGTGGTGCCCTCGCCTGTAAAACCGGCGCCGGTGTTCATCGTCGTGTCCACGGCTCCGGTGGTGGGCGAATTGCGAGTGAAGAAGCCAAAGCCTCCGCCCATCAGCACCTTGCCATCCGCCTGCTGGGCCATGGCGGTGACGGCCGAGGTGTGCGTGGAATCAAACGTGGCCGCCTCGCCCGTGTTGCCGTTCAGCCGCAAGGCGGAAGGATTGCCCCCTGCCCAGTTGACGCCTGCCAGCAGGGCTCCGTCGGCAAGACGCAGCAGGGATTGACCGCCGGGAAAGAGCACCGTTCCAGTGCCAGGAGGCACAAACGAACCAATCCTCGATCCCGTGGCGGAGACCAGAATGACCCCGCGCGGGGCAAATTCTGTGACGCCCCACTGGTTGCTGAGTCCGGCCACGTAAAGACTGCCATCGGAACGGCGCAGGAGCTTGTGCACCGTGTTGTTCGCGCCAGAACTAAAAGCAGTGTTCACAGCGCCGTCCTTCGTCAGGCGCGCCATCTTTTTCACTCCCGTCGTGGTGGCGCCGACCTGGGTGAAGTCCCCGCCGATGTACACGGAGCCATCTCCCACGGGAGCCAGGGTCAGCACCAGGCCGTTCGGACCCGCCGTGCTGGTGTCAAAGGCAGAATCAAGCACATACGTGGCGCCGGAGGCCACCAGGCAGGCAACGCGCGTGCGGTTGACCGTGCTGCTCCCCGAAGTCACGGTGGTGAAGCTTCCCCCGATGAAGATGCGTCCCGCCGAGTCCACCTCCACGGCATGCACGCTGTTGGATGCCGTGGGAAAGTTGGCGTCGAGGGTGCCGTCCGCCAGGATGCGGGCCAGGCGTGAACGGCTGGCATAGCTGGTTCCACCGTTCATCGAGATGCTCTGGAAAGCCCCGCCCACGACGTAGGAACCGTCTCCCAGAAGCTCGACGGCATGAACTTCGCCGTTGAACATCGGCAGCGGGTTGGCTCCTGCAGCGATGCCCCCGGGCCGCTTCTGCACGGTCAGCGTGACAGCGGCGCTGAAATCCTCTCCCAGTCCGTTGGAGGCCCGCACCTTGTAATTACCGGCGTCATTGAAGTCGATGTTGGTGAGGATGAGCGTGTCGCTCGTGGCACCGCTGACGCCGGCGCCGTTGCTCAGGGCCGTGTCATTGTAAAACCACTGGTAGCTCAGTGGCGTGGCGCCCGTGGCGGCCCCCGTGAAGGTGGCCGAGCCACCAAAATCCACGCTCTGCGCCACGGGATCCTGCGTGATCTCCGGCGCGCCTAGCACCTCCAGGGAAGCCACGCGGCTTGTGATGGAGCCGGCCCCGGGACTGCTGACCACCAGCGTATAGCCGCCTTCATCCCCCTCCTCCAAATTGCCGAGGGTCAGCGTGTTCGTATCCACGCCGGAGAAGCGCCCGCCGTTGCTGAGTGGCGAACCATTTTTATGCCACAGGAAGGTGAAGCCGTTGTTTCCCGTGGCATGGGCGCTGAAGCTGACGCTGCCGGCGGCGTTGGCCACACGGCCCGTCGGCTGGGCCACGAAGGCGAGCTGCGGCCCGGCGCTGCCCTGGATCACGGCGAAGCGGTTGGCCGTGCTGCCGTTGTAGGTGCTGAATTCCCTGCCCGTGACCCACAGGCGGCCGATGGGGTCGGAGCTTAGGCCGAGGATCTGCGTGTTGATCGACGTTGAATTGAGTCCCGTGGTGATGCCGAAGGCCGTGTCCGGGCTGCCATCGCTGGTGTGAACCCGGAAAAGACGGGCGGCCGGCGAAGTAAACAGGCCGCCATAAGCCAGCCTGCCGCCCGGCTGCACGACCAGGGGTCCCACGAAGCCGTCCGGCGCAGGCAGCACGTTGAAAGCCGTGTCCGCGGTTCCATCCGGCTGGAACCGGCGGATGGTTATGCTCGTGGAGGAAACAGACACATACAGGTTGTCGTCCTCATCCAGGGCCAGGCCGCCGATGTTGAAAGCCGTGGCGGAAACGCTCGGCGCGTAGCCGGTGTCGATGCTGCCGTCGGCATGGAAACGCAGCAGCTTCGGCACGCTGCCGGAGGTGACGCCGACATAGCCGTCAAAGGCGCCGGAGACGATGAATTTGCCATCCTTTTGGATCGCGACCATCGTCACGGCGCCATTCAGCTGGGGCTTGAAGCTGCGGTCCAGCGTGCCGTCATCCTTCAGGCGGACAAGATAGTTGTAACCCGGCAGGCTGTCGTAGCTGATGAAGCCGCCGCCCAGATAAATGCGGCCGTAGGAGTCGGCAAAGACCACCTCCGGCACCGCTCCGGGCCCTGTCGGCACAAAGCTGGTGTCGAGCGTGAGATCGGCGTTCAACCGGGCGACCCGGTTGCGCGCGGTGTTGACGATGGTGTCGGTGCGATGCGTGGTGAAGTCACCGGCCACAAGAATTTTGCCGTCCCCCATGCGGAAGATGCTTCTCACGTCACCGCCATTGCTGCCGCCGGTGAAACCGGCCGCCCCGGGGTGGCTCACGGCACCGGCGGCGGACATGACGACGAGATTGCTCGTGGCGTTGTTGATCACGCCGTTGAACTGGTTCTTCACGGCCAGCAGCGTGCGGCCGTCCGGCAGATGCAGCACCTTGTTCGTGTAGATCAAGCTGCCCTCGGTCGCCCCGGCCCCCGTGTAGGCCGGATCCAGGCTGCCCGGAGACTGGGTGACGGTGAGGGTGGCGGGCGTCGAGGACGTTGAGCCGGTGCCATCGGTGACGGTGAGGACATAGCTGCCGTTGTCCGCGCTGTTGGCCCCCGTGATGGTGAGGGTTGCCGTGGCGGCGCCGGAATAGCGGCCGCCGTTGAGAATCGGCGTCGTGCCGTCGCGTTCCCAGGCAAAGCTGGCTCCCGGCCCGGCGGTCACTGTGGCGCTGAACGTCACCGTCGCCCCGTAGGCCGGCGTGGCGGAGGAGGGCGGCGTGTCAATGCTGGGAGCCGCGCTGAGCCCGGCGGCAAGACCGATGAAACCGACCAACACAAAACCGGACAACATGCTTGAAATGCTCATGAGTTGTTAGGGGGGATGAGGCAGCATGGAGTAACCCGTCCAAGGTCGTCTTTTGCAAGCAAAAGAGCGTCCAGAATTCAGCCTGGTTGATGGAACGTCAGGCCCGGCAAATTGCGGCGGGGCCGCCGAAGGTTCGGGGGCAAAATCCGAAGAAGCTACGCACAAGGCACGTTTGAACAGGCTCATGCTTTCACGTCGCCTCCTCCTACTTCTTCCGGCCTGCCTGGGCGCCGCCCTGGCTCAAACACAGCCTGCACAGGCACCGGCCCTGACCCTCAAGATCGTCACCGACCGCGCCGACGCCACCTATCATGCCGGTGACACGGCGACGTTTCAGATCGAGTCCAGCGACCCCGCCCTCGCCGCCGTGACGGCCAACGTTTCCGAAGATGGCTGGAATCCGCAGCCCGCGCAGAACATTGCCCTGACCCAGGGCAGGGGCTCTTTCGCCGTGAAGGTGGAAAAACCCGGCTTCACCCTCGTCCGCATCTCCGCCCCCAAGACCACCGCCTCCGCGATGGCCGCAGCCGCCTGTGATCCGGACCAGATCCAGCCCAGCCTGCCCGTGCCGGAGGACTTCGACAGCTTCTGGGCCGCCCAGAAAGCCGCGCTCGCCAGGGTGCCGGTGAAATCCACGCTCACGCCGGTGCCGACCGCCGTCAAAGGGGCGGAGGCGTTTGACGTCCAGGTGGACTGCCTTGGCGCGCCTGTTTCCGGCTACTACGGCCGTCCCAAAAACGCCGCCCCGAAGTCCTGCCCTGCCATCCTTTTTGTTCACGGGGCCGGCGTCAGCAGCTCCAGCCTCGGCGCCCTGGCCTGGACCGAGCGCGAGGGCGGCATGCTCGCCATGGACATCAACGCCCACGGCATCCCCAACGGCAAACCCGCCGCCTTTTACCAGGAACTGGCCGCGGGCGCCCTGAAGGACTATCGCTACGTCGGCCGCTCCGACCGCGAAAAAAACTACTTCAAGGGCATGTTCCTGCGCCTCGTCCGCGCCATCGACTTCCTCACCGCGCAGCCGGAATGGGACGGCAAAACCGTGATCGTCTATGGCAGCAGCCAGGGCGGCTTCCAGGCCTTCGCCGCCGGGGCGCTTGACGAACGCGTCACCTTCATCTGCGCCGGCGTGCCCGCAGGCTGTGATCACTCGGGCACCGTCGTCAACCGCATCAACGGCTGGCCCAAGCTGGTGTCGATCACCGAGGGCAGGCCGGATGCGGCCGAGCTTCAGACCGCACGCTACTTTGACAACGTCAACTTCGCCCGCCGCTGCCACGCCAAAGGCGCGGCGGTGACCGTGGGCTTCATTGACACCACCTGTCCTCCCACCAGTGTCTATGCCGCCTACAATGCGCTGGGCATCCCCAAGAAGATGCACATCGACACCCTCGCCGGACACAAGAACACCCCGGCGGCGGTGAAGTTCATGCAGGACGCGGCTCTAGCCCACGTCCGCGAAGGCAAGGCCGCCCGCTGACCCTGGCAGGCGGGCCGCAACTTCCGAGAAGCCTGGTCATGCATCGCCGCACCCTGCTCCTGCTTCCGCTGCTCGCCCAGTCCATTCAGGCTGCGGAGCCCGTTCCAAAAACGGCGCCGCCTGCTCCGCCGCCAGTCCCAAGGCCCGGCGGCATCATCCTGTTCGGCGACTCCACCACCGCCCCCCGTGGCACGGTGAAGGTGTACGCCGCACTCATCCAGGCAGCCCTGGGGCAGTCGGATGACGCCCCCGATGTCCACAACGCAGGCGTTCCCTCCAACACCACCTTCGATGCGTTGAAACGCGTTCAGGCCGACGTGCTCGCCCACCGGCCCCGGATCGTGGTGATGCAGTTCGGCATCAACGACTCAACAGTCGATGTCTGGAAAAAGCCGCCCGTCACGCAGCCGCGCGTCAGCCTGGAGGCCTACGTCGCCAACTACCGCCGGCTCATCCGCCTGGTCCATGATGCGGGCGCCCGCGTCATCCTCATGACCACCAACCCGCTGCGCTGGTCCCCACGGATGCGCGAGCTCTACGGCCGGCCTCCCTACAACCCGGAGGCGGAGGACGGCTTCGAAGCCCCCTTCCTCCTCCGCTACAACGAGGCGGTTCGCGACCTCGCCCGGGAGCTCGGCCTGCCGCTGGCGGACGTGCATGCGGCCTATCCAGCTTTTGCAAAACGGCATCAGACGGATGTCGCGGGCCTCCTGCCCGACGGCGCCCACCCCGGCGATCTCGGCCACCGGCTTGTCGCGGAGCTGCTCCTGCCCGTCATCCGTGAACAGCTCCAGCCCATCAAGCCAAACAAAAAGGATTGATGCCCGTCCCCGTCCCGCCTGATTCTCCAGCCCCGCCATGCGCCCGATCCTCCCCCTGCTTTTGCTCGCCGCCTGCGCCGCCGCCGCCGACAAGCCCTTCACCCTGCTGACGGACGAGCTGCTGGCAGGACTGCCCGCCGCCGAACAAAAAGAATGGTCATCCTTCATCGCCGCGTCTCGTGAACGCGCCGCCGGCGAACGACGCATCCTCGACGAGGAATGCCGCCGGGCAGGACTCGGAAGGCCCAGGCCGGCGCCGGGCGGCCGGAAGGAGTTTGAATTCGACAGCGACACGCCGCCGGAATGGTTCGGCGGAGCTGACAACCTGCGGCTGGCCGAAACCGTCATCAGCTATCAGACGCCCTCCGGCGGCTGGTCCAAGGCGGTGGACTACGGCAAGGGCCCGCGCCGGCCCGGCACGCACTGGACCGCCCAGACAGGCGACGCCTGGCATTACTGCGGCACCTTCGACAACCGCACGACCACGGAGCAGATCAAGTTTCTCGCCGGCGTCTTCACCGCCACCGGACGCGAGGACGTCAGGGCGGCGCTGCTGAAGGGTCTCGGCTACGTGTTCGCCGCCCAGTATCCAAACGGCGGCTGGCCGCAGAACTACCCCGTGGAGCGCGGCTATCACGAGGCCATCACCCTCAATGACGACGCCATGACGCACGTGCTGGAGCTGCTGCTTTCGGTCTCGCAGGGCGTGAGGCTCTTCACCTTCGCCGACGAGCCCCTGAAGCAGCGCGCCAGGGCTGCGTTCGACAAGGGTGTCGCCTGCCTCGCCGCCATGCAGGTGAAGGCCGACGGCAAACCCACGGTCTGGTGCGCCCAGCATCATCCGCTGACGCTGGAACCCGTGAAGGCAAGGCTGAAGGAGCCGCCCTCGCTGAGCGGAGGCGAGTCCGCCAGCCTGGTGAAGTTCCTCATGCGCAGCGGCCCGGTGACGCCCGAGGTCGTCACCATGATCGAGTCCGCCATGGCCTGGTTTGACAGCCATCGGATCACCGGCCTCAGAAAAACCAAGAATGCCGCAGGCAGGACCGATTTCGTGACCGACCCGGCCTCCACCGAGGTTCACTGGGCGCGCTTCTACGATCTGCAGACCGGCAGGCCCATCTTTGCCGGAGCCGACGACGGCATCATCTACGGCAGCTTCAGCGAGATGGCCGCGAAGAACAAGGTGGCCTACGACTTCTTCAGCAGCCGCCCCCGGGTGCTGTTTGAAAAGGAGCTGCCGCGCTGGAGAAAGCGTCTGCAGAAGTGATTCAAAGCCACCCGTCCCGCCTTCCATGCACCGCCTTCTTTTTGCCCTCGTCCTCGCCTCCGGCGCCACAGCCCAGGACTCCACCGCCTGGCTGGAGAAAAACGCCACGCTGATCTTCCACGACGCCTTTGAGCGCGAGGAGGACGGCAACCTCGCCAGGGCCATCGGCAACGGCTGGAACAGCGCGACCGCGGACCGCGTGCCGCAGATCAAGCAGGCCGACCTGGACCAAGGCATCCTGAAGGTGAGCAGCGCCACGCAGGCGGCCAAGCACTCGGCTCACATTCATCACGAGGCGGGCTTCACCGACGGCGGCGCGGTGGTGCGCTTCCGCTTTCCCGGGCTCGGCAAGGACGAGGGTCTGCAGCTCGGCTTTGTGGACCGCGAGACCACCCGGGGCGTTCACGCCGGTCATCTCTGCTACGGCATCCTCAGCCAGCGCAGCGTGACTCTGGTCGATCACAAGACCGGCGTCATGAACCTGGAGAACCGCCGCCGCCGCGACGAGGCGCTGGCGAAGAAGCAGAAGATCCCCGCCGACCTGGAGGCGCTGCTGAAAACCAAAAGCGTGACCACGCCCTTCAAGGCCGACACGGAGTGGCATGAGCTCATCCTGCTCGCCGTCGGCGATGAACTGCGGCTCACGATCGACGGCCGCCTGATCGCCAGTCATCACTCCGAAGGCTTTGCGCATCCGATGAAGCGCTGGTTCAGCTTCCTGATTCCCAGCACCGTCTGGATTGACGACGTGAAGGTCTGGAAGATCCGCTGAGCGGCGCATGAGCGCACGTCGGTGTGATTCGTGCCGTGGCAACGTATGATGAGGATGCCTCTGCGCACCGCCTGCCTCGCCCTTCTCTGCCCGCTCCTGGCCGCCGCTGCCAGCCCGCCCTTCAAGCCCAGCCTCGGCCCCGACATGCCGAGCCTCACCGTGACCTGCGGCGAGCTGACGCTGCTGCTCCGCCAGGCCTCGCAGTGGACCCCGGGCCGCATCGACTTCCGCGGCCATGCCATGACCACCGAACGCAGCGCCTACGGCACCGTGTTCTTCTTTCCCGACTGCGGCTTCATCGGCAGCGCCCACCTGGAAAACGAGCCAGAGCCGCTGGAGTCGCTCACCTTCATCCTGGACGGTCAACCGCTCGCCACACCGGCTGCGGAGCTGAAGGGCAGCAGCTTCCGCTTCGAGAGAAACTCCCGCATCCGCGGCGTCAGCCTCAGATGCGTCACCGAGCTGAAAAGCGGCCGCCTTCATGAAACCACCACCGTTCAGGCCGCCCAGGAGACACCGCTGAAGATGTTGTATCACTTCATGCATGCCTGGAGGCCGACGGTGTCCGCCTGCTGCGCGGGCCGGGACGCCGCGCCGGACAGCCTGCTTTCAGGCACGCTCGATGACGGCGCGGAAACCGCCCGCAGGTTTGTGATCAACCAAAAGGTGGACTGGATGGCCGTTTATGAGCCGGAGAGCCGCCAGTTCGCCGTCTCGCGGCTGCTGTCCGCCCCGGAGCAGGGCGGCCACATCTCGATGATCTGGAACGTCCCGGGCAGCTACCGAAAGTTCTACCTGAAGTGCTTCGAGAAGGCCTCCCTGCCCGCCGGTTTCCAGGGCACCTGGCGCATGGTGACGGGCTTCGGCTCCAGCGGCCCGGAAAACTGGAGGCAGGCCGCGAGAACGCTCGCCAACCAACTGCGTGACCCTTAGCCTGCGCACTTCTCCCGATGAATTCCCCGTCTCCTGACTCCACCGGCATCATCGGCATGGGCCTCATGGGCTCGGCCTTCATGGCGATGACCGGGGCGGCGCGCGGATGGGACATCGATCCCGCACGCTGCATGGTTGCCACCACCGCCGCGCAGGTGTTCGATAAGAGCGAGGCTGTCCTCCTCTGCCTGCCGCATTCAGGCGTCGTGCGCGAGGTGCTGGCCGAAGCGCGGCTGCGACCCGGCCTCATCCTCATCGACACCAGCACGGGAGCCCCTGCGGAGATGGAGGCTCTGGGAGCCGAGCTCGCCGCACGCGGCGTCCACTATCTTGACGCCACCATCTCCGGCAGCAGCGCCCAGATCCTGAAGCGCGACGTGCTCGTCATGGCCGGCGGTGATGAAGCCGTGTTCGAGCGCTGCCGCCCGCTGTTCGCACGCTTCGCCCGCGACGCCGTCCACGTCGGCCCCTGCGGCGGCGGCGCGAGGATGAAACTGGTCACCAACCTCGTCCTCGGGCTGAACCGCGCCGCGCTCGCCGAGGGCCTGGTCTTTGCGGAACATCTGCACCTCGATCCGACGCGAGCCCTCGACGTCATGCGCCGCGGCATGGCCTACTCCAGGATCATGGACACCAAGGGCGAAAAGATGATCGCCGGTGACTTCACGCCGCAGGCCAGGCTGTCCCAGCACCTCAAGGATGTGCGCCTCATGCTGCAGGCCAGCCCCGTCCCCCTGCCGCTGAGCGAGACCCATCGCCAGCTTCTCGAAAAGGCCGAGCACCTCGGTTTCGGCGACGCCGACAACAGCGCGGTCATCCGGGCCTATGCATCGCAGGACACCCCCGAAGCCTCCACCTGATGCCCTGCCTGAGCACACCGCAGCGAATCCTCGTCCTGGCCGTCAGCTTCCTCGCGCTGGTGTTTGACGGCGTCGAGCTCGGCCTGATGCCCGTCGCCTCGCTCTCTGTGTCGAAAAGTTTGTTAGGTTCGGCCTTCACGCCCGAACTCGGCGGCGAATGGTTCGCGCGCTTCACCGCCGCCCTCATGCTCGGCGCGGCCGTCGGCGGCATCGCCCTCGGCAGCCTCGGAGACCGCATCGGTCGCACCCGCGCCATGGGGGTCTGCATTCTTTTCTACTCCGTCTTCGCCGCGCTTGGCGCCTGGGTCCGGGACCCCTGGCAGATGCTGGCGCTGCGCTTCCTGGTCGGCCTCGGCGTCGGCGGCCTCTGGCCGAACGGCATCGCGCTGGTCTCGGAATGCTGGGCGGGCGCCTCACGGCCGCTGGTCTCCGGCACCATGATGGCGGGGCTGAATGCGGGCATCCTGCTGCTCTCGCAGCTGGCCAGGCATTGGCCGGTCACCCCGGAGTCCTGGCGCTGGCTCTTCCAGTTCGCCGGCGTGCCGGCGCTGCTCGGACTCTTCGTGCTCGCCGCCCTGCCCGAGTCGCCCCGGTGGCTGGCCTCGTGCGGTGCCGCCAAATCGCCCGTCACTCCGCTGCGGGAGCTGTTCCAGCCCGGCCTGCTCCGCTTCACCCTTGTCGGCGTTCTGATCAGCTCGATCCCGATGATCGGCGCCTGGTCGGCGAGCAAGTGGATGATCCCGTGGGCGGACAAGGTCGCCGGGGCTGCGGACACCGGCTACAAGGCGGCCACGCAGGGATGGTGGGCGCTGGGCGCGGTGCTCGGCAGCTTCGCCGGGGCGCAGCTCGCCAGCCGTCTCGGCCGCCGAACCAGCTATGCGCTCATCAGCCTAGCCACGGTCGTTGTCACCATCGCCATGTTCCAGGGCACCGCCCCGCTGCGGCCCGGGTTTCATGCCGTGGTGTTCACGCAGGGCCTGGTGGCCACGCTGTTTTTCGGCTGGCTGGCCCTCTACCTGCCGGAGCTTTTCCCCACGCGCGTCCGGGCCACCGGCAGCGGGCTCGCCTACAACTCCGGACGCTTCGCCACCGCCCTTGGCGTGCTTGCCGCCGGTTTTCTTTTCCCGGCGCTGGGGGGCGACTACCCGCGCGTCGGCACCGTCTGCGCCTCCATCTACGCCCTGGGCTTCATCGTCATCTGGTGGGCTCCGGAAAAGCGCTCGGAGGACCTGGCGGACTGACCCGCACCGGAACAACTTCACCTTCCGGGAGAAGGCCGGTTTGCTTCCTGCGTATCCTTGGGATGAAGCTCCACCTCCTCGCCCTCGGCCTGCTCCTTTCACCTCTGCAGGCCGCCGAATTCCGCGCCGGGGCCGCGACCAGCAACATCACGCCGGAGCTGGGCAGCTCCATCAACGGCGGCTTCCAGGACGGCAAGGCCGCCTTCATCCATGACGAGCTTCACGCCCGCTGCCTGGCGCTCGACGATGGAAAAACCCGGCTGGTCATGGTCGTCGCAGACAGCTGTGTCATCGGACGCGGCATCTTCGACGAGGCGAAGAAACTGGTGCGCGAGGCCACCGGCCTGCCGGAGATGAACATGATGATGTCCGCCACGCACTCCCATTCCTGCGGCACGCTCCAGGCGGTGGGCCAGAGCGAGCCGAGCCCGGCTTACCAAAAGTTTGTGGCGCGCCGGATCGCCGACGGCGTGAGGCGGGCGCTCAACAACCTGGCCCCGGCACGCATCGGCCATGGCAGCGCCTCCGTGCCTAACCAGGTCTTCAACCGCCGCTGGAGGATGAAGCCCGGCACCATCCCCGCCACGCCGCTGGGAGTCACGACCGACCAGGTGAAGACCAATCCCGGCGTCAACAACCCCGGACTGCTTGAGCCTGCGGGGCCAACGGATCCGGAGGTCGGCTTCATCAGCGTGCAGCATCTGGACGGCCGGCCTCTCGCCCTGCTGGCCAACTACTCGCTGCATTACGTCGGCGGCGTCGGCCCCGGCCACATCTCGGCGGATTACTTCGGCGCCTTCGCCGGAATGATTGGGGGGCTGCTCGGCGCGCAGCAGCAGGAGCCGCCCTTTGTCGGCATCATGTCCAACGGCACCAGCGGCGACATCAACAACATCGACTTTCGCGGAAGCCAGGCGAAGGAAGGCCCCTATGGCCGCATTCAGATCGTGGCGAACGAAGTCGCCCAGGCGGTCGCCGCCGCGGTGAAGTCCGTGCAGCACCGGGACTGGGCGCCGCTGGCTGTCGCGCAAAATGAGATCCAGCTCGGGCTGCGCCTGCCGGAGATGGAGGAGGTCGAAAAGGCGCGCGCCGTGATGAAGCAGTCGAAGCTTTACCCCCGCATGGAGACGCTTGAGCAGGTGTATGCGCGTGAAACCGTGCTGCTGTCGGAATTCCCCGCCACGGTTTCCGCGCCGTTGCAGGTCATGAAGATCGGCGACCTGCATGTCTCGGCGATTCCTGCGGAGGTGTTTGTCGAGATCGGGCTGGAGCTGAAGAAGCGTCACGCGCCCACCTTCACCGTCTCGCTCGCCAACGCCTATCATGGCTATCTTCCCACGCCGGAACACCACGGGCTGGGCGGCTACGAGACCTGGCGGGCACGTTCGAGCTGCCTGGAGGTTGAGGCGTCAAACAAGATCCTGGCAGGCCTTGAAAAGCTGTTTCAGCAGTTGAAGCCATAGGTGCCGTGACAGCAGGCCGTGCGCGGCATGCAGCTTCCAAAGTTCGGCACGAAACACTGGGTGTCCCCGGCCCGTTGGTTACCTTTCCAAAACGATTCTTTTCCCCATCCAGCATCATGTCCGCCAATCCAGCCGCCTCAGACTCCGCCTATCCCTCGCCTGGCCGTTCCACCGCCCGCTGGTGGCAGAATGAAGACTGGCTTGCCGTGCTGGCGGCCCTGCCTGTGCTCATCGCCGTGGCAAGAGGATGGACGCCCAAGATGCCCTCCATGGGCTGGAGCGGCGCCGCCGAAGCTGGCAAGGCTTTCTCCATGGACAACCTGGGTCTGAGCGCCGTGCTGCTGGCTGTCTTCCTGGTCATCTCGGTGCTGGCCCTGGCGCCTTCGCTGGGCAAAAGGGCCCTGCGTTTTCTCGGCGGTGCCACCGTGGTCTTTGTGCTGGGATGGCTGTCCCACTGGGTCGCCGGCAACGCCGCCGTCAAGGCCTGGGGGATTGAATACGTGGTCTTTGCCCTGCTGATCGGCATGCTCTGGAGCCATCTGCTGCCGGTGCCGGAATGGCTGCGCGAGGCCGTGCGCACGGAGTTTTTCATCAAGGTCGGCATTGTGCTTCTCGGCGCGACCATCCTGCTTCAGGAGATGCTGAAGGCGGGCCTGCCTGGCCTGATCCAGGGCGCCCTGGTGATTCCCGTCGTCTGGTATGCCTGCTTCTTCATCGCCAAGAAGCTGAAGGTGGATGACGAATTCGGCGTCATGCTCTCCACCGCCGTCTCCATCTGCGGCGTGTCGGCCGCCATCGCCGCCTGCGGAGCCATCCAGGGCGACCGCAAAAAGCTGTCCTACGTCACCTCCATCGTGCTCATCTGCGCCGTGCCGATGATGATCCTGATGCCCGTGGCCGTGCAGAAGCTGGGATTGTCCGAGGCCGTCGGCGGCGCCTGGATCGGCGGCACGCTCGACACCAGCGGCTCCGTCGCCGCCGCCACCGAACAGGTCGGCAAGGACGCCACCAAGGTCGGCGTGATCGTCAAGCTGTCCCAGAACGTGCTGATTGGCGTGGCCGCCTTCGTCCTGTCCATCTGGTGGACCATGCGCGGCGGCGAAGGCGGGACCGGCAAGCGCGAGAAGCCTTCCATCGGCGTCATCTGGGAACGCTTTCCCAAGTTTGTGATCGGTTTCGTCATCGCCTCCATCGTCTTTTCCTACTTCGTGCCGGCGACGGTGGCGGAGGCCGCGAGCAAGCCGCTGAAGGGCCTGCGTGAGGTCTGGTTCGCCGCCGCCTTTGTCTGCATCGGGCTGGAGACGCGGCTGGGCGAGCTGTTCAGCCTTGGCGGTGGCAGGCCCGCCGCAGCCTTCCTCGGCGGCCAGCTCTTCAACATCCTCTGGACGCTGATCCTGGCGATGTGGCTGTTTGGCAAATGAGGCGTTGTCCGTTCATGACAAGCCGGAGGAGCGCTCATGCCTCGAAAGCTCCGCCCACACGAGGCAGGCCCAGAAAACCGCCAGACAGAAGATCAGCAGGCCGTTGAGCTGATGCAGCATGGGAACCAGCGTGTTTGCACTGACCTTGGAGTACAAGGCTAGAATCAACTGGTTCATGGGCATGATCATCAAGGCAGGCGGCATCCAGCGCAGACCGCCCCAGGTCCAGCGCCGCGCACTCCATGCGGTGACACCGGCCAGCAGGGCAAAGCCGGCATCCACCCAGCCCTGCGTGCCTGCGGACAAGGCAGGCCCCCAAGGCCACAGCCTCAAGACCACGGCCACCACCAGGGGCGCGCTGAAAAAACCCGCCTGAAACTGACCCGCCTCGGGCACGGCAAAACGACGACCCCGCCAGGCCTGCGATGAAGTCAGCGCGATGACGCCCAGCAGCGCCAGGAACCCCAGGTCCACAGCACGCGGCCAGGCATCCTCAGCACCCATGTGACCGCCCATGCGCAGGGCCAGCATCGCCAGGCGCAGGATGACGCCAAACAGGGCGGCCATGGTCAGCCCACGCTGCAGCGGCCATTGCTGGGCGATCCAGGACAGCAGCAGCCAGAGGACGGCCATGGCCACGATGACGACGGGCATCAGCCAGGCCCCTTTGAAGACCAGGAACAGAAAACCCGCCGAGGTCAGGCCGATACCGGCAAACTCAAAGAAGCTCGGCCGATACCGGGCAAACTCCCAGAAGTACATCACCAGAACCAGGAGATCGACCGACCGATGCAGCAGAAACTGGTTCGCCGGAGGCCAGGTGCTGGAAAAGGCGAGGCTGACCAGCATGGCGACGACCGCCAGCACGGCGGGACGCAGCAGCTCGAGCCATGCACGGCCCGCACCCCGCCGGGCGCGCTGGCGTTCTTCCACTGCATCGGCGTCTTCACCTGACATTCGTTGCGACTTACCTGAGTGATGAAGGCTTGTAAACTCCGCAGCACATCCCGGCGCCGTTCAGGCACGGGGACGGACGGAGGCGCCCAGAAGCCAGAGAAAAAGGCCGCTGACCAGCAGCGAGGAAAGGCCGATGTGCAGGACCTGGGCGACGGCGACAATCCCAACATGGGCGAGCACAATCCCCAGGAGCATCTGGGCCAGGACCAGCCCGGCAATCAGGGCCTCCAGCCAGCCGCAGACGGCAAGCGCGCGGCCGCTCATCCGGAAGAACAGGAAGGCGGCCGCGACGATGAACCATGAGAAGCTCCGGTGAACCAGATAGACCCAGCTGGCCTCCAGCTCACCGATCCACTCGGCGCGTGAATGACCGGCATGGGTGCGGGCGAGTTCATCGGTCAGCTCGCGCACCTGGGAGCCCATGACCCCCTCGGCAACCACCAGCGCAAACAACAGCCAGGCCACGGCGCGCAGCCTGTTGCAGGGAGCGGATTTCCAGCCCAGGCTCCACGGGCTCTGGACGCCGCGCCAGGCGGTGTAAACCAGCACGCACTGGAGAAGGATGGCCAGCGCCATGTGCAGGGTGATGATGCCCGGCTTCAGGCCGCTGAGCACCACGCGCGCCCCGAGCCAGGCGTTGATGCCAACCAGCAGCACGGCGGCCGTGGCCGCGAGGAAGATGCGCGCCCGGCCGCGCCTCCACTCCCCGAAGCTGGCGAACCACATCACCATCACCGACAGGCCCACAGGCAGGCTGGTGAGGCGGTTGAGATATTCAATCCAGGTTGCCACAGGATTGAACTCGGCCTTCAGCCTTTCAGGCGTGATTTCAGCAGGATCGCGCCCAAGCGCGGCGGCCTTGCGACGGAACTTCTCGAGGTCGATCCGGCTGAAGTCGATCTCCTCGGCCGTCGTCGGCGGCACCCAGCAGCCGTAGCAGAACGGCCAGTCCGGACAGCCGAGGCCCGAACCGGTGGTGCGGACAATCGCCCCGACGAAGATCAGGATCTCAATGGCCACGAAGGCGGTGAGGGCGATGCGTTGGAAGAGGGTCATCAAGGGACAAAGGCAGAAACGAACGGCGTGGCTTGGAGATCAAGGCCCGAAAGAAAAAAGAGCGGGGGGCGCCCGCTCTTTTGAAAATGGAAACCGCAAGCCCGACAGCGGGCCTCGTCTGGCTCAGCGGGCCGCCACAGGAGCAGGCGCTGCATTCTTGGCCGCAGCAGCCGCGGACATCTCCTTGGCCCAGTCGTCGAACTCCTTGGGCTCCATGACCTCGATGACCGCTTTCATCTGGGCGTGGCCCGGGCCGCAGAGCTGGCCGCAGATGATGTCCCAGGTGCCGGTCTTCACCGGCTTGAACCACATGTGGGACTTCACACCGGGGCAGGCATCCTGGGCGGCGCGCATCGGCACGATGGCCAGGTTGTGAATCACGTCCTTGCTGGTGACATCGACGATGACCGGGCGGCCGACGGGCAGCTTCATGGTGCCGGGGTTGACGAAGTCATCCTTGCCGTTCGGGTCGTTCAGCTCACGACCCGTGGCGTTGGAGGGAGAGATGGCGCGGGGATTCCAGGTGCTCAGCATGCTGTCACTGCCCGGGTACTGGAAGTTCCAGAGGAACTTCTCGCCCATGGCGCGCATCTTGATGGTGTCGGCGCTGGTGGGATAATCGTCGGCCTGACGTGACCAGAGAGGGAAGGCGAAGCCGAGAAGCAGGATGGCCTCGACGATGACCACGCCGATCTCGATGTGGGTGGAGGCGTGTCCGCGCACGCCATGATAGTCGGCCCTGGCACTCCTGCCGGCGCGGTACTTCCAGAACACATTGATGAGGAAGATGGACCAGCCGATGAACAGGGCCAGCATGAACCAGTGGACGAAGCCGAGCATGTGATCGACAAGGCCGCCGTGCTCGGAGGCGTTGGGCGTCACGCCGATCCAGGTGTTGATGTCAGAAATGCTCATGTCAGGAGGAGGATGAAGCGGGTGGTGTGAAGATGAGGGCTCAGTGCTGCGGCAGGTTTGCGGCAAGACGCTGCTGGCGACGGACGAAGTTGAAGATGATCAGGCCCACGCAGAGCATGCCGACGGCCAGGAAGCCAAGCATCACCAGCACCGCCAGGTCCTGGGCTTGGGCGATCAGGCTGTTGGGGTCGGCTTTGCAGGTGGCGCAGGCGAGGAGCATGGCGGGGGTCAGATGATGATCTGGCGGGACTTTTTGACGAGGTACCAGAGGAAATAGCCGATCAGGAGCAGGCTGGTCCAGCCGGCAACCATGCCGATGCCGGTGATGCCGAGCTCCAGGGCCTTTTCAGGTGCCAGGCGCGTCCACAGCCAGAACCCGCCATCGCAGAGGACTGCGAAGAAGAGAAAGACGTAGTGGAAGTGCTTGAGGGACATCGGGGCGTGAGGAGGGTCAGAACTTGGCGAACTGAAGGGGATCCGTGCTGCTGAAGTAGATGAGCAGGAAGATGGCAAGCGCGAAGACCGTCGTGAAGGCGAGGATCTTGTAGATGAGCTTCGACTCGTGGTTCAAGTGCATGAACACCAGGGCCACCAGGGCGGCCTTGAAGGTGGCGACGATCATGCCGACAATCAGGTTCCAGGAGTGCGAGGGCAGCTCGACATAGGAAAGCGCGACGGTGATGACCGTGAAGACAATGAGGATGGCTCCGATCCAGAGGATCTTCCGAACTGCTTTTTGGATTTCTTGTGGGCTGTCGGCCATGGCGGGTGGTGGCGTTCGGGTTGGAATTACAGGAGGTAAAGAAGCGGGAACAGGAAGATCCAGACAAGGTCCACAAAGTGCCAGAACAGGCCGCCGACCTCGACACGGTTGGCGAGACGCTCAGGATCCTCGCGCAGCATGCGGCCGTTGCAGAACAGGAAGTAGGCCAGCACCAGGGCTCCGGCGACGACGTGCATGCCATGCAGGCCGGTCAGGGTGAAGTAGATGGCGTAGTAGCTGTTGAGCTTGGGGGTGAAGTTGGAGAAGAACTGCACGTCCTTGCGTTCAAGCTGGACCTCGGGGTGATGGCTGGCGTGGCTGTCACCATGGCCGGCAGGGGCGTGCGCCTCGGCCTTGTGGGCGCCTTCCGCAGCATGCGCCTCAGGCTTGGCGGAGTGAAGGTGCATGAAAAACTGATGCTTCTGATGGGTCGCGCTCTTGTTCGGATCGCGGGTGGTGCCGCCCTTGCCGTCACCATACTTTTCATTGAACTCGGCGATGGCGTGGTCGCGCTGCTCGATGAAGGCCTTCTTCCAGGCGGAGCCCAGGTAGTGCTCGTTCCAGGCCAGGGACTTCTCCTTGTCCGGTGTCGCGCGAAGATCCACGCCGTCCACCTCCAGGGTCATCTTGTCATTGACCATCTTTCCCTCGACGGAGGTGCCGTCACGGAAGGCGAGCATGGTCGCACCCGGGGCGGGCTTGGCCAGCAGCTTGGAGGGCGGCACGGAGAAGGTGAGCGGGGAGGCGGCGGTCAGCTTGACGGACCAGTTCGGAACTTCCTTGAGGCTTTCGGCCTTCGCCTTTTCAACCGCCTTGGCGCGCGCCTCGGCCTTGATCTTCGCGAAGCTGGAGGCGTCGAGGGTGATCTCCTCGCCGGCCTCGGTCTTGAACTTGGGCACATCGCCCTTCACATAGGGGAGGACATAACTGACCGGGTCGGCATCAACGGCGCTGGTCTTGCCTGCAACGGTCAGGTTCAGGGTCTTCACATCGCCGAACTCCACGCTGTAGCCGTGGGGCAGGTGGCCGGTGAGGATGGTGCCATCCGTCAGGGTCACGCTGTAATGCTCGAACTTGGCCTTGTATTCGAAGGACTTGTTCACCATGAAGGTCGCCGCACAGAGGACGGTGATGAGCATGTAGAGCTTGTAGGCGCCGATCTTGCGAAGCTTGAGGGAGGCCCAGGCGAGCAGCACCGTCACGGAGGAACCAATCAGCACGAGGGTGTTGACGAAGCCGAGCGTGACGTTGAGCTCATGCACCGGCCAGGGATAGTCGGCGCCGACGCGGAGGAAGATGTAGGAGCTGAACAGGCCGCCGAAGAGCATGACTTCCGAAGCCAGGAAAAGCCAGATGCCAACCTTGGCGTTGTAGAGGCCCGTGTCGGGGCGGGCGGTGACGGTGTAAGGGATGTCCATGTGAAGGTCGCGGTTTCGAGGTTCGCGGTTCGCGGTGAATCAGTGATGGGCGGCCGTGGCCGGAGCAGAGGGTACGGCGGAGGGCTCGGCCGCCTTCCCGGGCTCGGACTCCCACTGCGGGAAGTAGTCCTGGCTCATGCCGGGGACGCTGTACTCATATGGACCGCGGACGGCGACGACGTCAAAGGTGAAGTTGCCGTGCGGAGGCGGCGTCGGAGTCGCCCACTCAAGCGTCGTGCAGTTCCAGGGGTTGTCGCTGGTGACTTTTTCCCCGCCCTTGATGCTGAGGAAGAAGTTCAGGATGAAGGGCACCTGGCCGAGCATGAGGATGATGGCGCCGAAGGTCATCAGGACATTGAGGCCGAGCAGGTTGTTGGGAACCTCCATGCCGAAGAGACCGAAGAAGCCGGAGGTCATCTCGGTGAACCAGTTGGAGGCGGAGGAGGTCTGCTCGAAGTATTTGCCGCCGTCGTACCAGCGGCGGTGGAAGCCGCCCATGCCCTGGATGAACATCGGGGCGAACACCAGGTTCATGCCGACGAGGGAGGGCCAGAAGTGCAGCTTGCCAAGGAAGTCATTCATCTTGCGGCCGGTGGCCTTGGGATACCAGTGATAGACGCCGGCGAAGAAGGCGAAGATGGAGCCGGGTGCGACGACGTAGTGGAAGTGGCCGATCACATAATAGGTGTCGTGAAGGGCGAGGTCGATGAAGGTGAAGGCCAGCGGCAGGCCGGTCAGACCGCCGATGCCGAACATGGGCAGGAAGGCGGAGGCGAAGAGCATCTGCGGGGTGAAACGGATGGAGCCGCCGTAGAGGGAGATCATCAGTCCGGTGAGCAGGATCACCGAAGGCACGGAGATGAGCACGGTGGTGATCTGGAAGTAGGTGGACATCATGGTGCCCATGCCGGTGAGGTACATGTGGTGCGCCCACACCAGGAAGCTCAGGAAGCCCAGGGTGAGACCGCCGTAGACCATGGCCTTGTAGCCCCAGAGCGGGCGGCGGGTGTTGGCCGGGATGACCTCGGCCAGGATGGCGAAGGCCGGCAGGATGAGCACATACACCTCGGGGTGGGCGAGGAACCAGAAAAGGTGCTGGTAGAGAAGCGGGGAGCCGCCGCCGGAGATGTCCAGATGCTGACCGCCTTCCATGAGGCCGGTGGGCAGGAAGAAGCTGGAGCCAAAGACACGGTCGGAGAACTGCAGCAGGGCGGCGACTTCAAGGGGCGGGAAGGCCAGCAGGAGCAGGAAGGCGACGATGAACATGGCCCAGCAGAAGAAGGGCATGCGCATCCAGGACATGCCCTTGGCGCGCAGATTGATGATGGTCGTGATGACGTTCACGGAGCCAAGCAGGGATGCCGAGATGTTAAACACCATGCTCAGCAGCCACCAGGTGTGGCCGTGCATCCAGATGTTGGTGACGGCGAGTCCGGTCGTGCTGGCGAGCGGGGAGTACATCGTCCAGCCGGTCTGCACGGAGCCGGTGCCGAGGAAGAAGCTGGCGAGCATGCCGACGCCGCTGACGAAGAAGAGCCAGTAGCTCCACATGTTCAGGCGGGGGAATGCCATGTCGATGGTGCCGATCTGCAGCGGCATGACGAAGTTCACGAAGCCGGCGAAGCCCAGCGGAACGATGCCGAGGAACACCATGATGGTGCCGTGCATGGCGCCGAGCATGTTGTACAGCTCGCCGTTGACCACGCCGCCAGGAGCCCAGCGGCCGATCATTTCATTGAAGATGCCACCGATGACGGGAAGCTTGCTGACGATGTCGAAGCCGGGGATGGGCTGGCCGGGGTAGGCGATGCTCCAGCGCATGAGGAGCATGAGGAAGAAGCCAAACAACAGGAACAGCAGGCCCGTGATGGCATACTGGATGCCGATCACCTTGTGGTCGGTGGAGAAGATGTACTTTCCAATGAATCCCGGCTCATGATGGTCATGCGCGTGATCGTGGGAATGATCGTGGGTGTGGGCGGCGGCGCTCATAGAAGGGTCACGGTGGAATCTAACTCGGCTTGAAAGGGGGTGTTGCTGCTGGGCAGGTTGAAAGGACGGAAACGCTCAGGCGAGCTGCGACAAAAAGCCGCGCCCGCCTTCAAAGTTCTGCCGTCGATCACATGCATCATGCTGACGTCTTACTTGGCTGCGGGGGCGGCGGCGGTGGCTCCAGGACCGGCCGGAACATCGCCCGGAACATTTTTATCAGCAAAGGGGGCAAGGTCGGCCTCGGTCCACTGCTGGGCGCGCTTTTCTTCCGAGCGCACCTTTTCGACCATCTCCTTGGTCACCATGGCGGCCTCATTGCCCCAGCTGTTGCGGATGTAGGTCAGAACGTTCGCAAGATCACCGGAGGACATCGCCGCACCGAAGGGCTGCATGCCGCCCGGCGTGTTGTAGCCCTGGCCCTTCACCGTGATGGCGCCGACCAGACCGTGCTGAACAACGCGAACCAGGCGCTCCGTGCCACCCGTGACCCATTCAGAACCGGCAAGCGGCGGGAACTGGCCGGGGATGCCCATGCCGTTGCCCTGATGGCAGCCGCCGCAGACGGCGTAGCCGGAGGCACCCTTCTTCATGGCCGCCTGGAAAGGATCGGTGGCACCGGCACCGGCACCGCCGCCGGGACGCGGATCAGGGGCTGCGGTGAAGTTGAAAGGATTGGAAGTGTTGAAGCTGTAGCCTCCGGTCATGACACCGAGCTGGCCGCCGGCGATGACGGCGACGATCATGCCCAGGAAGATGACAAGCATCGGCACGGGCTCGCGACCGGGCTGCAGGTCCGCCTTTTCACGCTTCACTGCTGAGTGAAGGCGGTCCAGGTCGGTGCTGTCGGGTTGGAAGCTGTTGGAGGGGGCGCTCATTGAGGACAGAGGGCGGTTACTTCTTCGCTGGAGCCGCAGCGGCGGCGGCCACATCGGCCGAGACTCCCGGGATGGGGTAGTCTTTTTTCAAGGACAGGAGGTAGTCGACGAGGGCCTCGGCTTCAGGAGTCGGGACAACCTCGTAACCTTCAGCGGGAGCATCCTTGCCGGTGATCTGCAGGGCCTTGGAACTGACGGGGCCCTGGGCCTTGCGGACGATGTAGAGGCTCTTGAAGGCCGGCATGTTGGACCAGTCATGGAGAGAGCGGGGAGCGAAAAGCTTCTGGTGGATCACACCACGTTCAGGGGCGCGCCAGCCGTAATTGGCAAGGTCGGGACCGCTGCGAATGAAACCCAGGGGGGCGTATTTTTCACCGAGGTAATCACGCAGGGTGTTGGAACGGACCGGGGCGGCAGGGCGGGCCTCCTGATCCTGGCCCCAGCCCTTGCGCCAGCCGTCCAGGGCAAGCTGGGTCGGGCGGATCATCTGGGTGTGGCACTGGACACAGCCTTCACGGATGTAGACAAGCTGTCCCTGGCCGTTGATCGGAGCGGGAGGATAGAAACCTTCGACACCATCCTTGTCCTTGTCATAGGCGGCAGGGGCGAGGCCCTGATACTTGATGACGGGAACAACGACGAGGAGAAGCCAGGGGAGGCCGAAGGTGGCGACGAGGCCGAGGATGAAGGAGCGGAAGTTGCTCATGCGTGGGCGGCGTGAGGGGTGTCATCATGCGCAGAATGCAGCAGCGTGGGGGCGGAACTGCGGCGGCCAAGACCGGCCACCATGAGCATGAGGTGAATGAGGAACCAGATGTTCGACCAGGTGATCAGACACCAGGCCAGGGCGCGGGCGATCATGTAAGGGCGCGCGTTGAGGGAAAGCTGCATGAAATCCTGATCCCACATTTCAGGGTGGTTCAGGTCGCCGCCCTGCTGCATTCCCGCAACCAGGCTGGTCACCACGATGGTGGCGATGCCGTAGGTGGAGAACCAGAAGTGGTTGCGGATCAGGCGGACACTGAGCCACTCACATCCCGCCAGACGCGGCACGATGTAATAGATGGCGCCGAAGACGCACATGCTGAAGAAGCCATAAACGGCGACGATCTGGAAACCGTAGGTGGCGTGGGTGAACTGAAGCGTGACGCCCGTGCTGTAGTTGGAGAGCAGCGCCAGGACGATTCCGGTGACAGGATAGAAAAGGGAGCCCAGGAAGGTGAAGCGCAGCGTCGGGGAGGTGGCGACAAGATTGTGCTTGCCGAGGGTGGTGAGGTGGTGGTTCAGACCGACGACACCGACAGGGATCAGAAGCAGGGTTCCGGTGAGTGCGCCGATGGAAGGCATCCAGGCGGGCAGAGGTCCGCCCATGTAGGTCTGCATGCCTGTCCAGCCTGCCAGGGCCGCCAGGGCCCAGAAGCCCAGCTTCGAGAGCTCTGCGCTGGCGATGGGCTGGCCGGTGATCTTGGGGATGAAGTAGTAGGCGGAACCGATGGCCACCGGAGCGAAAAACAGCAGGATCAGGCCATGCACGTACCAGGCATTGATGCCGGCGCCGAGGGCGCCAAGGCCGGGCAGGCAATGCAGGCAGACATTGGCCGTGATGAAGATCCAGGGGAACCAGAAACAGGCGCCGAGAATGTACCAGGTGCTGACCATGAAACCTTCGGGACGGAAGGCGCGACCGAACATGATCACCATCGGCCAGGCGAACACAAGGAAGCTGCCCAGAAGGATGGGCCAGACCCAGCGCGGCATTTCCAGCCACTGCATCGAGGTGCTGCCGCCCATCAGGATGCTGACGAGGCCGAGCGTCAGGGCGATGTTCCAGAAGACACCAGCCACATAGAGGAGGCTTTTGCCGCTCTTCAGCTCCTGCCCGGAACGACGGGCCATGATCCAGAGCATGACACCCAGGCCCGCCTGGATGCCCCAGCCATAGACCAGGGCGTTCAAATGGGTCGGCTGAAGGCGTCCGAACTGAAGCACCGGGCAGTCACCCAGGAAAGAGGGCGAGAACAGCTTCAGAGCGGCCAGAATCCCGAGGATCGTCGAGGCCATGAGCCAGAAGGCGCCGTTGAGGAAGAGAAACAGCACCGGACCCTTGACCGACTTGTCAATCGCCGCGCGGCGAAGGTTGTCAGCCTGGAGGTCCTGGTCTGCGGATGAGGGAGTCGTCTGCATCGGGAAAAGGGGCGGCCGTTACTTGGTGGCGGGAGCGGCAGCAGCCGGGGCGGCGGCTGGAGCGGGGGCAGGCGCAGCGGCGGCCTGCTTGAGCTGGGTGGGCGAGCCGGGCACCACCTGGGTGCTCGGAGCAGGCTTGCGGGAGGCAATCAGCGCCAGCGTCTTGTCGAACACCTCACCTTTCCTGCCGGCATCGTTCAGGCCCATCTTGGCGGTCAGTTCCGCCTGCGCCTTGAGAACTTCCGCCTTGTTGGCAAGACGCTCCGGCTCACGAGGATCCACCGGCGCGGGCTTGGCGAGGTTCAGGAAGATCGCCAGCAGGATGGCGAAGCTGGTGAAAGCGCCGAACACCCACAGAAAGGGGGCGCCGGGTTTCGAGTTGGAGGCGGCAGCGGACATGATGAGGATCAGTTGACGACGTTGGCGGATTCGAGCAGGCGCGGGTCGCGGCAGGGATAGAGGCTGTAGTTCGCCAGGCTGCGGAGGAAGAGGAAGCCGAGGGTGCCGACAACGCCGACGAGGGCGACGATGTCACCCACCCAGGCGCCCGGGGCCAGCACGCCGATGCCGAGCGACGGACCGCGCTCAGGGATGACATTCCAGTAGAGGTCGACCAGGTGCATGAACAGGATCCAGAGGCAGACGCCGATCATGACAGCGGGCCTCTTCTTGCGGGCCTGGGAAAGCAGGGCCAGGAAGGGAGCGATGAAGTGGCCGACCACGATGAAGATGGACACATACCGCCAGCCCTCGGTGTTGCGGGTCAGATAGAAGCGGGTCTCCTCGGTGATGTTGGCATACCAGATGAGGAAATACTGGGAGAAGGCGATGTAGGCCCAGAACACCGTGAAGGCGAAGAGCAGCTTGCCCATGAGGTGGTAATGCTCCTCGGAGACGACCTTTTTCAGGTAGCCCAGGCTGCGCAGCCAGGTGACCAGCATGATGGTGACCGCCATCGAGGACCAGGCGCAGCCGGCGAAGATGTAAACGCCCCACATCGTGGAGAACCAGGCGTAGTCGAGCGTCTGAATCCAGTCCACGGCGGCAAAAGTGACGGTGAGGGCGAAGAACAGCAGCCAGATGCAGGCGAACTGACGGGCCTTGACGGTATGCTTGATGTCGCCATCGACGTCCTGCCGAACCGAAAGGCCGCGCAGCTTGCTGGCGATGAACCAGAGGACGAAGAAGTAGAAGGCGAAGCGGGTGTACCAGCTGAACCAGGAGGAGATGTTCAGGTAGCCGAACTTGCTGGTCAGGACATGCAGGTGGCTGTTGGACTCCGCCATGTGATGCAGGGCGTCGTAGACGCTGGTGCCGGCCTCATGGGCGTGATGAGCGGCCTCACGATGGTGGTTCATCCACTCGTAGAGCGGCTTCTGCACCGCCGGGAGAAGCAGGGGGATGCTGAGAACGGCGAGGGGCAGCACCATGTTGGCGAGCTGCTCCCAGAGGCGGCGGATGGCCACGCCCCAGCCGGAGTTCGAGGCGTTGTGCAGCATCACCCAGAAAACTCCGCCGCAGATGATGGTGAAGGCGAAGAAGATCGCGAACAGCCAGGAGTAGGCGAATGTGTCCGTCTTGGTGAAAAAGAGCACGGCGGAACCCAGCAGGCCCAGGGCGCCAAGGCCTCCAAGAGCATTGATGAGCTTGCCGCCCTTGGCTGGCTCAAACTTTTCTCCGCCCTGCGGCAGATCTTCAAATGTGACGTGGTGATGACCCATGTTTTGGAAAAGCGCGCGGGTTACTGGACGGAGACATTACCCTCTTTCACGGCGACCTGGAGGGCGCGGATGTAGGCCACGATGGCCCAGCGATCCCGGACGGCCAGGTTGCCTCCATAGGAACCCATCAGGCCCTTGCCGTTGGTGATGACGTCGTAGATGGCACCATCAGCCCGGTAGGCGCCCGCATTGGCCGGGTCCAGGCTGCCGGCCTGATGGAAGTTGAAGGCGGTCAGGATGCCATACTTGGAAGTGACGCCCTTGCCATTGCCGGAGGCACCGTGGCAGACCGCACAATAAATGTTATACTGGCGCTCTCCACGTTCCAGCAGGGACTTGTCCGCCTTCAGTTCCTCAGGCAGTCCGTCGCCGTAAAAGTCACCGATCTTGCCGGTGCTATAATAATCGAGACCATTGGTGAAGCCGTAGGCGACAGGCTTTGCACCGGGGTTTGAGGCGGGCTGGGCGGGCACTTCAAAGCCCATGGGAACCGTGTTTTTCACCGGCAGACGGGCGGCGTGACCATCCGCAAAAAAGTCGCTCTTCACCTGGTATTTCACCTTGGCCTGATGGTCCATGTCCGGGAAAAGCTCGATCGGGGGCAGCTCACTTTTGCTGCCGCGTGTGCCGAAGGCCGCCACGACGATGGCGGCGACAAAGGCGTAACTGAGGAAGAAGTATTTCAACATGGCAGGTCGGCAATGGCCGTTCAGGAGCTTGTGAAAAATTTCACAAGGAGCAGCAGAGTAAAAACAGCAGCCGGGATTGCAAGGACGATTTCGACTTTTGTCAGAGCAGAAAAACCGGGTTTCCCTGTGAATAACTCCGCCCGGTTCCGCCCCAGAATGCGACTCCCAACGCCCTGCCTTTTCACGGAACAATGCCCCCGCTCATGCCCGGTGCCCGCCCCGGCCAGCCTGGGATGACAAGCCCCTGTCATTCGCCCGCATCCAGCCGGTCACAAACGGCGGCCGCCAGGGCCAGGACACCGGTCTTGATGGCCTCCTCATCGCAATCGTAGAGGGGGGTGTGACCGCCCGCAGTGATGCCTTTTTCCTCGTTGGCCACCCCCAGCCGGAAGTAAAACCCGGGCACCACCTGGGCAAAAAAGGAAAAATCCTCCCCGCCCATGCCCGGGATGAGCTCCCTGACATTGTCGGCCCCGAAAAGACGCCGGAACGCGGGCAGCGTGGCCTCCACCAGCTTCCGGTCATTGAGGATGCTGGGGTAGGTCTTCCGGTAGTCCATCTGGTAGGACGCGCCGTGAGCCTCCGTGATGCCCTTGAGAATCCGGTGCATCTGCTCGATGACGCCGTCCCGGAAGGCCGCATCGTAGGTCCGCACCGTGCCGCCGAGCTCGACCTTTTCGGCGATGATGTTCTCGCGGTCACCCCCGCGGATGGTGCCGATGCTGATGACCAGTGGCTGGCGCGTGTTGGTCTGCCGGCTTTTGATCATCTGCAGCGCCATCACGGCCTCGGCGGCGACAGCGATGGCGTCCACACCTTTGTGAGGAGCCGAGCCGTGGGCCATCTTGCCATGGATGGTGATGTGAAAACGGTCGCTGTTGGCGTTGTCGATGCCGGGCGTGAAGCCGACCTGCCCCGCCTTCAGGTAATGCACATCGTCATCGGTGGTGCCGGCCGGCTGGACCAGGGCGGTGGTGTGCAGGCCAAAGACCGCCACCGGCCGCGGATTTTCCATGACCCCCTCCGCCACCATGAGTTTGGCACCCCAGTCACCCTTGAAGGTGGCCGGCATGGCCTCCTCCGCCGGCTGGAAGAGGAATTTCACGCTGCCCCGGACCTGGTCCTTGTGTCGTGAAAGCAGCTCCGCCAGGCCCAGGGCGCAGGTGGTGTGCACATCGTGGCCGCAGGCATGCATCACCCCGGGGTTCTGCGACCGGTAGGGCGTGCTGCGCAGCTCCTTGATCGGCAGCGCGTCCATGTCCGCCCGCACCGCCACGCAGGGACCTTCACCCGCCCCCTTGAGCAGGCCGACCACGCCATGCTTCGCCACGCCGGTCCTCACCTCCAGCCCCAGCTTGCGCAGATGATCCGCGACCAGCCCCGCCGTGCGCACCTCCTCGTTGGAAAGCTCCGGATGACTGTGGATGTCGCGCCGGATCCCGACCAGCTTCGGAAACATCTCCGTCACGCTTCTGGCGAAGAGGGAATCCCTTGGCGGCGCATCCTCGGCGGAGGCAGCGGACAGGCTGGCGAGGAGAAGAAAGGCGAGGCGATGAGGCTTCTTCATGGCCCTGTCAGTCAGGCTTGCAAGGCGGCGGCTGGCAAGCGGAAGCTCGGTCGATTCCGTTTCGGATCAACGTCCGCCCTGGACTCGACGGCGGCGGCGCAGGAAACCAGCACCGAGAAGCAGCAGCACCGCGCCGGAAGGCTCGGGTACCGCGGCGGTCTGCAGGTCAAACACACCGGGATCGCTGGTGTAGTCACCCGGCCCCTGCTCATCATGCAGGCCTCCGAAGACGACGGCGCTCGCGCCGGAAAGCCGCCACTCCAGCGGCAGGTCGGTCTTGTCACCCGGCACCGGCATGAGCCAGTCATCGGCGGCATTGCTGTCGCTCGAGTCATTGGTGACCAGCGCCCACTGCGTCTGCTCGGGGTCGATGTTGAGGACGTTGTAAACCCAGATGAAGGCCTTTTCACCGGCAAGGAAGGTGTAGGGCAGGAGCGGGGGTGATTCGCTGGAAATGCCTCCGTTAAGGAGGGTGGCGGTGGAGTTGAAGAAGCTGAAGGTGGAGTTCCAGCCGCTTCCGGCAGGCGCCTCGGCGCGGTCAAAGACCTTCCAGTGGGAGGCCCAGTCGGTGATGTTGGAGGCCGTCGGCGTGAAGCTGCCGAAGGTGCCGAGCTCGAAGGTGAAGCTGTCGTCGAGGGCCAGGCCGGCGCTGTTCACCAGCGTGTCGGCGACGGCATTGCCCCAGTCGATGGTGCGCGCGGCGGCGGGCAGCGCGGAGAGAAGCAGGGCGGCGAGGAGGGCGGTCAGTTTCATAGGCCGGTGGCGGAGGGGAAAGGGTTGGCGGTCGGGCGGATCATGGCGTCCAGGGCAGCGGCATCACATAGTTGGGCAGGCCGCTGCGCATGCGGTAGATGGCGCCCGTGGTGGGCTTGAAGAGCATCAGGTTGTTTTCGTTGGTGAGCAGCGCGTTGCCCTGCTCCGTCCACTGCTGGAGCGGGCCCGAGCTCAGCAGGAAGTGGTTGTAGTAGGCCATGGCCTGCGTGCTGGTGTAGCCCTTCCAGAAGAGAAGCTGGTCCGCCGTCGAAGGATCACGGGTGCCGATGAACCCGGCGCCGGTGGTCATGCCGCGCATGGCGGGGCTTTGATCCATGGGATAGCCGCTGCCGACAAAGGTGGGGCCGGCGACCAGCGGGCAGGCAAAGGCATTTGCGCGCACCATGCCGTGCCACACCACTTCATGGGCGGTGCTGCGCGGATGGGTGTACCAGCCCTCGACCGGATCCACCGCACGTCCGCCCTGGTCGGCGGCCGTGCCATCGCCGCTGAGCACCCACTTCGGACTGCCGCCGTTCAGAAGCAGCCAGTAGATGCTGTAGGTGCCGACGCCGCGGTTCATGAACATGAGGCGGTCGGCCGTGGCGGCGTTGTTCGTCGCGTTGAAAACGGTGGTCGGGAAGAGGTCGTTGAGCGTGTGATGCTCACGGATGACCACCTTGTCGCCCGCCAGGCTGGCGGGAACCGTGGCCTGGGTGCTGCGGCTGCTCGCGGCATCCAGCGCAATGGTGGCGGCCGTGGTCGCGGCCTCGTCAAGCTCAAACCGATGACCCGCGTTGTCACCCGAGAACACCTCGATGAAATACTGCCTGCCGGGAAGCAGCTGCGCGGCGATGCTTTCCGATCCTGCGCTGGTGGTGACGTCGAGCACGTTGCCGACGACGGCGTCCACCGTGCCGCAGAAGAGCTTGTCCTTCAGGTAGGGGTGCCCCGTCATGACACATTCGGGATCAAAGGTCCGCCGCGTCCAGCCAAAGGTCGGCGTGTCCGCCGTCTCCTCGGGAACCATGTTGCCGTCCTCGTCCAGTTCGACCTTGAGACGCACGAAGCCCTGCTGCAGGCCCGTGAAGTAAGGATCGTCCTCGACATCTTCAAACGTAACCGTCTCGGTTCCGTCACCGTTGCTGGTCACGTTGGGCACAAGGGAAAGCGCGGTCCACCCCGCCGGCGAGGCGCTGAGGGCGTTCAGCCCCATGAGCGTGTAGGAGACGTCGTCAAGGCCGCCTTCCACACGGTCAAAGGACACATCGATCTTGCCCGTCAGCGTGTTGTGCACGCCGCGGAAGACCGGGGCTGTCTGCACCCCGCTGGAGGGGTTCAGGTTCAGCGCATACTCGACCAGGTCGATGTAGCAGTCACCGTCGCCGTTTGAGCCCGGATCAGGTCCGCCGCCCGGCGTCACCAGCTTCCAATACTGGTACTTCTTCGGTGTGGCGAGGCGCAGCGGGATGTTGTTGTTGATGACCAGCGGATCCCCCGAGGCCAGGTCAAAGCTCAGGTACCAGGGATTGGCACCCGCGCTGGCATCGGTCAGATAACCGGGATTCAAACCGTCCTCGCCCGCACCCAGCACCGTCGGATTGCTGCCGCCGGTCGGATCAAAGCCGGGGCCCGCCACCGGACGCGCCGGGTCGATGATGTAGCCGGAGGGCGGAGTGTAGGTGATCGTGTAGGTGCCGGCCGTGCCGTCGATGAAGAAACTGTACTGACCGCTGCTGCCATCCTGGACGAGGGTGACGACGCCCGGGCCGCTCACCGCGATGCTGCCTCCCGGGATGATCTGCCCGGTGGTGACATCGTAGGCGTAACCGGCGGGATCGACGGCATCGAGGAAGTCGTTGCCGATGCTGCTGCTGCCCGCCAGCAGCACACGGATCAGGTTGTCATTGGTGGTCATGACGTCCGCCGTGCTGGTGGCGCCGACAGGGTCCACCTCCTGCACGAAGTAGGTGCCGCCGAGCAGGCTGTCGAAGCTGTAGGCTCCGAGGGCGTCCGTCATCGTTGTGGCCACCAGCAGGTCGTCACCGGCGTCAAAGACACCGTCACTGTCGCTGTCGGCGTAAAGCCTGACCGTCACACCCAGCACCGGCTGGTCGCTGTCCGAGAAGCTGCCGTCCAGGTCGTAGTCGTCACGCACCTGGCCGCTGATGCTGAGCGTGCCTGCGGCGGCCGTGAAACCGAAGTCGAGGGTGCTTTCCACATCGCCGGCCACCAGCTCAAAGACCGGGCTGTAGGTGTGCGCGCCTGGCATGACCTGGCTGCCGTTGTCATCATCATCCTGGCCGTCGTCGGTGTTGTTGGTGATGCTGGAAGAGAGAATCAAACCGGAAGGCGGCGTGCTGATGCGCAGACGGTAGAGGCCGGGCGGCAGGTTGGTGAAGCCATAGGCGCCGCCCCCGGAGGTGGTGGCCGTGAGCGCCTGAACGCCCGCCGTCAGCGGATCTCCGTCCACCGGGTTGTTGAACAGGTCCAGCAGCTCGACCATCACGCCGTCGATGCCGTCCTCGGACACGTCCTTGAAGCCGTCGTTGTTGGCATCCTGCCAGACGAGGTTGCCCACCATCGCAGGCTCCTCCTCCACAAAGTCCGCCGTGCCGGTGCCGCCGGCGGTGAGCACAACCTCCACCTCGTTTTCGACGCCGCCATCCGTGTCACCGGCGCTCAGGAATCCGGCAGGCTGGGTCTCCACCACGCGATAGGTGCCGGGCAGCAGGTCGGTGAAGGCGTAGTTGCCGTCGATGTCCGTGGTCGTGGTCGTTGGCTGCACGCCAGGCAGGCCGGCGTTGCTGTCGATGTCATCCCCGGCGGCATCCTTCAGGGTGATCGTGACGTTGAACAGCGGCACGTCGCCGAAGTCATCGTTGTCGAGGTCCGCAAAGACCGAGCCGGTGATCTCGCCGACCTGGCGCTCGATGAAGTCGGCGGTCGCCGATCCCGCCGGAACCACGCTGACCGCCACCCGGTTGTCGGTGCCGCCATCCGTGTCGGTCACGCTGGTGAATCCCGCAGGCTGGGTTTCCTCCACCACATAATCGCCAGGCGGCAGGCCGAAGAAGTCATAGCTGCCGTCCGGGGCCGTGGTCGTGCTGGCCCACTGGACGCCGTCGGAAGGATCACCGTCGCCGTTCGGGTCCGTGTAAACAGCGACCGTCACCGAGCCGATGCCCACCTCGCCAACGAGGTCGTTGGTGGTGTCCTCCATCACCACGCCGGAGATGCTGCCAAAGCTGCCGTCCGGCACGAAGCCGAAATCCTTGCTGCCATCCGTCTCACCGGCGGCAAGCACGAACACCGGGCTGCTGACAGGCGTGCCCGCACCACCCGCCTGGATGCCGTTGTCATCGTTGTCCGTGCCATCATCGACGGTGACGGTCACCGAACTGGAAAGCGAGGCCGACAGAAGCACGCCGCCGGAATTGAAGTTCGAGGCCGGAAGATACAGCACATAGCTTCCCGCCGGCACCTGGGTGAACAGGTAGGCGCCGCCCGAGGCCGTGGTGCTGCTCAGGTAGGGTGCCTCCGCCGCGGGCGTCTGCGCGCTGGTGTAAAGCTCCACGACAACGCCATCCACCAGGCTTTCGCCCAGGTCCCTGACGCCGTCATTGTCGGTGTCCAGCCACACGCTGTCACCGATGCTTCCAAGCGCGGCGGTGTTGCTGCTGTCGAGGAAGTCGTTGCCGGTCACGCTGCCGGACGGCGGCAGGGTGAGGGCGATGCGGTTGTCGTTCGGGTTCTGCACATCCGCCGTGCTGACATAACCCGCAGGATCGGTTTCCACCACGACATAGCCGCCGGGCGGCACGAGCGTGAAGCTGAAGGCGCCGGCACCGTTGGTGAGCGTGGTGGCGAGCAGGATGCCGTCATTGAAGCTGCCGTCGCCGTTCGGGTCCGTGTAGAGGCCGACGCTGACGCTGGCGATGCCGGAGTCGCCGTCCGCCAGGCTGCCGTCAGCGTCCGTGTCATCACGCACCTGGCCGCTGATGGAGCCGTAGGAGGAGGTGTCGAGCACGGCGTCGAGGAAGTTCTTGCCGACATGCGCGATGAAGCTGCTGACACCGACGCGGATGCGGTTGTCGTTCGGATCACCCTCGGTGTCCTGAAGGCTGACATAACCCAGGATGTCTTCTTCCACGACGACATAGTCGCCAAGATCGAGGTTGAGGAACTCATAGCTGCCGTCGGCGAGCGTGGTGGTCATGTCCACCAGCGTGCCGTCGGCCGGATCACCGTCACCATCCGGGTCGGTGTAGAGGCGCACGACGACGCCCTGGAGAGCTGTGTCGCCGGCGCTGAAGACGTCGTCGCCATCATCGTCATCATATACCGTGCCGCGAATGCTGGCGGCCTCGGTCACCAGACTGGCGGTGCTGTCCACGGGCGCGACAGGATCGCCGTTCACATCGACGGCATAAAGGATGGCGGCATGGTTGGTTGCCGGATTGGCCGCTCCTTTGGCGCGAAGAGTGACTGTCAGAAGGTAGGATTCGCCGACAGCCAGACCGCCCGTGCCGGTGATGTCAGTCCAGACCAGGCTGCCGCCGCCTTCGCCATCCGGTGTCGTCGTGGCGGAGACGAAGTCAAAGAGGGCGCTGCTGTAGCTGTCCTCCAGCGGCACGGTGGTGATGAGGGTGTCACCCGTGTTCTGCACCAAGATGTCAAAGATCACGTCGTCACCCTTGCCCGCCGGACCTGGATTCGGACTGACCAGGGTCTTGAGGATCGAGAGGGAAGGGCTGGTGATGATGACGTCCTCGGTGTCGGAGGCGGTCAGGCCGCCGCCGGCGTCGGCGAGAACGCTGTTGACCGCCGGAGCCGCCGAGGCAAGCGCGGTGAAACTGACCACGATGTCGGTGCTCTGGCCGGAGGTGAGCGGCCCCACGTTGTTCCAGACGATGGAACCTGCGCCGCTGCTGTCCGGCGTGACCGAGGCGGAGGCGTAGGCCAGGTTCAACGCCGGGAAGCTGTCGGTGAGCTGGATGCTGCTGAGCGTGCCGCCGCCGGTGTTGGTGACCCGCAGGCGGTACTGCACGGATTCACCGACCATCGCCTGGCCGTCCACCGGGGAAAGAAGCGTCTTCACCACGCTCAGGGAGGGTGCCGCTGTGGGCACGGATGCCGTGTCGCCGGAGGTGTCGCTGGAGTCGTCCGGATCCACATAGGTGACGGTCAGCACGCTGCCCACCGGGGCGTGAAGCGTGCCGTTGCCAGGCGTGCCGCCCGTCGTGGAACTGGCCGTCACGCAGAAGCTGAAAGCGCCGGTGTTCACGCCGGTCTCCGTCAGCATCACGATTTCACTGTCGCCCGAGCTCGACTGAACGGTGACGAGCACGGTCTCCGCCACGGCGGGATTCTGGTTCTGGTCCAGGTCGGTGGTGGTGATGCAGACGATCTCATCAGCGGCATAGACGTCCTTGTTGAAGACCGTCGTGCTCGGCGTTCCGAGGTCGAGCTCCGTGAGGGTGAAGGACGAGGACTTCGAGGACTGGATGGTGTTCTCGTAGCCTTCCTTCGAGGTGGCGGTGAGGCTGTAGCTTCCCTGCGTCGCCGTGGTTGCCCAGGCATATTCATACGTCTTCACCGTGCCGTTGTCGGAGACCACCTGCCCGCCGCCCAGCGTGGTGCTGACGTCGCCCGCCGTGCCGGGACCGTCGATGACAAGATCGCTGCTGGTGATGTCATAGGTGCCGAAGGGATCGGTGACCGCCACGCGCACATAAACGGTGGAGCCCACGGCGGCTCCGGTGACTGCGCCTCCCGCCGGATAGGCGGCGTCGTAAACCGACACCGAAAGCGTGTCGATGACCGTGGTGGTCGGCAGGTCGATGCGCGCCGGATAGGTCTGGCTGTCATACAGCAGGCTTATCGGCGTGGCGGCGACGTTGTTCTGCACGACCACGCTGATGACATCCCCGCTGCCGGCCGTGGTGGCCGAGCCCAGGGTGGCGGACCAGTCGAGCTGATAGATGGCGTCGCTGCTGGCCGGACGCACCGGCACCGCCGAGATGGCCCAGTCCTGCGAACCGTCCGTGCTTGAATAGGAGAAGGTGACCGAACTGGCGCCGGCCTCGGTGCTGGCGGCGCCGGAGGTCGGGCCATAGGCGTTGTAGAGCCAGCGCGAGGTCTGGCCGCCGCCGGTGGTAAGGGTCGGGTTCTCGTCGGCGGCCACCGTTCCAAACACCACCTGGCCGGTGGCCGAGCTGACCGTGACCGATGGCGTGCTGCCAAAACCACCCGCCGACGCAAAGGTGCCCAGCGGTGTCGTCTGATCCACGTTGTAGAAGGTGGTTGCACCGGCGGCCACCGCACCGTTGCCGCCGAGGGTGACGACGACGTTTGCCGTTCCAACCGGCGGCGCCACCATGCGGTAGATGTAGGAGACGGTGTCATCATTGCTGCTGGCGGAACCCGAAACCTGCGAGCCGACCAGCGTCATTGCAGTGCCTCCATAAGTCACGCTCGTCATGCTTGGCGGGTTGCCAAGCTGCGATGTCGCCCCCAGCGCCACGGAGACCAGAAGGAGGCGGTTGTCACCCGCAGCGACATTGTGGGAGAAGCTGAGGCTGGAAGTGCTGGAGCTCTGCAGGCTGCTGGTGGTTCCGACGCTGATGGTTTGCGTGCCGCCGCTCAGCAGCGTTGCTGAAGGCAGGCTGAGCGTGGCAAAGGGCGTGCCGTTTTTACGCACGGCGGCCGTGATGTCAGGTGTGCCCGGCAGGCTGCCTGAGGGAACCTGCACATAGGCGCGGCCGCTGACCGTTCCGCCGGAGGGCAGGTTGAAGTTGGACGCAAAGGCCGGCGTCTGCGTGAAAGTGGCGCTGGCACCGGTGGCCAGGGACTGGCTGGTGCTGGTCGTGGCATCCGTGGTGGCCACGGGATCGACACGATCCAGGTCGCCCGTGCTGTCCGCATCCGTGCCGTCGGTGTCGAGATAGAGCTGCTTGGTCAGGCCGGGCGCGTTGATGGTGGCCGTGTCCGAACAGGTGTCGGCAAACTGCGGGTCAAGATACTGGCTGCTGAGCGTGTTGCCGATCTGGACGTTCAGGGTGCCGTCGTCCGGGTCAAGGCCGGCCGTCGTCGAGGTGGTGAGCGCCGAGGTGTTGCGGAAGACGCCGGTGTTCACGCCGGTCTCCACCAGGGTGACAAACTCGGCGTCACCATTGCCGCCATTGGTCACCACAACCTGCACGCTTTCCGCCACGGTGGAGTTGGTGTTCGCATCCGCGTCGGTGAGCGTGACATAGACTCCCTGGCCGGGAAGGTAGTCCGATGGGCTGCCCGAACTGTTCGTGAACTGCAGGGCGCAGCTGGTCGAGCCTCCACCCGACGGAACGTTCACCGTGTTCAGCGCGCGGACGCCGGGATAACCAAGGACATCAGCCGTGTTTGTCAGCGTGCCGGAAGCCGTGATCGCGACCAGGAATTTCACTTCCGTGAACTCCCTTGACCGCACGATCGGCACGATCAGGCCGTCTTCATCCAGCGGGAACGATGTCGTGCCCGCGTCCGCCACGGCGCTGCCGTCCTTGGTCGTGCTGCCAGTGACATAGCTCACGCCGACCGGCAGGGTGTCGAGCACCGGCACGGAGGTGATCGAGACCAGCGACTTATTGTCGAGGCGGATGATGTACTCGAGCACGTCCCCGACGCTCAGCCCGGCGGGCGCGTTGTCCGTGGCGATGCGCGAGGTCTTCACCATGACCGGCGCCGGATAGGCGGGAATCGTCGTGCCTACGTCCAGGTAAGGGTTGCCCGCCCCGGCCACCGCCGGGTCCTGGCCCCAGGCTCCGGTGACCAACGTGCCGTCGAGGGTGTAGATGCGCATCGCCGTCTGATCCTTGTCCGGATCATAGAGACGCATGGATTCCAGCCCGGCGATGTCGTAATGCGCATCGTAATTCTGCCCCGTCGGATCCGTCAGCGCGCCGTCATGATCGCCATCGTAGTCCACATAAATGCGGGTGGCCGTCAGTGCTGTGACCCAGGCCGGGCTGCCGTTTTGCGAAAGATCCGACGTACCCGGCCCCCAGCCGACCACCAGCGCGGTCGTCAGGTTGTTCTGCGGCACCAGGGTGAAACCCCAGTCATACACATTGTTCGAACTGGGCTTGGCACCCACCGCACCGACGCCGAAGAACGGCTGGTCCGAGATGCTGTCGTAATCAATGCCGGAGTTCTGCGGGAGCTGATGCCGGTAGGTGTCCCTGGCCGGAATGGAGAACGACCCGCTGCCCGTGCGCGTGTTGTAGTTGATCGTGATCGCGTTCGCATTCGGGTTGTAGAGGAAGGCATAAGCCTCATGGCCGTTCGAGGCGGTGCCAACGGCCGAGTAATAACGGATGCCCCACTGGTTCTGAGGCGGTATGGCAAACCAGCGCGACTCATAGTTGGCGCCAACATCGCCCGTCATGAGGTGCACCTGCACCGGCTTGCTGGTCGTCACCGTCGCGCCTTTCTGCACCCCTGAAGCCGTGAAATGAACTTCACCGCGGTTCAAAGTCACCGTGCTGTCCACCGTGCTGTCTCCGTTAAGATCGATCTGCACCTGCGTGCCGTTTTCCGCCGCCTGCACAAACAGGGACACCTTCTCAAACATCGAGGAGGTCAGCGGCGTGGGATAGATGACATCCTCGCCCACGGGCATCACAAACGACGTCCCCCAGTCCACGACGGGATACACCTCCGTGGCGTCCGCCAGCACGCTGCCGGGTGTGGTGGCCCAGGCTGAACGGGAAACCACGACGGCGTTGGTCGCCCCCAGACGGTCACGACCATCGTAGAGAATCGTCGAGGCATTGCGCGGCAGGGTGACCAGGTTGCGCAGGGCCAGCACCGCTCCTGCACTCAAGCCCGAGGGATCGTTGGCAAAGCCCGGGGCGATCCCATTGGCGTTGTTGCCATCTCCCCAGATCTTCGTGGTGGCCTGGGCCGGATTGTTGAGGTCCACTTCATAGCCGTCCTCCCAGTGATCGTAAATAACCTTGGTTCCCGAATTGCCAACCGTCACTGAAATCACGGAATCCAGAGTGGTTCCTGTGTTGCTCGCCAGAATCAGGAAGTTCTGGCGAATCTGGGCTTCAGGCAGCGCGATATAGTATTCCTGGACAACGACTTGGGCCTGAAGCCCCGTGATCAGAAACAAATAGGCCATGACTCCGGCCACAAGCTTGGCTCCGAAAGAGCAGGCCGTCTTGGCTGGGTAAGGTAGGAGGATATCACTCATGACAGTTGCGGGCAGAGGCTGTGAATTGTCTGAAAATTGTAATAAATTTGTTCTACATTTTCCATATTCCAATTAATTTTATGGAAATTATTGTTTTAGAGAATTTTAGGCCCAATCTCTTGCGGCTAAATTTGTTCTATTGAACATTACAAACGCCGCATTTATCCCGCCAGACTTCGCACGCCTCGCCTGACTCTCGTGGCATCAACCTAGGATATGGTGCTTAGCCCGGAGGCCTGAAGACGTCTTCAGATTCAACAAGGAAGAGCCCAGCACCCAACCCGGGCTCATTTCCTTGCGACATCGACAAAAGGGGTTCCTCCGCCTCGAGGGGCAGCATTGCCGGACTTCGCACCCGCTGTGGATGCCTGACTGTCCGCCCCGTCAATAAGGCCAGCGATAGGGGGCGTTATGAATCAGCTTGGCCTTGGGATAGGGCGAGATGCGCACCTGATTTTTGGAGTTCCCGCTCAGGAGCCAGACGTTGGTGGCATCCATGGCATGGAGGAAGCCGATGTGCCCGCTGCTGGCCTGATCCACCGTCAGCGGCTGAAGGATGCAGATGGCTCCATAAGTCGCCGCCACCGGCCTGCCCCAGCCCCACCAGTCGGAAACTTTGGCGCTGCCCTGCGGGCTGAAGCCCGATTTGAGAATGCACCAGTTCACAAAAGCCGCGCACCAGGCGGTTTCATCCTTCAACAGGCTGCCGCTGAGGCCGCAGCTGCGCAGGTATTCCAGAATCCTCGGATTGTCCCCCTGGGCCCACTCCTGCACACCCTGCTCCATGATGGCGATCTGCATCCAGGGCGGCGGCGCGGCAAAGCTGGCGGGAGCCGTGGCAGGTTCGGCAGGCAGGCCGGTCACCGTTCCGGCGACGTTCACGACCTGGCCGGGGAAAAGCACCTTCCAGCTGCCCGTGCCCCATTCGACCAGCTCCGGATTCGCCTGCTGGAACTGCGCCAGGGTCATGCCGAACTTCTTGGCTATCTTGCTCGGATTGTCACCAGGCTGGACGGTGTATGGGGCCATGCAGTCATTGTAAAAACGACCCGCAGAATAGCCAGCCGCATTTGCTGGCAGGCCGGCATGGACCGATCATAATGGCCTCCTCATGAGCCTGACCCTTCACGCCCTGCAACTGGACTCCGTCTGGGAGGACAAGGCCGCCAGCTTCGCCAGGGTGCGCGCCCTGCTGGACACCGCGCCACCCGCACCGGGCTCGCTCCTCATCCTGCCGGAGATGTTCGCCACCGGCTTCTCCTGCGCCCTGGACATCACGGCCGAACCCCGGGGCGGCCCCACCGAGCAGTTCCTGAAAACCCTGGCCGCCGACTGGCAGTGCTGCGTGCTTGGCGGCCTCGTTGTCCCTGGCCCTGGCGACAAGGCCCTGAACCAGGCTCTGGCCGTGGCCCCGGACGGCCGCGAACTGGCCCGCTACAGCAAAATGCGTCCGTTTTCACTCGGCGGCGAGGCAGCGGTGCATGCGAGGGGCAACTCACCCGTCCTGTTTGAATGGGGCGGGTTCAAGATCGCCCCGCTGATCTGCTACGATCTGCGCTTCCCAGAACTGGCCCGCGAAGCCGCGCGCCAGGGCGCCGAAGCACTGGTTTACATGGCCGCCTGGCCGGTGAAGCGCTATCATCACTGGATCACCCTGCTTCAGGCGCGGGCCATCGAAAACCAGGCCTATGTCATCGGCGTCAACCGCACCGGCTCCGATCCGCAGTTCCATTACAACGGCCGCAGCCTGGTGGCAGATCCCCACGGCATCATCATCGCCGACGCCGGCGAACGTGAGCACGAGCTCTGCGCCCGCCTGGAGACCGACGTCGTCCGCGACTGGCGCGCCCAGTTCCCCGCCCTGCGGGACGCCTTTGAGTGACGCAGGACCTGGGAGATCAACACCCAAAGTAGTGATGGGCTTCAGCCCGTCACAACCCCCGATCAAACCCAGCGCCGTCAAAGGCCCTCCCACGCTGTCACGAGCTGAAGCTAATGACTACTTTTCTCCCGACCCCGACGGGGTCGCGCCATGCAGCCCAGGAGTGGACGCGCAGCGTCCTCGCAACGTAGTGATGGGCTTCAGCCCGTCACAACCCCCGATCAAACCCACCGCCGTCAAAGGCCCTCCCACACGGTCACGAGCTGAAGCTCATGACTACTTTTCCCGACCCCACAGGGGTCCCGTCAGGGGAGGTCAAGAATGCTGCGTCACCACAGCACCCCAACGCCCTCTACAAAACGCCTCGTTCCAGCTCTTGAAGATAGATGAAATCGGGCGCCTTGACGCCCGATTTTTTCCGGATCTCAACAAGCTCTGGAGATTCAAAAAAACGCCGGGCATTCTCGAGTGATGACCACTCGGAAAAGTGCACGATGTTGTTCGCGTCCTGGTCGTAACGCAGCAGCTGATAGCTGATTTCACCGGCGCTTTTCCGGATGCCCGCCGCCTGATCGAACACGGCCTTCCAAGCCGGGTAGGATTCAACCTCGTGAATGATGAGAACGTGCTGCATGAGGACGGGATGAAAAAATGGGGTCTTTGGCATTTAGCGCGGTTTTGAGTTGAAGCGATGGGAGTGTTTGGAAGGGTCGGGGGATGACAGATCGCGACTTTTTCTACAAAACGCTGGGACTGAGCGAACCCTGGGAGGTCAGGGA
>JBIIRD010000068.1:0-28750 GCA_044341745.1 Prosthecobacter sp. | reverse complement strand
CCGCAGCCTGGCGCAGCTGAATGAGGAGGTGATGCGCATGTTCATGAACATGGGGTGCCCGCTGCAGCCGGGTGATTGAGATGTTCCTGCGCTGGCGCGAGGATCGGAAAGGAGCGCGGAACTCCGATTCCGCAGCATCGCGAACGCAGGCAACTCGTGGAGCCACCTTCACCCTGCATCGAATCCCCGGCCCGCCTCTTCGGGTTGAAGCAGGTTAAGCGGAGGTTTCGTGCACAGCGGCGAACCCGCTTGCTGCGGATTTGGAAATCCGCGCCCCTGCGCTGGCGCGAGGATCGGAAAGGAGCGCGGAACTCCGATTCCGCAGCATCGCGAACGCAGGCAACTCGTGGAGCCACCTGCACCCCTGCTCAGAACTGGATGGAGCCGCCGACGTAGAAGTTGCGGCCGTAGCCGGGGTCGATGCCGTCGCTGCGCACGCGTGAATAATAGCTTTCGTCAAAGACGTTGTTCAGGCCGGCCATGGCGGTGAAGTTCTTGGTGACCTTGACTTCGGCGGTCAGGTCCCAGGTCATGTAGGCGGGGATGTGACGGCCGGGGTTTTCATCGTCCGTGGCGTAATGGTCGCCCACGAAGGTGCCGAGGAAGGACACCTTCACGCGGTCCTTGAACTTGTACATCAGGCCGGTGCGTACGATGTAGTCGGGAGCGTACTGGGGGGTCTTGCCACTGGAGGCACCGCCGTGGATCTCGGCTTCAAGAAGGGTGGCGTTGCCGTAAAGGCTGAGGGAGCCGATCCGGCTGACATTGTCGCCGCCGGTGAGGGCGTCGTAGGCCCCGATCATGTCCAGCTGGAAGGCGCCGTCCCAGCCGTAGTTGATGGTGCGGCCGACATTACGCAGAACGAGGTTGGTTCCCTGGTCGATGGTGCCACCGAACTTGTTGTCGAGGTCGATGAGGAAGAGGCTGGTGTCCCAGTTGATCCACGGCCTGGGCTGGCCGCGGTAACCGACTTCATAGCTCCAGCCGGAGTTGGGCTCGGCGTCGGAGGTGAAGGTGTCGGTGTTGGTCGGGACGACGAGGGATTCGGTGAAAATGGTGGTGCGGTAGCTTTGGGAGACGTTGGCGTAGAGCTGCGTCTCGTGGTCGAGGTCGTAGGCGATGCCGAGGCCGAACAGGGGCTGCGGATCAAACTTGTTCCTGCTGCGGCCGGTGGTGGGCAGGCCGGTGGCGGCGGAGTAGTTCTGGGTGGTGATGTCCTGGTTGATCAGCTCCATGCGGAAGCCCGGGGTGATGGAGAGACGGCCGAAGCTGAACTTGTTCTCCAGGAAAACGGAGCCGTAGGTGAGGTCTCGCTCGGAGTAGGCGGTGGTGGTGCCGCTGTCGGAGTCCCGGCTGCCGCCGCGCTGATCCTCACGCGGGGAGTGATTGTAGTAGAACTGCATGCCGGCGGCCAGGGTGTGGCTGTTTCCCCAGGCGCTCCAGTCGTGGCGCAGGCGGGGCTCGATGCCGAAGGTGTAGAACTCCTGGTTTTCGATGTTGTTGGAGGCGGATTCATCCACCAGCGGAGTGAGAGGGTCATCCACCGGCACGGTGCCGAAGCCCCCGCCACGCTGGCGTTTGCTCCAGCGCTGGTAGTAGCCGCCCCAGGTCTTGATGCTGAGCTCGGTCTTCGAGGAGAAGCGATGCTGCAGCTCCAGGGAGCCTGCGTAACGGCGCAGGCGGAACTCGTCATGGAAGCGGGTGGTCTTGTCGGGGTTGCGGGCGAAATCACGCTCGGTCAGGCCGCCGGGTTCACCGTGCTGCTCCTCATAACCATCGACGGCGAGGATCCACCGGGTGTCGGCATCGACGTCCCAGGACAGCTTGAAGTGGCCGCCGGTCAGGTGGTACTCGCTGTTGGCCTCACGGAAGCCGTCGGACTCGCGGCGGTTGAAGTACCCATAGTAGCCGACCGGTCCAAGGGTGCCGGTGACGGCGGTGTAATTGAGGAAGAGGTCGTCGGAACCCATGATGTTCTGGCTCCGGAAGGAAAACGGCGTGTTCCGGTCCGGCATGTAGGTGATGTAGTTCAGCGCTCCCGCAGGCTGGGCTCCATACATCAGGCTGCTGCCCCCGCGGACGAATTCGATGCGGTCCACCACGTCCAGCGGCGGGGTGTAGTAGGCTTCAGGATAACCAAAGGGATCGGCATGAATGGGGATGCCGTCCTTCATCACCTGCATGAACTGCATGCGGTGGGGTTCGCCGATGCCCCGGTAGCCGACGCTTACCAGCGGGGTGGTTTCCTCAGAAAACAGCAGACCGGGGGTGAGGGCGAGAGCCTGACGGTAGTTGTTGGCCTGAATTTTCGGCTGGGCGTCAAGGTCGATGACGGTGGCGCGCTTGCCGGCGAAAATCTTCGTTCCTTCCACGGGCATCAGGAACGGGTTCTGGATCACCGAGTCGTTCTCGGACTCCCCGTAAACCATGAGGGTGTCGAGGGTAGTGACGCCGCCAGTGGTCGGGCTGGCGGAGGCTGTGGCCGCCTGATCATCGGTTTTGTTGGTGGCAGGAGCCTGCTGCTGGGCGGCAAGCGGCAAGGCAAGCGACGCTAGAAAGACGCGAAGGAGCTTGGATGGCATGGCGGATCGGGTTTCGAAAAGGTGGTTTAAATGAGAAGCTGTCTCACTTTTTAGTGGCGTGCTATAGGAGGTTGAGATTCAGATGCAATAACTTTTTGCGATGATGTCGCATTTGTGGGTTTCCGAGGGTCTCTTTCAGGTGCGCCGCCCTGGACTTTCTGCGTGACGCCCAGCTCGGGTTCGTGCCATCGTCCTCACGCATGCATCTTCTCCTCGTTGAAGACGATCCCGAGCTTGGCCGCCAGATGACCTCCTGGATGGCTGAGGCCGGGCACTCGTTGCAATGGCTGGAAAGAGGTCAGGCGGCGCTGGACTGGTTCAAGGATCATTCCTGTGATGCGGCGATCCTGGATGTGGGGCTGCCCGACATCGATGGTTTCACGATAGTGGAAACCCTGAGGCGCAGCGGTGTCACGGTGCCGGTCATTTTTCTCACCGCCCGCGCGGGGGTGCCTGATCGCGTGCGTGGGCTGGCTGCCGGTGGCGATGACTATCTGACAAAGCCTTTTGCGGCCGAGGAGCTGCTGGCCAGGCTGGATGCGCTGTATCGTCGTGCCGCCCATTCCCAGCCGTCGCGACGGCGCATCGGCAATTCCCTGCTGGATCCGGTGAAGCGCCGGGTCATCTGTGCGGAGGAAACCGTGGACCTTCAGCCGCGGGAGTGGACCCTGCTTGAGGTCTTGATGCAGCACGAGGGAAGGATTGTGCCGAAGCAGTTCCTTCTCGAGCAGGTCTGGGACATCCGCTTTGACCCTGGCACCAACGTGGTGGACGCCATGATATGCCGACTGCGCCGGAAGCTGGAATCCGCAGGCAGCGACCTGCACATCGAAACCGTGCGCGGCAAAGGCTATGCCTTCCAAAAAGAACGTTCTTGACCGCATCCCGTCGCAGTGGCGGCTTGCCGTGCTGCTGGCGTTGTTTGTTGGCACCAGCATCGCCCTGACGCTGGTGTTTGTGCGCAGCGCCGTGAGCCGTGACCTGCACCGTTTTGATTCGGCAATCATCGTGGACGACCTGGTGGAATACGCCGCGATTCATGCCTCCTCGGGGGTTCAGGGGGTGCGGGAGGTTTTCCCGGCGGGCCAGCACAGCGACAGCAACGGATTGCGCATCACCACCGCGGAGGGCCGGGTCCTCTATGAGGAGATCCCCGAATCCATGCGTGGTTATGAATGGCCTCTGAAGCCGCCGGTCAACGACTGGAACACCCGCAGGACCGTGCTGAAGGAGGTGCAGTCGCCGGAGACAGGACTGCGCCTGACTGTAGGCGTGACCCGGCTGAAGGATGGCAGCCATCTTTGGTTCGGCCGCACGGATGCGGAGGCCCGGCGCTACCAGCACAACATCACCATGTACCTCTGGCTGGCCGGCATCATGGCTGCTGCGGTGGCCCTGCTGCCTGTCATCTGGTACTCCCATGAGGTGCTGGTGCCCATCCGTGCCTTCACCTCCAGCGCCCGCCAGCTGCACCTGCCGGAGGGCACCGCCCGGCTCATGGCCCCGCGCGCCATTCCTGAGCTCAAGACGCTGGCCTCGGTCGTCAACGCCGGCCTGGACCAGATCCTCAGCCTGACCCGCGAGCTGCAGAGCACCAACGACCAGCTCGCCCATGAACTGCGTACCCCGCTGGCCCGGATCCGCGGCAACCTGGAGACACTGCTCGACAAGAGTGACAGTCCCGAGGCCCAGGACGCGGCCGCTCGCAGCCTGGAGGAGATCGACCGCGCCACCCAGCTCGTGCAGAGCATCCTGACCATCCGCGCCGGTGACCACAGCGCCCTGCGTTTGTACCGCCAGCAGACCTCCGTCCATGACCTGCTGCGCAACCTGGTGGACCTCTTCATCCCCGCCGCCGAGGACCGAGGGCTGAGCCTGGGAATCGAGCAGGGTCTGGACCTGGTGGTGAACATCGACCGCGAGCTGATCAACCAGGCGATCTCCAACCTCCTCGACAACGCCCTCGCCTACACTCCCAAGGGCGGCAAGATCACTGTGCGCTGGCAGGCCGAAGGCACCGGGGCGGTCATTTTTGTCGAGGACAACGGCCCGGGCGTGCATCCCGAGGAGCTGAACATGATCTGGGAACGCTACAACCGCGGCACCGTTTCCAGATCACGCCATCCAGGCATCGGGCTGGGGTTGAGCCTCGTCCGGGCCATCGCCACCGCCCATGGGGGCAGCGTGGGCGTGGCGAACCGGCTGACCGGGGGCGCCAGCTTCTGGATCAAGCTCCCGCAGGGATAGCCTTCATAACCAACGATTTGGCAATGGCTTCGAAAAAGAATCACTTTTTTTCGATTTCCTTTGAACTGATTTTCAAGGCCTGGGTCGAATGCATCAGGTCGCTTTTCACGAAGATTTGTCCTGAGCCATCCGCCCCTTCTTGCCGGGAGCCTGAAGAGGCGGAATTCAAGACTAAACCGCAGCGGGCCGGGATGACGGAATCCCGGCCCGTTCTGTTTTCAGGCGGAATTCTGCGAGCCGTGACACCGGCTGCATGCAAGCCGTCGCATCCACCGGCGTATTCAAGGCGATGAATCCTGTCCTGCTCGACAAGCTCCAGTTCCGCACCCGCCGCCAGTTTCTGGGGCAGGCCGGGCAGTTCAGCCTGGGGGCGCTGGCCCTCCAGGCGATGCAGCAGGAAGCCGGGGCGCTGCCGGCGGCGGACAATCCTCTGGCTCCCAGGCGTGCGCCTTCGGCCGCCAGGGCCAGGCGTGTGATCTATCTCCACATGTCCGGCGCCCCCCCGCACCTGGACCTCTTCGACTACAAGCCCGAACTGGTGAAGCGCGATGGGCAGAACTGTCCGGACAGCGAACTCAAGGGCCGCACCTTTGCCTTCACCTCAGGCGTGCCGAAGCTCATGGGCACGCCCCGCTCCTTCAGGCAGTACGGCCGGGCCGGCCTGTGGATGAGCGATGCCTGCCCAAACTTTCACAGCATCGCCGACGACATCACAATGGTGCGGTCGATGTTCACCGACCAGTTCAACCATGCGCCGGCGGAGCTGCTGCTGTTCACCGGCCACACGCGCCAGGGCAGGCCATCCATGGGCTCCTGGGTGACCTATGGCCTGGGTACTGAAAATCAGGACCTGCCGGGCTTTGTCTGCCTGATCTCCAGCGGCACCCAGCCCAGCGGCGGCCAGGGTCTCTGGGGCAGTGGCTTCATCCCCAGCGTCTACCAGGGGGTTCAGTGCCGCAGCAAGGGCGACCCCGTTTTGTTCGCCTCCAATCCTGCCGGAATGAGCCGTGATCTGCGGCGCAAAACCCTCGACGCCCTGCGCGAACTTAACGAGGCGCAGGCCGCCGAGTTCGGCCACCCCGAAACGGTGACCCGTATCGCCCAGTATGAGCTGGCCTACCGCATGCAGGCCAGCGTGCCCGAGGTGATGGACATCGCCAGGGAGCCGGCGCACATCCTCGAGGCCTATGGCGCGAAGCCCGGTGAGTCCAGCTTTGCCAACAACTGCCTGCTGGCCCGCCGTCTCGTCGAACAGGGCGTGCGCTTCGTCCAGCTCTTCGACTGGGGCTGGGACTTCCACGGCACCGGCCCCGACAACGGCATCACCGACGGCCTAACTAAAAAAATGGCCGCCACCGACAGGCCCGTCTCCGCCCTGATCAAGGACCTGAAGCAGCGCGGGCTGCTGGAGGACACCCTCATCGTCTGGGGCGGGGAGTTCGGCCGCACGCCCTTCCGCGAGGGCCGCACGGCCGCCAGCAAGGTGCTCGGGCGCGACCACTATCCGGACTGCTTCACGGTTTTCATGGCGGGCGGTGGCGTGAAGGCGGGCTTTGACTACGGCAGCACCGACGAGCTCGGCTTCCACATCGCCGAGAACAAGGTGCATGTGCATGACCTCCAGGCCACGATCATGCACCTGCTCGGCTTCGACCACGAGCGTCTCACCTACCGCTTCCAGGGGCGCAACTACCGCCTCACTGACATCCACGGGCATGTCGTGAAGGATCTGCTGGCGTGAGGCCCCTCAGCGCGGCTCGACCGGCTCCTTCTCGAAATCCGTGGGTGTCACCCAGCCGGCGTTCACCTTTTCGCCGCGCATGAACTTCTCGTAAAACCCGGCGCCGTTCGTGGCGGGATACTCGTCGAAAACCCGGCCGTTGCCCGCCATGCGCGGGTCGCCCTGCGCCTTCAGCTCGGACTCCATGCGCTCCCGCAGCTTTTGCAGTGTCTCCTTGTGAACGGACTCCCCGGCGAGGTTGTGGACACAGTCTTCATCCACGGTCAGGTCATAGAACTCCTCGGCCGGACGCATGCCGAAGTTCAGCCTCCAGAACCGGTCAGCCCGGTCCTTGCGGCCCATCTCCAGGATCAGCGACTTGGTCGGGCCGCCGTCGGTGTCGAGGTAGCCTGTCTCGGGGTTGCCCGCAGGCCAGCGCGAGGGCTCGTAGTTTTTCAGCAAAAGATGTTCGGCAGTGATGATGCCGCGGATGGGATAGCCCTGGTCATGAGGCCTCCCGACATCGGTGCGCTCCTTGCCGACGAGGGCATGGTCGCGTTCCGCCACGACACGTCCCGCCTTGTCACTCTCCAGGATGGGCCGCCAGCTGGCGCCGGTGACCGGCATCATGCCGCTGTCCTTCGCCGCAACTCCGGCGTAGTCGAGCACGGTGGGGGCGATGTCGATGAAGCTGACGAAGTCATCGACCACGCGTCCCGGACGCCTCATGCCGGCGGGGTAGCGCACGGCAAGCGGCACATGGTTGCTGGCCTCGTAGGCGTAGCCCTTGCAGCGGGGGAAGGGCATGCCGTGGTCGGCGGTGACGATGATGAGGGTGTTGTCGAGCAGGCCGCGCCTCTCCAGTTCGGCGATCATGCGGCCGAGATGGCGGTCGGTGTGCTCCACCTCGAAGGCGTAGTCGAGCATGTCATGGCGGACGATGTCATCCTCGGGCCAGAAGCCCGGCACCTTCGGGATGTCGGCGAGCTTCTTGCCGCCCTTCTTCACTCCGGACTGGAACTCGTAGCCGCGATGCGGCTCCAGGCTGCCGTACCAGAAGCACCAGGGCCTGTCCTTGGGCGTGGCGTCGAGGAAGTCGGTGAAGTTCGCCGCGTAATCATTGTTGGTCATGCCGCTGGCGGGCGGCGGGGCCTTGCGGCGGCTGAAAGGCACGCCGGTGATCTGCCTCGGCCTGCCGTCCTTGTCATTGGCAACACCCGGGCCCCAGCCCTTGCCGGTGATGCCCATTTGCCAGCCCTTGTCCATGAGCACCTCGGGCCAGCTTTTCAGCTTCGCGGGAAAAAAGGCCATGTGGTTGCCGGCCTCCTCGTTCTGCCAGGCGTGCCGGCCGGTCAGAACGATGGCGCGGGAGGGGGCGCACTTGGCGACGGGCGTGTAGGCGTGTGTGAAGAGCACGCCCTCCCTCGCGATGCGGTCGAAGGCGGGCGTCTTCACCCAGGTCGTGCCATAGGCGCCGGCATGGGCGCCCCAGTCGTCGGCGATGGCGAAAAGAATGTTAGGCGGTTTTTTCGCGGCCTGGAGCAGGCTGGCGGCGGCAAGCAGGAGGAGGAGCGTCTTCATGGTCGGGTGCAATCCGGGTTCAACGGGCAAAGGCGGTCTTCAGGTCCAGCGAATCGCCCATCTCGCTGGAAAGGCGTGCCAGCTCCTGGAAAAGCTCCTGCTTCTTCGCGGCATGCGCGGGGCTGGCCGCCAGGTCATTCATCTCCTGCGGGTCTTCGGCCAGGTGGTAGAGCCGCTGCACGCCGGCCCTGGGGTAGGCGATCAGCTTCCAGCCGTCTCGGGTGACGGAGCGCTGCAGGTCCAGGTAGGCCCCATAGACGGACGGGTAGCTTGTCCGCTTCTGACGGCCTTCCAGCAGCGGGCGAATGCTGTTGAAGAAAACATGCGGCGGCTTCTCCGCCCCCGCGAGGTCCAGCGCCGTTGCCATGACATCCTGAAGGTAGATGGCTTCGTCAATCTTTGCGCCCCTGGCCACTCCCGGGCCTGCCACGAGAAAGGGCACGCGCACGCTGTGGTCGTAGAGGTTCTGTTTGCCGAACAAACCATGATGACCCACCGCGAGCCCGTGGTCGGCGGTGAAGAAGATCCAGGTGTTGTCAGCACGGCCGGAGGCGTCGAGCTCGTCCAGGATTCTCCCGATCTGCTGGTCCAGGTGGCTGATGAGCGCATAATATTCCCGGCGGTGGGTTTTCACCGCCAGCTCGGTGCGCGGCATGGGAGCGAGGTTTTCATCCCGCAGCTTGTGGGAGCAGCCGATGGTGTCCTTGTAAGGATACTCGGGCAGGAAGTTCTCCGGCGTCGCGATACGTTCCAGCGGGTAGCGGTCCAGGAACTCCTTCGGCGCCTGGCGCGGGTCATGCGGTGCGTTGAAGGCGGCGTAGATGAAGAAGGGTTCGTCCAATTTTTGAGCCTCCTTGAGAAAGCCGACGGTGTCACTGGCGACGACCTCGCTCCAGTGTGTGCCGCCCTCCCAGAAGCCGCCCAGGCTGCGGTCGCAGGGGTTCCAGGGGTCGGGCCTGCCCTCAAGCGGCCTGTTGTAGGAGGCGGCCACGGTTTTGGGCATGCCGGCGCGGACGTTGCGTGTGACGTCGAAGCATTTCGCGGCGTCGGTCTGGATGTGCCACTTGCCGGTCATGAAGGTCCTGTAGCCGGCCTTTTTCATCAGCTGCGGCCAGAGCACGCCCGCCGCCCGCTCGCCATCGGTCTTGTTGTAAACCTTGTTCGCGTCCCAGACGCTGCGGCCGGTGATGAGCATGGTGCGGCTGGCCACGCACACGGCGCCGCTCCAGGAGCCCATGTTGCTGGCGCGCGTGAAGGTGGTGCCGCGGGCCGCGAGACGGTCCAGGTTCGGCGTGTCGATGTCCGTCCTGCCAAAGACTCGCAGGGCTTCATGGCAGTGGTCGTCGGCGAACAGGAACAGGATGTTCGGCCTGGCCGCGTGAAGGCAGGGGGCGGCCAGGACGAGAAAAAGGAGCAGCGGTTTCATGGACGGCCCAGGTTAACGTGGCCCGCGGCGGCATTGCTTCATCCCTTTGCAGCCGCAGCACCCGCAAAAAATGTTGTGCGAAACAGCATGATACCCTGGTAAAGAACAGGAATCCTCAAACTCATGAAGACCTACCTTGCCTCCGTCGCCGCAGCCATTGGCAGCCTCCTTCTGGTCACCTCCTGCGTGCTCCCCGGCGGCACACGCGGCAAGGCTGCCTACTTCGAGGCTCATGTGAAGCCCGTGTTTCAGGCCAACTGCCTGCGCTGCCATCAGGGGCCGCAGTCACCGGCCCGCCTGGATCTTTCGGACCGGAAAAGCGCCCTGGCCTCGGTCAGTCCCCGCACCGGCCGCCCCTTCATCATCCCAGGCGACCCCGACTGCAGCCTGATCGTGGCAGCGGTGACGCGCCGCGGCACTCATCCTCGCCTGATGCCGCGCCAGGAATTGAGCCTGACCGAGGACGAGATCGGCGAACTGAGCGAATGGATCGAGGACGGCGCCTACTGGCCGGAGGGAGCCGCGGGCAAGCTGCAGGCGGTGTTCAATCCGGAAAATCCGTGAGCCCGCCTTGTCAGGCCGCCACAGACACGGGTTCCTTGCGCAACGCCCGCACGGCGAAGCGCTCCGCGGGGGGCACGTCCCAGACGAGATAACGGGAGAGCAGGCGCATGAGGCCGCGGCTGTAGCGGGAGCGCGTCCAGCCTCCGGAGGCCATGCTGGCGATGTGGCGGGTCGAGTGGCGCTCCATGCGGCTGGCCAGATTGAACGGCGAGGGCTTCATGGCGAGGTTCCTGCCGGCCAGGTGGATGCGAAAGATGCGGCCGTCATAGAAGTAGCGCACCAGCTCCTGCCAGGCGCGGTGCCAGTCGGTGACGATGTCTGAATAGTGGTTCAGCGCACGCGCCAGCTTTTCCGGCTGGCCCAGGATGCCGAGGCCGTGGCGGAAAACGCAGCGGTCGAGCTGCTGCGCTCCGACCAGTGACATGAACAAACCGGGCGACAGCATGGGGTCGACAAAGCCGAAGGCGTCACCGCAGAGCACCCAGCCCGGGCCGTGGCCCCGCAGGGTGAGAAGCTGGTAGTTGGAGTAGGTCATCACCGGCGTGATGCGGCGGGCGCGGGCCGCCTTGCCGGCGAGCAGGGGTTCCTGGCGGAGGGCGTTTTCCAGCCGTTCCTCCGCCTTGGTGCCGAGCGTCCTGGCATGCTCCTTGGAGACGACAATGCCGACGGACAGCCTGCCGGGCAGGGGAATGCGCCAGCTCCAGCCGGCGCGCAGCACCGAGATGATCACCTGGCCCGGTTCGACCTCGTCGTGCTCGAAGTTCTCGAAGTGCGCGAAGTAGGCGACGTCGTCGCGTTCGCCCCGCTCGGAGCCCAGGTTCATCGTGCGGGCAAAGGCCCGGGCCCGGCCCGAGCAGTCCACGAGCAGCGGGCGGTCGTCCGGCTTCAAGCCTGCGGCCTCACGGCTTGCACGGTCCAGTTGAATCGTGGGTTCGCCCTTGCTGAGGCCGCCTTCCAGCCCGGCGCGGGCGTGGACAAAGCGGGCGCCGAGCTCCTCGGCACGGGTCCGCAGCAGGTTGTCGAATTCGGGCCTGGGGACGTTGTAGGAGTAGGTGGGCAGGTGCCCCTCGACGTTTTTGAAGCTGAAATGAATGCGCGGTCCGTCGTCCGTCACAAAGAAGGAGGCCCCGGGCTTCAGCATCGACATCTTGGCGACGCGATCCTCGATGCCGAGCTGGCGGAACACGGGGACCACGCCGGGGATCAGCGATTCACCAACGAGCAGGTCAGGGCGCCTGTCATCGTCAAACACAAGGCAGCGGATGCCGCGCCGGGCCAGCAGTCCGGCCAGAGTGCAGCCTGCCGGACCCGCGCCGACGATCACAACCTGGGGGGATTCTTCAGACATGTTTGCGCAGGGTTTGAAACGCGGCCCGCCGCCGGTCAGACGCGCTCCAGCTTGATGGGATAGGTCTGGAAGGCGTTCCACTGGCAGACGATGAGGTCGCCGTTGTCGAGCACGCAGACATCGTGACCGTGATCAAAAATTCGTTCGGCCTGCTGCAGGGGCTTCAGCTTCCCGTCCTCATAAACGGGCTCCGTGCCGCCCGGGGCGCTGATCACCCGGTCCTGGGAGTCGAGCACGACGGTGAAGCCGCTGGGGTTCTGGGGCAGCTTGTTGACCTCCGGGGTCTTGCTCCAGCAGACGCCGGCGTAGATCTCCTGGCCGGCGATCACCGGGCGGCAGACCATGGCGCCGGGCACAGCGATGGTGCCAAGGTGCTTGCCGTCCAGCGTGAAGCGCCGGAAGCAGTTGTCCGCGCGGGAGGTGACGATGACCGTGGCCTTGTCCGCGCCCTGGCGGGTGTCGATGGCGATGCCATGCGCATTGTTCAGCCGCTGTTCCTCCGGCACGCCGTCCTTGCCGCCGAACTTCTGGATGAAGCGTCCGTTGCGGTCGTAGCGCAGCACGAACTGCGAGCCGTAGCCGTCCACCACGTAGATGTCGCCGTTGGGGGCGACGGCAGTCTCGGTGGGGTTGTAAAACATCGAGGGCTCGTAGGCGCCCACCATCATCGGATGGCTGAGGCTGAAGATCTCACGCCCCGCGAGGTCCATCTTGGTGACGCGCCCGGTCTGGCGGTAGCCGCCCCCGCCGCTCTTCCAAAGACCGCTGTCGGTGAGCAGCAGAAACTCCTCGCCATTCTCCGAGCTCAGGGTCAGGCCGTGTCCGCCGGGCCAGGCGCTGCCCCAGGAGTCCAGGATCGTGCCGTCGGGCTTGAAGACGAGCATCTGGTTGTCCCAATGGTCGCCGACCATGAACAGTCGGCCGTCCTTCACCTGCACCATCTCATGGCAGTTCAGGATGGGGTGATGACGACCCTGGCCGGCGGGCACCCATTCCTTGACGACCTTGTAGCGGTGACTGCCGTGACCGATCACGGTGTCTTTCTTCGGGTCGGGCGCGGAGCGCAGGGGCTGGACCCAGGTGGTGGCGATGGCGGTGCTGAGGCCGCCGAGAAAATGGCGTCGGGTGCGTGACATGCGGCCACTTTGGGGATGCGGCCCGCAGGTGACAAGGTGATTCTCCGCGCCGATTCAGCGCGGGCCGAAGTCATCGAGATACTGGCCGACGATGGTCGCAAGGTCCGGAGGCTGGGGCAGCCCCAGGGCGACGGCACGGGAGCCGTCCACCTGCTGCGGCCAGTTGTCCACGATGCCCTGGATGCGGGCGTCGAAGGCATCGACGATCGGAGCGAGCTGGATGCCGCGCGCGGCGGCGACCTGCGTGATCACTTGTTCGGCCTGGGCCGGGGTCACCCGGTGGGCCGGCAGCACGTAGGCGCGGTCACGGTCGAGCTTTTCCTCCGGCGTCTCGCCCAGGGCGATGAAGGATTCGATGACGGTGCGGTAGCCGGTCATCGGATGCGGCTGGTCACGGCGGATCGGCAGCAGGCAGGGCTCGCCGTTCAGAGGCTCGCGGAACATGCCGCTGGCCCAGCTGGAGGCGGCGGCGTTGGGCCGGCCGGGGCGGATGATCACCGTCGGCAGGCGCACGCTGCGGCCGTCGAAGAAGCCCTTGCGGGTGTGGTCGTTGACCATCATCTCGCACATCGCCTTGGTCATGCCATAGGTGGTCTGGGGGAGCTGCTTGGTCAGGTCGGACATCAGGCCCGACATGTCCAGGCCGCCGTAGCACGCGACGCTGCTGGCGAAGATGACGCGCGGCCTGCCCTCCGCCGCCCGTGCCGCCTCGAATATGTTGCGGCCGCCGTCGAGGTTGACGCGAAGGGCGTCGTCAAAGCGTTCCTCGCACTCGCCGCTGACCATGGAGGCTAGGTGGAAGACGGCGTCAAAGCTTGGCCCGCAGGCTTCCTGCACCACGCTCCGATCCCCGATGTCACCCGTCACCTGCCGAACTTTTGGATCGGCGGAGGGGTTGCGGAAGAAGGCGTCCAGCAGCACCATCTCCGTGATGGGCTGTCCGAGCCAGGTCCCGCGCTCAAGAAGTCTGGAGGCGAGCTGGGAGCCGAGGAATCCACCGCCGCCGGTGATGATGATTTTCATGGGGGAAAAGGGATCGTGGTTTGCAAAGCGGCGCAGGCTGTGTGCAGTGCCGCCCACCACCATGAGCAAGCCTCTTTCAGGACACAAGATCGGATTCGTCGGACTCGGAAACATGGGTCGTGCCAATGCACGCCACCTGCTCGCCGCAGGCGCTGAAGTCGTCGTCTGGAACCGCAGTCCCGGTCCCGTTCAGGAGGCCGTGGCCCTGGGCATGAAGGCGGCGGAAAACCTGCCCGCGCTCGCCCGTGAAATCGGAGCCGGCGTCATCTGCATCAACCTGACGACCACCGAGGTGGTGCGCGAGGTGGTCTTCGGTCCCGGCGGCCTGGTTGAAGGCCTGCACCCGCAGGCGCTGATCATCGACTTCGGCACGACAGGCGTGCCCGAGACCCGCAAGTTCGCCTCGCGCGTCAACTGGGTGGATGCTCCTGTCTCAGGCGGCCAGGTCGGCGCGGAGGCGGCGACGCTCACCATCATGGCGGGCGGCAGCGAGCAAAACTTCCAGCGTGCCCTGCCGGTCTTCCAGGCCGTTGGCAGGAACATCACCCACATGGGCTCTGCCGGCAGTGGTCAGGTGACGAAGCTCGCCAACCAGCTCATCGTTGCGCAAACCATTGATGCGGTCGCCCAGGCCCTGCGCATGGCGGAGCTGTCCGGCGTCGATCCCGCCCTGGTGCGCCGCGCCCTGCTAGGCGGCTTTGCCGAAAGCCGCATCCTTGACCTGCATGGCGACCGCATGGTGCGTCGCGACTTTGCGCCCGGCGGCCGTTCCGTGCTCCAGCTCAAGGACGTGCGGCTGATGTGCCAGCTCGCTGAAGCAGTCGGCCTCGACTCGCCCACCCTGCGCAACTCGCTCGCCCAGTGGGAGAAGTTTGTGCACGAAAAAGGTCATGGCGACCTCGACCACAGCGGCCTGTTCAGGCTCTACGAGGAATAACCAATAGCGCGGCATCAGCGCGTGGCGACGCCCGGCCTGCGGATCTTCAGCAGCAGCGGAAAGCTGGTCTGAAGGCCGGCGCTGTCGTGCTCGTTGCGGGCGGAGCTGATGGCGCCATGGCAGAGCTTGTCCTGCTCCTGCACCCAGCGTGCGGCGCGGAAGAAGATCGGGCGTTCATTTTCCTTCTCGCGGATCTGCACGCCGTTGAGGCCGATGTCGTCGATGATGACGCCGTGTGGCAGGCCGTGGACGTCAAGGTTGATGAGGCCGTTGTCATTCAGCCGCACGGCGCGCAGCCAGGCCTTGACGGTCTGTCCCGGAATGAGCGTGATCTCCAGGGGCTTGGTTTCGTCGGACTGGGCGCGCATGGCCGGCTTGCCGTTGCTGTCGGGCTCCAGGACGATGATGAACTTGGGCTGCGGGCCGAGCGTGACCTTGCCAAACGTGCCGCCATCATGCTTCAGGCCGCCGGAGCTCGCGGTGATCTTCAGCTGGCTCCAGTCGGCGTTCGCCGGGGCGTCAGGCATGGCGTGAAGGCTGCCGCTGATCAGGTCGTGCCCGGCCTCGATGAGGAGCGGCGTGGTGGCCTGGTAGCCCTTCGGCAGTCCCGAGATGTCGATGCGGATGGCATCGTCGAAATTGTCGCTCCGATCGGCGCGGAAGGAGAAGCCGATGGATGCGCCGGGCATGACGGTGGGGTTCATGCCGGCGAGCTTGATGCCGAAGTCCGGCCGGGGTTCGCGGATGGAAAGCGTGTAAACAAAGCGCTCGCCGCCCCAGCCCCGGGTGTCGGTGACCCGCACGACATAGCGTCCGTCGGCTGGCGCGGTGAAGGTCAGGCGTGAGTCGCGGCCGATCTTGCGGTCGCCGCTGTCGTCGTTCTGATGATTGAGCGTGAACACGGGCAGGCCGTTGGGCAGCAGCTCGGTGCCGAGCGGATGCGGCTGCACGATGTAGCAGGGCTCGTCGAGCGAGTGGGAGGTGGCGCTGGTGTCAAAGTAGGCCCGGCGCATGCCGCCGCTGACGTAGAAGAAGCAGCCTCCGTCCGGCCCGCGCGGCATGCGGATGATCTTCATGATGTCGCCGTTGAACCACACGAACTCGTTCAGCTCCATCTCCTCCCAGTTCTGCAGGCGGATGTCCGGGTTGTTGGCGTCGACGCTGCGGAAGTTGTTGTAGCTGTCGCGCACGGCCTGCATGAGCAGGCGAGGAACGGGGCTGCCGTCGCTGTTCAGCACCTCGATCTTGGTGTCGGCGGGAGATCCGGCCTGGGCGGCCAGGGTTTCGATGATCCATGTCCGGCCCTTCTTCGACTCGAAGATGAAATGATCGGCGTCGCCGGCCTTGTCGAGCCTGCCGTGGATGTTGGAGGGGATGGCGACGGCCTGGGCCTTGGAGACTTCATCATCGCCCTCGGCTTCAGCCGCCGGGGGCAGGGCGTTGACGCGCAGGGACGGCTGGGTGCGGAAACGCAGCGCCCTGGCATCCAGCGGCACGTTCGCCGTGCCTTCGGCCTCTGGCTTCATCGTCACGACGGCCTTGTCGCCCAGGTGGTGACCGATGAGCGTGACGCGGGTTTCATGGCCAGCCTGAGCGGTGAGGGGGAACCAGCCGGTGACATAGGGCAAGGCTCCGACGGTGAGGCGGTAAAAGTGGTTCGCGCTGCCGTCCAGCGTCGTGTTGCTGACCAGCAGGGTGTAGTCGCCGTCGGCGGGCGCCTTCCAGGCGATGAAGGGGTCGCTGCCGCTGTCGAGGCCGCGGTTGACGACGAGCACGCTCCGGGCGTCGTCGAGGATTTCGAGCGTGGGGGACTTTGCCGCGCTGCCGACCTGGGCGACGGCGAGGTCGAGGATGAGTTCCTCACCCGCTTTGGCGGTGAAGTTGTAGGCGTCATGCTGGCCTGTTTCACTGAGCGTGCCCCAGATGCTGGCGGGCAGCGCGGCCAGCCGCACCGGCCCATCCTTGAAGCTGGCGGCCCGGGTGACGAGGGGTTCCAGGTCGTCGGCATGGATCTTCATTCGGGCGGTTTCGCCCGTGGGGTTTTTCAGCCAGATTTCGTGGGGGCCGCGCGGCAGGTCCGCCGTGGCGCTGATCTTCAGCCTTGCTGTCGTGGGCTTGAGGCTTGATCGGGCGATCTGAAGCTTCAGCCCTGGATGCGAGGCCAGGGCCTGGGTGTCCTCGGTGAGGTTCTTGCCGGTGAGGCTCACCGTCAGCTCGCCTCCGATGCGGGCGGCACGCGGAGCGATGCTCGCAAGCTCCAGCCTGCCTGGCTTCGCCGCCATGGCGCCCTTGGCCGCCGGCTTGGCCTTGGCCTGGGCATGGGCGGAGGCAGCCGCTAACAACAAGGATGACAGGCAGATGAGGACGGGCTTCATGGCGGCGGGACGGATGGTTAGACTACGTCCAGTCAGGGCGTTTCTAAATGGATGATGCCGCTTTGGGCTTGAAGGATTCAAGGCGGGAAACGTGTGGGAGGGCTGCGTAATGTGCCGAGGCGGGCAGGCCTGGGTTCAGCTTGTGGCCGGGCTGGAGGTTTTTCGTGCCGGTTGGGGGCGTCGATGTCGTGACGGGCTGAAGCCCATCACTACTTTTCATCTGCGAGCCGCACGGGCTGTCCCGCGCACGCGTGGGTTGCGCTTTGTGGGTGGGAGGGAAAGGTGGGCGGCTTGAAGCCCTGGTTCCTCTGTTGGTTGTTCCTGGCCGCCACCGCCCTCTCCCACGGCGGCGGCCCCTGGTCATGGCTGAACCCGGACATCTCCGCGCTTGAGTCGGGCATCGCCGAGCAGGCAAGACGGCTTGAAGTGCTTCCCGCCATGCCGGCTCCGCAGCCGCTGGAGCATGCCGGCTTTCACAGCGGGTTTGCGCCGAATGAGGACTCGGTGCGCTGGGTGCAGGTGGACCTGGGGGAGGAGTGTGCGATCGACGCCGTGGCGGTGGTGCCGGCGATGCTCGGCAGCAGGCAGGCCTACGGACTGCCCAGGCGCTTCCGCATCGATGCGTCGAATGATCCTTGGTTCGGCGAGTCCGTGACCCTGGTCGACCGAACGGAGGAGGACCGGCGCGCTCACGCCACCCCCTGCCTTGTCAGCATGCCCGGCATCCGGGCACGCTATGTGCGCTTCACCGCCACACGCCTCGCGGCCCAGCCGGGCCTGGAGAAACGCTTCATCTTCTGCCTGGGTGAGCTGCTGGTTTTCAGCGCCGGGCGCAACCTCGCCCTTCATGCTGCGGTGCTGGCGCCGAATTCGGTGGAAACCTTGCCCACCTGGTCGCCCCGGCATCTGGTGGACGGCGCCTATGCCCTGGGGCCATCCGTGCTGCCGGACGATGTCCAGGGCAATGGCTGGCATGGTGAAATTTCACGGCAGGCCGAGGCTGTGCAGTGGGTGGAGGTGGATCTGGGCGCGCCACAGGCGCTGGACGAGATCCGGCTGATTCCGGCGCATCCCCGTGATTATCCGGAGCGTCCGGGCTTTGGTTTTCCTGTCCGCTTCAAGGTGGAGGCGGATGGGCGTACGTTGTTTGACAGCACGGGCGCCGACTTTGCCAGTCCGGGCGACACGCCGGTTTCCTGGAGGACGCCGGGACTGCGTGCGCAGCGTCTGCGGGTGACCGCCACACGCCTATGGGAGCGCAGCGGCGACTTTGTCTTCGCACTCGCCGAGCTCCAGGCCTTCGCCGGCCGAACCAATTTTGCGCTGGGGGCGGCGGTGACGAGTTCCGGAGACACGCTGACGGCCTCCTGGTCTCCCCGGCAGCTTGTCGACGGCCGCAGCAGCACGGGCGGGCTGCTGGCTGAAGACGCCTGGTTGGAGGGACTGTCCAAACGTCTCGAGCTGGAGGCGCTGCTGGCCCTGACCCTGCATCAGCATCTCCAGGCCAGAGGAAAGGCGGTGACGCGTGCCGTGGGCATGGCGATGGCGGCGCTGGTCCTCGCCGTGGTGCTGGCCTGGCGGATGTCCAGGCAGGCGCGGCTTGCCCGCAGGCGGGAGATCGACGTCCTCCGGCAGCGCATCTCGCGGGACCTGCATGATGAGATCGGCAGCCATCTGGGCAGCATCCGCCTGATGTCCGAGCTCGCCCTGCGCGAGGACCAGGGCAATGAGCCGCTCCAGGAAATCCACCGTCTTGCCGGCGAGGCGGCGGAGTCCATGCGCGGCATCATCTGGCTGGTGCGTGAAGGCGATGCACCGAGGCTGACGAGCCTGGTGGAGGCCCTGCGTCAAAGCGCGGCGGCCCTGCTGAAGGGCGTCGGCTGGCAGCTCGAAGTCCGTGAGGACGGGGAGGATCCGTCCATCACCGCCTCCCTGGAGTTTCACCGTCAGGTTTTCCTGCTGTTTCGTGAGGCCGTGCATAACATTGCGCGTCATGCCAGGGCGTCGTCCGTCAGAATCGAGGCGGGCTGGAGGGACCGGCGCTTCATGCTGCGCATCGAGGATGACGGCTGCGGCTTCGACCTGGAAGCCGTGTCCGCAGGTGACGGCCTTGCCAACCTCCGCCATCGAGCGGCCGCCCTGGGCGGTTCCCTGGACATTTCAAGCGAGCCGGGGATCGGCACCCGCATACTTCTCAACGCCCCGATTTCATGAGCACCGTCTGGATCATCGAAGATCATGCCGCCCTGCGCCGGACGCTGGTGCGGGTGCTCAATGCCGAACCCGACCTGCAATGCACGGGCGACTTTGACTCCTGCGAAAAAGCCCTCGCCGCCCTCGGACGTGACGGGGCTCCCGACCTGGTGCTGCTGGATGTCGGCCTGCCGGGCATGAGCGGCCTGGAGGGAATCCGCAGGATCAAGGAGCAAGCGCCCCATACGCAGGTGGTGCTGCTGACGGTTTTCGACGATGATGACAAGGTGTTCCAGGCCATCTGCTCAGGCGCGGCAGGCTATCTGCTGAAGACCAGTTCCGCCGCCGACATTGCCCAGGCCGTGCGAGAGGCCCTGGCCGGAGGATCACCCATGAATCCCCGCATCGCCCGGCGCGTGCTGGAGATGTTTTCCAGGCTGGCGCCCAAGCAGTCCGACTACGGGCTCAGTGATCGCGAAAAGGAGATCCTGCAACTCATGGTCACCGGCCTCATCAAGAAGGAGATTGCCGACCGCCTGACGCTCAGCATCCACACCGTGGACACCTACCTGCGCCGCATCTACGAGAAGCTGGAGGTCAACACCCGCACCGGCGCCGTGGCCAAGGCTCTCAAGGAAGGGCTGGTCTAAAATCTGTGGCGGCGAACACGCGAAGCAAAGCAGTCATCTCGCTCCGCCGAGATGAGGCTTGGCGGGGTGCCGAGGCGGGCGTTTACGAAGTTCGAAAACGGAGCGTGTCTGCGCCAGCCCTTTGCTCATCTTGCGGAGCAAGATGGCTACTCTGCTTGCGCTCATCCGCAGCTGTCCTGGCATCGTGACCTGCGTGCTTTGATCCGGGTGACAAACGGCTGATAACCCAGAGGCGGATGCAAGGGCAGTGCCGCACACCTGTCATCGGCGAACACGCGAAGCAAAGCAGCCATCTCGCTCCGTCGAGATGCGCTGGACGCCCATCTGGCTCAAGCGTTCACGACTCACGGCCACCCAGCATTCGGGCGCAAGCCTTCCTCCCGACACGATGTCATGGCTCACGCATCAAGGTTAGAAAAGGTTTTTGCGACAGGATTTACCAGATGGGCAGGATGAACAGGTCTGAATAACCCTGTGAAGCCTGTCACGGAGGCCGTGTGATACCATCATTCGCCATTGGAGGCGTCAGCCCCGACAGGATGCAGCCATGGGGTCACCCTGCGCGGCGAGGCCTTCGCTTTCGGTCGATAAACTGAAACCCGGGCTGTCCCGTGCTTGCGTGGCATGAAAGCCTGCCGTGAACGACGTATGTGTCCACTCATGCGCATCGCCTGCATCATCGCCCTTCTCGCCTCGCCGCTGTCTGCGGTGGACTTTGTGCGCGAGGTCAGGCCGATCTTTGAAAAGCACTGCTACGAATGCCACGGCGCGCAGAAGCAGAAGAACGACTACCGGCTCGACATCAAGTCGGTCGCCCTCGCCGGCGGAAGCACCCATGCGCCGAACATCGTCCCCGGCAAAAGCGCCGCCAGCCCCCTGTTCCGATTCGTCACCGGACAAGAAAAAGACCTGCAGATGCCGCCAAAATCCAGGCTCAGCGAAGCGGAGGTAGAGACGCTGCGGCTCTGGATCAACGAAGGTGCTGTCTGGCCGGACGGCGTGGATGTCGCGAAGTTGGAGGACAAGACGGACTGGTGGAGCTTCAAGCCTCTCCAGGTTTCAGGGGCCTTGCGACGCGGGCTGACCGCGGTGACTGACCTTCATCCGATTGATTTCTTGGTTCGCGCGAAGCTGACGAAGGCCGGGCTCAAGCCTGCGCCCCAGGCGGATGCACGCACCCTGGTCCGCAGGCTGTTCTTTGACCTGACCGGCCTGCCGCCGACGCCGGAGGAGGTGGCGAAGTATGCGGCGCTGCCTTATGAACGGCTGGTGGACGACCTGCTCGCCTCCCCGCGCTACGGCGAACGCTGGGCCAGGTACTGGCTGGACGTCGTGCATTACGGCGAGACGCATGGCTACGACAAGGACAAGCCGCGGCTGAATGCCTGGCCCTACCGCGACTACGTCATCCGGGCCCTGAACAACGACAAGCCCTATGCACGCTTTGTCGAGGAGCAGATCGCGGGCGACGTGCTTTATCCGGGCACCACGGATGGCGTCACCGCCCTCGGCTTCATCGCCGCCGGACCCTGGGATTACATCGGGCATGCCGAGGTTCCCGAGACGAAGATCGATGGCAGGATCGCACGTCACCTTGACCGTGACGACATGGTTCAGAATGCCATCGGCACCTTCTGCAGCCTGACCGTCCAGTGCGCCCAGTGTCATAACCACAAGTTTGATCCGATCACCCAGGAGGACTACTACTCGCTGCAGACCGTGTTCGCCGCCGTTGACCGCACGGAGGTGGACTACTACGCCGACGACGCCACGATGAGAAAGTTTGCCGATCTTCAGAAGCGGAGAAAGCAGGCCGTTGATGCGATCACGGCGCTGGAGGCGCCGCTGAAGAAAAAGGCGGGCGAAAAGTATGTGGCGCTCAGCCGGCGCATCGACGGCGCGGCGGAGAAAGGGCCGAACCCGAATGCGAAGCCCGACTTTGGCTGGCACAGCGCGGTCTCGCCGGTGCAGGACGCGGTGAAATGGGTGCAGGTGGACCTGGGCAGAAGCGTCCAGGTGGAGCGCATCGTCCTGAAGCCCTGCTACGACGATTACGGCGGCATCGGCGCGGGTTTCGGCTTCCCCGTGCGGTTCAAGATCGAGGTCAGCGATGATCCTGAATTCAAGAAGGGCGTGACGCTGGTCTGGCGGAAGCACGACGCCACCTTCATGAACGACTTCGCCAACCCGGGGCTGAAAGCGTTTGAAAGCGGCACGGCGGGTGATGACGGCGTGACCGGACGCTTTGTGCGCGTCACCGCCGTGAAGCTGGCCCCGCGCAAGGGAGACTTCATCTTCGCTCTGTCGGAGATGGAGGTCTATGACCGCAAGGAGGGGCCGAACCTCGCGCTTGGCAGGCCGGCAAGCTCGCTCGACAGCATCGAGGCACCGCCGCGCTGGCGCCGAACCAATTTGACGGACGGCATCGCGCCCGAGTCGCGGACCCAGGAGGACCGCCAGAAGCTGCTTCGTGAACGCGACGCCCTCATGCTCGCCCAGGCGGACGAGGCCACGAAGAAGAAGCTCATGGCGGCGCGCCGGGAGCGGGACGCCCTGCCGGTGCTGCCCGCGCCGCAGAAGGTCTATGCGGGGGCGGTGCACATGGGGGGCGGCGCCTTCAAGGGCACGGGCGCCGAGGGCGGCAGGCCGCGGACAATTCATGTGCTGAGGCGTGGCGACATCCGCCAGCCGGCGCAGGAGGTCGGTCCGGGCGGCATCCAGGCGCTGGCCGCCTTGTTTGACGATCCGTTTGTGATGCAGGGCGAGGGCGAGTCGGCACGCCGGGCCGCGCTGGCGAAGTGGGTCACCTCGAAAAACAATGCGCTCACCTGGCGCAGCATCGTCAACCGTGTGTGGCAGCATCATTTTGGACGCGGGCTGGTGGAGACGGCGAACGACTTCGGCCGCATGGGCGCGACACCGACGCATCCGCAGCTGCTGGACTGGCTGGCCGCGTCGTTTCGGGATGAGATGGGAGGCAGCCTGAAGAAGCTGCACCGACTCATCGTCACCAGCGCGAGCTACCGGCAGTCCTCCGCCGTGACGCAGGAGGCCGCCCGCATGGATGCCGCGAATCAATGGTTGTCCCACCAGAACCGCCGCAGGCTGGATGCCGAGTCGGTGCGCGATTCCATCCTTGCCGTCAGCGGCACGCTTGACCTCGCCATGGGCGGCCCCGGGTTCCAGGACTTCGTGATCGACAAGCCTCAGCACAGCCCGCATTACGAGTATCACCTGCATGATCCCGAGGATCCGAAGAGCTGGCGGCGCAGCATCTACCGTTTCATCGTGCGCAGCCAGCAGCAGCCCTTCATGACGGTGCTGGACTGCGCCGATCCCTCGATGCGCGTGGACAGGCGCAATGAGTCGATCAGTCCGCTGCAGGCGCTGGCCCTGATGAACAACGGACTGACCGTGACGATGGCGAAGCACTTTGCGGCCCGTGTGAAAAAGGAGCTGGCCTCAGGCCTAGAGGGGCAGGTCAGGCGTGCCTTTGCCCTCGCGCTTTCCCGGGAACCGTCTGACGATGAACTCGCGCCGCTCGTGGACTATGCCGGGCGTGAAGGCCTGGAAAACACCTGCCGCATCCTGATGAACCTGAATGAGTTCAGCTTTGTGGACTGACGAAGCCCTGAGTATGGCTAGGGCAGGTCCGGTGTTTTTTCTTTTGGCGTTCGTCCGGGCCTCGTCACCGTGCGTTCATGAAACGCAACCGCCTCGGCCGCACCGGCATCGTCGTCACGGACATCTGCATGGGAACCATGACCTTCGGCCTGCAGGCGGATGAAAGGACTTCGTTCGACATCATGGACCGTGCGCTGGAGGCGGGCATCGACTTCTTCGACACGGCGGAGATGTATCCCGTGCCGCCGAGCGCCGAGCTGTTCGGCGTGACCGAACAGATTGTTGGGCGCTGGCTGAAGGGACGGACGCGTGGCGAGATCATCCTGGCCAGCAAGGTGACCGGGCCGGGCCACGGCTGGTTCCGCCCGCCGATCCGCGGAGGGTTCACCGCCCTGGACCGCCGTCAGATCTTCCAGGCCTGCGAGGACAGCCTGCGCCGGCTGCAGACCGACTACATCGACCTGTATCAGACGCACTGGCCGGACCATGGCATGGAGCAGGAGGAGACGCTGGGCGCGATGACGAAGCTGATCGAGCAGGGCAAGATCCGCGCCTGGGGAGGCAGCAACGAGACCTGCTGGGGTGTCATGAAAAATCTCTGGGAGGCGGAGAAGCACGGCCTGGCGCGCATGGCCTCGGTGCAGAACAACTTCTCGCTGATCAACCGCCGCTGTGAAAGCGAGCTGGCCCAGGTCTGCCGCAAGGAGAACGTCAGCCTGCTGCCTTATTCGCCGCTGGGAGGCGGCGTGCTCACCGGCAAGTACAACGGCGGCCGCCTGCCGCCCGGCGCACGCTTCAGCGACTACCTCGTCAATGGTGGAGAGCGTCAGAAGCGCATGGCGCGGCGCTTCGTGAACGAGCGCACCCTGGAGACTGCAGCCCGGCTTCAGCTCATCGCCGCCGACCTTGGCGTCAGCGTCACCGCCCTGGCGCTGGCCTGGAGTCGCCAGCACGACTTTGTCGCCTCCACCATCGTCGGCGCCACCACGGTGGCCCAGCTGGAGGAGAGTCTGCAGGCGGCGGATCTAATCCTGGACGCCGCCACCCTGGTGCGCATCGACGAGATTGATCAAGCCATCCCGACGCCCATGACCGAGGATGGCCTGCGCCGGCTGTGAGTCCGATGTGACATCGCCCAGTCAGAAGCCTTGCCATCGCGGCCAAACCCGCCTTAGGTGATGGCTCGCATCCTCCTCACGCCGATGTGGTGAAATGGTAAACACAGCGGACTTAAAATCCGCTGGAGGGCAACCTCCTTGCGGGTTCGAGTCCCGCCATCGGCACGGCGAGCTTTTTTGATGATGAGCTGCTGATGGATAGGGGCGAGTCCTGGCTTTGTTGCGGGCAAGCGCATCGAAGGGCGTGATGAATCCGGCCTTTGGAAAGCCTTCTCAACTTCACTCGGCAGACGCGTGGATTTGCGCGTTCTGTCATGAATGCTGCCGGGTGATGATGCGCTTGATACCGCGCTCAACGTCCACGTCTCCCGGCGGCCGATGGCTCATCTCGAGGTTGCAAATCCGGAAGCATGATGTCGCTTGCCGGGGTGCAGGAGCCTCATGGGTTTCCTGATGCCAAGCCTCGTTTCACCTCCGTTCAGCGAACCCTCCCCGACATGAACTCCGAAGCCGCTCCTCCCTCCGCCGCACCTGTGGAAACGTCGCTCTGGAAAGGGCACACCTCGCAGTGGGTGCACTTCTGGTATTACTTCTTCTGCCTGGCCCTGGCCTGCGGCATCAGCTTTGCCGCCACGGTCACCGCGCTGCCCACGGCCGGGCTTTCCTACCTGGGCCTTCTGGTGCCCGTGATCATGTGGCTGGTCCGCTGGTGGATCACCCGCTGCACCTCCTATGAACTCACCAGCCAGCGCCTCAAAATGGCCAGCGGCATCCTGAACCGGAAGCTGGACGAGCTGGAGCTCTTCCGCGTGAAGGACTACAGCATGGACCAGCCGTTGTTCCTGCGCATCGTCGGGCTGGGCAACCTGACCCTGATCACCAGTGACGCCACCTCGCCGCACGTCAGCATCCGGGCCATCGCCAACGTCGAGGATGTGCGCGAGAAGCTGCGCACGGCGGTGCAGGCGGAGCGTGACCGCAAGCGTGTCCGCGAGATGGACGTGGATCATGGGGACGATGCGCACGTGCTTTGAGGCCTGTGCCTGCCGTGGATCCTGTTCGGCCGCGGTTTGATGCCGTCAGGCAGGATCCTGTGCCCTTGATGTTCCGGGGAAGCCTGCGATTCGGATCGTCGGCATCGATTTGAGTTTCCATCCCCCGCCTGCTTCGTTCAAGAATCCAACCTTCCATGCGTCATCAGCACGGGCCGCGCCGCCCTTCTCATCGTCCTGCCAAACCCGCCCCCGTTTCCAGCGTGCCGCTGGCTGATGTTTTTGTGGAGCATGAAGCCTGGCGCAAGGCTCAGCCGGGCAAGCCGGGGCGCTCCGCCCTGCGGGCCTATTGGAAGCCTGTGGACGCCCGCCATGGCCCGCGGCCTGACTATCTGCTCTGGCGTCACCTGCATGCCGCCGACTGCCCGCCGGAAAAACCTCAAAACGTGACCGAGCTGGCCGCGCAGGCCCTGCGCCTGAAGGAACCCGCCCTGGTGTCGCCGGTCATCGCGTTGGTGGCCGGCTGGCTGCTCGCGGGGCGGGCGGGGGATGCGGGTCAAAGACTGCGTCCGTTGTTGCGCGAGGCGGTGAAGCGTCGTGACGCCGATCTGCGGGATGATCCTGGCGCCGAGTTGGTTAGGCTGCTGGCGGACCGGGCCCTGGAGGAATCCACGCCCCAGGCCTGGCGCGAAGCCTGGCTGTCGCTGTGCCAGCGGCTGGATGCCTCGTGGAAGCCGGGACGCGACCTCGTGCTGCCGCCGCCCGCCTGGGTGCCGGTGCCGCCCAGGATCTGGACGCGCTGGCTCGTGACCGCGATGACTTCGGCCGGGGGCGACGCCGCCTGGGCAAAGATGGTCTGGCGCCTCCAGCGCTCCCTGAGGCCTGAACGTGCTTTGATCCGTCCGGAGGAGTGGGAACTGCTGATGCAGGCTGCCTGCCAGGCCAGGGCGGAGGCGAAGTTTCCGGAGGCGGTGCGCCTGACGGCCCTGGCCCTGCACCTGCTGCCGGACCGTGCTCCTGAACCTTTGCATCAGCGTGCGCAGGTGGCGGCCTGGTTTCTCGCCGAGGCAGGGGTGGAATCGCCCGTCACCATGCGGGTGAATCTGGATGAACTGCCTTTTCCAGGGGATTCGCCCTCCAGCGACAAGGGCCGCGAGGCCGCACGCGCCTTCCTGGATGAGGCTGACGTTTCACGCGCCCAGCTGCTCGCCGAGATGGAATCCGATCCGGACTGGCAGGTGCTGCGCTCGGCGGGCGTCGTGCTGCATCACCCGATGGCAGCCCTGGCCTGGATCGGCAGACGCGCGCAGTCCTACGTTCTCAAGAAGCAGCATGACCTGCTCAAGGCGGCGGCGCGGCTGGCTGCTCGGCATCATAGGTTGGGCACGCTGGCGAGGATCCGGGCCGAGTTTCCCGAATCCGCCGACGAGGTGATGAATCTGGCCAGGGCGCTGCGCGACAGCCAGCGGCTGATGCCGGTGCTCAGGGACCGGGCCGCCTGGCAGCGTTGTGCAGAGTGTCTGCGCCTCGCCTGGGGCAGGCTTGAAGAAGGCGCCATCACTGACGAGGAGGCGCTGTTCTTCCTTCATGAAACCCTGCTCGATCGCGAATCCACCCTGGCAACCTGCCTGCCGGAAAACCTGCGGCTGCTGGCGGCCGGGCATCCAACCGCGGAGCGCCGGCCTTCAGAGCTCATCCAGGCCCTGGATGCGGATCCACGAGGGATGCAGTCAGTGGAGCATCAGCGCGCTGTCGAGCTCTGGTCGGTGGCCGCCGAGCTGAGAGGCTGTGAGTCCATGGCGGAGGAGGTCTGGATCAGCCTGGTGTTTCGGGGCGAGGCGGGTGGTGGCAGGTACAGCTGGATCGTGCAGTCATCGTCCGGGCGAAGGACGGGCCGGGGTCGCCTGCGCAATCAGGAAGAACAGCCCGTGCTGATCGCGGAGCTGGTGGAGGCCTGCCGCGCCGTCTGCCCGGAGCTGCGCAGGCTGCGCGTGGCGGCGAACCTGCCGGTTGGCGGCTGGCCGCCTGAGCTGGAGGTCATCTCAACGCCGTCCTGGGAGGCCGCCTTCCGGGAGATGCGAAGCAAAGATCGTTAGGTGCGGGGACGCCGTTTCTCATGCGGTGGCCGTGCTTCGGCCAGGGTCAGCGTCATGCTGCCGCATGCCGCGCAGGATGCGGTGCGTGCAGCTTTCGAAATGGCGCAGGATGTCCTCGGGATCGGAGCCCTCGGGCAGGGTGGCGTCCGCTCTGACAGGGCTTCCGGCAAGCCGGTCGATGAAGCCTGAGAGCTCGCCCAGGCTGTGGAAGAGCTGGGCTTCCTGCCCGGCCTCCGGAAGCATGACAAAGGCGAGGTTGAGCAGCCAGCGGCCGTCCTTCTGCAGGATGAAGCGCTGCGGGCGGAAGTCGGTGCCGCCGGGGACATGGCCCTCCTGCCGGACGAGGTAGGGACCGTGGCCGCCGGAGGCCCAGCCCAGGTTCATCACCTCACAGCGGGTGGCGTCGTTGCACAGGACGGCCATGCTCAGGTGAAGAGGATGTGGGTTCCGGCGCCGGCGGATTCCTGGTAGAAGTCACCGACGGTCAGCACGCCATCGAGACGCTCCCAGAGGTCCTCCTTCTTCAGCTTGAACATGTCCATCGCCAGCTTGCAGGCATAGATCTTCCCGCCCGAGTCGGAGATGAGCTCGAGGAATTCGCGCACTGGCGGGATGTCGAGCTTTTCCATCTCCTTGTTCATGAGGTGGGTGGCAAAGGCGGACACGCCGGGCAGGGCGCCCATGACGGTGGGGAAGGGCAGGGTCATCGGCAGGCCGAGCATGGGCATGGCCATGTTCAGGGCGGAGTTGCCGACCGTGGCGACCTTGAGGTGGTCCATGGTGCTTTTCACCAGCGCGTTCAGGCCGAAGAAGGTGAAGAAGAGCGAGGCTTCGATGCCTTCCATGCGCGCGCCGTTGGCCATGATCAGCGCCGGGTAGATTCCGTCCAGCGAGCCGCGGCTCACGATGATGGACATCTTTTTCACAGGTTGTTTATCGTCGGACATGAGGATTCAGGTAGTTGAGGTTCGAGTTTCAGGTTTCGAGTTTCGGACTTTGGATTTCACCTCAGATGCACCCGACCGGCTTTGGAATGCCGGCGATCTTGGAGGACTTCTTCAGCGGGCCGCCGGGGAAGAGGTCGTAAAGCTCCTTGGTGGTCACGACGCCGCTTTTGCCCATGCTGCGGATGGTGAGC
>JBIIRD010000160.1:0-3105 GCA_044341745.1 Prosthecobacter sp. | reverse complement strand
TGGCGCGGGAGTTCGGTGAGGGGCGTGGAGCCGTGCCGTTCAAACCAGGTGGTCTGCACCTCGCCGGCGGCCATGCGCCGCGCGAGCACGATCTCGAATGCCCGCTCGCCCAGTTCCAGTCCGCACTCCGCGACGCGGTCCATGGCCTCGCCCTCCGGCAGGCTCACAGCGGCGGGGCCGCTGGCTTTCGCGCCCTCCACGAGGCCGAAGGCTTCGTAAATCTGCCAATCCAGCTCCTCCTGCCAGGCGATGAGCTGCCGCCGCAGGCGCGTGGACTGGTCGCGGGCGGTGGCCAGCCGGGTGCGCAACTCCCCGCTCTCGGGGCCGCTCCAACTCGCCAGCGTGGCGGCCGGCGACTGGGCCTGTAGGGCCGTGCTGGTGTGGACCAGCGCCGTGGGAAGCTGCGTGGGCTCATGACCCGGAAGAGGAAGCTTCGCCATCGTCGTCCCATTGAATGCGTAGTGACTCTCCCAATTGTCTCCGCCAAGCGGTGAATAGCCTGACTCTACACGGCTTCCACCCCCAGCCCCTTTGTTCTGACAAACCTGCTTCATCCAAAAACATAAGGTGGAACTATTGAGCATTCCGAGCAGCGTGGCGTGGTCAACTGAAGTGGTGTTGGGCTTCAGTTTGATGACTGGTGCCGTCTGCTTAAAAACCCATCCACTTTCATCGAGAACAAAGTGATTGTGGGTAGCAACTTCTGCATACGCGATCGTCATATGGTTGCGAAACCGCTCTCGGAAGAACATTGAGTATTCGAACCAATTCAGGCCGCGTTCAAGCTGCGTCATGCCGTATGCGACTCTAGCCGAGAGGGACGCACGGTTTGGCCAGAGAAAGTGGATAACCTCATCTCCTCCAATTGCAGTGAGTGAGCTTTGGTCATAAGGCCATACAGCCGAACTTGGATTGATGAACTGCCAGTCTCGAACCACCTCGCCTTCTACAAACACCCGAACATTTACCCGAGGCACGTTGCGCCGTAACAGCGTGCTGGCGTCCATTACGAATGCATCGTCTTCTCGGGTCAGCGCTCCGTAACCGATGTCCGCCACAACGTTGCCTAAAGTTGTTTTAGCGACGTTCTCCAGTTGCTCCTTCAACTCAGCTATTCCCCCGCCGCCAATACTCCATGGGTGCTTATGAAAGTTTTGGCGCAATGAGTCTGCGGCACTTACCCAATCGCTTTTGCTGCCTGGCTGGTCTATCTGGTGAACAATTGCCTGCCAGACTTTGCCTTCGTTCGGGTCTTTGATTGCATCTGGCTCTCCGCGGATGCCGAGCACCGTGCGAATGGTGCCACTCACGGGCGGCTGATTTTTCCCGAGAAGAATGACCGTGGGCGTGCCGTGGCCGGGGATGTAGGCACCCGAGGTGTCGAGGACGTGCGTGAGGTCCCAGCGCGGGAGGTATTCCTCGATGAGCTTCTTGCCAAACTCGCGCTTCATGAAGGAATTCGCCGTAATCTGCCCGGTGAATCCGGCCGGCCGCTGCGGGGTGCCGTCGCCTTTGACCGCGAGGTCGAAGAAGCGCTCCATGAAGGGCACGGAGAGCGAATACTGGCGGTGGCACGAGGGGAAGCGCGCACGGTAGAGCTCGCTGACGGCGCGGTCCTTCACGGTGATGTAGGGCGGATTGCCGACGACGGCGTGGTATTGCTGCCCGAGGATGCGGTGCAGGGCCTCGACGTCCTCGACCTCGTAGTGGTGCTTGAGTTCGTCGCGGAAGACCTCCTCGCCGGACTCGAACAGCGTTTGTCTACGGCTTTCCCCCTCCATTTCCCGGAAGCGGCGGCCGTGCAGCAGCGCATCTCCAGCAGCCACGTGTATCCGAAAATCCGGTGCATCCTTCAGCCTCTTCTCCCCGCAGGCTTTCAAAGCGGCCAGCAGCAGCCGGAAACGCGCGATGCCGACAACGTTGGGATTCAGGTCCACGCCGAACATCTGGTCGAGCGCCTGCTGCGCGAGCACGCGCGGGTTTTCGCCCGGACATTCCGCCTGCCAGATCCGGAAGAGCCGATCGAATCCGCCGAGTAGAAAGTGCGCGGAACCGCAGGTGGGATCAATCATCCGCACCTCGCGGAAGCCAAAGGTCTCGAGGGCTGGAGTGAGCGTGCGGTCGAGGATGAACTGCTCGATGAACACCGGCGTCTGGAGCAGCGCGTAACGCTTGCGGGCGGCCTCGGAGAGGTCCTGGTAGAGGTCCCCGAGGAATCGCGTGTTCCATTCCGGATCGGTGAAGTCATGCACGAGCGCCCCGGTCTCGGGACTGGTCTTCTGCCAAAACTGCCACAGCTCCCGGCAGGCATCGCCTGAAGGCGCGACCAGCCAGAGCGGATTGTGCTTTTTGTCGAAGAACTCCTTCATTCCAGGCAGCCGTCCCATCTCCTCGAACACGCCGAGCAAGTATTCCCGCTCCGTATCGGTCGGGTGTTGCCGGAAGAAAAGCTCATGCTCATCCCGCGCCCGTTGCAACCGTGCCCCCGGACCCGAAAGCTTCGGCGTTTCCACCAGTTCGTTGTCCTCCAAAAACCGGATGAACACACAGGCCAGGACCCAAGCCACCGCGATGTTCGTCAACTCATCCTCCCGCCATGCCTTGTAAGTCAGCGCTGTCCGCTTCCCCGCCTTCGCCGCCTCATACTGCGCCTTCAATGGCGCATCCACCGTCGGCTCCTCGTCACAGCGCTTCCGCAGATCATCCTCCAACCGCTTCACCATGGTGGTGCGGGAGGTCTTCGTGCTCTGGAGCTGGCTAAGAAGCAGGGCGGAATCAATCATGGTGGGGTGAGTAGAGCGGCCAGTTGCTGTAGCGTGGGTTCCGTCGTGACTGGGACGACGGTGCGGATGAACCATCTCGCTCGCTCAGCAATTGGGAGTAAAGGCCGCTTGGGTGAAGCACAACTGGAGGTCGGTGTGAGGCTGCCATGGTTAAGGATCAGGTCGTCTGAGTTACCAAGGTGCCCATCCGAAGGCACTCCAGATCTTGGGGTGTCGTGGACAATCCTCGGCATTGTTCGTCAAGGAAGCCGGCGAAGTAGTCGCCGAGGCCCATGCCGAGGTTGGGGTCGGGGGTGTTGTGCCATTGCTTGAGCCAGGGGAT
>JBIIRD010000122.1:0-10355 GCA_044341745.1 Prosthecobacter sp. | reverse complement strand
CAGGGAGTTTCTCGAGCGGAAGGGCCTTGAGGTCGGCAGGGCTGGTGATCGGGGGTAGTTCAGTATCCACAATGATGGGGTTCAAAAGAGTCGTATTTCACCGTCGGCAGCCTCCGCGTCGGGCTTGGCGGCGGAGGTGGGGCGGCGTCGGGCAGGGCCACGCGTTTTGTCCTCCTGGCTGTCTTCCCTGCCTGCTTCAAAAGGGGTCAGTTCGGCCCTGCCATCCGCCTTCAGGGTGATGGAATCCACCCGGCGGCGCGCGGTTTCGATGTGCTGACGGCAGGTTTTCAAAAGCTGCATCCCCTCCTCGTAGGAACTGATGAGGTCGCCCAGGGGCATGCGGTCGCCTTCCAGGGCCGACACGATTTCATCCAGGCGCTCCATGGCCTGTTCGAAGGAGATGTCGGGGTTTTCGGGGGCGCTCATGGCGGTGGAAAATCGGGCGCGCATTATCAGGAGTGGCGCCAGGGTGGCAAGCAGTAAAACCAGGGGTGGAAAGTTCGACAAATACCCTGTTTGGCGAATGGGAAATAGCACTTTCCCGCCAGCATTGCACCTTGCACCGTCGGACTCTCGCCCCATTGTCCGCGCCCCATGAACAAGCTGGACGAAATCATCGCCCACAAACGAACCGAAGTAGAGAAACTCCTGCCGCGCCTGGAGAAGCTGCGTGCCGCCGCGACCCTGCGCGACGACTTTCGCTCCCTGGCTGACGCCCTGCGTGCCGACCCCACCCGCCTGGGCATGATCGCCGAGGTGAAGCGTGCGTCGCCTTCCGCCGGGACCATCGCCCAGGACTTTGACCCCCTGACCATCGCCCGCACCTATGAAAAGGCCGGGGCCAGCGCCTTGTCGGTGCTGACCGATGAAAAGTATTTCCAGGGCCATCTGAACTACCTCACGCTCATCCGCGAGCAGGTGGACATCCCCTGCCTGCGCAAGGATTTCATCATTCACGAAGCCCAGATTTACGAGGCCGTGGTCGCCGGGGCCGACGCCATCCTGCTGATCGTGGCTGCCCTGGACCAGCCCACCCTGGTGCACCTGCTGGAGGTCGCCCACACCTTCCAGCTCGAGGTTCTCATGGAGGTGCATGACCTGCCCGAGCTTGATCGCGCCCTTCAGAGCGACGCCCGCATCATCGGCGTCAACAACCGCAACCTGAAGAGCTTCACGGTCGACCTGGGCACCACCGAGGCGCTGGCGGAGGAGGTTCCGGATGACATCATCCTGGTCGCCGAGAGCGGCATCAAGACCGTGGGCGACGCCGAAAGGCTGGCCCTCTGCGGCGCTGACGCGCTTTTGGTTGGCGAGACGCTGATGCGCAGCACGAATGTCCTGCACGACCTTCCGGCGCTGAGGGTGTTGAAGCCCCAGGCCGACCTTGCGGCCGCCGAATGAAAAACCTCCTCATCCGCTCCACACTGACCGCCCTGGCCCGGCTGGGGGTGGCCGAGGTCTGCGTGGCGGCGGGAGCGCGCAACGCGCCCATCATCAGCGCCCTGGCGGAATGTGAAGGCGTGAAGCTTTGGAGCTTCTTCGAGGAGCGCAGCGCCGCCTTTTTCGCCCTTGGCCGCATCATGGCCGACCGCGGTCCGGTGGCCGTTCTGACCACGTCGGGAACGGCCGCCGCCGAGCTGCTGCCCGCCGTCATTGAAGCGCATTACCAGGGGCTGCCGCTGGTGCTGGTCACGGCCGACCGTCCCCGCCGCTTTCGGGGCAGCGGCGCGCCGCAGGCGATTGAGCAGAAGGATCTGTTCGGCCCCTACGTCAGCGCCTGCATTGATGTCGAGCAGGGGGCCAGCGTGGCCTGGCCCACCCGGGTCACCGACCGGCCGCTGCACATCAATGTCTGCCTGGACGAGCCGCTGGAGGTTGAGCACAGCGGGATCGACTTCCTCAGTCATCATCCGCAGAAGCCTCTCAAGCCGGCGAAGGTGCCCGAGTTCATCCTGTCCGGCGAACCCACGGCCGTTCTGGCCTGCGGTCTGCATCCGGCGGAGGCCCGGGAGGCTGCCCCGATTCTGGCGAAGCTGGGCCTGCCGGTGCTGGCGGAGGCCACCTCCAACCTCTGGCAGCGCTGGCCGGAGAGTCCTCAGCTTGAGCATCTCCTGGTGCCTGCCGCCGAGGTTCATCTGCGCGCGATGGACATCCGCCAGGTCATCCGCATCGGCGGCATCCCCTCGTCCCGTTGGTGGCGCGATCTTGAAAACCGTCCTGAAGTCTGGGTGACGAACATCTCCCGGCTGGCCTTCCCGGGGCTGGCCAGGAAGGAGCAGGTGCAGACCCTGCCCTGGCATGCGCTGGACACGCTGGCCAAACGAACTTTGCGACCGGCCGTTTTTGGCCACGACAAGAAGCCGCTGGGTTCGAGATTCGCCGAGTTCCCCCTTTCCGAGCCGGCCTGGATGCGGGAGATCCTTTCGCGCTTGAAGCCCCATGATCGTGTCTTCATCGGCAACAGCCTGCCCATCCGCGAGATGAACCTGGCGTTCAGACTGCCGGAGCAGGGGATCGAGTTCTTTGCCAACCGCGGTGCCAACGGCATTGACGGCCTCGTTTCAACCTGGCTCGGAACGAGCGCGAGTTCACGCAGTTCCTGGCTGGTCGTCGGTGATCTGAGCGCGATGTACGACCTCGCCGCGCCATGGATCATGCCCCAGCTGCCCCAGGGCAACCGGCGGGTGGTGGTCATCAACAACCAGGGCGGCAAGATTTTCTCCCACGTCAAAAGCCTGCGGAGCCTGTCCAACGAGGCCCGTCAGATCATCGAGAACCGCCACCGGGTGAGCTTTGAGCCCTGGGCGCAGATGTGGGGGCTGGGATACATCCGCGCCACGCAGCCGAAGCATCTGGAGGACGTTCCGGAGGGAGCCTTTTTGATTGAGGTGCTGCCGGATGCCGACGAGACGGAATCGTTCTATCGGGCGCTGGAGCAGTGATGCCCCAGTGCGCGGGTGCTGAGAATCCGGGCTCTTCAGGTGTTCGCTGCGGTCTGTCGCTCCAGATCTTCGGCGGCTTTTTCCCAGGCGGTGGTTTCCTGGGCGATCCGGGGTTCGATCTGTTCGAGTTCCTCGCTCAAGGCGCGAAACTTCACGGCGTCGGCGTAGGTGGCGCCGTCCTGAAGCAGTTCCACGAGCTCGAGCTTGCGTTTCTCCAGGCTGGCGAGGCGCTGCTCGATGGCGGAGACCTTTTCCTCCAGTTCCTTGCGCAGCTTGCTGCGGGCGTTGCGGGCCTCGGCTTCAGCGCGTTTTTGCTCCTTGGTCTTCGCGCCGCCGGCTGAGCCGTCCGTGCTGGCTGGGGCGTTCCTGACGCCGCTGGCACCACCGTAGCTTGTGGGCTGGGCGTTGGTGAGGCTGGCGGTCAGGGCTTCGCGGGCGGAGGTGGACTTGGTTTTGTCGAGGTAATACTGGTAGTCGCCGGCGTAGGGGGTGAGCACGCCGGCGGCGATGTGCAGGACGCTGCGCGCCATGGCGCGGATGAAGTGCACGTCATGGCTGATGAACACGAGGGTGCCCTCGTAATCCTCCAGCGCCTGGATCAGGGCGTCGATGCTGCCCATGTCGAGGTGCGTGGTGGGCTCGTCCATGAGCAGCAGGTTGGGCGGGTCGAGCAGCAGGCGGACGAGGGCGAGGCGGCTTTTTTCGCCGCCGCTGAGGACGCCGACGGGCTTGAAGACATCGTCGCCATGAAAAAGGAAGCTGCCGAGCAGGGTGCGGGCGAGCTGTTCACCTGGTCTGCTGGGCAGGTCCATGGCGGACTGCAGCACGGTGTGGCGCATGTTGAGGACGTCGCCGCGGTACTGGGCGAAGTAGCCTGGCTTGACGTTGTGGCCCAGCTCGCGGCGGCCTGACTGCGGGGTGAGGGCACCGGCGAGCAGCTTGAGCAGGGTGGACTTGCCGGCGCCGTTGGGGCCGACGAGAACGAGGCGCTGGCCGCGTTCGACCTCGAAGTCGAGGTCTTCGTAGACTGGGGTTTGCCCATAACCAAAAGAGAGGTTTTTGAGCGTCAGCACGCGCTGGCCGCTGCGGGGAGGCTGGGGAAAGCGGAACTTGACCTGTTTGGCGGCCTGCTGGGGGGCGTCGACCCTTTCCATGCGGTCGATCATCTTCAGCTTGTCCTGGGCGCGGGAGGCGAAGTTGGCCTTGGCCTTGAAGCGGTCGGCCCACTGCTGGAGCTTGGCGATCTCGCGCTGCTGGTTTTCAAAGGCGGACTGCATCTGCTCCTCGCGGGCTGCTTTCTCCCTGAGGTAATCGTCGTAGTTGCCGCGGTAGCGGATGACCTTGGAGTGGGCGATTTCCAGGATGGTGTCGCAGAGGGCGTTGAGGAACTCACGGTCATGGGAGATCATGAGGATGGCCCCGGGGTAGGTCTGCAGATAGGTCTGGAACCAGAGCAGGGATTCGAGGTCGAGGTGGTTGGTGGGTTCGTCGAGGAGGAGGAGGTCGGGCTCCTGGACGAGGAGGCGGGCGAGGTGGGCGCGCATCACCCAGCCGCCGCTGAGGGTGCGGGCGTTGCGGTCGAAGTCGCTTTCCCGGAAGGCCAGGCCCTTGAGGATTCGCTTGGCCTTGGGCTCCAGCTCCCAGCGGTGGTGTTCATCGACATGGCCGGTGGCGAGCTGGAGGACGGTGACGTCGTCCACCGGGGCGCTTTCCTGGGGGAGGAAGCCGAAGTTGAGGCCCTTTTCCATGGTCACCTGGCCGTCGTCGGGCGTGGTTTCACGCAGCAGCAGGGAGAAGAGGGTGGACTTGCCGGCTCCGTTCGGGCCGATGAGGCCGATCTTCTCGCCACGGTTGATGTGGAAGGAGACGCCGCTGAAGAGCGTGCGGCCTGCGTAGGTCTTGCTGACGTTGTGGACGGAGAGCATGGGGGAGGGAGGGCAGGTCTTTGCCGATGAAGTGGCGGAAGGCAAACAGGTGCTTGAAATAATGCGCGGCATGGCGGCGCTCTGATTTCATCCTCGACGGCTCCGGCCGTGCTCTTTATCCCTCATGGATCCTTCCCCTTTTTTCATCATGCGCAGCGGCATCCTTTCCGGCGGCAACTTCATCATCGACTACGTCAAGCTCATCAACGCCTATCCTGAGCAGGACATGCTGGCGGACATCCGCAGCGAGACCTCCAGCAACGGTGGCGGCCCCTACAATGTGCTGAAGGATCTGGCCGCCATGCGGGTTGGTTATCCGCTTTCCGCCGCCGGCCTGGTGGGGCGGGACGCCAACGGCGACTGGATCCTCAGGGACTGCGCGAAGGCGGGCATAGACACCGCACAGCTGCGTCAGACGGAGCGTGCGCCCACTTCCTACACGGACGCCATGACGGTCATCTCGACCGGGCGACGGACCTTTTTCCATCAACGCGGTGCCAACGCGCTTCTGGGGGAGGCGGACTTCGACTTCACCACGACGAAGGCGCGGCTTTTCCACCTGGGCTACCTGATGCTGCTGGATGAAATGGACCGCCTGCTGCCGGACGGCGGCACGCCTGCGGCCCGGGTTCTGGAAAAAGCGCGCATGGCCGGGCTGGTGACGAGCGTGGACATCGTCAGCACGGAGAACCCGGACTTCCGGGCCATCGCCGAGGCGGCGCTGCCGCACACGGATTATCTGATCATCAATGAAGTGGAGGCGGGCAAGATCACGGGGATGAACCTGAAGACGGTGCCGGTGGACGTGGCGGCGGTTTCCGAGGCGGCGCGGGTGCTGCTGGCTCGTGGCGTGCATCAGCAGGTGGTGATTCATTTTGAAGCCGGCGCCGTGGTGGCGGACAAGGATGGGGGTGTCACGTCCCAGGCTTCCTTGAGCCTGCCGCGCGGGTTCATTGCGGGGGCGACCGGGGCGGGCGACGCCTTTGCAGCCGGATATCTGCACGGCATTCACGAAGGCTGGCCCACGGCGGAGCGCCTGAGGCTGGCGGTCTGCACGGCGGCGGCCTGCCTGACGCATCCGACGCCATCCGAAGGCCTGCGGCCGGTGGCGGAATGCCTGCGGCTGGCGGAAGAGCACGGTTTCCGCACCCTCTAGTCATGAAGCATCCTTTGTTAACTCCCGGTCAGGTTGAAGGCGTGCTGGCGTCGATGTCCGGATGGACGATCGAGGCCGGTGAGCTGGTGAAGGAGTTTCGTTTCGGCTCCTATCTGGAGGGGGCGGCGTTTGTCGCCCGTCTGGCGGAGAAGGCGGAGGCGATGAACCATCATCCCGACCTGCGCCTGGGGTGGCGGAAGGTGAGAATGAACGTCAGCACGCACAGCGCCGGAGGACTGACGGAACTGGATTTTTCACTGGCGCGTGAGGCGGACCGGCTGCACGCCAGCGCCTGATTTCCACGCATGCCCGCCGCCAAGCCCCAGCCCCTGCAGCACTTGCTGATCAACGCCTCGGCGGGATCGGGGAAGACCTATCAGCTGGCTCGGCGTTTTGCGCATCTGCTGACGCTGGGGGCGAGGCCGGAGGGGATCGCGGCGATGACCTTCACGCGCAAGGCGGCCGGGGAGTTCTTCAACCGCATCCTGCGCCGTCTGGCGGAGCTGGCGCGTGAACCGGGCAGGGCGCGGGCCTTTTTTCAGGAGGCCGTGCCGGAGGCGCCGGAGGACACGGACTATCCAACATTGCTCAGGCAGGTCGTCCGCAGGCTGCACCGGCTGCGCCTGGGGACGCTGGACAGCTTTTTTGCGGGCATGGTGAGATGCTTTCCCCTGGAGCTGGGCCTGGCCGCCGGGGCGCGTGTGATGCAGGAGGATGAGACGGCGATGGCGCGTGAGGAGGCGCTTGACGCCCTGCTTCAGGAGCTCTTTGCGGCCGAGGATCATGGTCCGCTGAAGCTGCTGACCGAGGCCTACAAGCAGGCCACTTTTGGAGCGGGTGAAAAAAGCGTCGAGTCCACGCTGCAGCAATGGGCGATGCACGGCCTTGAGCTGTGGCAGGACAGTCCTGCGGACGGCTGGGGGGAGGCGAATGTGATCTGGCGCGGCGCCTTGCCGAGGGCCAGGCCGATGGAGGAGGTGGTGGCATCGGTGCGTGCTGCCTTTGCGCCGCCGCATGACGCCGGCAGGGAGCTGCTCGACGAGACCTTGCAGGCCGTGATGGAAACCCGGCCGGGACAGCCGATGCCAAAGCGTGTGGACGAGCTGCTGAAGAAGCTGGCGGATCAGTGGGAGGAGCTGGAGCGAGGCCGTGGCGAGCTGATGTGGATGCGCAAAAGGCTGCCGCTGGACGCCGCGTCCGCCAAGGCCTGGCGTGAGCTGGCTCTGCAGCTCATGGTGCGTGAATGCCTGGTGCGTGCCGAACGGACACGCGGCCTGGCGCGAGTCACTTCCATGCTGGCGAGCCAGTATGACCGCCAGGTGCGCTCGCGCGGCAGACTTTCCTTTGCCGATGTGCAGCGGGTTCTGGCCGCGGCGGTCAAGGATCGTTCGCCCTGGCTGGGTGGCGAGGGCGACCTATGGTACCGTCTGGACGGGCGTCATGACCACTGGCTGCTGGACGAGTTTCAGGACACCAGCCGGACGCAGTGGCAGGTGCTGGGGGCGCTGGTGGACGAGGTGATCCAGGATGCGGAAGGCGAGCGCAGCTTCTTTGCGGTCGGCGATCCAAAGCAGTCGATTTATCTCTGGCGGCAGGCGGAGCCGGACTTGTTTGAAGACATTCAGAAGGCTTACCCGGCGCACCCGGACGGCGGGTTGCACACGCATCCTCTGAGCCAGTCCTTCCGCAGCGCCCAGCCGGTGCTGGATGCGGTGAACGCCGTGTTTGGCAGCACGGAGGTGATCGAGTCCATGCTGCCCCGGGGCTGCCTGAAGGGCTTCGCGTTTCAAAAACACACGGCGGCGCAAAAGCATCTCACCGGCCATGCCGCGCTGCTTTCACCTGCGAAGCTCGATGGAGAGGAGGAAAACGACACCACGGCGGTGCTGGCGGCGCTATTGCAGGAGCTGGAGCCGCTGAAGCGCGGGCTTTCCTCCGCAGTTCTGGTCCGCTCCAACAGCGAGGCTTCCAAGATGGCCGAGGCTCTGAGGGAGAGGACGGGCATGGAGGTGGTGTGCGAATCCGACCAGCATCCCTGCACGGACAATGCGGTGACACTGGCCCTGTTGTCGCTGCTGCAGCTGGCGGCGCATCCTGGGGACTGCCAGGCGTTGGAGCATCTGCGCATGACGCCGCTGTGGCCGCTGCTGCAACGTGAGGACAGGGGCTGGCGCTATCACATCGCGACCGTTCAGAGACGGGTGGTTGAGGAGGGGTTTGCGGCGTTTGCCGAAGAGTGGCTGGAGCTGCTGGGCGGCCTGGGCATTTCCCTGGATGACTTTCATGGGCGCCGTCTGGCCCAGTTTGCGGACATTGCTGCGGAGTTCGATGCCTCGGGCAGCCGTGACATTGATGATTTCCTGAGGCATGCGCGAGATTGCCCGCTACGTGTCCGAGGATCGCCCCAGGCCATCCAGGTGATGACGATTCATGCGTCGAAGGGGCTGGAGTTTGACATCGTCATGCTGCCCAAGCTTGACGGCGACGCGATGGACAAGCTGCGCCGTGAGGAGCTGCTCGTCAGCCGGGACGCCGCGGGCGTGCGCTGGGTGCTGCAGACGCCGCTGCGTGTGTTTGCCGACATTGACCCGGTGCTTCAGGCGGAGCTGGAGGAGGCCCGGAGACGTGGGGCCTTTGAATCCCTCTGCCGTTTGTATGTGGCGATGACACGGGCCAAACGTGCCCTCTATCTGGTCGTGGAGCCGCGTAAGAAAAGCGCCACGGCGATCAAGGAATCGGCGCTGCTGAGGGAGGTGCTGGGCGGGGGCGGGGGCGAGTCGCCGTCACCAGTTTACGAAGTGGAATGGCAGACCGGTGATCCTGCGTGGCATGTGAAGGAAAAACGCGAACCCGCTCCTGTGCCGGAGGCGGTGGTCTTTGAGGAGCCTTTGGGCGAAGTGCTGCGGCGCACACAGCCAATGCCGCGTCGTCGCACTCCGTCAGGGGAGGAGAGCTTCAGGGTGAAGGGTTCCGTTCTGTTCAGCGCGGGCCGTGAACCTGGCCGCCGTCTGGGCACCTGCGTTCATGAGCTGTTTGCCGAGATTGAATGGCTGAGGCCCTGGGAGGAGGTCCAGGCACGCTGGCTGGAGCGCGGCCTGGTTTACCACGATGATCTGGCCGAGGGGGCTGAAGGAGTTGAAGCCGAAGCCTGTGTCATGGTGCGAGGGGTGTTGGAGTCCGCCGCAGGCCGTGAGATCTTCGTTTCTGAGGCAGCAGGAACCGAAGTCTGGCGCGAACGGCCTTTCGACCTGGTGATGGATGGCGAATGGGTGTCCGGCGTTTTTGACCGTGTGATGATCCGGCGCGACGGAGGAGGCATGGCGGTGTCGGCCTGGATTGTGGACTTCAAGACCGATGAGGTTCCTGATGAGACGGCGCTCAAGGCCAAGCGTGAGGGCTATGCACCGCAGGTCCGGCTTTATCGGACGGCCTTGTCGAAGCTGACCGGGCTGGCTCCGGACAAGATCCGCGCGGCCCTGATCTTCACTCGCTTATGCCGGATCGAGGAACTTTGAACTCAGGCTCAACCGTGCAGGCGGCTTGATTTAGATGTGTCGCGACGATTGCTGGTGGTGATTTTTTCCAGCTTGTAGGCAGCACCGCCTTTTTTGGACCTGGACCTGGCGATGGGGGTGGCGGCAGGCTTCTCGGAGTTGGATGGGCTGGGAATGTCTGCCTGAGGCGTGGCGGCAGGATTGAGGACAGCCGTGTCGGTGACGTCAATGGCATCTGCAGTCCTGGATTTGGAGAAGGGCCAGAACTTCCAGCCCCCACCCCTGCTTTCCTGGGCTTGTTCCGAAGCCTCAGGCTGAACGGCGGCAAGATGGGAGTCCTGAGGCTCTTCCCGCTTGGGCGCGACCGGGGAATCTGCCTGGGCGGAGCCGGATGCAGCGGAGGTGTCTGTGACCACTGGATTGTCGCTAGACTTGGAGAAAGACCAGAACTTCCAACCTTCACGCCTGGGGGCTTTTTCCTGGGCTTCGGGTTCAGTGGCGGCGAGTTCTGGAGATGCAGGTTTTTCTGGTGCAGGAGCTTCGGGGCCTACCCTGGCTTCAGGCTTCACCTCGGGCTTGGCCGGAGCCTGTGCGGGCGTCGGTGCAGGCTCCTTGGGATTTGACACGGCGATCACCTGTTCGGCCTCGGGCGTTGGCTTGGGATCTGCATTTTTATGGCCGTGAGGCAGCTTGGTCCGGGTGATCTCGACCTTGGCACCGATGCCAACGTCATTAAAAAGATCGACGACATCAGTCATGCCCATTCGGATGCACCCAAAGCTGGCAGGCTTGCCAAGATTGCCTTCCTCGGTGGTGCCATGAATGTAGATGAAACGCT
>JBIIRD010000067.1:0-29470 GCA_044341745.1 Prosthecobacter sp. | reverse complement strand
TCAGCACGAGCCTGAAAGGGTTGAAGCCCGGCAAGTATGAAGTCCGGGCGCGCACCGTGGACCTCAACGGATTTGCCCAGCCGGAGCCGCGCGACATTCAGAAGAGTGGCAAGAACGGCATCCAGGTTCGAACCTTTGAAATCGTCTGAAAGCCGCCGCGCATGAGCCGATGAAGCTGTGCGTGGCCTTGATGAAGGGAATGTTGACGTTCTGCGAGAGGTCCGTTTTGCCCACCCACAGGGGCTTCGCATGGCCGGACGATCCTCTCAGCATCGCGGTCAGGCAGGCGGTCAGCAGGGGTTTTCGGGAGAAGGACGTTCAGCAAATGGAGTCAAACATGACCTTTGAGTGAATGGCTGGCCTGCCTCCGGCAATGAGAAACCCGAACACCTGCCGGGTGAAAAGTCATCCACGCAGGAGCTGGATTGATTTCGCATCATTCGGGGGGCGACCGCCTTCAGCTTTCGGTGGCAAACTCAGGTCCAGACGCCAGAATCCGGCCGCCACAACCATGAAACGGATCGCTTTCCTCGCCTTTGCCGCCTTCATCAGCCCTGCGCAGGCCGCCGTCAGGCTGCCGTCGCTTTTCACCGATCATATGGTGCTGCAGCGTGACAAGCCGGTGCCGGTCTGGGGCAGGGCCGAGCCGGGTGAGGAGATCGTGGTGGAATTTGCCGGGCAGAAAAAGACGACCCGGGCGGGGGCGGACGGACGCTGGATGCTGAAGCTGGACCCCATGCCGGCGAACGCCGAGCCGCAGGTGCTGAAGGCCGGGCAGATGAGCGTGCAGGATGTTCTGGTCGGCGAGGTGTGGCTGGCTTCGGGGCAGTCCAACATGGAGTGGGAGATGCAGATGAAGCCGGATTCCAAGGCGGACATTCCCAACACCACGCATCCGAACCTGCGTCTCATCGAGGTGCCGAAGACGACCGCGCTGACGCCTCAGGACGACGTGCCGACGCAATGGGCGCGCAGCTCGCCGGAGAGCGCGGCCGCCTTCTCCGCCGTGGGTTATTACTTCGGTCTCAAGCTGCACGAGGAGCTCAAGGTGCCCGTCGGCATCATCCAAAGCGCCTGGGGCGGCACGCGCATCGAACCTTGGACGGACCTGGAGGGTTTTGACGCCGTGCCCGAGCTGAAGGCCTTTGCGACGGATGTGCGCGCCAAGCTGCCGGGCAGCGACGCCTACCGGGCCGCGCAGGAGAGGCATCTGGCGGCCGTCACGCAGTGGCAGCAGGCCGTGAAGACGGCCCTGGACAAGAAGCAGCCCGTGCCCGCCATTCCCGGCCAGCCGCAGACGTTTGCCGCTGGCGCGGGCACGCCCACGGCGCTCTACAACGCCATGATCCACCCGCTGGTGCCCTTCGCGCTTCGCGGCGCCATCTGGTATCAGGGCGAGTCGAACCATAACGAAGGTTTCGTTTACACCGACAAGAAGAAGGCGCTGCTCGCCTCCTGGCGCAGGGTCTTCCAGCAGCCGGACCTGCCGTTTTACTTCGTGCAGATCGCCCCGTGGAACTATGGGGACGAAGATGCGGAGATCCTGCCGCAGTTCTGGCAGGCGCAGAGGAAGTGTCTGGAGATCCCGAACGTTGGCATGGCAGTCATCAGTGACATCGGTGAGGTGACCGACATCCATCCCGCGCATAAAAAGGAGGTGGCCCGCCGTCTATCGCTCTGGGCTTTGAGCCGGACTTATGGCCGGGGTGAGGTCGACCCCAACGGCCCGCTCTATGCGAGCCACGCCATCGAGGGCGCCGCCATCCGCGTGAAGTTCGACCATGCCGCCGGCGGTCTCGCCTCGCGCGATGGCAAGCCGCTGACGCATTTCGAGATCGCCGGACGCGACGGCCTGTTCCATCCGGCGGAGGCCCGGATCGACGGAGAAAGCGTGGTGCTCAGCTCCGCGAAGGTGCCGCAGCCGCGCCGGGCCCGGTTTGCCTGGAGCAAGCTCGCCATCCCGAACCTCATGGACAAGGACGGTCTGCCTGCCACCGCCTTTCACACGCACTGGCCCGTCGATCCTGATCTTGGCGGGAACTTTGCCAAGGGCTGCAGCTGGACCAGCAGCGACAAGAACAGCTACGGGTGGGACACCGGCCTAACCGATGGCTCCTGGGCCTCGTTTGCGCCGAACTGCTATGCGACCAGCAACACCGATCAGTTTCCCAAGCATGTCACAATCGACCTGAAGCAGGCCCGCACGCTGAACCTGATCCTGGTCGGCGCGCCTGAGATCGGCTCGACGAAAACCGTCGCCGTTTCCGTGAGCGGTGACGGTCAGGCGTTTCGTGAAGTGGGCAGGCAGGTGTTCCCCCTCGGCAGGGCGACACGCGGCTCCATCGCCTTTGCCGACACCGAGGCCCGGTTCATCCGTCTCACCTACCTGGATCATCACGCGCAGCTCGCCGGCAACTTCCCGAACACCTTTGCCTTCACGAGCGAGGTCGAGGCCTACCGGGTGAAGTGAAGTGTCAGGAAGGCTGCTGCCCTGGGTTTGAATGCCCCAGGCAACCGGCGGCAGGAGCGTGGCGTGAAGCTCGTGTCGTGTCAGCGGCCTTGGGGATGCTGGAGGTAATAGAAGAACCCGTCCTCGGCTCCGAGGAGCAGGTCGGGCACACCGTTGCCATCCCAGTCCGCAGCGGCGGGAGGCGAGCCGTGTCCGGAGAGCAGCTTCACGCTGCGGTCGAGCGGGCCTTGATCTTCAAAGACCCATTCGCCGGGCTGGGTGGAGACATTTTTGCAGAAGTTTGCGCAGGAGCTGTTGCGCAGCAGGTCGAGCCTGCCATCACCATCCCAGTCGAGCATCGCAAAGGTGTTGCGGCCTTTGCCAAACAGCCAGGGGGAGGCGCCGGAAGGTGTCTTCAGCAGGATGCAGCGTCTGCCCGGCAGCAGCACGCGTCGGCCATTTTTCTTCACCTGGCGAAAGTGCGCGAGATACCCCTCGTGATCGACGCTGACGAGATCGCTGAGACCGTCCTTGTCGAGATCGATCACGCAGGCGGTCGTGCGCCAGGGGATGACGAGTTCGGTGGGCGCAGGATCCCACCAGTTCCAGTCAGGCTTGGGCGGCGATCCCTCCCAGGCGACCTCGACGGGCTGTGCGGCGGCGAGCACCGGCTTCTGCCGCGTGCCCACATTGCGCAGCCACAACACCTTGCCGATGATCGAGTTGATGACGATGTCCGGCAGGCCATCGCCGTCCCAGTCGCCGGCCCCGACATGGGTGTAGCCCCACTTGGCCTCCGCCGGGCCCTGGATGGAGCCGTTGTAGCCCGCGAGGATGCGGAAGGGCTTGCCGCCTGCCGTGAGCACCTCGGGCCGGGCCCAGCGTGGTGGCTTGCCACCTAGATTCTTGATGAAGCCGATCTCGCCGGAGGCGTTGCCGCTGAGGATGTCCACGAGGCCGTCGCCATCCCAGTCGAAGCACAGGGGCGAGGTGAGGCAGCCGAACTTCACCCGGTCCGCCACCTGCTGAAAAAAGCGCGGCGGCAAAAACTCGGGCATCTCACCGATGCGTTTGCCGCTTCGGTCCTTGATCTCGATGAGCTTGCCGGTGTTTTCCATCCATGCCACACGACCGTCCTCCTCGCCGACGAGCAGGTCCATGCGGCCGTCCTTGTTCCAGTCATAGGCCACCGGCTGGATCATCTGCGCGGGCATGGTGATGGGTTTGCCCGCGTGAGTGAGCCGCCTGCCGGGCGCGTACTTCGGGTTCGTGCGCGTGCCGATGTTTTCAAAAAAGGTGAAGCCATCGAGGAACTCGCCGCAGAGGATGTCGAGCTTTCCCGTTCCGCGAAAATCCGCCACCTGCGGCGACGGGCTGCCGAAGACATCGATGTCGCGGCCATCCGCCTGCACTTTCTGTGCGGGGGCATAGACCGGCTTGGCGTTGTCGCCGGTGTTCTTGAGCCAGTAAACGAAGCCGTGCAACGGACCGGCGGTCCAGCGGCCGTTCTGGTCGTACGCATGGGACCAGCCATAGTCGGTCCAGTCGCCGAAGCCCGTCACGAGATCGAGCCTGCCATCGCCATCGTAGTCCACATAGGACCACGCATTGCCGCGGATGCGGCCGCTCGGCGTGTAGATGCGCTTGCTCACCGGCAAAGGCAGTTCCTTCGTCAGGCCGTTTTTCAGCACGTCCTCAAACTCCACGCCCGGCGCGAGCATGCGCAGCCGGCCCTCGACATAGGATGGCGTGATGTTCCCCGGGCCGCGATTTCCGTCGCCGAGCCGCTCTGCTGGCGCGAAAACTTCCATGCCTGTCTTGGGATCTCGCCGCCCCGTGTTTTCGAAGTAGTAGAAGCCCTCGTAGCAGGTCGATCCCGAGATCACGAGCAGGTCGGTCCTGCCGTCGCCATTGCGATCCCAGGGCACCGGCAGGCTGTAGAGACCGACACCAAGATCCACGGTCAGCGAGTCATTCCCATGCAGCAGCGGCCGGAAGCTGCCGATCACGGGGGAATGGTAGGCGACGTCCTGCGCATGGGCCTGGACGAGGCAGAAGAGGAGAATGAGGAGGTGGCCCATGGGCATGGGGATGGGGATGGGGATGGGGATGGATTCGATTGGCAATCGATGGGTTTGGGAGGGGGCGGCTTCGATGGACAATCGAAGCTGCGTCACTGCGGCCACTGGCCGTTGACGATGGGCCTGGAGGTGAGCTTGGCGGGGTCGATGACGAGGTGTTTCACCTTTGCCCGCTTCCAGGTGTAGGTGATGTGCACGAGTCCGTCCTTCGTCTGGATGATGGCGGGGTAGCTGAACTCCTTTTTGGGTTCGTCTTCAAAGACCAGCGCGGCCTCCCAGGTGCTGCCGTCCTTGCTGACAGCAAGGTTGAGCGGGCTGCGACCCCTGGCGGTGTGGTTGTAGATGAGCAAATGCCGCCCGTCCGCGAGCGTGATGGCGTCGGTGCCGGAGTTGGGGTTCGGCAGCTCGGTGAGCGAAATCTCGCTCCAGGTTTTGCCCGCGTCTTCGGAGCGGATCTGGAAGACCTTGCCCTGCTTGGTGCGGCCGATGGCCAGCAGCTTGTCACCCCCGGGGAAGAGGATGCTGGGCTGGATGGCGCCGATCTTCAGGCCGTCGTGCAGAAGCTCGGTGCGCGTCCAGGTCTTGCCGAGGTCGGTCGTGCGCTCGAAGTAGATCGCCCACGCGCTGGGCTTCGTGTCAGTCTCATTGCTGGTTGGGCAGAGGATGTCGCCATTGGCAAGCTGAACGGGCTTGTTCTTGATGGGGCCGAAGATGCCCTTGGGGAGCCTTTGCGCCGCGGACCAGGTATTGCCGCCGTCGGTGCTGGTTTTCAACTCGCCCCACCAGGTGCTCGGCGAGGGACCGACCTTGTAGAAGAGCATGAGCGGCGCGTCCTTCGGTTGGAACAGCACAGGGTTCCAGGTCGGGTGGCGCGTGCCGTCCGCCTGCACGCCGTTGGCGGTTTCCACGCCTTCGGTCCAGGTGCCGTCGGCAAGCTGCCGCGAGACCCAGATGCAGACGTCGGGGTTTTTCTCCGCCGTGCCGCCAAACCAGGCGGTGACGAGGCCCGCAGGCGTTTCGACGATCGTGGTGGCGTGGATCTGCGGGTAGGGGCCGGTGTCGTAGATGTACTCGGTTTTCAGGACGGCGGGATCGGCATGAGACGACCACGGAAGACACAGAAGACACGGAAGGATGAGGTGATGGAGTTTCATGGGGATCAGGTTGGGGCTTCTGGGGATTGGGTTCCGTGAGTTCAGTGTGTTCCGTGGTTATGCCTTCAGCGCACGATGCGCTCGATTTTCAGGACGGCGGGGTCGGCATGAGACGACCGCGGAAGACACGGAAGACACGGAAGGATGAGGTGATGGAGTTTCATGGGGATCAGGTTGGGGCTTCTGGAGATTGGGTTCCGTGAGTTCAGTGTGTTCCGTGGTTATGCCTTCAGCGCACGATGCGCTCGATTTTCACGAGCGGGTGATGACATAAGTTGACGAGGAAGGCGAGCTTGAAGCCGGTGGCCTTGAGGTAGTTCTGAACCTGGGCGCGATGAGCATCCGTCAGCTCCTTCACCGCCTTGAGTTCGAGGATGATCTTGTCGTAGCAGATGAAATCCGGGATGTATTCGTTCCTGAGAGGGGTTCCCTTATAATCCAGCTGCAGCCGAGGCTGGGCAATGGCAGGCACCCCTGCCTGTCGGAACTCAATTTCCAGACACTCTTGATACACAGGCTCCAGGAAGCCGGCGCCCTTCTCCTTGTAGACCTCAAAAAGAGCGCCACGGATGGCGAAACTTTCCTCGGGATAGATGAGCTTGGAGTTCATGAGAAGGCTTTTGACCACGGAAGACACGGAAATCAGAAAACCTGTCCGGCCTTCCGTGTGTTCTGTGTCTTCCGTGGTTGTTGCTAGTTGAGCAGGCCGAGCGTGACGAGCCTTTCTCGGATGATCTGCCTTTCCGCTTCGCGGAAGCGATGGAAGGGTTCGGCCATCTGGTCGTCGCAGATGCCGAGCAGGGAGAGGCCGCACTTGATGCCCTTGATGATGGCGCTCTTGTGCCTGCCGACGGTGTAGATGGCTCCGGCGAGCTGCATGACCCGGGCGTGCAGCTCGCGGGTGCGCTTCAAGTCCTGGGCAGCGGCTGCCTGGTACATCTCGACATAGAGCTTCGGGTGCAGGTTGGCGCCGCCATTGATGCCGCCATGGCCGCCAAGAAGCACGGCTTCAGCGGTGAGTTCCTCGGGGCCGACGAGCACGCTCCAGTCGTCGCGTTGTCGGGCCACTTCGAGCAGGCGGTGGAAGTAGATCATGTCACAGGAGCTGTCCTTGACGCCGCAGACACCTGGCATGTCGAGGGCGCGGCGGACGAGGTCGATCTCAAAGCTCACCTTGGTGAGGCCGGGCATGTTGTAGAGGAAAAGGGGCAGGGGCATTTCGCGGACGAGATCCTGCACGTATTCCAGCATCTCAGGCGGGGCGGCGGGGAAGTAGTAAGGCGGGGCGAGCACCACATGGGTGGCTCCGGCCTCGGCGGAGAACTTTGCCAGGTTCACGCTTTCGGTGAAGGCGGTGTCGGTGATGCCGACGAGCACGGGCACACGGCCGGCGGCCTGCTTGCAGGCGCGTTCAACGAGTTCGCGACGCAGGCGGTAGCTGAGGCTGGGGCCCTCACCGGTGGTGCCGAGGACGAAGAGGCCGCTGACGCCGCCCTGGATGAGGTGTTCGATGAGGCGTTCCAGGCCGTCGACGTCGAGGGAGTCGCGGTCACGGAGCGGGGAGACGAGGGGCGGAATGATGCCGCGGAGAGGCTGCTGGGACATGGGTCGTGTGAAGGAGGTGGTGGGCGTGCTGTGCGGGGTGGATCAGGCGAGCCTGACATCGCCGCAGAGGCTGACTTCGAGGCCGAGCTCGGCCATGGCGGCGGCCTTGATGCGGGCGGCGCGGTGGGCCTGTTTTTCGTTGGGGCAGTAGACGACCTGGATGTGGTTGGACTTGTGACGGGCCATCATCTGGTCGCGGGAGACGCCCTTGAGGACGGTGTGCATGATGGGCCACTGGGGCGTGGTTTCCTGCCAGCGACGGCGGGTCTCAGCCTCGGGCAGCTTCACGACCTCGGCGACGCCGATGTCGCAGTGAAGGCGGTCGTTCATGACAAAGACACGGCTCCAGACAATGTGGCCGGGCTTGCTGACGCCCTTGAGCGTGCCGCCGCCGAGGCGGAAGTACATGGCGGGCTGGCGTTCGCTGGCGGCGCCTTTCCAGCCGCCGATGAAATGGGCGGGCGGCGCGGCGCCGCTGATGAGCAGGACCCAGACGTAGTCGTTGGCGAATTTGTCACCCCAGCGCAGGTCATGCAGGGTGTTTTCCGGGGCGAAACCAAGCTCGCGCCAGAGGCGGTAGGTGACGAGGCCGTCGATGCCGGCGCATTCGTCGACTTCATTGAAGTGCGGGACGGCCTCTCCTTCAAAGAGCACGCGCCTGCCTTCGGTGCAGAGGACGGGCGGTCGGTCGGCGTTGTTGAGCATGCCTTCGACGAGGTCGCTGGCGGGGGTGAGGTCCTTGAGCCCCTGCTGGTACTGGATGCCGATGGCGGCGCAGCCGAACTCGTCGGCGAGGCGCACGGCGGCGATGTACATTTTGCACTGGAGCAGGACCTGGGGTTCGGTGAGTTCGGAGGCTTCATCCGTGCCGAGCTTCATCTGCAGGCCTTTTTTCCTCAGCCAGGCCAGAACGGCGGCGGCCTCGTCATCGCCGACCTCGCGCATGGCGGCGTAGAGGGTGGACTGGCTGAGGCGTTCCTTGAAGCAGCCGGTGGGGTGCAGCAGATGGTCGGGGACGATGGCGTTGAACATGCCCATGCAGCCTTCATCGAAGACGCCGAGAATGGCCTTCTGATGGCGGAAGCGGCGGGCGAAGTCGCGACCTGCGCGGTCATCGTCGGCGGGCAGCTTGAGCGTTGAAAGCGCACGGACGTGGCTTTGATCATGTTTGACCACCCCGGTGTCGAGCCATTCGCGCAGGCCGTTTCTGAAAAAGGTGTCGGTGAAGTCCTCGCTCCAGAGGGTGGAGTGGCGGACACCGGCCTTGGTGAGGGAGGCATTGAGGTTGAGCAGGCCGACGAGACCGGGCCACTGGCCGCTCCAGTTGGCCACGGTCAGAATGGGGCCGCGGTGCGTGATGAGGCCGGCGAGGACGTGGTGCGAATACTGCCAGACGGCTTCGGCGACGATCAGGGGCGCCTCGGGATCGATGCCCCGGAACACTTCGATGCCCATCTTCTGGGAGTCGATGAAACCGTGTTTTTTCACACGGTCGTAGGGATGGGCGCGGCGCAGGTTCCAGCCCTCGGCCTTGAGGGCGGCGGCGAGGCGGTCCTCCATGTCCTTCTGGGCGGCCCAGCAGGTCTGGTTGGCGGCGAGACGGAGGTCGCCGGAGGCGACGAGGTGAAGAGTCTTCATGGGGGAAAAAGGGGAGGAGTTTAACGAACGTTTCGGCAATTCCTGCAAACCCGCCGTCTCGCATCTTTTGTCAGCTTCTTGACGATTCTTGATCTAAGGGGTGGTTGACGACAGGAAGGTCGGGGGTTTAGCATCCGGCTGCAATCGCATGAAAGTCACTGACCAGGCCGAATATTTTTCCAAGCAGGTGCTGCGGACGCGGCGATTTTTTGTGAAGGAGACGCAGGGCCGGGGGCTGGCGGGCAGCGGCCTGAGCCTGGTGGCTGGCGGGTGTGAATGGTGCGCGCCGGATTTTGTGATCGACCGTGCCAGCTTTCCCTTTCTTGCGTTTGAATTTGTCGCCAGCGGCTCCGGCAGGGTGACGCTGGCGGGCAGGAAGCATGAGCTGGGCACCGGTCATGCGTTTTTTTATGACCCGGCGACGCCGCATGTGATCGAGAGCGACAGCGCCGAGCCGATGGTGAAGTACTTTTTCAACCTGACGGGGGCGCGTGCGCCGGCGTTGCTGGAGGAGCTGGACCTGCGAGCGGGGACGGTGATCCGCGTGCTGGACGCCGGGCGTGTGACGGCGCTTCTGGAGGAGGTGATCGATCATGCGCTGCGCGGAGGGCGCCTGGCACTGCGGGTGGCGGGGGCGGCCCTGGAGCATGCGCTGGCCGTTTGTGCGGATTCGCGGGGCCATGCGGCGACGAAGTTTGACCCGGCGCATGCCACCTACCTGCGCTGTCGCGGGCATCTTTTGAGGAATTATCCGGTGCTGAGCAGCATCGAGCAGGCGGCGGCGCACTGTCATGTGAGCGCCGCCTACATGACGCGTCTGTTCAAGCGCTATGACAGCGAGACGCCGCTGGGCTGCCTGGTGCGGCTGAAGATGAGCCAGGCGATGATCAAGCTGCGCCAGCCCGAGGCCCAGGTGAAGGCGGTGGCGGCGGAGCTTGGCTACAAGTCCTCCGCGCATTTTTCACGTGCGTTCAAGGCCTGGAGCGGCAAGTCGCCCGTCGAGGTCAGGTCGGGGGCCTGAACTGACGACCGGAGATGAAGAGAAACGTCCGGAGGTCCGTAGTAGGCATCCGTGAGACGCCGTCTGTCATTGCTGACCTGCCTGCTGTGCTGCCATGGAGCCATGGCGGCGGAGCACTGGGCCTTTCAGCCGTTGAGGCCCGGACGCGAAGGCGGCATCGACGCCTTCATCGCCGAGGGGCTGAGGAGGCAGGGGCTCAGGCCGGCGCCGATGGCGGATGAGCGTACGCTGGTCCGGCGCGCCTGCATGGATCTCACGGGCCTGCCGCCGGGTCCGGTGGAGTGGGAGATTTATCGCAAAGGAGGTTATGCGGCGCTGGTTGACCGGCTGCTGGCCAGTCCGCATCATGGCGAGCAGTGGGCGCGTCACTGGCTGGACGTGGCGAGGTATTCGGACACGAAGGGCTATGTGTATGCGCGTGAGGAGAAGAACTGGGTTCATGCCTCCGCCTACCGTGACTGGGTGGTGAGGGCCTTGAACGAGGACCTGCCGTATGACCGCTTCCTGCTGCTGCAGATCGCCGCCGACCAGGTGGTTCCGCCGGGCTCCCCGGATCTGGCGGCCATGGGTTTCCTGACGCTGGGCCGCCGTTTTCTGGGGGTCACGCATGACATCATCGACGACCGCATTGACGTGGTGATGCGCGGCACGCAGGCGCTGACGGTGGCCTGCGCCCGCTGTCATGATCACAAGTTCGACCCGATTCCGACGCGTGACTACTACGCCTTGTACGGCGTGTTTCAGAGCTGCGCGGAGGTGCTGGTGCCCTGTGCCGAAGGCGAGGACGCCGTGCTGGCGGCGCTGGTGAAGAAAAACCGTGAGCTGATGACGAGGCGACGGGAGGAGCAGATGGCGCGGACGCGGGCTCGGGCGGCCGATTATGTGACGGCGCAGAAGGAGCTGGAGAAGTATCCCGAGGAGGTCTTCGGCCAGATCCTTGACGAAAAGGACCTGAATCCGTTCATCGTTCACCGCTGGACGGCCTGGCTGGAGAGGCATCCCGGCGTGGCGCTGACTGAAGAAGTGCTGCGTCGGCCGGATTCGCCCGCCTTTGTGCCGGACGAGCCCATTGCGAACATTGAGATGTACTTTCCGACCAACGTGGTGGTCGAGCTGTGGAAGTCCCAGGGGGAGGTTGACCGGCATCTTCTGAAGAATGCGCAGGCGCCGGCCCATGCGACGATCCTGGTGGACCGTGCGAAGCCGGTGACGCCGCGGGTCTTCAACCGGGGCAACCCGCTGACGAAGGGGGCGGCCGTGCCCCGTCAGTACCTCAGTCTTTTCGGGCCGCAGAAGCCGTTCAGCAAGGGCAGCGGCAGGCTGGAGCTGGCGCAGGCCATCGTCGATCCGCGCAATCCGCTCACCGCCCGGGTGATGGTGAACCGCCTCTGGCAGCATCACTTTGGCCGGGGGCTGGTCAGCACGCCGAGCGACTTTGGCAGGCAGGGCGGCGCTCCGAGTCATCCGGAGCTTCTCGACTGGCTGGCCGCGGAGTTCATCCGCAGCGGCTGGAGCCTGAAGCACATGCACCGGCTGATGCTGATGTCGCAGGCCTACCGCAGGGCCGGTTCCACGGAGGGAGCGGCGGCTGATCCTGACAACCGGTTCCTTGCCTACAGGTCCCCGCACCGGCTGAGCTTTGAAGAGCTGCGTGACTCCTGGCTGCTGGCGGCCGGGGCGCTGGACCTGCGGATGGGCGGCCGACCGCAAAGTTTGTTTGGCAGCGGCGGCCTGAGGCGCACGCTTTACTGCCAGGTGGACAGGGAGAACCTGCCGGCGGTGATGCGGACCTTTGACTTCGCCAACCCGGATCTTTCGATCCCGCAGCGGGCGGAGACGACCGTGCCCCAGCAGGCGTTGTTCGGGCTGAACCATCCGTTTGTGGTGCGGATGGCCAGGGGGGTGATCCAGCAGGCCGGGAGGCAGCCTGCGGATGCGGCCGGGCGTGTTCGATTGCTGTATCAGCGGCTTTTGCAGCGTGATCCGAGCGCGGAGGAGGCCGCAGCCGCACTGGCCTATGTCCAGGCATCCGAACCCGTCATCGGGGCCGAGACGGATCATGCCAAGGCCTGGCAGTATGGCGTCGGGGAATGGGATGAAGCGGCGGGGCGGGTCAAGAATTTTGCCGTCATGCCGCATTTCACCGGTCAGGCCTGGCAGGGGGAGGAGGAGTTTCCGAACGCCCGGCTGGGCTGGGCGCAGCTGACGGCGGAGGGCGGGCACCCGGGCAATGACAGGCGTCATGCCGTCGTTCGCCGCTGGGTGGCGCCGGCGGATGGCATCTACGAGCTGAAATCAATCCTGGTTCATGAGCCGGAGGCGGGGGATGGCATCCGGGCGTTTGTGAGCCATTCACGGCTGGGCAGGCTGCTCAGCGCGGAGCTGCATTCGGCGAAGACTGGTTTGAACCTGCCGGAGGTGGTCATGCGGGCGGGAGAGGCGCTGGATTTTGTCGTCGATATCGGCGGAGGCTTGAACAGCGACCAGTTTCTCTGGGCGCCGCAGATCAGCATCGGGGGCCTGAGCGCGGGTTCGGGCGGGGATGAGCCCCCGGTATTGTGGGATGCACGGAGGGATTTTGCGGCGCAGCCGAAGTCGAACCTTGGCTCCTGGGAGCAGTTCGTCCAGGTGCTGATGCTTTCGAATGAGCTGATGTTTGTGGACTGAGCCGCTGCTCAGGACTCCCGGCTGACCTTGCGTTCGATGACGGCCCAGGCGTTGTGGTTGTGGATGGACTCGAAGTTCACGGCCTCCACGCGGAACCATTTGATGAGCTTGTGGCCGCCGGCCTTGAGGGCGACGTTGCGGACCAGGTCCTCAACAAAGACGGGGTTGTCATAGGCGCGTTCGGTCACGGCCTTCTCGTCGGGGCGCTTGAGCACGCTGTAGAGCTCGCAGCTGGCGCTGTTTTCCACGAGCTCGATGAGGTCCTCGATCCAGATGGGCTGGCGGAAGCGGACGGAGAAGGTGACGAGTCCGCGCTGGTTGTGGGCACCGCGTTCGCTGATGGCCTTGGAGCAGGGGCAGAGCGTGGCGACGGGGACTTCGACGGTGACGACGTAGTCGATCTGCTCGCCCTGGGCGTTGACCTCGAAGACCACGCCGTAGTCGATGAGGCCTTCCGACTTGGTGACGGGGGCGCGCTTGGTGCGGAAGTAGGGGAAGCGCATCTCCACATGGGCTTTCTCGGCATGCAGCCGGGCCAGCAGCTCCCTGGGCATGGCGGCGATGCTGGAGACGGTGAGTTCGCGGCCATGGGCGTGCAGCACTTCCAGAAAGCGGCTCATGTGGGTGCCCTTGTATTGGTGGGGCAGGTCCACGGCCATGCTGACGGTGGCCACCGTGTGCTGCGTGGCCTGGTCACGGTCACGAATGCGGAGGGGGAAGCGGACATCCTTGACTCCCACGCGGTCGATGGGAAGCCTGCGGTCGTCGCGTTCGTTTTGCGTGTCTTTGAGTGCTCGCATGGGGGTGAAGACAAAAAAGCCCGCTGCTGCGAAAGGCAACAGCGGGAATGATCAGATTGAAGGTCCTGCTCCGGACACTCCTGCTCAGGGCAGGAGGTTGACGGCGCGGGCACGCTTGACTTCACGGCTCACCTTGCGGTGCAACCAGGCGGGAAGGCCGGTGACACGACGGGGCTGAAGCTTGCCGGTTTCGGTCAGGAAGCGCTGGAGAACTTCAGGATGGGTGTAGCTGAGCTTTTCCAGCGGGATGTCAGCGCGACGACGCGGCATGCGTCGGTTGTTCTTGCGCAGGGAGATCAGGCGTTCGGTGGTCTTGGGTTGCATGACGGACGGCGGGGCGGCGGATTAGCGGATCTCGCGATGAAGGGTGCGGCGCTTGAGGAAGGGGTTGAACTTCACCTTCTCGAGACGACCGGGGGTGCGGGGACTTTTTTTGTTACGAGTGCTGACGTAACGGGACGTGGGCTTGCCCTCGGCCTTGGCCTCCGTGCACTCGAGAATGATGATTTCGCGTGGCATAAAATTTTTGGGGGGCGGAGGCTAGATTACTCTTTGCTAAAGTCAAGCGACTCATTTGCGCTCTGTTTGGACTTGCCGGCGGCGGCGGTGTCGTCCTCGTCGTCATCGTCATCGTCGTCGTCGGCCGATTCGTCGAGGCCGAAGAGGGAGCGGACGGGGCGTGTCCAGCGGCCGCCGCGCTGTTCGCTTTCGATTTTTGCCTGGCTGCCGACGGTGAAACGGGTGAAGGGCAGGGCTTCCAGCCGCTCCTCGGGAATGAGTTCGCCGGACATTTCGCAGATGCCGTAGGTGCCCTGCTCGATGCGCTTGAGGGCCTCGTTGATCTCATAAATGGCGTCCTGTTCCTTGGCCAGGAGGCTGAGGGCGAAGTCGCGGTCGTAGGCGTCGCTGCCTGCATCCGCCTGGTGCATGCCAAAGGCGGCTGCGCTGCTGTCGTTGTTGCGCAGGTTTTCGTTGGTCACGCCTTCGGCGGCGTTGAGATAGATGTCGCGCAGTTCGATGAGGCGCTGCTTCTGCTTCTTCAGGAAGGCGGCGGGAAGCACGGGTTTCTTGGGTGGGGCGTCCATGGTGATGCCCTCCTCAAGGATGCTGGGGGCGCGTTTGTTGACGGCTGGAGCCTTGCCGGATGAGCTTCTGGCGGCCGGTGCGGCCTTGGGAGCCTGGGCAGGGGCGGCTTTTTTCGCGGGTGCCGGAGCCGGAACTGCCTTGGGGGCTGCTGCTTTCAGCGGGGCGGGGGCGGGAGCAGGCTTTGGAGCTGGCGCTGCTTTTTTGGCGGCCGGGGCGGGGGGAGCTGCCTTTTTGGCCGCAGGCACCGCTTTTTTGGCGGCTGGGGCCGGGGTCTTTTTGGCGGGCTTGGCCGGAGCTACGGCTTTTTTGACGGCGGGCTTCTTGGCGGGAGCGGCCTTTTTGGCAGGCGCGGCCTTTTTGGCGGGAGCCGCCTTTTTAGCAGGAGCTTTTTTCACAGGGGAAGGTTTCTTGGGTGCGGGTTTGGCCGCTTTCCCTGCCGGGGCCTTGGGTTTCGGAGCGGATCTGGCAGCTGCCTTGACCGGCTTTTTGGCGGCCGGCTTGGCAGCCTTTTTCACGGGTTTGGCCGGAGCTTTTGGCGCTGGTTTTTTGTTCGCGGGCATGGCTCGATGATGAGGCGGGTTGGCAGGGACGAAGTCCGCACGGGGCGGAAAAGGGCGCGGATAGTGGCGTGCTTCCCCAGCATTGGCAAACGGAAATCCAGGGGTGGCAGGGGCCGCCTGGAATGTCGCCGGATTCCTTCGGCCAGGACTTTCCTGGCGGCTTTCCTGCGGGCCGGAGCCGGGAAGAGGCGAATCACGCGCGGCTTGATTCAGGAAACAGGCGCGCCATGGTGACGTTCTCGCGGTGTGCCGGTTCCTCCGCGTCAGCCTCCCCAACCATGATTCCAACCCATTCCGCGTCGAATGAGCCTGCCTGAGATCGCCGGACATGAGTTGCTGGACCTGATCGGCAGCGGGCGCTGCGGTGCGGTTTACCGTGCCAGCGCACGCGGCAAGGCCTGTGCGGTGAAGGTGTTTTCGTCGATGTCCATCAACCGCAAGGTGCTGGCCACGGCCCTGCATTCGATCCAGCAGATGCCGCATCATCGCGGGATCCTGGCGGTGGAGGGGATGAACTTTGAGCGCAGTCCCTACTACATGGTTACTCCGCTGGTCGGGGTGCTGACCAAGGACGCCCAGGGGCGCCGGCAGTGGCAGACGCCGACCCTGGAATCGCTCTGCCAGGGCAGCCTGCCGCCGGAGCAGGCCTGGAGCTACATCTACCAGCTCTCGGACGCCCTGGCCTGGCTGCACAAGCATGGCGTTCCGCATGGCAACCTGCGCCCCTGCAACGTCCTGCTGGAGGATGACGCCGAGTCGAGCATCCGTCTGACGGACATCGCCCAGGGCTGGGTGGGCGGCATTCATCACCTGGAGCTGACGGATCACTTCATGCATCTCTGCCCCGAGCAGGCGGAGAATCCGGAAGGCGTCTTTGCCGGTTATGGTGCCTGCTGGGATGTTTACGCCTTCGGGGTCATCTCCTACCGTCTGCTGACCGGCCAGTTTCCCCGGGCCGGCAAGGCCTGGGTGGAGCAGGTGGGGCTCGTGCAGCAGAAGGCTGCGGCGGGTCTTGCCTATGGCATCGACAGCCAGGCGCTGCTCACCGCCGTACGGGCCCAGCCCAAGGTGGTCTGGCCGGTGCCGGCCCAGTCCAAGTGGGATGAACGCCGCCGCGCCATCATTGAACGAGCCCTGGACCTCAACCCCTCGGCCCGCTGGTCGGACATGCGCGAGGTGGTGCGCGAGTTTGAGGTGCTTGAATCGGACTTTCTGCTGGAGGAATCCCGAGAGCAGACGGTGCAGGAGCGCAGGAACCAGGCGATGAAGGTGCGCGCCCTTCAGACAACCGCCGCAGGCCTTGCCGCGGTTCTGGTGCTGAGCTGCATCTACGGTTTCAGCCAGCAGCGCCGGGCACGCCAGGGCGAGGAGGTCATTGCGAAACAGGACGGCGTGCTGGGGCAGGAAAAGAAGGTGCGTGATGACAGGATCGCCGAGCTCACCCGCGAGCGGGATGACATCATCACCCGGAAGCAGGCGGTGGATGCCAGCCTTCAGCATGCGCAGACGGCGGTGGACCAGTTCCTGACCCAGCTTTTGCAGACGCCTACCAGCAACCAGCTTGACGTCGAATTCTCCAAGGGTCAGCTCACGGATGCGCTGAACTTCTGCATGGCCTCGCTCCCCGGCCTTGAAGGCAGCCCGGGGCTGGGCGCCGAGCGGCTGCGCGCCTATGGCAACATCGGCCAGATCCACCTGCGGCTGCGAGATCATGCCCAGGCTCTCGCCTTTCTCGGCAAGGCGCGTGACGAGGCGGCGAAGCTTCTCCAGGGAAGCGGCGGCTCGCCCCAGGCGGCCTTGTATCAACAATGGTTCGGCCGGTACAGCCTGCTGCTGTCGGACATCCAGGAGCACCTGGGGGAGCACCAGCTCTCGCTGTCCCTGCTGCGTGACGCGGGGCCGGCGCTCGCCGCCGGGCTGGCGGCGGATCCGAAGAACCGGCTGGCCCGCAATGAATGCGCCCGCGCCAGCATGGAATACGGACGACGAACCCTTCAGCTGGGTGACATGGCCGAGGCGGAGAAGGCCCTGGCCAGGGTTTCAGAGATCCTCGACCCCAAGGTGGTTGGCGAAGGTCTGATTCCAGATGAGAAGTTCCTGCTGGCCCGGGCCAAGTTCGCCCAGGGCCAGGCGCAGCGCGAGGCCGGACGAGTGCAGGAGGCGTTGTCGACGCTGATCGACGCCGTCACGGAGATGGGTGAGCTGGTCATGAACTCCTCCCCGCGCAACCAGGACCAGGCGCTGCTGCTGGCCGAGGCCTACACGGAGCTGGCCGAGCTGCTGGTGAAGGCCGTGGGGCTGAAGGAGGCGCGTGAGGCCTTCAGCCAGTCCGTGCCCATCCTGCTGGAGCTGAACCGGCTGCTGCCCGGGTGGGCCGACGTCAAGTACTGGCTGGCCCGCAACTACTCCGGCCTGTCGCTTCTTGACCGTGATGAGGGACGGCCCGGGGATGCGGTGAAGCGCAAGCAGGACGCCGTGGAGCTGCTCAATGAGATCCTCGCCGATGAAAAGGAGAACGTCCGCTATGCCTTCCTTCTGGCGAGGGTGCGAGGCGAGTATGCGGAGCTCATGTCCGACATGAAGAAGGAGGCGGCCGCCCTGCCCATCATCAAGCAGGCGGTGCAGTCCATGGAGGCGCTGCTGGCCAAGGATCCGAAGGCGGCGATGAGCCCCGAGCGGCGGCAGTGGGAGGTTCAGCTGGCGCAGATGTACGGCGTTCTCGGCCATACGAGCCAGTCCCTGGGCAAGAAGACCGAGGCCAGGGAGGCCTTCGTCAAGGGCGGCGAACACTGGGAGCGTCTTGCGGGCATCATGCCGGGGGATGAAGTCGTGCAGCAGGGCCAGAGCTGGACCAAGGAACGGCTCGCCAAGCTCAAATAGCCGGGATCATGCAGGCGCATTGACACCCGCCCCGGCCCAGGAATCGTGCGCCGTCCGCGTCATCGGCGCCTTCAACCTTCCGACATGCTACCATTCAAACCCCTGCTTCCCCCCCTGGTCGTCCTGCTGCTTGTGGTGGTCGCCACGCTGCGGCGGACCGCAGGTGCCGAGGCGGCTCCGCCGAAGTCCGAGGCACTTGGCCGGCTCGGCTACGGCCTTGCCAAGATCTGCCTGCTGGTGCTGCCGCTGGAATGGCTGATGCAGCTTGTCCTTCAGGGCGAGCCGCTGGCCGTGAGCGGCAAGGCCTGGTGGCTGGCGGCGATGACACAGACCTGCCAGCTTTTTCTTCTGATCACCGGCGTGGCGGATGTCGTGGCGGGTCTCGCCGGTCTGAAGGGCCGCTACGCTCAGGAAATGCACCATGCCCCGCTGCGTGCGGGCGGCTTTGCGGACCTGTGGCGGCGGCTCATGCCCGGCCTTGTCAGCGGGAGCGGGGCGGCCGTGCAGTGCGTTCCGGTGCTGGTGCTCGTGGCGGGAACGGCGGCGCTCTGGCATGGCACGATCACCGGCGCCTCCGTCTGGTTTGTCCTGCATTACCTTCTGCTGATGCTGGAGGGCTGGCGTCGCCGGCCCCTCCTGGCGCCGCTGCCTCCGCCTCTGCGGGTGATCGGCATGCTGCTGATTCTGACCGTCTCCAACGTGCTGCTGTTTTCGGCCGGGCTTCAGGAGGCCCTGCACAGCTGGCACCAGATGTTCACGGACGCCAGGCCCACGGTTTATTCGCTGCTTCTGGACAAGCGGATCACCTCCAGCTGGCTGCAGACGGCGCTGTTCCTTGCCGTCCTCGCCTGCGTGGCTCTGCCGCGCCTTGGCTGGCTGCTCGGCCTGCCTCTCCTGACCTGGCGCGTTATCGGCATGCTGCTGCTGCCGGTCTCCGTGCTCATGGCCCTGCGTGAGAGCCCCGGGGTTCACGCCACGGTGAGGACGGTCGCGCAGTGGCCGGTGTCCTGGTTTTTTGGGGAAGGCAGCTCACAAGTGCATCTGGGCTACGATGGGTGGCTCTTTCCCCAGCGTGAGCTGGACCGGCGAACGCTCCGCCGCAAGGACGCGGGCCTGGCGGGGCCTCTGACCTCCCTGGCGGCGGAACTCAAGGCCCGTGGCATCCCCTTGATGCTTGTGGCCGTGCCGGCGAAGATCGCCATGCATCCGGACCAGATGCTGAGTGCGGAATACCCTGCCGCGGTGCAGCCGCCGGGCTTCAAGGCGCTGCTGGATTCGCTGACCCGCGCGGGCGTTGATGTCGTGGACCTGGCGCCCGCCTTGTGGAGTCGTCGGGTCAAGGCGCCGTCCCATTATGCCGCCGACAGCCACTGGACCTTCGAGACCATGAAGGAGTCGGCCGGCCTCGTCGCCCGTCGCATCCGTGAAATGCATCCCGGGCTCTACGTGGAGGAGACGCCGCTGATCAACGCCACCATCCTGGAGCGCTCCACGCCCGGCGACCTGGCCGTGGAACTGCTGCCTTTGGGCGCGGAGAAAATGTTCGGCCTGGAGCACGCCCAGCTGGTGTCGATCCGCGGGCTTGAACCCGGCAAGACCTCCCCGGTGCTGCTGGCCGGAGGAGGCCTGCTGCGGGTGTTTGAGGAGGCCTCCGCCAGCTTCGGTCTTGGCGACGGCGTGGCCCAGCGGGCCGGATTCCCGACTCAGCTTGCCGCACTTTTAGGCAGGCCGCTGGATGTCAGGACCGACCTGGAGCCCCCCGCCGTCCTTCAGGCGGCGTCCGGGAAGAAGCTCGTCGTGCTGGTGGTCGAGGCCGACCGGCTCTGACCCTGGCGCCGGCGCGAGGGCTTGACTCGTCCCCGGCCAGGCCGCACGATATCCGCATCCCCGCCGCCGCATGATCGTCACCATCGCCATCATCGCCCTTTTTGGCATCCTTTTGGTTATTCTGGAAACCTTCGTGCCGGGTGGTGTCGCGGGATTCTTCGGCCTGCTGTGCATCCTGGCGGCGGTGCTGCTGGCGATGATGGCCGAGGAGCTGTCCGGCTGGTCGCATCTTCAGCGCACGGCCCTGGCTGGCGGCATTGTCCTGGGCTCCGCGGGCGTCCTCACCGTCTGGCTGCGCTGCTTTGCCGTGAAGTTCTTCCATCGCGCCTTCACGCTGGAGGCCGAGGTGCCCGCGGCCTCGGCCAGGCCCGCCTGCGCCGTGGGTGACGAGGGCGCCGCGCTCTCCGAACTGCGCCCGCTGGGCCGCGCCGATTTCGCCGGACGCCGTGTGGAGGTGCGTTGCGAGGATGGTTTCGCCCCGGCCGGAGCCCGCCTCAGGGTCACCGGTCATGAGCCGGGAAACCTGATTGTCCGGTTGATCTCCTAGTCCGTCTCCCTCAGTATCCAGGACCATGCCACGCTTCGACACCCTTCTCATCGGCGCCGCGATCCTTGTCTCGCTGGTCGTCTTCCTGATCATTGCGAAGTTCTTCAACCTCTGGCTGCGCGCGCGCATCGCCAACGCGCCGGTCAGCATCGTCAACCTGCTGGCCATGTATCTGCGCGGCGTGCCCAACGCGCTCATCGTGGACACCCGCATCACCGCCGCCAAGGCCGGCATCCCGCTCAACTCCGACCAGCTGGAGGCCCACTACCTGGCCGGCGGCGAGGTCTCCCATGTGGTGCTCAGCCTCATCGCCGCCGACAAGGCCGGCATCCCGCTCGACTACGACCGCGCCTGCGCCATCGACCTCGCCTGCAAGGGCACCGGCAAAACCGTGCTCGAGGCCGTCCGCACCAGCATCAACCCCAAGGTCATTGACTGCCCGCACCCCGACATGGGCCGCGGCGGCAAGATTGACGCGGTGGCGAAGGACGGCATCTCGCTGCGCGTCCGCGCCCGTGTCACCGTGCGCACCAACCTTGATCGCTTCGTCGGCGGCGCCACCGAGGAGACGGTCATTGCGCGTGTGGGCGAGGGCATCGTGACCTGCATCGGCTCGGCTTCCTCCTACAAGGACGTGCTGGAGAACCCGGACAGCATCTCCAAGCTGGTGCTCAACAAGGGCGTTGACGCCGGCACGGCCTTCGAGATCCTTTCGATCGACATCGCCGATGTGGACGTGGGTGAAAACGTCGGCGCCAAGCTGCAGGCCGAGCAGGCGGAGACTGACAAGAAGATCGCCCAGGCGATGGCCGAAGTGCGCCGTGCCGCCGCCGTCGCCCTGGAGCAGGAGATGGCCGCCCGCACCCAGGAGATGCGTTCCCGCGTCGTCGAGGCCGAGGCGCAGATTCCGATGGCGATGGCCGAGGCCTTCCGCAACGGCAACCTCGGCATCATGGACTTCGCCCGCTACAAGAACATCGCCGCCGACACGGAGATGCGCGCCAAGATCGCAGGCTCGTCCGGCGGCCAGGGCTGATCCCGCCCCCGCTGGCTGCGCCTGTCATTTGCCCCTTGTCTCGCCCCGCCGCCGCTGACACACTCGCGGCCCCATGAAACTTTTTGCCACCCTTCTGGTCGCCCTGTCCGCCGCCGCCTCCGCCCTGGCGGACGGAGCCTTCAACGGCACGGCCGGTCTCCAGCTCTACAGTCTGCGCAGCCAGTTCAAGCTCCGCGGCGTGCCCTGGACGCTCGACCGCGTGCAGTCCTTCGGCATCACCGAGGTGGAGCTGGCCGGCACCTACGACCTCACGGCCGAGCAGTTCAAGGCGGAGCTCGACAAGCGCGGCCTCATCCCCGTCAGCGGCCACTTCCCCTACGGCCGCTACAAGAACGACCTCGACAAGGTCGTCGCCGAGGCGAAGGCCCTGGGCCTGAAGTACGCCGGCTGCGCCTGGATCGACCACAAGGACAGCTTTGACGAGGCGGAGTGCCAGGATGCCATCGCCACCTTCAACCGGGCGGGCGAGGCGCTGGCCGCCGCCGGCATCACCTTCTTCTACCACTGCCACGGCTATGAGTTTGAAAAGCACGCGCAGGGCACGCTGATGGACGTGCTGATCACTGGCACCCGGCCGCAGTTTGTCAGCTATGAAATGGACGTGCTCTGGGTGGTCTTCCCCGGCCAGGACCCGGCGGCGCTTCTGGAAAAATACCCGGACCGCTGGAAGCTCATGCACCTCAAGGACCTCAGGAAGGGCGTGGCCACCGGCTCCCTCAGCGGCGGCACCGACGTGAAAAACGACGTGACCCTCGGCACCGGCCAGATGAACTGGCCCGCCATCTTCAGCGCCGCCCAGAAGATCGGCGTGAAGCATTATTTCATCGAGGACGAGTCGCCGACCTCCGAGGTGCAGATCCCCGCCAGCCTGGGCTTCCTCAAGTCGCTCAAGTGGTGAGCCGTCGTGTGGAAAGCAGCCCGTGGCCTTCCTCCGATGTCCCGCCCCTTCGTCATCGCCATCCTGCTGATCCTGGCGGGCATCCTCGCCCCCTTCGCCCTGTGGGGTGAAAAGTTCGACGCGGCCTTCAGCCTGCAGGGCACCCTGGACTGGCTCTCCGGCCATGGCTCCTGGGGCGCTCTCGCGGGCGTGCTGCTTCTTGTGGGAGACGTCGTGCTGCCGGTGCCCAGCACGGTCGTCATGTCCGCCCTGGGCCTCATGTTCGGGGCCTGGAAGGGCGGCCTGCTGGCCGCCTGCGGCTCCTTCCTGGCCGGACTCACCGCCTATCTTGCGTGTCGTTGGTTAGGCCGGCCGGCGGCCCTCTGGCTGGCCGGCGAGGACTCCATGCGGCGTGGCGAGGCCCTTTTTGCCCGCAGCGGCGGCTGGATCGTGGCCCTTTCCCGCTGGATGCCCGTGCTGCCGGAGGCGGTGTCCTGCCTTGCAGGACTGGTGAGGATGGACCTGCGCGCCTACCTCGTCTCCCTGGCCTGCGGCTCACTCCCCGTGGGCTTCGCCTTCGCCGCCATCGGCGCGCTTGGGCGGACCAGCCCAGGCCTCGCCATGGCCCTCAGCGCGGGCGTTCCCGTGCTGCTCTGGCTGCTCGCCAGGCGCTGGTTGAAGCAGATTTAGTTCGGCAGCGCCGAACCGAATGTTCTACAAAACCTCGCCGGGGCCGGATGGGTCGAATTTTCGGGAGTTTTGGCAGAAAAGGCGATTTTCAGGCCGAAAGGGCTTTTTGTGAACAAGTCCGGTATTTTTCGCAACTTTACCTTCACAAAGCGAATAAACTCAGGGGTTTATTCACAAAGTGCTGGCTTTCAGGAGGTTCACTCAGGCCTGAAAATATTCTCAAAATTATAATCCTGCCGGGTGGTCCGGGTCCCCAAAAAAAGTTTTCGGCGTGGAACACTGATTTTAGCGTTGTGCAACATTCCCGACACAAGCGCTAGGGTAAAAAAATCTCGACCGCACACAAGATATTGTGCATGCTGATCCCCGCTTCGCGCAACATCTGGTGTTTAATGCCAAGCTGTGTGAGCAATCAACTTTCCCAAAGCATCACCCCCTTCCGCTCTCCCTTCAAATCATGGACAAGACCTACAAAATCGGCAATCGCGAGTTCCCCCTGGACCAGGACAAGGCTGAAGCCGCCTTCGCGGACAAGAAGGTCATCAACGGCCGCAAGAGCATGACCTTCAACCTGCTCCCCCTGAAATATCAATGGGCCTATGATCTCTACCGGACCATGAAGGCCAACCACTGGGAGCCCGAGGACATCCAGATGCAGAAGGACGTCGAGCAGTGGCGCTCCAACGAGATCACCCAGAACGAACGCTGGATCATCATGATGGGCATCGGCTACTTCTCCGCCGCCGAGGGCATCGTCGGGGACAACATCCAGCACGTCGTCCGTGAGCTGGTCACCGCCCCGGAGCTCAAGCTTGTCCTGGGCCGTCACGCCCACGAGGAGAACATCCACGCCGACTCCCTCCTCTACATGATCTCGTCCCTGGGCATCAACCCCCACGAGTGCGAGGCCATGTTCGAGCAGATCCCGACGATCGTGAAGAAAAACGAGTTCGTCACCGGCATCTCCGGCAACATGCGCCGCGACCTCGACCTCACCAAGCTGGAGAACAAGCAGCTCCTCGCCCGCAACATCTTCATGTTCGGCCAGTGCATGGAGGGCACCCAGTTCTACGGCCTGTTCGGCATGATCCTGGCCCTCTACCGCCAGAACAAGTTCCCGGGCATCGGCCAGATGTTCCGCTACACCCTGCGTGACGAGTCCAACCACATCGAGGTCTTCCGCAACCTCTTCATGGACCTGATCGAGGAAAACCCCGACATCTGGACCCCCGAGTTCCGCGAGGAGCTGGTCGAGACGATGCGCGAGGCCATCACCCTGGAAAAGGAGTTCATCCGCGACTGCCTGCCCGTGAACGCCGTGGGCCTCAGCGCCGACGAGTTCTGCCAGTACATCGACTTCATCGCCGACCGCCGCCTCGCCGGCTGCGGCCTTCCCGCCATCAGCCCCGGCGCCACCAACCCGCTGCCCTGGCTCGCCGACCTCATGGACGTGCGCAAGGAGCAGAACTTCTTCGAAGGCAAGGTCACCGACTACCAGAAGTCCTCCGCCCTCGAGCACACCTCCGACGACGACCTGTAATTCTCAGCCCGGGCGGTCTGTGCCGGCACCCTCCGGCACGGGTTTCCCATCCTCCCAAATCCCTCGCAACGGTTAAGCAAACGACAACTCCACTCCCGCTCCCGCCATGATTGCCAACCTGCTCCAAGAAGACAAGGCCCTCCGCCAGGTCACCAAGGCCCCCAAGGCCCAGAAACCCCAGCACGACTGGCGCTCCGGCGTCGGCTCCCGCGACTCCATCGCCGGCATGAAGGTCACCGTCGGAGGCTCCGAACGCGATTTTGACATGGGCGAGATCGCCGATACCATCGGCAACACCCTGACCGACCTCTTCCTCGCCCGCAAAAAGGAGGATGACGTCTACAACGAGGCCAACCGCCAGTTCGTCAACAACATCGCCCAGTCCGTCGCCGAGGAGCTTCAGCAGCGTGTCAGCCAGATTGCCGAGGGGAGCGGCAAGGCAGCCGCCCTCAGCGCGCGGGACATCCATCAGTGCATCGAGCGGGCCCTGGTGAAAAACAACGCCCACGACGTGGCGCGCACCCTGGCGGAAAAGCGCAAGCATCACGCCGAGTACGATCCCTTTGCCGAAACCGCCGTCCCGCAGCCCCTCATCGTGAACACCAAAGTCATCCGCCGCAGCGGCCAGCTCGTCCCCTGGAACCACAACAAGATTGAGATCGCCGTTCGCAAGGCCTTCCTCTCCCTCGAGCTCGACTCCTCCCCCGCCGTCCAGGTCGCCGAGACCGTCAGCCGCACCATCTCCGAGGAAAACAAGGCCTTCGTCCACATCGAGGACGTCCAGAACCTCGTCGAGGAGGAGCTCATGAAGCAGGGCTTCTTCAAGGTCGCCCGCGCCTACATCCAGTACCGCGCCCTGCGCTCGAAGATGCGTGAGGTCGAGGAGGCCGAGGCCGCCGTCGTCGCCGAACAGGAAAGCGAGCAGCAGCAGGCCCTCATCCTGGTCAAGACCCCCGACGGCAAATCCTTCCTCTGGGACGGCTCCGACCTGAAGAAGCGCATCGACTTCGCCATGCTCGGCCTCGACCTCTGCCTGCCGCGCCCCGAGATCGAGATGGAGCTGCGCCGCTCCCTCAACAGCGACATCACCGTCGAGCACCTGCGCAAGACCGTCACCCTCAACGCCAAGACCCTCATGCAGAAGGATGCGGACTTCGCCAAGTTCGCCGGCCGCATCCTGCTCACCTACATCTATGAGGAGGTCCTCGGCTGGGACATCGTCCGCGACGGCATCGACCAGCTCAAGGAGTACCACCGCCGCGCCTTCCGCCGCAACCTCAGCCGCGGCGTCGAAATCGACCGCTACAATCCCCGCCTGCTTCAGTTCGACCTCGACAAGCTGGCCGACGCCCTGGACCCCGCCGCCGACATGGACTTCGACTTCCTCGGCATCCAGACCCTCTACGACCGCTACCTCATCGTGGACAAGAAGGTGAAGCCCAGCAAGCGCCTCGAGACGCCCCAGCTCTTCTGGATGCGCGTCGCCATGGGCCTCAACATCGGCGAGAAGGACGGCTGCCCCGAGGAGAAGATCGTTGCCATCTACAAGATGTACAAGGGCCGCCGCTTCTGCTCCAGCACGCCCACCCTCTTCAACAGCGGCACTCATCACAGCCAGCTCTCCTCCTGCTACCTCTACAAGGTGGACGACAGCATCGAGTCCATCATGATCCGCGGCATCGCCGAAAACGCCTTCCTCTCCAAGTGGGCGGGCGGCCTCGGCGGCTCCTGGACCAGCGTCCGCGGCACCGGCGGCTACATCAAGGGCACCAACGGCGAGTCCCAGGGCGTCATCCCCTTCCTCAAGCTTCACAACGACCAGCTCATCGCCGTCAACCAGGGCGGCAAGCGCCGCGGCTCCGGCTGCGCCTACCTGGAAGTGTGGCACAATGACATCGAGGACTTCCTCCAGCTGCGCGTGAACACCGGCGACGAACGCCGCCGCACCCACGACCTCAACACCGCCAACTGGATCCCCGATCTCTTCATGAAGCGCATGGAGTCCCGCGGCACGTGGACGCTCTTCCGCGCCAACGAGGTGCCCGACCTCCACAACCTCTACGGCAGCGCCTTTGAAAAGCGCTACGAGGAGTACGAGGCCCTCGGCAAGGCCGGCAAGATCTTCGCCAAGGAGATCCCCGCCATCGACCTCTGGAAGAAGATGCTCAAGGCCATCTTCGAGACCGGTCACCCCTGGATGACCTTCAAGGACCCCTGCAACGTCCGCAGCCCCCAGGACCACGTCGGCGTCATCCACAGCTCCAACCTCTGCACCGAGATCACGCTGAACACCTCCGCCGATGAGACCGCCGTCTGCAACCTCGGCTCCGTCCTCATCGACAACCACCTCGACGACGCCGGCAACATCGACCACACCCGCCTGCGCGAGACCATCCGCAGCGCCGTCCGCGCCCTCGACAACGTCATCGACATCAACTACTACCCCACCGAGGCCGCCCGCACCTCCAACACACGTCACCGCCCCATCGGTCTCGGCGTCATGGGTCTTCAGTACGCGCTCTATCGCAAGGGCATCCCCTTCGCCTCCAAGGAGGCCGTCGAGTTCAACGACGAGATGATGGAGGCCATCGCCTACTACGCCTACGAGGCCTCGTCCGACCTCGCCGCCGAACGCGGCCAGTACTCCACCTACAAGGGCAGCAAGTGGGACCGCGGCCTGCTTCCCCAGGACACCGTCGACCTCCTGGAGAAGGAGCGTGGCGTGCCGATCGAGGTGCCGCGCGGCGGCAAGATGGACTGGTCCGCCCTCCGGGCGAAGATCGCCAAGCAGGGCATGCGCAACAGCAACGTGCTCGCCATCGCCCCCACGGCCACCATCTCCAACATCATGGGCTCCAGCCCCTGCATCGAGCCGCTCATGAGCAACATGCTCGTGAAGTCCAACCTCTCCGGCGACTTCATGGTGCTCAACCCCTACCTCATCCGCGACCTCAAGAAGCGCGGCCTGTGGACGGACGAGATCCAGAACAAGCTCAAGTACATGGACGGCGAGATCGAGGCCATCGAGGAGATCCCCGTGGACCTCAAGCGCCGCTACGCCACCGCCTTCAGCATCGACTGGGCCTGGCTGGTGGACGCCGCGGCCCGCCGTCAGAAGTGGATCGACCAGAGCCAGAGCGTGAACCTCTTCTTTGGCGGCACCGAGATGAGCACCCTCAGCCACATGTACCGCGGCGCCTGGCGCAAGGGTTTGAAGACCACCTACTACCTCCGCACCCGCAGCGCTTCGAACATCGAGAAGAGCACCGCTGAAGTGGAGAAGGTCCTCCGCGGCGTCATCGCCCAGGACAGCTCCGCCAAGCGCGAGTACACCGCCGAAGAAGTCATGACCTGTTCCCTGGAAGCCATGCGAAATGGCGGGACGTGCGAGGCTTGTCAGTGATCGTTCATCCCATCGTCTGACGGGTCAGACCAGTCCGACCCGTCAGACGAATCCACGGTGTCATGCCGCCCGATTTCGACAGCCCGTTGATGCCGCATGGAGGTTATGAAAACCTCCGCAGCTACGCTGTCGCTGAGGTTGTCTATGACGCCACCGTCGTCTTCTGTGACCGTTTTATCGAAAAGACGAGTCGCACCCACGACCAAATGGTCCAAGCCGCCCGCAGCGGCGTGCGCAACATCTCCGAAGGCAGCGGGGCGGCCGCCACTTCGAGGAAAATGGAGATGAAACTCACCAACGTGGCCCGCGCGAGTCTGAGCGACGAGCTTTCAAAGGACTACAAAAGCTTTCTCATGCAGCGCGGCCTGCGTGTTTGGCCCAAAAATTCCAAAACATGCCTCGCCATGAGGGAGCGGCTCAAGCATGACATCTTTCCGGGCCTTCCGGCCGCCCCGAAGGGCAAAGTGGTGCTCACCGGCTTGGCCGGACTCGCCGAATTCGTCGCCAAGGCCGACCCCGAACTCGCAGGCAATGCCATGCTTTGCGCCGTGAACCAGGCGGCCTATCTTCTCAAACGTCAAATTGAAAGCCAAAGCCGTGACTTCAAGGAAAACGGAGGTTTCACGGAGCGCCTCCATGCCACCCGTGTTCAGGCCAGGGCCGAGCTGGCCGGAATTCCCCAGTGCCCCGTTTGTGGCAATCCCATGCGTCGCCGCACCGGGGGCAAGACGGCCAGCCAGTTCTGGGGCTGCTCCACCTACCCCAAGTGCAAAGGCACGAAAGACATCGCACCCTGACTCGCCATCCAACCGTCTGGCTTGTGCGACAAAGGGTCTGTCCCTCTATTGAGGTTACGAATCATCTGGAGGCAGCGATGGGGCGTCAGCAGAGTAGCCATCTCGCTCCGCCGAGATGAGCGAAAGGCTTGCGCAGGCAGGAAGGGCTTTCGAAGTTCGTGGACGGTTGGGCTTCCAGACTGGCCGCTCATCTTGCGGAGCAAGATGGCCACTTTGCTTTGCTTGCTCGGCGTTGATGAACCCATCGGCACGTCCCTCTTCGGACGTTCAAGCCCGACGGACTTGTGCATCTTCCTCGTTCTTCGTCTTCGGCCCCGACGCAGCGGTGCCCCGTACAAAGGGTCTGTCCCTCTATTGAGGTTACGAATCATCTGGAGGCAGCGATGGGGCGTCAGCAGAGTAGCCATCTCGCTCCGCCGAGATGAGCGAAAGGCTTGCGCAGGCAGGAAGGGCTTTCGGAGTTCGTGGACGGTTGGGCTTCCAGACTGACCGCTCATCTTGCGGAGCAAGATGGCCACTTTGCTTCGCTTGCTCGGCGTTGATGAACCCATCGGCACGTCCCTCTTCGGACGTTCAAGCCCGACGGACTTGCGCATCTTTCTCGGTCTTCGTCTTCGGCCCCGACGCAGCGGGGCCCTGCCGGTGGGGCGACGAATCATCGGCCGGCAGCGATGGGGCGGCAGCAGAGTGGCCATCTCGCTCCGCCGAGATGAGCGAAAGGCTTGCGCAGGCAGGAAGGGCTTTCGAAGTTCGTGGACGGTTGGGCTTCCAGACTGGCCGCTCATCTTGCG
>JBIIRD010000066.1:0-29521 GCA_044341745.1 Prosthecobacter sp. | reverse complement strand
GGTTGCATGACAAAACATGACAAATGAATCTCAGAACCTTGCGAAATGGTTCATTGGCACCCGCGATTACCCTTGAAGGAACGCCCGGAAATACGAAGATTCACACATGGACGAAACACCCAAGCAAGCCCAACGGGCTTGTGTCATGCAGACCGGGAGTGCCGCGCGAAGCGAGTGCTCTCCTGGGTGCCCCGCATCATCCCCGGTTTTCGTACGATCACGAACCCCGTCGGGGCCTGGGGGATGGGCTTGAGTCAAGATCCCAAGCTAATCCGCCGGGTGCTGCTGCGCCGCGCTGCGGTTACGGCAACGCCAGCAACCGGGCGAGCCAGGTCGTGCAGGGCGGGATGGAGCCAGTCAACACTTTCTCGTCCTCGGCCCCCTCCCGCTTCTTTTCCCTGGGGCTGCCGGGATTTTGGCTGGTTCGCTGAAAGCGGCGTGATAGGCTGGCAGATTGTTCGTATTGAATGCGTCTTCTGTGATGTCTTTTCGGAACCTGCTGCTGCGTCGGACCGCGTTGAGGGCGGTGGCGGTGGGGCTTGGACTCATGGGACTGATGCCGCCGCCCTGCGTCGCTCAGGCGCAAACGCCCGCGATTCCCTGGGCGGAACGGGAGACGCGGCTGGCCAACGAATATTTGTCGCTCCTGGTCGGTCAGCCGGAATATGGCCGGGTGGTGGACCTGCTGTGGGCACTCTATGAAAAGCATGAGGCCACGGCCCTGCTCCTGGAAAGCGTGACGGCCCAGGTGCAGGCGCAGCGGCATCCGTCGGTGGTGCTGGTGCTGGGGCACCTGCTGCGGAAGTCGGGTGACCTGAAAAAGGCGGCGGACATCTACGAGCAGGTGCTTGGCAACGACAGCCACAAGGCTCTCGCGCTGCAGTCGCTGGCGGACGTGGCCCAGGAGCTGGGCGATCCGGTGAAGGCGCATCAGTGGACCGGCCGGCTCAATGAACTGCTGCCCGACACGGACCCGCGCAAGGTGGATGTGCTGCTGAGGCTTGGAACGCTGGCCTTGTCGGCGCAGAAGAACGAAGAGGCGGTGCAGGCCTGGGAGCAGGCGGCGAAGCTGAAGCCGTCGGACTTCCCCATCGTCCGGCAGGTGGCCGAACTGATTTTGCGCGCGGGTTTTCCCGAACGCGCGGCCGCTTTCTACACGGCGCTGGCGGATCAAAGCGACCCGCAGAAACGGCTGGACGCGCTCTATGATCTTGCCCGCATCCATGAACATGCCGACCAGTTTGACAGGGCCGACGCCGCCCTGAAGAAAGGCCTGGCGCTGCTCGATTTCCGCGATGCCCGCTACACCGACTTCTTCCGCCGTCGCGTGCGGCTGCACGAGCGCTTTGGCATGCTGGAGGACCTGCGGCAGCAGCTCCTCAAGGCAACCGCCGTCAAACCGCCAGGCGAGCAGGCCCTGCGCGACCGTGCGCGTTTCGAGGAGATGACGGCGGATTCCGACGCCCAGGTTGAAACTCTGCGCGAGCTGGTCCGGGTGGCGCCGCAGGTCGATGACTACCGCTGGGAGCTGGTGCGGCTGCTGCTCGATCATGACGGCGTCGCCGAAGCGGCGAAGCTGCTGGATGAACGGCTCCGGGGGGACGGTGGCGACCTGCCGGCGATGGTCTTTCTGCGCTGCGAGGCCGACCTGCGCGGTGGCAGGCAGAAGGAGGCCGTCGAGAGGCTGCGTCGCCTGCTGGAGACCGCCGGGGGCAACGCCGAGGTGGAGAAGCAGGCCCTGGCCTTCGCCCAGCAGCGGGCCCTGGACGAGATCGTCGAGGCCATCCTCAAGGCGCGTGTCGAGCGTGACCCCGGCCGTGCCGAGGCGGTCTTTGAGCTGGCCGCCTTTCATCGTGCGCGCAAGGACATGACGGCGGCGGACGCCCTGCTGCGCCGGTTCACCCGGGACGCGCCAAACGAGCAGGAGCGTCAGCGGCGGCTGAACGAGGCCGCCGGCTTCATGGCCACGGGCAGCGACCTCGACACCGCGATCATCCTGGCGCGTGAGGCCGTGGCGAAGCCGGGGGCCGGGCGTGAGGAGTTCCTGCGGCTGGCCGACCTGCTGACGGAGCATGCCGAGCCCGAGGAGGCCCTGGAGTGGCTGGAGAAGGCGTGGCAGGCCTCGAAAAACGAGGAGGAGGGCGTGGACGTGGACGAGAGGATATACTCCTTGTTGTTAGGCGAGAAGAAGAAGGAGGCCCCGAGGCAGCGCGGCACCGGCGGCGACTTCCAGCTTCCCGAAATCTTCACCGGCAAGGGGTTTGCGATGACCGAGGAAAAGCCCGCTGGGGCGGCTGAGACCGCCGAGGAGGTGCTGAACCAGGCCGGCCGGCTGATGAAGTCGGTGGCGACCGAAACGCAGCCGCTGGCGCTCCATCGCGCCGTCTGGTGGGCGCTGAGGGCGGAGCAGTGGGAGGACGCGTACGCCGTGCTGCGCAGGCTGGAGGCGGTCTCGCCTGCGCGCAGCCTGCCGCTGGAGGCGGAGAAATTGCTGCTGGAGCTGACGCTGGCCGACAAGAACACCGCCCTGGCCATGCGCGTGCTGCGCCGCCTCATCGCCAAGGACCCCGCGAACCAGATCCGCTACACGCTGCGGCTGAGCGAGTTGCTGCTGGAGGATGAGCAGACGGCGTCCTCGGCCGTCAACGTCGGCCTTTCCCATGAGCGCACCGGCTGGCGTCTGGCCGCTGAATCCCCGCCGCCCGGCAGGGCCGCCACATTGCTGCTGGAGCGCGCCTACCGCGAGGCTCCGGATTCCGAGCAGCTGCTGAACGCCCTCACTCAATGTTATGCCTTGCAGCGCCGCGCGGACGACGCACTCAGGCTCTGGCAGCAGGCGATCGAGCGCGCCACGGGCGGCGCGGCGGTGGCGTTGATGCAGCGTTACGCGGAGATGCTGCTGCAGCGCGGCAGGCTGCCCGGGCATGTCGAGGTGCAGCTGCGCATCGTCGAGCAGGAGGCCGACGTGAAGCGCCGTCGCGAGGCCTTCACGCGTTTTCTCGATCGTTTCCTCTGGGCCGGGGAAGGCGGCGGCGAGCTGCCTGAGGAGGTGATGAAGGAGCGGCTGAAGCTGGTGCAGGACTCGTTGCTGGCCCTGGTGAAGAAGCATCCCTTTGACGGCTTTTATCACGAGGCCCTGGCGCATGTCTATGAACGCTCCGGCGATGTCACGAAGGCGTTTGCGGCAATGAAGCAGGCCTACTACACCGCGCCGGACACGCCGTTTTCCCTGGACCAGCTGCGCGAGGCCGCGCTGAAGGTGAATGACCTCAAGTCGGCGATTTATTTTCAGAAGCAGATCGCCGCCGGCGCCGCGCCGGGGCAGGTTGCGGCGGAGTCGAGGCGTCTGGTGGAGATGCTGGAGCAGACTTTTCAAATCGCCGAGGCCGACCGCGTGAGGCGTCGGCTGGAAAGCCGGTTTTCACAGGATGCGACGGCCCTGGAGGACCTGGCCGAGCATTACCGCAGCACCGGCCAGGACGAGGCCGAGCGTCGCGTCTATGAGCAGATTTCACGCGTGCGGCCCTGGGATGCGAAGTCGGAGCTGAGGCTGGCGTTGAAGTGTCTGCGGCTGGCGGATGAGGACGGCGCAAGGAAGCATCTGACGGAGATCCTGCAGCGCACCCAGGCCAAGGCCTTCATGCCGCCGAAGGACGGTGCTCCGGAGCGTCTGCCGCTGCCGCTGGCGGAGCAGCGCAAGACGGGGCCGCCCGGGCCGGTCATCGAGGTGCTGGGCGAGCTGGACGCCGTGCCGGCGCTGAAGACGGCGGAGGTGGCCGTTCTGCGCACCTTCCTCAGCCTGCCGAGGCCCGAGTTCAGCGAGCTGCCGGACGAGGTGCCGCATCTGCGTCTGCGGGCGATCGAGGAGCTGGCGCGGCTGAATCAGCGGTCGGGCACGACGGAGGCCTGGAAGCTGGAGACAGAGGCCTGGAAGTCGCCGGTGGACAGGCTGTGGGCGCTCTATTTCGCCCGGCTGGGAGGCCCTTTCCGCAGCCTGCTGGAGCAGGTGACGAGCCCTGCTCCGAAGGCTTCCGAGAGCCTGGAGGCGGCGTTCTGCCGAACCTGGCTGACGATTCGTTCCGGCGGCATGACGGAGGCGTTGGCGCGGGCCACGCAGACCGGGCTGGACGGCGGGATTCTCGAGCAGCGCCAGCGTCTTGTGCTCGCCGTGTCGGGCGTGCTCGCGGACCTGGATGGCTTCCGCTTTGCCAGGGGCGACCTGGCCCGGCTGGGCACGCTGCGAAGCGTCTCGGTGCTCGACATCCTGCGGCGGCTGCAGGACCAGCAGCGCTATCCCGAGGCGCTGGAGCTTGGGGAGAGCCTGGGCGAGCACAATCCGGCGCTGGGCAGCGCCTTCATGTTCTCGCTGGCGCGCATCGCCGAGTCGGCGGAGCGCTGGGACCTGGCGCGGGAATACCTGGGCCGGGTGGTGCGCGGGGCCGTGCAGCCGGAGGCCTACCGGGGCACCTATGATCCCTACCTGTTCAGCCTGAGCGCCGCCAACCGGCTGGCCGTGAGCGCCGCCGAGCGCGAACAAAATGTGCGTACTGCGTGGCGCCGGCTGCAGGGCGTGCCGCCGTCCTCGATGACCACGCTGCGCAAGGCGGCGGTGGCGGGGCTGGCCGGGGCGCCTGACAAGGCGGCGGCGGAGATGGAGTCCCTGCTGACCGGTGACTTCCTGCCCGCGCGGCAGATGGGCGAGCCGAAGGGCATGCTGATGCCGCAGGGATCCCCGCGCTGGGAGGAGCCGATGCACCTGCGCAGCCTGTGGGAGGAGACTCGCGAGATCGAGGCGCGCTTCACCAACGAGGGGCTCGGCCAGGTCGTGCAGCAGGTGAACGAGCGTCTGTCCGCGCGCTGGGGCGGCGTGGCGCTGAGCTCGCGCTCTGGGCTGGAGTTTGGCGAATGGCGGCTGGGGCACCTGATCCGGCGCATGAGGTCCGCCGATTATCCGACGCGGGTGCGCCTTCTGCGCGAGCATCTGGCGAGCGTGGACATGCGACAGGAGGTGTCGGTGGACACCCTGAGCGAGCTGGGCGGGCGGCTGGAGGCGGCGGGCATGTCGCGGGAGGCGATCGAGGTCTATGGCATGCTGCCGGGCCGGGCGCCGGCCAATCCGGAGTATGCGCAGTGGCTGATCCGGGTTTCCGAGGCCGCGCTGGACACCCGGACCGGGCTCAAGTTCACGCTGCAGCTGCTGGAGGCGGAGCCGCCCTACAAGCCGCCGCAGCCCGGGGATGAGGTGCTGAGGGAGAAGCACTCGCATTTCCTGGCGCTGGAATACGACGTCAGGGAGCTGCACCGCCGTGGCTACCTGCCCGCGCCGACGCGCGTGCTGCAGGGCCGCATCCCGCATGAGGTGCCGTATCTGCGCGAGCTGGCGCTGCTTTATGAAAAGACCGGACGTGACGGGCTGGCGCTCGACGCCTGGAACCGGCTGCACGAGGCCTTTGTCGCGAACGAGGAGAGCGGCGTGATTCCCGACGCCGAGAGCTCGGTGCATCGTGCGCAGCTTTTGGTTAGGCAGGGGCGGTCCGCCGCCGCGCTGGAGGCCCTGCGCGGCGTGCCGCTGGTCGAGAAATCGGGTGCGCAGGGCAGGGAGGCGCTCAAGCTGCGCGCCGGGCTGGCCGCCGAGGCGGGGGCATGGGGGGAGTTCCGCGAGCTGATGACCGTGGCGGTGGACCTGAAGGCGATCGACGCGATCACGCATCTCACCGCGCTGTGCCGGCGTCATTCGCGGGCGGCCGAGGGGCTGAACTTCCTGACCCAGGCTGAACGAACAATGAAGGAGGATGGCGACCGCTTCCGGCTGCGGCTTGAGCTGCTGCGGCTGCTGGCCGCCGACGCCGGCTGGTCGCCGGAGCGGGGCCGGGCGCAGGTGGCGTCCTTCTTCCGGGTGCGGCACCGGGGGCGTGAGGCGCTGAACCAGCTTTCCGACTGGATGAACAGCGAGGCGGCGGGACGGAACCGCGCCGCCTGGCTGCCGATCCTGCGTGCTGAAACCCGGGCGGGAACCGACAGGCCGCTGGCCGCGCTGGCCCTGAGCGCCTTTGCGGACAGCGCCCCGGCCTCGCTTGCCGCCGACCTGGCCATCGGCTGGCAGAACCTGGCGGATGGCGACCGGGTCTGCGTGGAGCTGGCGGCGGAGAACCTGGTGAAGAAGAAGCGGCCCGACCTGGCCTGGAAGGCCTGCCAGGTGATGCAGGAGCTGCCGTCGATGCGCCTGGAAAGCCGCAAGCAGCCCCTGATGCTGCGCGTCGCCCATGCCATGAAGGACCGGGCGATCGTGCAGGACCTGTTTGCCGAAGTCGTGCGCATGCCGATGCCCGGAGGCGGCCAGACGGTGGCCTGGGCGCAGGCTCTGCAGGAATGCGGTGAGCTGCAGATGTCGCGTGAGCTTTATCAGACCGCCCTGGAAAGGCTGGAGGCCACGCAGGCCACCCAGCCCGAGATTGTCATCGCCTGGGCGCGTTTCCTGATCTCGCAGAAGGAGCATGAATCGGCGGAGACCCTGCTGGTGCGTGATCTCTGGCAGCTTCCGAATGAGGCGGCGGGACTGCTGTTTGAGCTGTACCAGTCCTGGGGCAGGCTGGCGGACATCCAGCAGGAGCTGCGCAAGTTTCACCTGACCGGCGGCATCGAGAAGGAGGTGCTCTATCTGGCCTCGAAGGCCCTCGGGCTGCCGCCGCCCGTGGCCGCGCCGTGACCGGGCGGGTGGAGGGCAATCCAGGCTTTGGGGCAGGGCTTGCGAATCCAATGGGCCAGTGAGGGCATCTCATGGCTTCAGTGACAGGATTCGCAGGATCAACAGGATTTTCAGACCTGTTCATCCTGCCAGACTTGTGAATCCTGTCGCTAAAAACCCTTTCTCACCTGGATGCGTCAGTCCAGGCTTTGGGGCTGCGGCCTTTGTCTCTGCTTGCCAGAGCGCCATCACCGCCTAGCCTCCGCGCCCCTTTCCTATGCTCGACATCCGCCTGCTCCGTGAGAATCCCGACCTGGTCAAAGCGCGCCTCGCCAACCGCGGCGGGGATCATGCCGCCCTGGTGGATGAAGTGCTGTCCATCGACACCGCCCGCCGCAGTGCCGAAACCGAGCGCCAGAAGCTTCAGGGCGACCGCAACCGCCTGTCCAAGGAGATTGGCATGGGCAGGAAGAACGGCCAGGACACCAGCGCCCTGGAGGCCGAGGTGAAGGGGATCAACACCCGCATCGAGGAGATCGGCCAGGAGGCCGACGCCGCCGACGCGCGCCAGCGTGAAATCATGCTCGGCATCCCGAACCTGCCGCATGAAGGCTGCCCGGTCGGCCACAGCGCCGAGGAGAATCCGGAGGTGCGTGTCTGGGGCAGCCCGCCGAAGCATGACTTCACCCCGAAGGACCACACCGCTCTCGGCGCCGCGCTGGGCATCCTGGACTTCGAGGCCGGCGCCCGCATCACCGGCAGCGCCTTCGCGGTTTATCGCGGAGCCGGCGCGCGGCTGGAGCGTGCTCTGATCAACTTCCTGCTCGACCTGCACACCACGCAGCATGGTTATACCGAGGTGAACGTGCCGCATCTGGTGAAGCCCGAGTGCCTGGTCGGAACCGGCCAGCTTCCGAAGTTTGGCGACCAGGTCTATCACAGCGCCACGGACGACCTCTACCTCATCCCCACGGCGGAGGTGCCGGTGACCAACCTGCACCGCGAGGAGATCCTCAAGGCCGAGCAGCTTCCGATCAATTACGTCGGCTACACGCCCTGCTTCCGTCGCGAGGCCGGCAGCGCCGGGCTGGGGACGCGCGGGCTGATCCGCATGCATCAGTTCGACAAGGTGGAGCTGGTGAAGATCACCACGCCCGAGACGAGCATGGCCGAGCTGGAGAGCCTGACCGCGAACGCGGAGAAGGTGCTGCAGCTTCTCGGCCTGCACTACCGCGTCATCGAGCTCTGCACCGGCGACATTGGATTTGGTTCGGCCAGGACTTATGACATCGAGGTCTGGGCGCCCGGGCAGGGGACCTACCTGGAAGTTTCGAGCTGCTCAAACTTTGGCGACTACCAGGCCCGCCGCATGGCCCTGCGCTACAAGGACGAGGAGGGCAGGAATCGTTTCTGCCACACCCTGAACGGCTCCGGCACCGCCCTGGCCCGCCTGTTTGTGGCCCTGATCGAAACCTGTCAGCAGGCCGACGGCAGCATCCTGATCCCCGAAGCCCTGCGCGGTCATTTCGGGGCGGACAAAATCGGATGACTTCCCGCACGAAAGGCGGCGCCTGACGGCCCCGTTTGACGTATTCCCAGTTCCACTCCCCCAAAAACCGACAACCATGACTCCCGAAGAAGCCAAAGCCCAGCTCGACAACCAGGTCCGAGAAATCATCAACTGGCACTTTTCCCCCGAAACCGGCTGCCAGTTCTGGCTGGACTGGGCTCAGAAGAACTTTGATCCGCGCGGCGTGGTGAACAGCTATGAGGACATCATCGCCAAGTTCCCGCACTTCCAGGATGAGTGGCTGCGCGACCTTCAGCCCGAGGTCTGGGTGCCCAAGGCCTTCGCCGGCAAGCCCTTCAACATCTTCGAGACCGGCGGCACCACCGGCATGCCGAAGCAGCGCATCGGCTGGAACGATTTCCGGGTCGATTACGAGGAGTTCAGCCACAAGCTCAAGGATGAGCATTTCCCCAAGGGGCAGAGCTGGATCATGGTCGGCCCCACCGGCCCTCGCCGCCTGCGCCTCGCCGTCGAGCACCTTGCGAACTATCGCGGCAGCGCCTGCTACTTCGTGGACCTGGATCCGCGTTTTGTGAAGAAGGTCATCTCGAACAAGCAGTTCGACGTGGCGCGTCAGTACATGGACCACGTGGTGGACCAGGCCGTGCTGCTGCTGAAGAACCGCAAGATCTCCGCCATCTTCACCACTCCGAAGCTTCTCGAAGCCCTGGCTGAAAAGGTGGATCTGTACGCGGCCGGCATCCGCGGCTGCTTCGTCGGCGGCACCACCATGACCCCGCAGTACGTGCGCTTCATCGTTGAAGAGGTGCTGGAGGGCAAGATCGGCTTCTACCCGACCTACGGCAACACGCTCATGGGCCTGGCTGCCAGCGTGCCGCTGGAGCCTTCGGACAATTTCTCCATCACCTACTACGCCCCGCAGCCGCGCGCCGTGCTGCGCATCGTCAATCCGAACGAGACCAGCCAGACGGTGGATTATGACCAGTGGGGCCGTGTGGAGCTGACCACCCTGACCAAGGAGTTCTTCATGCCGCGCTTCCTGGAGCGTGACGAGGCCATGCGTCGCAAGCCGCGTGCTCCGTACGCCTGGGATGGCGTCGCTGACGTGCGTCCGTTTGGCGCGATGGAGAAGACCATCGTCGAAGGCGTCTATTAAGAGAAGCGGCCGGGCCTGTGCCTGGCGGATCAGTTTCAAGCAGCGGTCGAAAGGCCGCTGCTTTTTTCATGGCCAGCGGTCGGGCACCGTCATTCAGCCATCATTTTCAAAAACGAGAGGCAAAAAAGAACATATTTCCAAAAATTAAGGTTTACTTAATTATTTAAAATCATTAAAAGGCGCGGCACTCTCCACCATGACTCTCGCTCCCGACACCCTGCGCCCCGAGACGCTTGCCGAGCTGGAAGCCAGTCTCGACCAGATGAAAACGGCCAATTACTTCCTCCGGGTCGCGCTCGACCAGGTGCCGGAAGGGGTGTTGATCGTGGAGGCCCAGACCGTTCAGCAGAAGGGGCCCCAGGTGTTGTTCAGCAACACCGCTGCGGCGGTCCTGGTGGGCGTGGAGCCGGACAAAGGGCTGCGAGGCATGAGCCTGAGTGATCTGGCGGCGGGGGAGGCGGATGCCGAAATCTTGTGCCGCAGTCTTCAGCTGGCGATGGAAAACGGCGGCACGCATGAGTGCGAGTGCCGGATTCAGAACTTTTACGGCCAGGAACCGAAGCGCTGCCGCTGGCGTGTGCGCGCGGTTTTCAACAGCCTGCGCAAGCTGCTTAATTACACGCTGCTGGTCTCGCCGGTGCCGTCGGTTTCCGCCATCTCCACGAAGGTCCCGCCGTTGAAGGGGGACGATCTCGATGCCACGTCCGACCAGCTTAAGAAGGACAACCTGGCTGCCCTGGCGCAGGGGATTGCGCATGACGTCAACAACCTGCTGGGGCCGGTGACAGTTCGGCTATCCGACCTCATCCAGAAGACCGATGAGCAGTCCCCGATGCAGGGCGAGCTGCAGCTCATCTTCAGCGGACTGAAGCGGGCAAGGCAGTTCACCTCGCAGGTGGTTACCGCCTGCAAGGCACGACCGCAGGACAAGCGGCCTGTGGACCTGGCGCCGATCATCAAGGACACGGTGAAGTTTGCCAGCGCCGGCGCGAACGTGCAGGTCAACATCCGGCTGGCGGAGCCGCTGCGCTGGGCGGTGGCCGACGGCACGAAGATCAGCCAGGTGCTGCAAAACCTCATCCTCAACGGCATCCAGGCCATGCCTCAGGGCGGGCACATGGATGTCGAGGTGGAGAACACGGACATCTGTCTGGGGCAGGACGCCGTGCTCAAGCCTGGAAGCTACCTGCGCATCGCCGTGCGTGACCGCGGCTGCGGCATTGCACCTGAAAACCTTTCCCGCCTGTTCCGTGAATCCTTCACGACGAAGGCGGACGGCAACGGCATCGGGCTGACCACCTGCCGGCGCTTCATCAAGGAGCATGACGGCGACGTGCGGGTGAGTTCACGCCTGAACGTGGGCACCGAGTTTGTCGTGCTGCTGCCGGCCGTGCAGGCACCGGCCCAGGGGGGGGACGAGTCCTCAAAGCCCACCAGCAGCGCACCGGTGCCGCTGGTGAACGGCCAGGGCCGCGTGCTCATCGTCGATGACGAGGATGACCTGCGCAAGGTGGCCCACATGATCCTCAAGCGCTGCGGCTACGAGGTGGCGGAGACTGACAACGGCCAGGATGCGGTGAAGATTTATCAGAGTCTGGCACGATCCGGCTGCACACCCGACGTGGTGCTGATGGACCTCACGCTGCGAGGCGGCATGAACGGCGGTGAAACGGCTGCGGAGATCCTGAGGTTTGATCCTGACGCGAGGCTGGTGGTGACCAGCGGCAGCGTGAACGAGGACGTGCAGATGACCTTCTTGGAGAAGGGTTTCGTCGGAGTGCTGCCCAAGCCCTACGAGGCGGGCGAGCTGACGCAGATGGTGCACCGGGTCATGACGATGATGCAGCGTTGCTGAGACGGCGGCGGCCTTGTGCCAGCGGGTTCAACCTGCGGGTTTATTCAAAGATCAGGCCCGCCCGCGGGGGTCGTGTTTCATCAAAGAGCACGGGCAGGCGGATGGCGCGGTCCAGGGTCCGGAGGTAGTCCGCGCAGGGGATCTCGCGACCGCCGAACATGGCCAGGTGCGGCGTGGTCCACTGGGTGTCATGAAGGATGAAGCCGCGGTCGCGCAGCCTCCATTGCAGATGGGTGAGTGCCACCTTGGAAGCCTGGGTCTCCCGGCTGAACATGCTTTCACCGAAAAACGCCCCGCCGATGGCCACGCCATAGACGCCGCCGACCAGCCGTCCTTCGCGCCAGACCTCGGCGCTGTGCGCGAAGCCGAGTTCAAAGAGAGCCTGGTAGCTGTCGAGGATGACATCGTTGATCCAGGTGTCCTCACGGCTGGCGCAGCCGCGCATGACATCGCCAAAGGCCGTGTTCCAGCGCAGTTCGAAGGGGTGGTGGCGGAGGTATTGTTCAAAGCGCCTCGGCACATGGAAATCCGCGATGGGAAGGATGCCTCGGTGCGGTGGTCGGAACCAGGAGATGGAACCATCCTCGTGCCCCATGGGAAAGGCGCCTTCGCAGTAGGCGCTGAGGAGCTGCAGGGGGTCGAGCATCGCCGGAGGGAGGTGGGAGGATGTCAGGAGTCCTGCCAGGCGATGTAGGCCCTTCGTTTTGCCCGCCAGCCTTTCCAGAGGTGGCTGGCCAGGATGAGGAGCTTGCGGGCCGGGTGAAGGCGCATGCGCTTTTCAAAGACCGGGTAGCGCTGGTCGCGCAGCTTTTCGAGAATTTCGCCGTAGATCTGGGCCATCATCCGGGAGGCGAGCAGGCTGTCCTCGTCCTGGGGCGGGAGGAGGCGCTCTGCCTCGCGATAGAAGCCGCGGGCGCGCCGGTACTGCAGCTCCATGAGCTGGATGAAGCGCTGGTCGTGGCGGCCGTTGAGGATTTCCAGCTCGCTGATGCCGAAGTTGCGCAGGTCCTCCAGGGGCAGGTAGATGCGGCCGTAGTCGCGGGCATCTTCTCCGACGTCGCGGATGATGTTGGTGAGCTGGAGTGCGTAGCCAAGCTGGACGGCGTATTCGCGGGCGGCGGGCTGGGTGTGGCCGAAGATGTGGACGCTGCACAGGCCGACGACGGAGGCGACCTTGTAGCAGTAGGCCAGCAGGTCCTCGTAGGTTTCGTAACGCAGCGTGGTGATGTCCGAGGCGACGCCGTCAAGGATCTCCGCCAGCCAGGCCCGGGGGAAGCCGTACTTGCCCGGCAGTTCGATCACTTCATCCAGCACCGGATGCCCGGGCGGCTCGCCGTTGAGCACGCACTGCCTCCAATGGGCGAGTTCGCGCTCCTTTTCCTCCTCGTTGAGGTGGACGGATTCGGCGATGTCGTCGGCCACGCGGCAGAAGGCGTAGAAGCTGATCATGTCCTGGCGGCGTTCCTTGGGCAGGCAGGCCAGGGCCATCGCCAGGTTGGACTTCGCCTGGCGGGTGATCTGGATGGTGGAAAGGGTGCTGCCGGGAGGGGGAGAGGACATGCCGTGGCGCGGATCAGGAGGCGGAGCGCCCCCGCCGTGGAGGAGGGATCAGGCCAGGACGGATGAGGGCGAGCGTGAGGGCTAGAAACACCCAGTTGCGCACCGTGGCAAGCACCAAACCATGCACGGGCAGCAGCAGGTAATGGCGTCCGTTGCCCACGCCTGTCAGGCTTTGCACCATGGCGCTGGCATAGCGGGTGAGGGAGAGCAGCACCGCACCCGTCAGGAGGACGCTGACGATGGGGATGAAGGAGCGTCTCCAGCATTGCAGGGCGGCAAGGCCCTGCCGGGCGAAAGGGGAGGGCACAAACGCCATCGCCACAGGCAGCGGCAGGAAAAGCAGGGTCAGCTCCAGCAGCAGCCACTTGGCGGCTCCGCCTTCGCCGCTGCCTTGCAGCAGCAGGATCATCAGGTCGAGCACGGCAAGCAGCAGCACTTCACGCCAGCGCGAGACCCAGCGCACAAAGGCGATGATGAAGTCGGAGCCGCTCTCAGGCCGTTCCGGCTGGTTCCAGGCGATGATGAGGTGGACCAGAAAGGCCTGGCAGCAGGCGGCGGTGCCGGCTTGAAAGAGCAGACGCAGGGCAAGCCGGGTGTTTTCCAGACCTTCGGAAAGCATGCCGCGCCAGGCGGATGAAGCCTCCAGCAGCAGCCAGCCCAGGGCTGGCAGAAGGAAGGCACCGAGGACGCCATGGTTCCTGGCCTGCCGACGTTTGATGCCAAAGCGGTAGGGATGGCGTGCGACCTGCCAGAGCAGCACGCCAAGGACGGGCGGCAGCAGCAGGGCCAGGGGCCAGGGCGGAAGCAGGCAGTGGCTGAGTGTGGCTGTTTCCCGAACGGCTTCGGAAAACAGCGCCGGACCGAGTTCCCGCCAGACGGCAAGGTCCCTCTGGACGAGGCTGCCGGTGATGACAGGCTGGCCCAGGAGCTGGGCGAGGGTCAGGAGCATGCCATGCAGGACGACCAGCCAGGGCATGCCGGAGACAAAGTCCCAGCCGTCGGAGAATTCACGCCGCTGCGGATGCCAGCGCAGGTGCAGCCAGAAGCAGCCCGCAGCGACGCCGATCGCGCCGGTGGTTTCAAGCCAGATGCTGGTGCTGGAAAAGCTCATTCGGCCTCATCACTGGAGCGGGCCGGCGCTGCTTCCAGGAGAATCCCTTGTTTCAGATCAGCTCGGGCATCGCCTCCCAGCCATCGACGAGATACTGCGGCCGGCCCTGAAGGTCGTGAACCGTGGTCTTGTGCGGGTCGATGCCGAGGAACTTGTAGAGGGTCGCGAAGACTTCGCCGAAATGCACGGGGCGTTCGGTGGGCTCGCCGCCAAGACGGTCCGTGGCACCGATCACCTGGCCGGTCTTGAAACCGCCACCGGCGAGCAGCGCGCCGCCGACACGAGGCCAGTGGTCGCGTCCGCCGTCCTTGTTGACCGTGGGTGTGCGTCCGAATTCACCCCAGGCCACGACAGCGACATCATCGGAGAGGCCACGCTCATGCAGGTCCTGGACGAGGGCGCTCATGCCCTGGTCGAACAGGGGCAGGTGGCGCAGGAGCTGGGGATAGTTGTTGTCGTGAAAGTCCCAGCGACCGAAGTTCAGCGTGACGACGCGTGATCCGGCTTCAACGAGGCGTCGAGCCAGGAGGAAGTGCTCCAGGTTGAGCGGGGCGCCGTCGCCGTAGTTTTTCGGATCGCCCCTGCCGTAGCGTTCGCGGACCTTCGGGTCCTCCTTGTCGAGGTCGAGCGCGTTCAGCAGCCTGCTGGAGGTGAGCACGTTGAAGGCCTGCTGGTTGAAGCTGTCCATGCTTTCCACCAGGCCGCTGTGGTCGAGTTCTCGGCGGAACTGGTCGAAGCCGGAGAGCAGCGAGCGACGGTCGTCCAGGCGTGCGACGGAGATGTTGTTCAGCCTCAGGTCTTCGACTCCTGCGCCGTTGGGACGGAAGGCGGTGTGGGCCGAGCCCAGATAGCCCGCATGCCCCGGCGATCCATAGGGCGGATGGCCCGCCTTCGGGGCCAGGCCGACGAAGCTCGGCATGGCGGGATCCGCCTGGCCTTTCAGCCGCGAGACCACGGCGCCCAATGAGGGCGGGTCGGAGGCACGGCCGGTAGGTGCGTTGCCGCCGTTCGGAGGCGGGGGCCTGCCGGTATAACAAATGAAAGAATCATGCGCCCCGTTGGGCGAGCCCCACATGCTGCGGATGGGAACGAGCTTGTCCATCATCCTGGCCAGCCTTGGGGAGTGCTCGGAGATCTGGATGCCGGGCACGTTGGTGGAGATGGGCTTGTAGGGACCGCGGATTTCGAGCGGCGCGTCCATCTTCAGGTCCCACATGTCCTGGTGGGGCGGGGCGCCGCACAGGTAGATCATGATGATGGACTTGAACTGCCGGCCGGTTCTCGCCTCGGCCTCCGCCTTCAGCAGGTCGGGCAGGCCAAGGCCGCCCATGGCCAGGCCGCCGATGCGCAGGAAGTCCCGGCGGGAGAACCCGTCGCAGAGCCTGCCATTGGAGGGACCGGAGATGGTGAGCATGAGGCCTAACCTACGGTCTCGTTGTTCCTGTTCTTGCGGCCGGCATTCCTGCACGGCCTCTGATATTTGGTGCTGGCGACGGCGTGCCGTGCTGCTATTCGGGACGGGTGAAGAGCCGCCCTCCGTCCAGTGTCGCCGTCCCGGTCGCCGGGGGCGTGCTGCTTGATTCGCGACGGGCGCTGGTGCATGTGGAGCAGGGGTGGATGGCGCTGGCCGACCTGCATTATGGCTATGAACTCCGGCGTCGGCGTGCCGGCGCCCTGCTGCCGGACTGGGGCATGCCGCAGTGTGAGGAGACGCTTGTCGCCCTGTTGAATGAACACCGGCCGCGGCGGCTGATCCTGGTTGGCGATGTCATGGACGGCTCAGGATCGCTGAAGGAGACGCTTGGCCTTCTCGAACGGCTGGGACGGTTGACGGAACTGGTCTGCATCGAGGGCAATCATGACTCCGCGGGACTGAGAAAGGCGGCGTCCATGGTGACCGGCTGGCTTGAACCGGGGTTTGTCTTCGAGCATGGTCATCGACCGCTTTCCACCAATCCGCCTCCGGGAGTGACCATCACCGGTCATGAGCATCCGGCGCTGCGGATCGGGGACGGCGCCGGGCTCAGGCTGAAGCTGCCGGCGCTGGTGATGGAGGGGCGGACTGATGGAAGCCGACGCTGGATCCTGCCCGCCTTTTCCCCCTGGGCCGCCGGTGGTGAGTACAAGCCTGAGGCCGCAGGCGCGGTGCTGACCACCTGGGCCTGTGCCCCGGGCCGTGTCTGGAAGGCTTTCTGAGGCCGTTCAGTCCTCGCGGCCCTTCCGGGTCGGGTCGAAGAAGATCTTCACGTCCGCCTCGGTGGTGCCAAGGAGCTGCTGGGCGCGCTTGAGGGCGTTGCGGGTGGCCAGGTTGGGGTTGCTCGGGCTGGCGGGGAAGATGTTCTCACGGCCGATCACGTCAACCAGTCCGGAGTCGCGCAGGACGCGGTGGACATCCTTCATGACGCCGCTGATGAGCAGTTCACGGCCGTCACGGCGCAGCAGCCGAACCAAGTCTTCGATCGCCAGCACGCAGGTGGCGTCCAGGTGGCGGGCGTTCTTCAGCCGGAGGATGATGATGCGCAGGCTTTCGTCGGCGCAGGTGCGCTGGATCTGGGTGCGGAAGAGGTCGGCGGCCCCGAAGAAGAGCTCGCCCTCGACATGGACGATGGAGACGGAGGGGTTCTGGCGGCTGCGGGCGGCGTCGGCCTCGGCGAGGTGGCCCTCCTGGTTGAACTCATATTCGATGAGCTGCGGCTGGCTGGCCTTGCGCAGATAGAGCATGACCGACATGCCGACGCCGGTGAAGATGGCGACATGAAGCGGCACCATCATGGTGGCGACAAGGGTGGAGAGGAAGACGAGGGCGTCCGAACCCGTGGCGCTGAGGCAGACATGGATGGCGCGGCGGTGGATGAGGGAGACGGCGACGCAGATGATGAGCACCGCCAGGGAGGCGCGGGGGATGAAGCCCACGAGGTGGCCGAGGCTCAGGGCGCCGATGAGGCAGAGGACGCCGTTGAGGAATGCGGCCACCGGGGTGCGGGCGCCGGTCTGGTAGTTCAGGGCGCTGCGCGTGAGCGATCCGGAGCATGGCATGCCGCTGAGGTAGGCGCAGCCGAGGTTGGCCATGCCGAGCGCAAACATGTCCTGGTTGGAGTCAACGCGCTGGCCGGTCACGCTGGCGAGCGTCTTGGTCATCGACGAGCTCTCGAGGGTGGCCAGGAAGGCGAGGGCGAGCGCCAAACCAAAAAGATGGCTGAAGTCTGAGAAGAAGCGCGGCGAGACGAAGTCGGGGAAGCTGGGAAGCAGGTCGAGGATGCCGAAGCGGGCGTTGGCGTAGGTGGCGATCTCGACGCCGCCGGCCCTCGCCGCTGCGGCGAGGGCGGAGGCGGTGACCAGGCTGAGAACCAAACCGGGCCACTGGGGGCGCAGACGGCGGAGCAGGCCGTAGATGAGCGCGGTGCCCGCGGCCACGGCCACGCTTTCCCAGTGGGCCTGCCCGAGGTTGGTCACCAGATGGATCAGCATGCCGGGCAGCGTGCGGCGCTGGAAGGAGCTGCCGTCATCCATCTGCACGGTCATGGAAACCCCGAGGATGGAGGAAAGCTGGTTGGCCAGGATCAGCAGAGAGGCGCCGGTCACGTAGGCCACCACGACCGTGCGGCTGATGTACTGGGCGAGTTCCGCCACGCGCAGGAAGGCGCCGAAGAGCAGCATGGCGCCGACCATGAAAACCAGGAGCGGCATCATGACGGCGCGGTCCATCTGGGGGTCGGCGGCGAAAAAGGAGAAGATCATGAACGCCGTGGCGTTCGTCGGGCCGAGCACGGTGAAGCGCGAACTGCCGAACAGGGATCCGAAGATGCCGGAGACGGCGCTGCACATGGTGCCGGCCTGAAGCGGTAGGCCGGCGATGGCGGCATAGGCCATGCCCTGGGGGAGGTCGAGCAGGGAGACCGAGGCCGCCGCCTTCAGGTCGGCCTTGAAGCGTCTGGGGCCATAGCCCTTCAGCCAGCGTCGGAAGGGCAGGGGATCGAGCGTGCTTTCGGCCAGGGTCGTCCTGAGCCAGGACCGCGCCTGCCACAGCAAATGCCGCAGGATCTGGCGGAAGGTTCTGGGATTGGAACCGGACACGAGGTGGGCCTAGGTGATCTGGTGCGTCGATGCTCCGGGATGGGTGGGATGATGTCCCCGGGAGGCCTGAAGGCGGGCTGAGGCAATCACCAGCGGCACCCAGAGCAGCAGTGTTTCAAAACGCGGGATGCTGAGAAGGGAGAAGGCGCTGTCGCCGTCAAAAATCAGGCCGCCAAGGCCGAAGACGGCGAGCAGGAACCAGAGGCCCTCGCCTTCGACCGCCAGCCGCCAGGCCCGTTGCAGGCCCCAGGCGATGACAAACAGCAGGGCGCCGAGGCCGGTGATGCCACCGCGTACCAGGGCGTCCACAAAGATGCTGTGAAGGTGTTCCGGATACCACCAGAGCGAGCAGGACCAGGCGTCGTTGGCCGACCAGAGGCCCTTGCCGATGAGCCTGTCCTGCCAGGTCGTCAGGCTTTCCAGGGCAGCCTTGTAGATGGCAAAGCGTCCGTTGTCGGCGCGGCTGATGACACGGGCGGCGGGATTGGCGGGGATGACGCCGTCCGACAGCATCTCAGGGGTGACAACGGCCTCGGCGACGTCCAGCTTGGCGGCGACCTGGCGAGTCGCCAGGCGGGTGATCAGAGGGGCGCTGGACTGGAAGGCCAGGATGCAGGCCAGGAAGACGGCGGCCGGCCTCCAGCCCGCACGCCAGCCCTGCGGCAGCAGCCATGCGGTGTGAGCAACCGACAGGGCGAGCAAGGCACCCCGGCTCATCGTGAGCAGGGTGGAAAAGATGAGGAGGACATGGACAAGCTGCCAGGATAACCTGCGGGCGCGGCTTGGCTCACGGCTCCAGTTCCAGCCGGCCCAGACGGCGGCGAAACCGAAGGTCATGCCCGTGCAGACAGTGTTCCAGCCGCCATAGACAAACCAGTTTTCCAGCCTGGCCCCGAACACGGCCTCGCTTTCGAGCACATAAAGGATCAGCAGGCTGCCCGCCGCCGTCAGGCTGGCGCCCAGGGTGACGGTCAGCCCGAGCCATGTCGGTGACCTTGGCTCCCTGCCCACCAGCCATAGCTGAGCATGGCAGAGGAGCAGCAGGAAGACTCCCAGCCAGCCACGCCAGAAGGACTCCACCGTCATGCCTGGTGAACTGATCAGGCTGGACCGCAGGGCCAGGATCAGGATGAACGTGGCTGCAAAGCGCAGCCATCGGTCACTTTTCCATCCTTCCACAAGGTCCTGTACTCCTCCGAGGCTGGTCATGGCCAGGGTGAACAAGCCCACCCATCCAACCTGGACCCACTGGTTGTGCATCGCATAGTAGCCTAACAAAAGACCGATGACGCTGGCGGCGGTCAGGCGCAGGCGCAGGACGGAGTCCACGCTGGCGGCGGGCGCGACGGAGGCAGGTGAGAGACGCCAGGTAAGGTTTGGCGCCGGGACGGTGGGGCGTTCAGCCATGTAGGGAGCCTTATCCGTTAGCACGCCGCAGGCCGGTTGTCACGGAAGGCTTTGAGCGGAGAAGATTCTCTGCAACAGCCCGCGATTTTCCAACGTGTCAATGGCATGACTCCCTACATGCATCCACGGCTTCCGGGCATTCTCAGCAGGCTTTTCATGACCGCGCTTCTGCTTCTGCCCTGCATGCTTCCAGCCGAGGATGGCGGCAGGGTTTATGAACTGCGGACCTATGTGACGAACGATGGAAAGCTGGACGCCCTGCTGAAGCGGTTCCGGGATCACACCTGCCGCCTCTTTGAAAAACATGGCATGGAGAACATCGGCTACTGGGTGCCTGTGGAAAAGGCGGATGGTTCGGACAACACGCTGATTTACATCATCGCCCATCAGAGCCGCGATGCCGCCAGGGCAAGCTGGAAGGCTTTTGGCATGGATCCAGAATGGCAGGCCGCACGCAAGGCCAGTGAGGAGGGGGGCAAGATCCTTGCCCGGCCGCCTGAGTCCGTGTTTATGACCACCACGTCCTACTCACCTCCGTTGAAGTTCGAAAAGGGGGGCAGGCAACGCGTTTTTGAACTCCGGACCTACACCACGCCGCCAGGGCGTTTGGATGCCCTCAACGCCCGCTTCCAAAATCATACCCTCGGGCTTTTTTCGAAGCATGGCATGACCCATGTGGCCTACTGGGTGCCTGTGCATGGCGAGAAGGATGCAGGCTCTAAGCTGATTTATATTCTGGCTCATGACAGCAAGGAGGCCGGGCTGGCTTCTTTTGCGGCGTTCAGAGCAGATCCCGAATGGATCAAGGCCAGGGCTGAATCGGAAAAAGAGGGCCCTCTCACCGTTTCTCCAGGAGGCGTGAAGAGCGTCCTCCTTCGTGCTGTGGACTTTTCGCCGCTGAGATGAAGCCGGTGCACCTGGATGGGGGACTTTCGCAGGTCCTCGCGTGAATCACGGCTGCACATCGACCGGATATCCTTCGTGAAGGGGGCTGTTTGGCTTTTTAGGAGAATTGCGAGCGTGGCAGGAATCGTGCTTGCTTCTTTCGGTGGGTTCTTTTAGAAGCGCGTCCATCATTCATGAGTTTTTTGAAACTAGTTACTCTTTCACGAGCAGTTCTGCTGGCGATCATGCTAACCTCGGCCGGATGCGGCAAGAAGGCTCAGTTGGAAGCAGAAGCGTCTCAGATGCAGCAGACGACAAATGAGCAGACGGCCCTGATGAAAAGCCTTCAGGCGGAGTCGGCGGCGGTTGGCAACCTGGGGCATTACAACTATCCGCAGCAGGCCCACATGGATCAGCTCCGGGCTCGCATCAAGGCCTTGAGGGATGAGACCAGGAGCCTGGAGGAGGACAAGGCCAAAGCCCAGAAGGATCTGGAGTCACTTCAGGCTGAACTGGACGCCTACCGTGCGCGTCACCTTCGCTGAACCCGAATCACCCTCCCATGGACGCAAAAATCATCATGTATGGGTTTTGTCTGGCGCTGGTGGTCGCCGGTTCGTTTTTCTGGCGTTACACCATGCAGATCGATGACGCGGAAAAGGAGATGCTGCTGGCCCGGCAGCAGATGAACGCCACTGAGGACGGTGTCAGGCAGGCGAAGGCATGGCTTGCCGCACGCAAGGAGGCGGCCGCCCTGATTGCCGCGGCTGCAGTCCTTGAAAAAGACAACAAGGTGCTGAAGGAGGCCGTGGATGTTCTGCAAAGGAAAAAAGCCGAGGTCGTCAAGGTTTTCAGCAGCAGCATCCAGAGGGCACGGCAGGAGACGGTGGGCATGGAGCTCCCGGACCTTCAGTTGAGTTCAGGACCGAGGTTCAGGAACGTCAAGATCCAGTCGATCGATGAATCGCTGGCTGTTCTGAAGCATTCGGAGGGCGTTTCCAAAGTACCCGCCAGTGCGCTGCCTCCCGAGCTGCGCGACAGGCTTCGTTTTGGCTTCATCCCAGGCACTTCCGGAAACTCTGCGGAAGCCTCGGCTTCCGGTTCAGGCTTGAGGAACTGACAGAGGGCGCCTTCCTGAAAAGGGCGGATGACATCCATCCTTGTCATTCCCGGACTCTGCTTAAAGAATGTTAGGGATCGACAGGCCAAGCCTCGGCGGGAGATGCAGAAGTTGGTGTCACTTTCCTCATCCTCTGGCATAATTGAATCATCACTTATGGACGCAAAGATCATCGTTTATGGAATCTGCCTTGTGCTCATCGTGGCTGGAGCGTCCCTCTGGTCCTACACGATGGGAATCGATGATGCGGAGAAGGAGCTGGCGCTGGCCCGTCACCAGCTTGCCGCCGCCCAGGACGGCGTGCGCAACGCCCAGGCCTGGATTCACGCGCGCAAGGAGGCGCTGGCGCTGATCACCGCCGGAGGCATCCTGGAGAAGGAGAACCAGGTTTTGCGTGACCAGGTGGGCGGCCTTCGGCGGCAGCTGATTGAACTCAACGGTCTATTTGGCTCGACCATCCAGCGGGGACGTGACCAGATCATCGGTGAGGTCATCCCTGAAGTCTCCCTCTCCAACGGGGTGGTTCTGCGCCAGGTGAGAATCCAGTCAGCTGATCCGGAACTCGCCGTGCTGCTTCATTCTGGGGGAGTTTCCAAAGTTTCCACGGCCATCCTGCCTGCGGACATGCTGGACAGGTTTCGATTTGGAACCGTTCCCGGGCAGGCAGGCGGGGCAGCCTCGACGACGGAGCCGGCTTTTTCAAGCGGGCCGTCGGCGGCTTCGGTCAAGCCGGGAACCAGCGCCAGCGACTCCCTGGTCAGGCTCGGCATGGGAGACGGCACCTCGACGAAGGATGCCAGGAGAGGAAAGCCGGCGCCAGCAGCTCCTCGTGACCCGGCGCGCATCAAGCGGGAGGGGGATCCTGCGCTCTGGAAAAGCGTGGAAAGAACCTCCATCGGAAGAGCCTACATCCCGGGGCAGGGCTGGCTGAAGGTGGGGGCGGATGGTCCGATTCCTGGTTCGGCGCGCAAGTAGCCTTCAAAGGCTGGCGCAGACATGACGGCCGCCGAGGCCGGTGGCATTCACGCCCGCCAGTTCGGCTGCATAGGCCATGGCAGAGACGACATCGGCCTTCTTCAGCCATTGGTGAATGAACGCGCCATGGTAAACATCCCCGCAGCCGGTGGTGTCCACCGTTTTACCAGCATGAACCGCCGGCTGATGATGGATGCAGCCTTCGGCAAGCAGGGTGTGGCTCCCAAGAAGACCCTCGGTGATCACCACCGCGCAGGCGGGAGGCCGGGAAAGCTCCAGCAGCATGCTCCGGACATCCGTTTTGCCTGTGCAGTCCCTGGCAAAGCCGGCTGACAGGATTCTCAAATGACTGGAGTCCACCAGGTCGCGCAGGGAGTCCCTGTATCGCCCGGCGCCACCATCAAAGGAGATCAACGTGCCTGACTGGGATGCGACTGCGACGGCTCCACGGGCGGCTCGTTCATGCCTGCCGTTGATGTGCAGAATCCGGGCGGTGGCAACAAGCGTCCTGGCTGCCTCGTTGAGCTCGGGTTCGGGGGCTGATGATGGCAGGTAGTAGATCTGACGGGCACCATCAGCCTCCCTCACCAGGATGCTTGCCAGGGCGGTGCGCGAGGAAGGCGACCTCAGCATCCATTCAGTGCGCACTCCATGAGAATGAAGTTCCTGCAGCAGCAGGCCGGCTTCCAGGTCGTCACCAAGGCTGTCAATCAGGGCGCTGTTCCGCCCAAGACGTGCGGTCACGCAGAGCGCCGTGGCGACCGGCCCTCCGCCCATGACGATATGGTCGGAAGCCTGCAGGACTCCCTCCTCCGCAGAAAACTGCGGCACGATCCAGAGTTGATCGAGCGTGGCGGCGCCTACGCCGACAATCTCCACAGGGGAGTCACAGGCCGACTCCGCCGCTTTTCGCAAGGAAGTTCAGGGCAAGGGCGGCGATGGCAAGAACGAAGACCAGGAAGGCAAGAGGCATGGGAGCAACAAGGAAGGAAGGCTAGGCTGACGGGCGGCTGCGTGGTGCTGAGCTGAGATCGCCTTATTGGGGAACCTGTGGGAGTTGGAAACGGGCATTGCTCCAGGTGTGGTCCTCGTTCAGGCGCTCCCAGGCGGCAGGGTTGGGCTTGGGCACCATGATGGGAGAATTGTCACTTGAGGAGACTCGGTCACTGCCAAACATCTGGATGACGAGCAGGACGGCCGACAGGAGGAAGCAGACCACAGAGAGCGGCACCAGGCCTTCTTCCGGATCTTTTTCATCATTGTAAAACTGTTCAGAATCCGCGGCAGCGGTGCGCTTGACCGGTGCACTTGGCGGAGCCGAAATGCTCGGGCGTGCCATCGGCTGGGTTTGCTGAAGCTTCACGGTTGCCTTGGGCAGTGCACCCGTTGCCGGGGCTCCACCAGGGGCGGCAGCCATCGGGGCTGTGCCTGTGCCTGCCGGACGTGCGGCCGGGGTGACGGGTTTCAGGGGAACAGTTTTTGCAAGAGGAGCCGTGGTGGCGCCTGTTTCAACCTTGGGCGGGGCGGTTGGGGCTGAAGGCGGGCGCGGGACGGCTGGCGGGCGGGGGGCTGCCGGCCCTGGCATGGTAGGAGCCGCGCCAGGGGCGGGCGGAGGTGCCATGGGAACAGTGGCAGCCGGCGCTGCCGGCGGAGGTGCTGACGCCACGGGAGGCGGCAGCTTCACGGGAGAAGAGGCCGCCTTTGGCGCCGGAGGCGGCAGGGGGGCTGACGGAAGTTGAACCGGAGCGGTTGCCTTGCGGGGAGCAGGAGGTGTGAGCGGGGACACGGTGGATGTCACGGGGTTGACCGGAGCCGTGGCTTCACGAGGCTGCACAGCACCTTCGCCTGGGCGTGAACGGAGCGTGATTCTCACCGTTTCCTTCTTGAGTGGAACGGCGGAAGTTTTGGGCGAGCTCGGTGGCGTGGGCTGATTTTCGGATTCGCTCATGGGAAAATGTGGGGGGCGTAAATTCGCTGAAAATCTTCTTTAGCGGGAATGAGCCTCGCGCGTCAATGCATTTTTCCCTTCGCCCGAAGCCGTTTGAAAAAAAGCCCCCTGGATATGGCCAGGGGGCGGTGCTGGATGAAACTAGATGTGATGGAACAAGGTGTCATGCGGCCTTCTTTTTGCCCTTTCCCTTGGCCTTGCCTTTGCCGGCTGCAGGGGCGGGTGTCACTTTCTCGCCCGGTTTGGGGAGCGCTCCCTTGGCGCTTTCCCAGCCCGGATTCAGGCTGGCTTCACGGATGCTCAGGTTGCGGAATGAAACGGACTGGCCGGCCACGGTGAACCCGGGGGCTGCCTTGGTGCTCTTGAAGAGCTCGGAACTGCCCCAGGCCACCAGGTCGTCGACCCGCCCGACGAGGGTGTCACCCACCATTTCGAGGCGCACCTTGTGCCAGGTTCCAGGCGCGAAGTCGGCCGGGAAGCGGGCAAAGACCACCGCCTTGTCGGGGCCTTCATGATCGTTGTCGTCGCGCTGCATGGTGACCGAGTTCGGCGTGATGCTGATCCTTGCCATGTGATCCTTCACGGCATTGATGGACAGGCTGGTGCTGCGGGCTCCGTCGAACCTGAACTCGTACTCCACCATGAAGTCCTGAAGCTGGTTCGGCAGCCGGATGACGGCGCCATGCTTGTCCTCGGCCAGTTCGGAACCCTTCCAGACACCGTCCGCGAGCTCCCAGCGCCCCTTGGCGGCCTTCCAGGGGGATGCCGGCTCCGTGTTGAGAGCGCTTTCAAAAACCACCTTGCCCGGCAGGGCAAGCAGCGGCGGTGTTTCTGCGGCGGACAGGGCGATGGCGTTCAGCGTCAATAAGGTCAGCAGGATTTTCATGGGATTGCTGAAACGCGTCCGTTCAGGCCATGTTGCCGTAAAAACTTGATGTCCTGCTGAACAAACTGGATGTAAATACGACTAACCACCGTCCCCATTGATCCCATGAAACAAATCGCACTCTCCCTCCTCGCCATCGCCACCATCAGCTCATGCGCCACGGGGCCCAACGCCCAGACGGGAGCCGTCATGGGGGCGCTGGGCGGTGCCGCCGTCGGCGGCATCATCGGCAACCAGAGCGGCCGCGGCCTTGAAGGTGCCGCCATCGGCGCCGGTATCGGCGCCCTCGGTGGCAACGCCATCGGCAACTCCCAGGACCAGCGCAACGCCCAGAACCAGTACTACCAGCAGCAGGGCTACCGCCAGCCTGCCGGCTACTACCCCAACGGCCAGCCTTACTACCGTTGATTGATCCGCCCGGCATCTTCTTCATCCTCGGTCAGGCGCCCTTTCTGTGGCGCCTGACTGCTTTTCAGGCCGCGCTTTCCCCCTTCCGCAAACCATGCCACTCATGAGGCATGGTCCTGAAACCCGAGTTTGTCTTTGCCACCTGCCGTGCTGGTTCCGAGGCTTCGTTGAAACGTGAGGTCGCGAGCCGTCATGGCGATCTGCTCACTCCGGCCTTCATGCGGCCTCAGCTGATCACCTGGAAGATCCGTGGAGAGGTTCGTGATGACTTTGTCCCTGAAACGGCCTTCGCAGCCGTCAGCGGCTTTTCCATCGGCATGGCCAGGTCTGCCGCCGATGTCGCGAGCCTGGTCAAGGAGGGCATGGCGGATGTGCATGTCTATCCGCGCACGGTCCCCGAGGATGGTGTGCCCGAGGAGGTCTGGACGAGGGTGGACGCCGTGCGCTCCGAGGTTTCCGCCGTCATGACGCTAGTCAGGAACAGCCCCTTCATCCTGGATGTCATCCTGGGGGAGGAGGGCGAGCCCTGGTTTGTGGGCTGCCATCGTCGCTCGGCATCCGCGCACCCCTGTCCAGGCGCCCTGCCGCGCATCCAGCTGCCGGCGGATGCTCCTTCCCGGGCCTGGCTGAAGATGGAGCAGGCGCTGGCCTGGCTTCAGCTCGACGCGCCTGGCGCTCTTGTCGGGCGCACGGCGCTTGAACTTGGCAGCGCTCCCGGCGGCGCCTCCTGGTCGCTGCTGCAACATGGCATGAGAGTCATGGGCGTGGACACGGGAATGATGGATCCGCGTGTCGCCTCCCACCCGTCTTTTCGTCACCTGGCGCTGCCGGCGGGTGATGTGTCGTTTCGTGACCTGCCCCGCGAGGTGGACCTGCTGGCATCCGACATGAACCTGCATCCGGGATTGGTGGTCAGGTATGCCGAACGCTTCGTGCAGCAGCTGAACCCGCGCTGGATGATCCTGACGCTGAAGATGAACGACGCGCAGGTGGAGTCGATGATCCCCGCGCTGCTTCAGCAGATCCGCCGGTTCGCGCCCGGGGAGGTGAGCGCGCGCCAGCTTCATGCCAACCGGCGCGAGATCACCGTCGTGGCGCGCTGAGGGGCAGGTGCTGTTTGAATAGGCGCGGGCGTGCTGGCGGCGCATGACGTCAATCATCCTTTTCGTTATGTGAGCCTGTCATGAAACGTCTGCTGCTCCCCTGGCTCCTGGCCGCCTCCAGCCTTGTCTCGGCCCCGCCCAACGTCCTGCTCATCCTGGTGGACGACCTGAAGCCGGCGCTTGGCTGCTATGGCGACGCCCTGGCCAGGACGCCCAACATCGACCGTCTGGCGGCGAGAGGGATGCGCTTTGATCTCGCCTACTGCAACCAGGCGGTGTGCGCGCCCTCCCGGTTCACTCTCATGCTCGGCTCGCATCCGACCTCGACCGGCCTTTACGGCCTTGGCAGCAGGCTGCGCAAAAAGCTCCCCGATGCCGTGACGATGCCACAGCACTTCGCCCGTCATGGCGGCCATGTCACCGAGTCCGTCGGCAAGGTCTTCCACATCGGCCACGGCAACGAGGGCGACCCGGCCTCGTTCAGCGTGCCGCACTTCAAGGACAAGGTCATCGAATACCTCGACCCGGCCAGCACGCAGGGCGGGCTGCTCACCCGGGAGGAGGCCCTCTTCACCAACCAAAAGCTTGACCAGATCCGCAGCCTGCCGCGCGGCGCCGCCTTTGAGTCGCCCGACGTGAAGGATGAGGACTACGCCGACGGCCGCGTGGCCGCCGAAACGGTGAAGAGGCTGCAGCGGGCCGGGAGGCCCTTCTTCATCGCCGCCGGATTTGTGCGCCCGCACCTGCCGTTCTGCGCGCCGAAGAAATACTGGGACCTGCATGATCCACAAAAGCTGCCGATGCCCGTTTTTGAACGGCTGCCCGTCGGGTCGCCCAAGGTCGCCCACAAGCGGGGCGGTGAAATCGCCGCCTACCAGCCGGTGCCCGAAGGTGAAGACGTGGTGTTTCCACCGGACCTCAAGCGCAGGCTCATCCATGGTTATTATGCCGCCACGAGCTATGTGGACGCACAGGTCGGCCGGGTGATCGACGCGCTTGACGCCTCCGGCCGCGCGGATGAGACGATCATCGTGCTCTGGGGCGATCACGGCTTTCATCTCGGCGACCTGGGCATCTGGACCAAGCACACGAACTACGAGCAGGCGAACCGCATCCCGCTCATCATCGTCGCGCCCGGGGTGACGAAGCCCGGCAGCCGCACGCGTCAGCTCGCGGAGAGCGTGGATGTGTTTCCAACCCTCGCCGAACTTGCCGGGCTGCCCGCGCCGTCAGGCCCCCAGCCCGTGGACGGCGTCAGTCTGGTGCCCGTGCTGAGGGATCCTTCCGTGCGGGTGCGTGATCATGCCTTTCACTGCTTTCCCAAACAAGCGATGGGCAGGGCGGTGCGCACGGGGCGTCATCGGCTGGTGGAGTGGAAAAAGCCCGGTGCTCCTGAGGAGAGCGCCGAACTGGAGCTCTATGATTATGAGACGGACCCGCTTGAGACACGCAACCTTGCCGCTGAACAGCCTGAGGTGGTGAAGCGGCTCAGGGCCGTCCTTGCCCGGCATCCGGAGGCGAAGAACTGAGCTGGCCGGCGTCGGTTACTTCAACTGCGGCACGCCGGGAACCAGGTGGTCCTGATGGCGCTTCACGGCCTCGCGGATTTTTTCCAGCACCTCGGGGTGGGCGGAGGCGACGTTGCGTTTTTCCGACGGATCGCGGCCCAGATGAAACAGCAGGGCCGGCTCATGAACATCGGCCTTGGGCTGGCCGTAGCCGGTCTGCGTCTTGAAGTGCGCCTTCCATTCTCCAAGACGGCAGGCGAAGAGCTGGTCGCCACGATAGTAGAAATAAGGGCGCTCCGGCAGCGGCTTCGACTGGAACAGCAGCGGCGCGAGGTCGATGCCGTCCAGCTCGGTTTTCTCAGGCACGCCGGCGTCGGCAAGCGCAAGGCAGGTGGGCAGCAGATCCATGGTGCCGGCGGGCTCCCGGGTGACGCCGGGCTTGATGCGGCCGGGCATCCAGGCGATCCCCGGCACGCGCATGCCGCCCTCCCAGGTGCTGCCCTTGCCATCCTTGAGAAGCCCGGCGCTGCCGCCTTGATCCCCCATGATCAGCCAGGGGCCGTTGTCGCTGGTGAAGAAGACCAGGGTGTTTTCCGCCAGACCTTCCTGCCGCAGGGTGTCGAGCACCTGCCCGACGCTCCAGTCGAGCTCCTCGACCGCGTCGCCATAGATGCCCGCACGGCTCCGGCCCTTGAATTCAGGCGAGGCAAACAGCGGTACATGGGGGAAGGTGTGCGGCATGTAGATGAAGAAGGGGCGGTCCTTGCGACCGCGGATGAACTTCACCGCCTCCTCGGTGTAGCGCTTCGTGAGCGTGACCTGGTTCACGGGCTGCTCGACAACCGCGCCATCCCTGAGCAGGGCGACATTCCAGCCATCCTGAGGCGGCTCCGCCAGGCCGCTGGCGCCCTTGGGAAGGCCGGGGCGCCCGTCCATGTCATTGGAATAGGGCAAACCAAAACTGTGATCAAATCCCTGGTCAAGCGGACGTGAGCCCTCATGGATGCCGAGGTGCCACTTGCCGATGTGCAGGGTCTCGTAGCCCTTCGCCTTCAGGGCTTCGGCGATGGTGATCTCGGAGGCGGGCAGGCCTCCTTCGGAATTGGCGAAGAGCACCCTGCGGTCGCCGCACATGCCGCTGCGGATGGGCAGGCGTCCCGTGAGCAGGGCCGCGCGGCTTGGCGTGCAGACCTCCGCGGCGGAGTAAAAGTCGGTGAAGCGCAGGCCTTCGGCGGCCATCCTGTCCAGGTGCGGCGTGCGGATCACCGGCGACCCATAGCAGCCGAGATCACCATAACCCAGGTCATCG
>JBIIRD010000159.1:0-3191 GCA_044341745.1 Prosthecobacter sp. | reverse complement strand
ACGAAGTCCTCCAGGGTGTGGCAGCCGACGAGGTTCTTGCCGGGATGCTTGGAGACGAATTCGTCGGTGACGCTGGTGGTGCGGTTGTAAACGCTGACCTGGAAGCCGCGGCTTTCGACGTTGAGAACGAGGTTTTGGCCCATCACGGCAAGGCCGATCAGACCGAAGTCACTTTTTTTGCTCATAGATTTAGGGGGCACGAGCCTTACCCCCCCTGCCGGGTTTGGCAAAGGGGATTTTCCTCATGGCGGTCATGAACCGGGCTGATCCACCGCCCCCCCTTCCACTGACTTCCTCCTGGTTAGGCCAGCCCGGCCCCCGGCGTTGTTTTTGACAGATTGCAGGATGCCCCCGGCTCAGACCGTGCTATACTACCTGTCGAGCATGTCCCTGATCACCAACTCCCCCGGCTGGAGCAGCACCCCGCGCGCCTCGTTTCGCGCCCGGGATGACTGGAGCCTGAAATGGTGGGTCATGTTCGCCGTCATCCTTTCCTTCGGATTCCACGGCCTGCTCTACATGAGCTTTGACAAGATCAGCATGGTCTTCGGCAGCGTGGCGAAGCCGGTCGTGCAGGAAAAGCTGCCCGAACGGATCAAGATCGACCCGCGCCTGCTCCAGGAACAGAAGGCCATCCAGGAGATCCCCGAGATGATCGCCCCGGGCAACCAGCCCGACATCAAGGCCTTCGAGGCCGATCTCGACGACTTCGACAAGGCCCAGATGATCGCCGAAAACCAGGAGATCGACCTGACGCCCAACGTCAAGGAGGTCACCAACTTCCTGCGCCAGTCCGACCCCGGTGACGGCCGCACGCCAGGCGGCTCTCGCATGAATGACATGGCCGCCCTGCTCGCCCCCCAGGCCGCCATGGCCGCCCCGGATCTCGCCAGCGCCATGGCCGCCGTCCGCCGCGACGTCCTCTCCAAACCGGTTTCGGAAAAGCAGATGCTGCTCGACGCCGGGGCCCTCGAACCCAAGGAAGGCTCGGGCACCATCGACGCCGACCTGCTCGGCGAAGTGAAGAAACAGGGCGTCGGCGATGCGGCGGGAACACGCGTCAAGGGCTTCAGCAACCTCGACGACCTGCTCGGCGGAGGCGGCCAGCTGGGCGGCAGCACGGCCCCGATCCTCATGCCCACCGACCTGCTGTTTGAATACGGCAGCGACCAGCTTGCCGAGGGAGCCAGGCTCAGCCTCATGAAGCTCGGCTTCCTCATTCAAAAGAACCCCGACAGCCTCTTCATCGTCGAGGGCCACACCGACAGCTTCGGCGGCGAGGACTTCAACCTCGACCTCTCCCTGCGCCGCGCCAACGCGGTGGTCGAATGGTTGCGCAATTCGTTACGCCTCGGCACCGACCGCATCCAGGCCGCCGGCATGGGCAAGACCAAGCCCATCGTCAGCACCACCGGCACGGTCGAGGAGCAGGGCCTGAACCGCCGCGTCGAGATCAAGGTGCGCGCGAAGAAGTAAAACCCGCCGCTCAGGCCTGGCGCATCCAGGCCAGCAGACGCGCCGCAGGCTGGAAGCCGCTCGATTGCGCCGCCAGCCGCCCCTGACGGACCAGGGCAAAGGCTGGAATGCCCTGAACGCGGAACTGCCCGGCGATCTCCGGCTGCTCGTCCGTGTTCACCTTGACGAAAACCGCCTCGCCCGCCGCCTGCGCGGCCGCCTTGGCAAACTCGGGCGCCATCATCTGGCAGGGGCCGCACCAGGGCGCCCAGAAGTCGATCACCACGGGCAGCGGGCTTTGCGACAGCAGCGCGGCGAAGGCCTGGAGGTCCGTGACCTCCACCGGTTCGGCCACGCGCGGCAACTCCGCCTTGCAGGTGCCGCAGCGCCCCTGCTGCCCCAGGCGTGCATAGGCGATGCGGTTGGCGGTGCCGCAGCCGGGACAGGACTGGATGACACCTCGCGGGTCGGATTCAAGATGGGCGCTCATGGGAACAAGATCGGGCTGGCGTAAATTCTTGCATATACGCATACGCTCATATAGTTGGGATGCAACAGCAACGTATTCCTTCCCTCCCACCATGAGCAAGCACCTCCTCATCCTCGGCGGCGGCACCGCAGGCACCATGATGGCAAACCATCTCCGCCGCCGCCTGCCGCGCGCCGCGTGGACGATGACCGTGGTGGACCGTTCCGACCGGCACCTGTATCAGCCCGGCCTCCTGTTCCTGCCCTTCGGCACCTACGAGGAATCTCAGATCATCCGGCCGACCCGCGACTTCATCCCGCGCGGCGTCGACTTTGTTCAGGCCGAGGTCGAAAAGCTCAGCCCGGACACGCGCTCGGTGATGTTGAAGGACGGACGCGAGCTCAAATATGACGTGCTCATCGTGGCCACCGGCTGCCGCACCGCCCCGGAGGAGACCGAAGGCATGCTCGGACCGAAATGGCGGGTCAACATCCACGACTTCTACACCCTCGACGGCGCCCGTGCGCTGCGTGACAAACTGGCCGCCTTCGAAGGCGGACGTGTGGTCGTTCACGTCAACGAAATGCCCGTCAAGTGCCCGGTGGCCCCGCTGGAATTCACCTTCCTCGCCGACTCCTTCTTCCGTGAACGCGGCATTCGCGACAAGGTTTCGCTCACCTACGTCACGCCCTTGTCCGGCGCCTTCACCAAGCCCAAGGCTTCCAAAAAGCTTGGCCACCTGCTCACCGACAAGGGCATCGGGCTCGTCAGCGAGTTTGTCGCGGAAAAGGTGGACCAGGAAAACAACCGGCTGGTCTGCTTCGACGGCCGCGAGGTGCCCTACGACCTGCTCGTCACCACCCCCACCAACATGGGTGATGAAGCCGTGCGCCGCAGCGCCCTCGGCGACGACCTGGACTTCATCCCGACGCACAAGCACACGCTGCAGTCGCTTCAGCATCCCGACGTCTTCGTCATCGGCGACGCCACCAACCTGCCCGCCTCGAAGGCCGGCTCCGTGGCGCATTTTGAAAGCGAGACCCTGGCCGATAACATCCTGCGCCACATCCGGGGCGAGCCGCTGAAGGAGGACTTCGACGGCCACTCGAACTGCTTCATCGAATCCGGCAACGGCAAGGCCCTGCTCATCGACTTCAACTACGAGTACGAGCCGCATGAGGGCAACTTCCCCTTTGCCTTCGGCCCCATGAAGCTGCTGGAGGAAAGCCGTCTCAACCACCTCGGCAAGCTGGCCTTCCGGCACATC
>JBIIRD010000158.1:0-3208 GCA_044341745.1 Prosthecobacter sp. | reverse complement strand
TGATGCTCGAAAGCCTGGCATTCCATCCTGGGGATGGTTTCCAGTTCCTCCGCAGGGTCTTCGGCGTCGAACAGTTTGCGGATCTCGTCCTCGGCAAAGCCGGTCAGTTCGAGATCGAACGAGGGATCGCTCTCCTGGATGGTCTTGAGGAGCCGCTTCAGATCGCCTTCATCGAGTTCAGCCAGTTCGGCGAGACGGTTGTCCGCGAGCAGGTCGGCCAGTTCTTCAGCCTCGCTGGCATAGTCCTGCTCATCCACAGGAACGGCGGCACATCCAATCAGCATAGCGGCCTCGAGGCGACCGTGACCGCGCACAATGAGGCCGCTCCGTTTGGATACCGTGATCGGGTTTCGCCAGCCCTGATCCTGAATGATGGACGCCAGCAGTGCCACCTGGTGCGCGCTGTGACGGTTCGGGTTGGCCGGATTGGGCTTGAGTGCGCGCGGGTCAATCAGCCTCGTGTGGGCGCAGAAAATGGGAATGCTCACGCTCTTCCGGCCTTGTCAAATGGCCGGTCTTTGGAACTCACCATCCCCTCGCACTCAGTTGACTCAGCGACCTGCGAGGAATGGACACCGCACTCCCGCCCGATCTTGCCAGAAAGCTCCTCAACAAGGACCTCGCCAATCTGGTTCAACGTGTTCAGAAGGGAGGCAAGCTCACACGCGCCGAGCGGGCGATGCTGCAAAACGTAGCCAGCAGCACCGTGGGCGGCGAAAAGCTCGGTCCGGCCTTCGCCAGAAACTACGTCGATCTGGCTGAGGTGCTGGGAGTCACCCGGCAGTCACTGACCACATGGCGGAAACGCAAGGACGCACCGACGCCAGCCGCCAACGGTCTGCATGACGTGGCTGCCTGGCGAGAGTTCATGCAGCGCCACGATTTGAAGGGTGCCGCGCCTGCTGCTGATGAGGAAACCGCACTGCGAGCCCGCAAGCTGCTCGCTGAGGTCGAGGATCGTGAGCTCAAGGTGGCCGTAAAGAAGGCCCTCTACGTCTCCATCGAGGAGGTCAGTCTCGAATGGGCAAGGGTCGCTGGGCGCGTCACCAGCTTGTTGCGCAACAAGTTTGAGAACGAACTTCCACCGATCCTATCCGGCCTAGATGCCACAGGCATCCAAGAGGAAAACCGCCGCGCCATCGACGAGGTGCTCACCCTGCTCAATCAAGGTCATGGCTGAAACCCTCCGACAGATTGGCTGCCGGATCTGGCAGCCCCCGGATCGCCGTCCACCCTGGGCCTGGGCGGAAGAGCACATCCACTCGATCCCGTATTCGCCCGTTCCGGGCAGGTTTCGTGCGGACAATTCCCCCTGGCTGAAGGAGCCGCTCGAAGCTCTGGTCGATCCCAAGGCCAGGATTGTCTTCATCCTCGCCGCCATCCAGTCCTCCAAGACGACGATTGGCGAGATCGGGGTCTGCTACATCATTGCCAACCTGCCTGGGCCGGCCCTCTGGCTGGATCAAACGGACGATGATGCCAAGGATCAGGCCGAAAGCCGCCTCGGGCGTCTGTTCGACGAATGCCCTGCGGTCAAAGCCCTCTACCCGAAAGACCGGCACAAGCTCAAGACGAGCACCAAGCACTTCTCCCACGGCATGACGCTCTGGGTTCTTGGAGCCCACAACAAGACCAACCTTCAACGTCGCTCGATCCGCTGGCTCATCGGCGATGAAACCTGGCGCTGGCCCGTGGGTCACATGGCCGAGGCTGAGGCTCGTGTGACCGCCTTCGGATGGCTGGGGAAGTGCCTCTTCATGTCGCAGGGCGGGGAGGAGAACGATGACACCCACCGGAAGTTTGAAACCACCGACATGCGCGAGTGGACCTTTGAATGTCCGCATTGCCGCCTGCGCCAGCCCTTCAAATGGGAAAACGTCGAGTGGAGCAAGGATGCCCGTGACGATGACGGCGAATGGAACTTCGCCCGCGTGCGCGAAACGGCATCGCTGGTCTGCGAAGGCTGCAACCATGCCTTTGAAGACACAGATCGCACCCGCAGGCACCTGAATGTTTCAGGCCGGTATGTCCCAACCAACCCAAATGCCTCGCCTGAAAACGTGGGTTTCCACTGGAATGCCCTGTGCTCAATGAGCTGGGGTCGGCTGGCGGAACTTTATCTGCGTGCCAAGGCAGCTGCGAAAAGGGGTGATCTGGAACCGCTGCGCCAGTTCTACCAGAAGCGCCTCGCGCTGCCCTGGCGTGACTACCTAGAGGACTTCAAACTGGAGATCACTCCAAGCGGCTACCGCCTGGGGGAAACCTGGGACGATGAGGCTGCCGTGAGCCGCCAAGGCAAGTTCCTGCCGCCGCCGTTCGATCCAGCCCAATCGGTGGCCCCGCTGAGGTTCATGACCGTGGACTGCCAGATGGACCATTTCTTCGTGGTCGTGCGCGGCTGGTCGCTTGAGGGATCATCCCGCCTGGTCTGGCGCGAGCGAGTGCCTACCTGGGACGAGGTGCTCAGCCTCCAGGAGCGGTTCGCGGTTCATTCCAACCTGGTCTTTGTTGATGCGGGGCATGCCACCTACGATGTCTATCGCGAGTGCGCCAAGCACGGCTGGGTGGCCCTGATGGGCGACCGACGTGCCACCTACGTTCATCGAACCAAAGATGGCCGGACGGTTCATCGGTTCTATTCCCCGCGCCGGAAGGTGGTGCTCGGGCGTGGCCAGAGCTGCTCGGTGTTCTACTGGTCCAACCTCAACATCAAGGACATGCTCGCGCGACTGCGGCGCAACCAGGACCCCGAGCGCGGGCCAACCTGGGAAATCGCCGAGGACGCCGGAGACGACTACCTCACCCAGATGGAGAGCGAGCAGCGCGTTCGCAAAGGCGGCAAATGGCTTTGGGAGCGCATTGGCAAACGCCAAAACCACTATTGGGACTGTGAGGCCATGCAGGTCGCTGCGGCGGTCATGCTCAAGCTCGTAGGCCAGGAGTCAGTGAAGGCGGATGACGGTGCCATCGAGGCGGATGAACCCGGCTCGGATTGACACGGCCCGCCGGGGGCATGAATCCGAATCAACCTCTTCAAGGAAAACTCACCTACGCAGGCATTGTCATCTCGGCCGTCGGTGCCCTGGGCCGCATCTTCGGCCTTCATCTGCCCACGGCTGAAGCTCAGGGCATGGTGGACCTGATGGCCGCCAACTGGGACACCATCGCGCAGTTCGGGGGCCTCGCCACCGCCGCCTACGGTCGTCTG
>JBIIRD010000121.1:0-10714 GCA_044341745.1 Prosthecobacter sp. | reverse complement strand
CTTTTTGCTGGGCCGCAGGCGGATGGGGAAAGGAGTCGCGGGCTTCAGCCCGTGCGGGGTGAGTTCGCAAGGGGGAGAGTGGAAGGGTGTGCGGGGTGGTCACGAGCTGAAGCTCATGACTACTTTTTGCTGGGCCGCAGGCGGATGGGGAAAGGAGTCGCGGGCTTCAGCCCGTGCGGGGTGGGTTCGCAAGGGGGAGAGAGGAAGGGTGTGCGGGGTGGTCACGAGCTGAAGCTCATGACTACTTTGGCTCATGACTACTTTGGCTCATGACTACTTTGGCAAAACGCGCCCGGTCTTTCGACCGGACGCGCTTTGGGTTTTGGGGGGGTGATTTCAAGAAGCGGACACTCCTGTCCGCGCTCCATCAATAACGGTAGTGATCCGTCTTGTAGGGGCCTTCGACGGGCACGCCGATGTAGTCGGCCTGGTCCTTGGTGAGGACGGTCAGCTTCACGCCGATCTTGGCGAGGTGAAGGCGGGCGACTTCTTCGTCGAGCTTCTTCGGCAGGACGGTGACGCCGATTTCGCGGCTGTCCTTGGTGGCCCACAGCTCCATCTGGGCAAGGCACTGGTTGGTGAAGCTGTTGGACATCACGAAGCTCGGGTGGCCGGTGGCGCAGCCGAGGTTCACAAGGCGGCCTTCGGCGAGCATGAAGATGCTGTTGCCGGCCGGGAAGGTGTACTTGTCTACCTGCGGCTTGATGTTGAGGCGCTTGACGTCTGTGCGGGCGTTGAGCTTGTCCACCTGGATCTCGTTGTCGAAATGGCCGATGTTGCAGACGATGGCCTGGTCCTTCATCTTCTCCATGTGCTCAAGGCGGATGATGTCCTTGTTGCCGGTGGTGGTGACGTAGATGTCGCCCCAGCCGAGGGTGTCCTCGATGGGCATGACGCGGAAGCCTTCCATGGCGGCCTGGAGGGCGCACACGGGGTCGATTTCGGTGACGACAACCTGGGCGCCCATGCCGCGGAGGGCGAAGGCGCAGCCCTTGCCGACGTCGCCATAGCCGCAGACGACGCCGACCTTGCCGGCGATCATGACGTCGGTGGCGCGCTTGATGCCGTCGAGGAGGGATTCGCGGCAGCCGTAGAGGTTGTCGAACTTGGACTTCGTGACGCTGTCGTTGACGTTGATGGCGGGGAAGAGCAGCTTGCCAGCCTTGGCCATTTCATAGAGGCGGTGCACGCCGGTGGTGGTCTCCTCGGAGACGCCCTTGAGGTCCTTGACGATCTCGTGGAAGATGCCGGGCTGCTTCTTGGCGATGTCCTTGAGGAGGTCCTTGATGACCTTGACCTCGTGGTTGTCGGAGGGGGTGTCGACCCACGTGTCGCCGTTTTCCATCTCGTAGCCCTTGTGGATGAGGAGGGTCACGTCGCCGCCGTCATCGACGATGAGCTGGGGGCCCTTGTTGCCGGGGAACATGATGGCCTGCCAGGTGCACCACCAGTATTCCTCAAGGGTTTCGCCCTTCCAGGCAAAGACCGGAGTGCCGGTGGCGGCGATGCCTGCGGCGGCGTGGTCCTGGGTGGAGAAAATGTTGCAGGAGGCCCAGCGGACATCGGCGCCCAGCTCCTTCAGCGTCTCGATGAGCACGCCGGTCTGGATGGTCATGTGCAGGGAGCCGGTGATGCGGACGCCGGCGAGGGGCTTTTTAGGGCCATATTTCTCACGGGTGGCCATGAGGCCGGGCATTTCGCTCTCGGCGATGGTGAGTTCCTTGCGGCCGAAATCGGCGAGGGCGATGTCTTTGACTTTGTAGTCGCTCATGGAGGTGCGGTGGGTGGTGGGTTCAGGTTTGGGGATTGGGAACTGTCAAATCAACGTATCAGGATGTGATGATATGTTCCAGGACAGCCCGTGAGTCAAACAGGGATTTGAGGTGGGCCTAGCTGTGTCTGGAGGTGGCAGGAAGGTCATCCTGCGCAGGCAGGTGTTGCCCGGTGGAAGGCCAGCCGTTAGACTTCAGGTTAATTCCCCCCATTTTCACCCCATGGCCCGCCGTGCTCAATCCGGGATCAAGCCCGCCCATCTTATTGCCGTCATGGCCCTGCTTGCAGGCGCCATTGGCGGCGGATACTCACTCCTGCATCGTGGCACGGATCCGATGACGGGGCTGACCGAGCTGAGCACGGAGGAGTATCTGGACAGTTCGAACGCCCTGTCCGGGAACACTTACAAGGTTGAAGGAACCATCGACAACCGGCTGGATTCCTGGAAGGGCAGCGACCGGCTGTTTTCAGTGCAGGTGAGCGAGGGGGGCAGCTTTGTGCCCGTGCTGGTGCCCTCGAAGCTGGAGGCGAACATCCAGAGGGGGCAGCGCTATGTCTTCAAGGTGCGCGTCCTCGAAAACGGCGTGCTTGAAGTGATCCAGTTGTTGAAAGCCTGACCCGAACCTTATGAAGACGATGAAGATCCTCCTGACTCCGGGCCTCCTGCTCGCGGCCGTCACGTCGTACGCCCAGGTGCTGCCCGCGCCGGGGCCCGCGCAGTCCTCGCCGCCGCCGGCGAACGCGCATCCCTCCTCCGGAAGCAGCGGAGGGCAGCAGTCCTCGTCAAACTCCGGCAATTCGATGTTTGGCGGTGCGCTGCCGCATGTGGACAGCGGCAATGAGATGGTCACCTGGGACGGCAAGAGCTGGCAGATGAACAACAACCGGCTGGTTCGCTCGAAGTTTGAAATTTACCTGGCGACACCGGAGGCGAACGGCGCGGAGGATCAAGCCTATCGTGACCTGGTTGCGCAGATCATCCTGCTTCTCGCGCCGACCCGGAAGGGCGGGCCGGACGTGACCTCGGCCTTTGCAATGCTGCCGGAGGCAGGGGCTTTCAAGATCGACGCCGGCCTGTGCAACACGATGGCGAACGGCGTGTATGACGTCTGGCTGGCGCAGCGCAAGGTGAACAACCTGCGCGCGGCGAATGACGCGATGAACAAGCGGCGGCGGCAGCTGGAGTGGAACAACGAGGTCGCGATGTCGAACGCCGAGATGTCGCCCCAGGCCGGCAGCGGCGGTGCCGCGAAAGGTGGCGGTGCCGCAGGGAATGCGCAGAAGCAGGCCACCACCGCCAGCATCGGCAGGGTGTCGGGCTACATCAAGGAGATCGCCGAGATCGAGGCCCGCAAGAAGATGAACGAGACGGCGGCGGGCCTTTCGGAGGTGACCAGCAAGGTGCAGTTCCAGGCGTTGATCCTGCAGATGTTCCTGCAGCGTCGGTTTGAGCATGCGCTCATCGCCTGCCGCCTGTATCCGCACATGTTCAAGGATGGTGACAGCGTGCTGCAGCTGGATGACAACTCGGACGTGAAGAAGGCCTTTTCGGCGGGCCTGGGCGTGCCGCCGACGGTGAGTCTGATCGACAGCCTTTCCTCAGAGGCTATCCGGGGCGTGGACGAGGCGGTGGTGGCCTTTGAGCAGCTGGTGATGCGCCAGGATTACCAAAGCGCGAGCAACCGGCTGATGGAGGCCTTTGCCATCGGCGAATACCTGCCGCGGGTGCGCCGGCTGCCGCTGGCCGAGAAGCTGAAGGTTCTCGATTACGTGCGTGACGGCAACCAGCTGGTGAACGCGCTGGAGATGAAGGACTTCACGCTGGCCGAGGAGCTGGTGAACAAGATGCGGAAGAACTCCAAGGACTTCGACTTCTCCAAGCCGATGGCGGCGATCGAGACAGCGCGTGCGCTTTCGGACATGAGGCTGACGGCGGCGAAGGCCGCGATATTGAAGGGCGATCAGAACACCTATGCATCCGAGATGAAGGGTGCGGCCGAGATCTGGCCGACGAACCCCAAGCTGCGCGGATTGTCGGAGATGGTGGGTCAGAACAGTGACGTGCAGGCGCAGGCCCTTCTGGACCTGGACCGGCTGCTCAGCCAGCGTGCGTTCCGGCAGATCTTCAACGAGCAGGGGCGGTTTCTGGCCGCCTCGATCAACGATGCCGCGCGCCAGGAGCAGATCAAGAAGGTGATCGCGGACGTGACCGAGGTGACGATGGTGGTGAAGATGGCCGAGGAGCAGGGCAAGTCGGGCAACGCCTTCGGCGCCTGGGAGGCCGTGGAGCGCGTGTATGCCCGGTTCCCGGAGGATCCGGAGGTCACCAGGATGCGCTCCGAGCTCAGCGTGAAGGCCAGCGAGTATGTCAGCGCGATCGAGAAGGCGAAGCAGCATGAGCAGCGCAGGCAGTCGGGCTCGGCCCTTGGCTGGTATCTCAAGGCGCGGCACATGTATCCGCCGAGCGACTTCGCCAAGACGGGCATCGAGCGGGTGGTGGCGGCCCTGAAGGAGGACGAAGCCCCGCCTGCGGGAGGTGTCCAGCCCTGATGAGGCGGCAAGCCGGCGCTTGACGCTTGAAGAAGAAACGTGCGAGATAACCCACCCCCCATGCCACGCTCATCCACAGTCACGCTCTGCTCCTTCTGCGGCAAAAGCCATGCGGAGGTGCGCAAGCTGGTGGCCGGGCCGGGGGTGTACATCTGTGACAACTGCATCGGGGTCTGCAAGAGCATCCTGGACCGCGAGGCCACGCAGGAGGCGGACAACAACTCGGGCGGCCTGATCGTCCCGCGCCCTGCGGAGATCCGGGCGACTCTGGACCAGCATGTGATCGGCCAGGAGCACGCGAAGAAGGTGCTCAGCGTGGCGGTGCACAACCATTACAAGCGCATCCTTCATTCGCGGCAGCAGGCGATGCGCAAGGAGTCGCCGCGCCGGATCAACGATCCGAACGACGTGGACATTGAGAAGAGCAACGTGCTGCTGCTCGGTCCCACGGGCTGCGGCAAGACGCTGCTGGCACGCACGCTGGCGCGGATTCTGAACGTGCCCTTCAGCATTGCCGACGCGACGACGCTGACGGAGGCCGGCTATGTGGGCGAGGACGTGGAGAACATCATCCTGCGCCTGCTGCAGGCGGCCGACTTTGATGTGGCGCGCGCGGAGATCGGCATCATTTACATTGATGAGATCGACAAGATCGGGCGCACCACTGGCAATGTGAGCATCACCCGCGATGTCTCGGGCGAGGGTGTCCAGCAGGCGCTGCTGAAGATCATCGAGGGCACCATCTGCAACGTGCCGCCGCAGGGCGGGCGCAAGCATCCGCAGCAGGAATACATCCAGGTGAACACGGAGAACATCCTGTTCATCTGCGGCGGCGCCTTTGTCGGCCTGGACCAGCTCGTCAAGCGTCGCAAGGGCCACCGCACGATGGGCTTTGTCGGCGGCGCGGCGGACAAGGACGATGACAAGGACGCCCTGCTCAAGGAGGTGGAGCCGGAGGACCTGATCGGCTTCGGGCTGATCCCTGAGTTCATCGGCCGCCTGCCGGTGCTGTGCGCGCTGCGTGAGCTGACAGAGGCGGAGCTGGTGCGCATCCTGACCGAGCCGAAGAACGCATTGCTCAAGCAGTATGCGAAGCTGCTTGGCATGGAGGGCGTGGACCTGAACGTCAACAAGGACGGGCTGCTGGCGATGGCGCGTGAGGCCGTTCGGCGCGGCACCGGCGCGCGGGGCCTGCGCAGCATCTTCGAGCGCATCATGCTCGATGTGATGTACGAGGTGCCCAGCCGCTCGGACGTGCGGTCGGTGTCGATCAACGAGGCCGTGGTGAAGGGCGAGCGCGCGCCGATCCTGAAGAAGCGGATCGAGCGCAACGCGGCCTGACGGCTCAGCGCAGCGCGAACAGTTTTTCCGGCACGGCCTTCACCGTGTTGTAGGGGATGGTGAGCATGGCAAAATAGGGGCCGATGCGCCGTGCCAGCGGCCCTTTGAAAAGAGCCTCGCGCATGAACAGGTCTCGCAGCCAGGAGGAGACGATGCCCTGGCGCGTGCCCAGCCACATGCCGCGAGCGGCGCGGGCGATGGCCACGTTGGAGGCACGATGCCGGCAGCGGTCGTAGGCTTCCAGCAGGGGCAGCGGATCGCGGCCGTGCTGCTCGATGGCAAGGAGCGACTCGGCGAGGAACTCGGCATCCGCCCAGCCGGTGTTCATGCCCTGGCCGCCGATGGGACTCATGAGGTGGGCGGCGTCGCCGCACAGGATGACACGTCCGTCATGATACTGCTCGGACTGCATCCAGCGCGGCGAGAAGGGGCTTTGGTTGAGCTGGTCCTCGACGGCGATGTCGAGTCCGGCGCGTTGGCGGACGAGCCTGCTGATGAGGCCGTGCCGGCCGTCGGTGACGGATTCGGAGGTCTGGACAATCCAGCGACGGCGGCCGTCCGGGAGAGGGAAGGCCTCCACGGCGCCGTCTCTCGTGAACCAAAGGTGCGCCTCGTCCTTCAGGCCGGTGCGGTCGATGAAGTCGCCCATGAGAAAGTGGCAGCCGTAGCCGCCGCCGTGTGTGCGCATCCGGATGGCCTCACGCACCTGGCTGCGGCTGCCATCGCAGCCGACGAGCCAGCGGGCGGTGGTCGTGAACGAGGCCCCATGCAGGGTGACGGAGGAGGCGTCCTGCTCGATATTGCCCACCTCGACGCCGCGCAGGAGGCGGACGTTGGGCATGGCGGCGACCCTGGCCTCGAGAAGGTCCAGCGTCTGCTGCTGGGGCAGCGAGAGGATGAAGCGGTGGGGGCCCGGGATGTCACGGAAGCTGGCGCAGCCGAGCCTGCCGGAATGACCATGCACATGGCAGTCACGAATCTGCACGCCGCGCCTAACGAATTCTTCGTCAAGACCGAGGCGCGCGAGGATTTCCAGCGAAGGCGGCGTGATGCCGATGGCCTGGGAATGGCGGAGGGGCTCGGTGCGCCTGTCCAGGACAAGCACGTTCAGGCCCTTCTGGCCGAGCAGGCCGGCGAGCATGAGGCCGACGGGTCCGGCGCCGACGATGGCGATGTCATGGTCGGCGGGGGCGGTCATGGAGCGGTGGGTGGCGGAGCTGCGCATGGCGGCGGGGAACCAGTACGGCACGCGATGCTGGTATCGTTCGAAGGCGGCGCCATACCACTGGCGGTAGCGCTTTTCCTTGAGCAGCGGAGCGAGCGCGCAGTAGGCCGACCAGAGCAGGGCGACGGCGAGGTGGTCGGGGGTCCAGACGGGGGCCGTCCAGAGGATGAGGGTGAAGGAGAAATAGATCGGCTGGCGGCTGTAGCGGAACATGCCGGTGCGTGCGAAAGGCCGGTATACGGGCCTTTCACCGCGCCAGATGGAGCGCCAGCCAAGGATGCCGACCTGGGAGTCGAGGCCTGCGTCGCTCATGGACCGGGCGAGCAGCAGCCAGGAGATGCCATAGAGAATGCTGAGCACGATTTTGACACTGCCATCGGGAGCCCACCAGACGGTGTCACTGGAGGACCAGAACAGGAAGGTCGCCAGCAGCTGCAGCGACGCGAGACCGGCAAAGATGGTGGTGGAAAGGGCGGGGCCGAGGCCAAGGGGGGCGAGGCGTGACATGAACCTGCGGCCGGGGCTGGAGAGGAGCAGCGTGTGGCCCAGGGCAAACTGGAGCAGCAGAAGAAGGTTCACGAGCGCGGCGGTTCCGCCATGGAGGTGAAGCAGGCTGAGGTGAAGCCCGTTGTAGAGGCTCCAGAACATCGCTGCAACGGAGGCCAGGAACAGCGCGTGGCTGGCGAGCCCGTAGCCCAGTGCCGTGAAGCGCTGGGCCGTGCTGTAGATGGGTGCGGGGCGTGTGTTCATGAAGCCTGGAGCGCGGTCCGTTTTGGGGATTCGTTCATGACAGGGCCGCCGATCCTCTGCATGACGGCGGTTTCCACGGTGAGACCGGGACCGAAGGCCATGGCGCAGAGCGAGGCGTTTTCGGTTTCGGCGCTGTCGAGCATCTCCTTCAGGACAAAGAGGATGGTGGCGCTGCTCATGTTGCCGTAGTCGCGCAGCACGCTGCGGCTGGACTCCAGGGTGTCGGGGGCGAGGCGCAGGCTTTCCTGGACCTTGTCGAGGATGGCGCGACCGCCGGGATGCACGGCCCATTCCGCGATGTCCTCCGGCGTCATGTCATGGCGCTTGAGGATGTCGCCCATGAGCTGGCGGATGTTGCCGCCGATGATGTCGGGCACGTAGCTGGAGAGGACGATGTTAAAGCCTTCGTTGCCGATCTCCCAGGCCATCTCGGACTCGCTGGCGGGGACGAGGGCGCTTTCGAAGCCGTCGAGCCTGAAGGCGGGACGGCCCTGCCGGGGCTCGCGGGCGCTGACGATCGCGGCGGCGGCGCCATCGGCGAACAGGGAGTTCGCCAGGATGCTGTCCGGATGGTCATTGACCTGCATGTGCAGGGTGCACAGCTCCAGGCAGATGACGAGGACCACGGCGTCGGGCCTGGCCTGGCAGAACTGCGCCGCCATGCGCAGGGACGGGAAGGCGGCGTAGCAGCCCATGAAGCCAAGCGTGTAGCGTTCGACATCGGGACGCAGCCCGAGCTCCTTGATGATGTGATAATCGGGTCCGGGGTTGGTGAAGCCGGTGCAGGAGGTGAAGATGACATGGGTGATGTCCTCCTTTTCAAAGCCGGGCGCGTCGCTGATGGCGCGGCGCGCAAGCTCGACGGCGAGCTGTCTGGACCAGTGGCTGTAAACACGGTTGCGCTCGGCCGTGGACGGCGGGATGAGGGCGCCCTGGGCGTCGGTGCGGTAGAGGGTGGCGTCGGCGCCGACGATGAAGTCGCCGGTGACGCTGTTGCGTGTCTCGATGCCGCTGCGGTTGTAGATGGCGTGGATGATCCGCCGGGTCCTAGGATCACCGGCCCAGTCCTTGATGCGGTCGCGGGTGTAGGACTGTGCGTAGGTGTAGGGCGGCGTGAGGGTGGCGAGATGATGAATATAGACGGACATGGGAATGAAAGAGGGATGGGGTTCAGTTCTGGGTGAGGGTGACGGAGGCGTGGATCTTCACGACATCGCCGACCCGGATGAAATAGAGAACGGAGGGCACGCTGATGCCGCCCGCCTTCATCGAGAGGGGGAAGTCCAGGTCGAAGGTGATGCTGCCGGCCTGCTGCTTGAACCTGCTGACCGTGCCGATGACCTGCAGGGGCCTGCCGAGCAGGGTGATCGTCATGGGCAGCTGTGTCGGCGACTTCAGGTCGGAGGCGATCTTTTCGGCGGGCACGTCGATCTCGGCGGTGATGAGCGGATGCTCGGAGGTCTTCATGGCCTTGCGCATGTTTTCATCACGTTTCGGCTCGGCCGTGTCCATGCCCGCGGCCTCGATCTTCACGGAGGACTGCACACGCACCGGACGTCCGCCGGGATCGGTGCTGACGCGGGTGAGGAAGGGTTGTGCGGCAACCTTGCCGGACCAGTCATGAAGGGTGGAGGTGCCGCTGAAGGTGATGTCCGCAAGACCTTTCCAGGCCTGAGCCTCCCCGGCCAGGGTTCTGGATTCCAGAAGCATGACAAGCGGCGCGACGAGCAGGAGGGCGGATGTGAATGGGAAAACGGAGAAGGGGAGACGGGTCATGGAGACTACGGGGCTGGGTTTTGACAAAAGGATGCCGTCCATGGTTCCGACGGCGGAATGATGACTCCCGGCGATGCTGCGGCACGGGACGGATCCGGCACGGGACCGGCCTTCAGGTCAGGCTGATGCCTAACAAACGATGAAGACGAACTGAGGGGCGCGGGCGCATGCCCTGGAAGGCATGCAGGTTTCCGGCCAGCTCCGCCTGAAGCTGGCAGCCGAGGCCGCAGGCCGGTCCGAACGTGACATGACAAGGTGCGTCGGAGTCCTCGTCCTGGCCGACCCGCTCCGGGCGAACCTGGTGTTCCACCTCCGTCTCCGAACGGTCATGCACCTGGTCCAGGTCATTGTGAAAGAGGCCGATCCCGAAGGTCGCCGCCTCACCGCCGACGGCGAGGAGGGTAAGCATGAAGAGGATCAGTCTGGCGAAATTCACGGGATGAGCCCGGCTCTGCCGCACGACGGCGGAACCGAGCATTCTGTGACATCAACCAGGAGGGCGCGCTCAATCAATTGGCGATGTTTTTGGTTAATGGCATGCGTTGCAAATGAGACACGATTGCGGAGATGTTCTGCGTCCTTTTTTCGGACCAGTTTATGCAATGTTTTTCCATCGGCTGATTCAAGGCACGGGCTGGATGAGGCGGACGCCGCCGGAAAGGATGGATGTGTCGGTGGCCTTCTGCAGGCCTGTCGGGACCTGGGGCAGCAGGAAGAAGCCGGCGGCCTTGACCTGACCGCTGGCGAGGCGGACGACCTGGGCCTGGAAGGGCACCTTGGAGCGTGTGAACGGCGCGGGGGTGGTCTCCACCAGGGTGAAGGTGCCGCTGATGGCGCCGCTGGAGGGATTGAGGCTCAGGGCGACCTGGCCTGGATTGACGAGGGGGTCCTTGGACAGCACGGGCTTGTCCTCGTCGGTGAAGGTGAAGTTCATGTCAGGGTCGGTCTGCGAGTCGGCGAGGCCGCCATCGGTGAAGCGCAGGCCGACGGAGCCGGTGTCGGGCAGGCCGAGAGCGGGGTTGCCCTTGCTGGCGGGTGCGAGGTAGGCGCCCTCGGCCTTGAGGTTGAGCGGGCCGAAGGCGGCGTAGGCACGTGGGGTGGTGGTGGGTTTGGACCAGGTGAGGGGGCCGGAGATGGAGTTGCCGGAGAAGAGACCGGCGGGATCCTCGGTGAGAGTGAGGGCGCCCTGGAGGGTGCCGAGGTTTTTGTAGAGGGGCGAGTAGAGCCAGAACTCGCCGCTGGCGCCGAGCAGGGGAGAGCTGGTGAAGGGTTCGCCGTCGGCGGTCTTGCCTGCGAGGG
>JBIIRD010000065.1:0-30304 GCA_044341745.1 Prosthecobacter sp. | reverse complement strand
CGTTTGAACAATTTCTGTATCTTCCCGTCAATACCCGCAGTTAACTTCATGGTTTCATCCGTAGATTCTTGTAAACAAGCGTTTCAGCAGCTCTTCATAAAACATGTGAATCATCACAGGCATCCACGAAACCTCTCTTTTTTGTGACTCATTTCGCAACTTTATCTATTCTCCTTGATGCAGGGGTGATGAATGAATAAAAAAAGCCTTGCCATTTTGGTAATTATACAGCAGTTTTGTCTCAATCCTGATTTTTGCATCTTCTCCAACAGGTGCAGGCAATCTCACAAAGACTTCATTCCACCCCTTTATGGCTGACATCTCTTCACCAGAACTAATGACCGTTAAGGAAACCTCGGAGTATCTCCGCATTCCTTTGCCAACGGTTTATTACCTCGTTCAGCGCGGCCAGCTTCCAGCTGTTCAGATCGGCGGCCGCTGGCGCATCAAGCGCAGCCTTCTGGATCGTGATGTGCTTCGCAAGGAAGAAGAAGCCGGACAGCCCACCGTCATGGTTGTGGATGATGACCCCGCCCTTCAGGCCCTCTTCAAGCAGTTCCTCAAGAAGGCAGGTTTTGGACGCCTCGTCGTTGGAACAGGCGCAGAGGCCATCAGCCTCGCCAAGAAGCAGAAGTTCGATTTCGTCTTTCTCGACCTGAAGCTTCCAGATGTTCCTGGTGATGAAGTTTATTCCCAGCTCAAGGAACTCCATCCCGACCTTCCGATCGTGATCATCACTGGTTATCCTGACAGCGAGGTGCTCAGCCGCATCCTCAGCCACGGTCCGGTTACCGTGATCAAGAAGCCCCTGGAGTACGATCAGCTCAACAAGGCGGTGAAACAACTCGGGCACAAAGGCTCCGAGGCCATGGTCTGACCGGTTCAATCAAGCATCCAGGCCGGACGGAAACATTCCGTCCGGCCTTTTGCTGTCCTTGTGAGGCCGGCTTCAATTCAGGACACACGCTCTTATGACGCAGGGTCAGGTCTGCCAACCCGGTCTCAGGCCCAAAGCGGCTAGTCAGGCGGCAACCGTTCTCATCGAAACCCAATCATTGAAACCTCACTCAAGTCCTCCCGATTGAGCCAGCTGCGAAAAAATCAAAACTCCAGTTGCATCCTGACTGCTCGCGCTATACTCCGCGCCCCTGCAAAACGCAGCCCTGCTCGGGTGGCGGAATTGGTATACGCGCAAGACTAAGGATCTTGTGCCGAAAGGCTTAAGGGTTCGAGTCCCTTCCCGAGCACCACTTGTCTGACTGATCAAGACAAGGCCGCCGGCACCTTGAACACGACCGAGGCTGGTTGAACAGGCTTCATCAGCTCCTGCCCCCCCCAACCTGATTTCGTCGTCCTCCCTGTGAATCCTGAACTCTCCTGGCTTTATTCGACCCAGCTTTATGGCATCAAGCTTGGCCTCGACAACGTCCAACGCCTGCTGGCAGCCCTCGATCATCCTGAAGCCGGGCTCAAGTTCATCCATGTTGCGGGCACCAACGGCAAGGGCAGCACCTGTGCCTTCATCCAGGCCATCCTTTCCAAGGCAGGGATACAGGCCGGCCTCTTCACCTCCCCTCACCTGGTCCGCTTCAACGAACGCATCCGCGACACCGAACGCGACATTTCTGATGATGAAATCGAGGCGGGCCTGAAAAAGCTCCGTGAGCTCACCTCAGGCTGGGAGGTGCATCCCACCTTTTTTGAACTGACCTTCGCCCTCGCTCTCGACTGGTTCAGGCAACGCGGCCTCAGCTGGGTCGTGCTTGAAACCGGCCTTGGCGGCAGGCTGGACGCCACCAACGCCGTCACCCCAGAAGTCAGCGTCATCACCCGCATCGGATTTGATCACATGGAACAGCTGGGGGACAGCTTGTCCAAAATCGCTGCGGAAAAGGCGGGTATCATCAAGCCAGGCGTCCCCGTCGTCACCGGACTGCAGGATCCTGCTGCGATGGCCGTTATTCAAGACACCGCAAGAAAGCTCAAGGCTCCCCTGCTGATCGTGGAGAGTCCTGTTGAAGGCATCAGTCTCAGCCTCCAGGGTCCTCATCAGGCGTGGAATGCAGCCGTCGCCCTAGATGCCGCACGCGAGGCCGGCATCTTTCTTCCCGCGATGCTGTTGGAGGAAGCCCTGCTCTCCGTGCAATGGCCGGGACGCTTTCAGTCACTTCAAAACGGGCGTCTCATCCTGGATGGCGCCCACAATCCCGAGGCCGCCCTGGTGCTGGCCGGGACCTGGGAGCAGGCCTTCCCCCATGAAAAGGCCGACATCCTCTTTGCGGCGGCCAGGGACAAGGATGTGGCCGGTGTCATCCAGGAGCTCATCCCCATCGCTGCCTCCTGGCACCTCACCACTTTCCAGTCATCCCGCGCCATGCCGCCATCGCAAATCCGGGACATCATCGCCAGCTTTGACGCGCCCAAGGTGCCGATCCTGGAACATGCCAGCGTGGGGAACGCCCTCCAGGCCCCCTCCTCCCATCGCAAGCTCGTCTGCGGCTCGCTTTACCTCGTCGGAGAAGCCCTGGCCTGGCAGCAGGATCAGCCGGCCGGGTTTCAGCCCAGCCTTCAATAATCCAGCTGCATTCGGCCTACCGGCAGCGGCATCGGCCTGCCTTTCAGGAACTCGACCACTCCTTCACAGATCCCCTGAACGAGCTGTTTCCGGTGGCTTGTCAGGCTCAATCGGTCCGCCTCCGCCTTGTTCGTCAGAAACCCGCACTCCACGAGTATGGCGGGACAGGGGGTGCGCCTCACCACCACGATCTGGCTGTCCTTGATGCCACGGTCCTCGGCTCCCACGGCGGCCACCGCTCGACACTGCACCATACGGGCCAGTGCCTCGGCAGCCTGCGCTTTTCTCGGCTTCCCACGCAGCTGACCAAAAATCGGCGTCGCCTGGGAGGAATAATACGTTTCAATGCCGGACACCTCAGATGCTGAACTGGTGTTGAGATGCAGGCTGACAAAAGCCGACGCCCTTGCCTCAGCCGCCATCCGGCAGCGCTCCTCAAGCTCCAGAAACCGGTCCGAGCTCCGGGTCATCAACACACGCACCCCTGCCTCAGTCAGCTGCTCCTGCAACAACCGGGCAAGCTGGAGGCTCAGCGTCTTTTCAACGAAGCCGTTCGCCACCGCTCCGCCGTCATGCCCGCCATGCCCGGCATCCACCACCACCAGGGGAGCATCCGCAGCCTCCCAGGGTGGCATGGACAGGTCGGGAATCCTATCCAGCCGCCAGGATGCCCAGCCCAGTGCCAGCAGCCCCAGGGTCAGGCTAATCAGTGAGGGAATCCCAGCCAGGACAGGCCTGAAGGAGCTGAGGAACAGGCGCATGAAGGAGGAAGTTTTTGAAATTTTGTTAACCTTTTTAAAATTTTTCTTGGTGCCAATTATCTGGAGTAGTAAATTATTAACATGAAAGCCAGCTCCTGTGCAACTTCGCTGACGCAGCTCCTCGGGCTGCCCCTGTGCATGTCCTTTCTGAGCATCGCGATGGCCCAGCCTTCCGTTCCCCAGGCTGGCACTGGCATGAATTACTATCCACCGGGAGCCGTCCAGCCGCCCGCCTACCAGATGCCCGTGGCTCCCAAGCCACCCACTCCACCGCCTGGCCAGCCACCGCCCGGGTTTGCTCCGATGGGCTACTACCCCCCGGTCATGAGCCCGCCGAAGGGGCAGACGAAAACGGCTCAGCGAAAAACCACCCCAGGCGTCTCCAAATCAAGCTATCGGCCACCGGCGGGAAAATCCTCCCCTCCCCAGCCAAAGGGTAGCTCCTCCCCCTCCAGCCTGGAATCCAGGGTTGGTAAGCTGGAAAGCAGTGATCGTAGGCAGGATTTGCGCCTCGGACGCCTGGAACGGGACGTTGGGCTGCTGCCCAGCAGTGACGGCGGTGGGGTGGCGGACATCGTCCAGGCAGGCGCTAAAAGCCACACCGTTCGCCCCGGGGACACTCTTTTCAGCATCGCCTCCCGTCACGGCACCAGCGTCGGGGAACTCCGAGCACTCAATCATCTACGTGACGACGATCTGAACATCGGCATGACCCTGCTTCTGCCCGACAACGGAGTCGGCAGTTCGGGCAAGCTCAACAGCGCCGCCACGGTCCATGTGGTCGGCAGCCAGGAAAACATGGCCTCAATCGCACGAGCCTATGGCGTGACCGAGGACGCCATCGCCAGGGCCAATCCCAGCGCCTACGCCAGCGACCTCCGCCCTGGAGAGCGCCTGGTGATCCCCAACCCCCGGCGCCTCCCTAGCGCCTCCTCCACCAGTTTCCAGACTGGCGCCGGCACAAGTTCCACCACCGTCACGAGCAACAGCAGCCATGTCGTCAAAAAAGGGGAAATGCTGGGCCGCATCGCCTCCAGCCACGGCATCCCCCTTTCCAAGCTCATGGCCGCCAACGGCATCAAAAACCCCAACAAAATCGTCATCGGCCAGCGCCTGGTCATCCCAGGCCAGAAGACCCTTCGTACGAATCCCCAGCCCCCCCTTCCCCAGGCGGACACGGACATCACCCCGCTTCCGAACCTGCGCCTGGCCGAAGCCGAAGTCGCCCCGTCCCAAACTGCCCCTGCTTCTTCAAGAACGACATCGATCCAACCACCCCTTCCGCCCATCGAACCCATGGCCTCCTCAGCCCCGCCCAAATCCCTTCAGGAATCGCCCATGCCAAGGGGCATCGTCTCCTACCGCACGCTCAGGGGCGACACCATCGAGAGCATTGCCTCTCTGTTCAGCACCACCGATGCCAACATCCGCGCCATCAACAAGTTCAGCGCCGACAGGCAGGTCAAGGAGGGCGAGGAGTTGTATGTTCCCACCGTCGGAGCTGTTTCGGTCAACTGACCCTTCTCCTGACATCGGCGGATTTTGCCAAACCGCGCGCGACAAAAGGCCGGACTCAAGGCTAAAGAAAGCCTTCATGTCCTCACCTTCCCCCGCCAGCGCCCTCATCCAGGCCCGCCTCTATGGCATCGTTGACCTCGGCTATGTGCAGCCCCAGGCAGTCGTGGCCATGGCCCGGGCGCTTTGCGAAGGAGGGGTGGACCTTTTGCAGCTGCGGGCCAAAAGCATCGACCCTGCCAGCATCGAATCCCTGTCCCGGGAAACGCTGCGGGTGACGCGTGATCATGGCATTCCCCTGATCATCAACGACCACCCCGAAATCGCCGCCAGCATCGGCAGCGACGGCGTGCATGTCGGCCAGGACGATGACTCCGTCGCCAGGGCCAGACAGATCGTCGGTCCAGGGATCATCATCGGTAAATCCACCCACAGCCTGCCCCAGGCCGTGGCGGCCCAGGCCGAAGGGGCCAACTACATCGGCTTCGGCCCACTCTATGCCACCGGCACCAAGCCCGATTACATTCCCGTGGGCCTCCAGGACATCTCCGAAGTTCACCGCCTGGTTCAGGTTCCCATTTTTTGCATCGGCGGGGTCAACAAGGCACGCATCAGTGAAGTGATCTCGGCAGGTGCCAGGCGTGTTGTCGTGGTGTCCGCCTTCCTGCTCGCCTCCGACGTCCAGGCAGAGGTCCGCCAACTGAAGGCCGCCCTGCCCTGAGACTTGGCCGCCCGCCGACTTGTGCTATGTCACCCGCTGCTGATGCGCTCCTTCATCACCCATCTCCTGGTCTTCCAATCCTGCTGCGCCATCGCCTGGTCTCAGGCCGCCAGCGGGCCCGCTCCTGGCACGCCCCTGCCTCCGATCCTTCAGGAATGGGCTGAAACTCAGAAAACGCTGCCGGACATGGCCGTCGCCTTCCAGCAGACCCGCTCGATCCCAGCCCTCAAAGCCCCTGTCAGCATCACGGGCCGCTTCTGGAGGTTTCAGGACGGAGCCTTCCGCTGGGAGCTTGGCAGCCCGCCCGCCACCGTCCTTGTCCATGATTCAGCCGAATTTCGAGTCCGTGAAGCCTCTGGCTCCCCCTGGCAGACCTTGGAGGAAAACGACGCCCGTTACCGCATGTGGGCCAGGTTCTTGAGCGGACGGGAGGCTTCGCCCGAAGACCTCTCCCGACACTTTGTCGTCAGGGAGAACGAGGATCAGCCCGGCGTCGCCACCGTCACCCTCCGGCCAAAGGCCCCCTTTGTTCGGCGTTATCTCCGCCAGATCGACCTTCAGATCAGCCGTGCCGAAAAACGCCTGCTTCAACTCCGGGTCATCCAGGGGGATCAGTCCACGCTCCTGATGACCTTTGAGAAACCCACGAGCGTGACGGCCGAGGAAAAAACGCGGCTTCTGGCACGCTGACAAGCGGGCTTATTCCACGTCGCCGAACCCTGAATTGACCAGTTCCTCCAGGTCGTTCATCGCCTCCTGCGCGTCAGCGCCCTCGGTGGTGAGCTTGATGGTCTCGCCACGTCCAGCGGCCAGCATCATCAGGCCCATGATGCTTTTGCCGTTCACCGGCTCATCATCCTTCTCCACCCAGATGTCGCACTTGTACTTGCTTGCACGCTTCACGAACTGCGCGGCGGGACGGGCGTGAAGGCCCATCTTGTTGCGGATCGTGAGGTCTTTCGTGATCATCATGGTGGTCAGGTCGGCGCGGCGATTTCCTATTATCAACCTAATTGGTCCTGCGCCATCTTTTTTAACAGCCTTTGATCGAACTCCACCGCGCTGTTGTAGCCAAAGGCGCGCAGCTTGTAGTTCAGGGCCGCCAGTTCGATGAGGCCCGCGACGTCACGCCCCGGAGCCACCGGCAGTTCCACCCGGGAGATCGGCACGCCCATGATGTCCATGTGCTCGTCCTCCTTGCCCACCCGCTCCAGATCCCCGGCTTCCTGAACATGAACCAGATGAACGATCAGGTCGAGGCGCTTGCTCAGACGGACACAACCCACGCCAAACAGTGCCGCGACATTAAGGATGCCCAGGCCGCGGATCTCGATCATGCCACGCGTCACGTCAGGCGCCGTCCCCACCACCTCCCGGTCCTCGATGTTGCGCAGCCGCACAGCATCATCGGCCACCAGGCTGGCGCCGCGCTGCAGCAGGCCGATCACACTTTCGCTTTTGCCCGTGCCGCTGTCCCCCTGGATCAGCACACCGATGCCCTGCACGTCCACCAGGCAGCCATGCACCGTCGTCGATGGGGCAAAGGCCGTGTCCAGCTTGATCGTGGCGATGTTGAGGAACTTCATCGTCAGCATGCTGGTCTGGAAAACCGAAATGCCCGCCTCATTGGCGATCTGCACCAACTCCTCCGACAGACGATGCCCTCGCGCCACGATCAGGCACGGAATCTCCCAGGAGCAAAGCTGGCTGAACCGGGCGGCGCGCAGCTTGGGATCCAGTGAGTCGAGGAACGACAGCTCGGAATTGCCGATGACCTGGATGCGCTTGTAGGCGAAGTAGCTGAAGAATCCGGACAGGGCCAGACCGGGACGGTTCACCGACGGCTCCATGATCTTGCGTGCAAACCCAGCATCCGTGCCGATCAGCTTCAGCTTCAAGGCCTTTTCATGCTGGCCGAAAAACTCCCCCACGGTGATGGAGGTGGTACGCTTGATCTTGGTCGGGGCGCTCATGGGCTTGGAAGGGTGGATTGAAGACAGGTCCGGCCGGTCCCCTCTCCATGCCATGTTCCGGCAGGCTAGGCAAGGCTGCGCCTCTTCTCAGGACTGGGTGATCCTCACCGGCGGCCCTTCAAACCGGGGCTTCGTCCGCAGTACGGTCACGTCCAGAACCGCCTGCACCCGGGCCAGATGTTCACGCAGATGCGTCATCAGGCCCGAGCTTCCGTTGACATCCCCGGCGTCAAAGGCCTCCGCATCCAGCCCATGCCTGCGCGCCAGAAACACCGCCCGCTCGTTGTGAAAACGCTGTGACACGACAAGGAACCGCTTCTGGCCAAAAATCCGCTCCGAGCGCACCACGGAATCAAGCGTGCGAAAGCCCGCATAATCACAATAGACTGCCTCTGCGGGAACACCCCGCCGGACCAGGTCCGCCTTCATGGCCGTGGGTTCGTCGTACTGCTTCGAGCCGTTGTCACCGCTCACAATCAAGGCCCGCACCTTGCCAGACTGATAAAGCCGGACAGCCGCCTCCATACGGTAAACATAAAACAGGTTCGGCCTTCCCTCGATGGTCGGTGAGCAGCCCAGAACCAGCGCCACTGGCAGCTCAGGCACCTCCTCCAGCCTGGAATGACAAAGGGCCGCCGACGTGCTTTCCACCCATTGGTTGGCCGCCCAGATGGCCGCTGCCGCGCACCACAGCCCTATGCAGACCGTCACGATCAGCCTCCGCCAAGTCAGCCAGTGAAGAATGAGAGACACACGCATGTGGTGACGATACACCTTTTCAAGGTTACGCCAGCCTCTCATGACCACCCGCCGCCGCTTCTTCGCCTCCACCGCCGCCTTCGCCACCCAGCCGCTCCGTGGCGAAGCCCCCTCCCGACTGCGCATCGGCCAGATCGGCACCGCTCATGCCCATGCCGGTGGCAAGATGACCTCCCTGCGCGGACTGCCGGACCTCTGGGAGGTCGCGGGCCTGGTCGAGCCTGATGACTCACGCCGTCAGGAAGCCTCCAAATCCTCCATCTACCAAGGCCTGCCCCGGATCACCGAATCCCAGCTCCTGAACGACAGCACCGTCAGGGCCGTGGCCGTGGAAACCACCATCGAGGACTCCTGCTCCACGGCCCACCGCTGCCTCCAGGCGGGCAAGCACATCCACCTCGACAAGCCGGGGGCGCTCAATCACGACGACTTCAAGGCCATGCGCCTGGAGGCGGAAAAACGCGGACTCACCGTGCAGATGGGCTACATGCTGCGCTACAACCCCGCCTTTGAACTCCTCTTCAAGGCCGTCCGCGAAGGCTGGCTCGGCGAGATCACCGAAATCGATGCCGCCATGGGCAAGCTCGCCGACTCCGTCACGCGCGCCAAACTGGCCGCCCTGCCTGGAGGCGGCTTCTTTGAACTGGCCTGCCATGTCACCGACGCCGTGGTCACGCTGCTCGGGAAACCCAGGTCCGTGCAGGCCTTCTCCACCCCATCCGCTGCGGATGGCGTGCAGGACAACCAAATGGCGGTTCTCGCCTACGACAAGGCCACGGCCGTCATCCGCTGCAACCACGCCGATCCGTTTGGAGGCCCGCGCCGACGCTTCAACGTCACCGGCACCAGCGGAACTTTTGAGATCGTCCCGCTCGAATCCGGCAGGGTGAACCTCTCCCTGACCACCGCCCGTGGTGGCTACAAAAAAGGCACGCAGACCCTCACCCTCGACGCCCCCAAGGACCGCTACATCGGGGAGTTCATCGACCTCGCCAAGATCGTCCGGGGCGAAAAAAAACTCGCCTGGGACGCAGCCCACGACATCGCCGTCCATGAAACCGTGCTGCGCGGCGCCGGCGTTTGGAAGGGCGCCTGAGGCAGCCCTTCTCTTGACCCGGGTCACCATCACGCTAAGTGCCGCCATGGCCTTCCCCTTCCGCTCCCCCCGTGACACCGTCGGCGGCATCACCGTCTTTGGACGCATCCTCGACAAGATCCGTCACCATGCGCGTGAAGGCAGCCTGCCCGACGGCTACCACCTCGGCTGCATCGCGGGCAAGCGCACCTTTGACGACCGCGTCTGCACGCTGCTTGGCGTCAGCTTCGAGGCCCTGACCGAGCGTGTGCACCAGGGCGGCACCGACGAGGAGGTGCTTCAATGGTGTTTCCAAAACGGCCGCAGGCCCGACGACGAGCACATCCGCCTCTTCAACGGCTTCATGCAGAAGCGCGGCTGGCGCGACGAAGCCACCGAGGGCCTCGTCCAGCAGCGCGCGGAGGCCGGGCTCGCCCACCGCGAGGACATTGTCACCTTCTTCGACCTCATGGATGTCGAGGAAGGCCGCATGCCCTGATCAAAACGCCTGCAAGTCCGTGCCCATCCCGACGTTGGAGCGGTCATGCTTTTGGTTCGACTCGCCCTTGTCCTCCTGGCCGCCGGCTCCTCCCTTCTCGCCGCGCCCCGCCCCAACATAATCATCATCCTCAGCGATGACCTCGGCTGGGGCAGCGTCGGTTGTTACGGGGCGGATCCCGCACTGGTCAGCACGCCGCACATCGACCGCCTTGCTCGGGAGGGCCGACGGTTCACAGATGCCAGCACCACCTCCTCCGTCTGCTCGCCGACACGCTACTCGGTCATGACAGGCCGCTACTGCTGGCGCACCTCGCTGATCAGCGAAGTGCTCTCCACCACCGCGCCTCTGCACATCGAGACCACCCGCCTCACGGTCGCCTCCATGCTCAAGTCCCAGGGCTACACCTGCGCCGCCGTCGGCAAATGGCACCTGGGTTACGGCACCGCGGAACGCTGTGACTTCACCCGTGAACTCAAGCCGGGGCCTCTTGAAATCGGCTTTGACTACCACTTCGGCGTCCCCAGCAACCATGGCGACATCGCCGGTGTTTATGTCGAAAACCACTGGGTGCTCGGCCTGAACAAGCAAAGCCCCTCGTCGCCCAGCCCGCCTTACACCACCATGGGCCAGCAGAAAGGCAAGTCCGTGAAGCCCATGGACCTCAACGCCCCCAAACGCATTGATGAAGACGTGATGGGCACGCTCACCGACAAGGCCGTGAACTGGATCTCTCAACAGAGCGCGGACAAGCCCTTCTTTCTCTACTACACACCGGTCGCCGTCCACAACCCCATCACCCCCTCAAAGCAGACGGCTGGCAAAAGCAAGGGCGGCCCCTTCTGCGATTTCATCAGCGACCTGGATCTCAGCGTCGGCCGCATCCTTGACGTCCTGGATCAGAAAGGCCTCGCCGGGAACACCCTGGTGTTGTTCAGCAGTGACAACGGCGGGGTCAACAAACCGGAAAACGCCAGCCTGGTGCAGACGGATGCCCAGAAGGCCGGGTTGAAACCCGTGGGCCCTTTCCGCGGCGGCAAGCATGATGTGTGGGAAGGCGGCTTCCGCGTGCCCTACCTGGTCCGCTGGCCCGGCCAAGTCCCCGCCGGGACGGTGTGTGATGAAACCATCAGCCTCGTGGACACCCTGGCCAGCATCGCCGGCATCACCGAGCACCCCCTGCCCAAGGCCGAGGTGGCCGCCGAGGACAGCCACGACATCTCCCCGGCATGGCTTGGCAAAAAGCACCCTTCCCCCATCCGTCCGGATGTGATCGTTCACAGCGCAGACGGCAACTTCGCCATTCGCAAAGGTTCGCTCAAATGGATTGAGGGCATCCCTGCCGACGACATCAAACCGGCCGCCCGAAAGGCCCATGCGGCGCAGTTCAAACCCCAGCTTTATGACCTGGGCGCGGACGTCGCTGAAGCCCAGGAGATCAGCGCGCAGAATCCAGACGCGGCCAGGGAGCTGCAAACCCTGCTGAACCGCTACCGCGACGGCGGCTACAGCCGCGAACGGCCTCCAGCCGATGTGAAGCCGAAACCTGCCTTTGCTGCCCTGCCCCCGCTCAAAAACGCCGAACCCGTCAACATGACCCCGTATCGTGGCAACGGCTGGGCCTCACGCGACAACGCCTGGTTTGGCAAGGCTGGCGACAAGGGCGCCGCTCTCACCGGTCCGTTCAAGATGCATCAGGGCGTCCTCGAATTTCAAACTCGTCTGGGTGAAGCTGACCGCCTTTCCCTGCGCCTTCACACCGCCGGCAACGCCCACAGCTACCGCGTGGTGCTTTCCAGGGCTTTCATTGAGGTCGCCAAAAACCCGGACAAGGGCCAGACAGCCGAGGCCACGCTGCCGCTGGCCAAAACCCGGGTGAAGTTCAAGAGCGGCGACTGGCAGACCCTGCGCCTCACCTTCCAGAACGATGAACTGAGCGTGGAATTCGCCGGAACAACGACCAAGGCCAGTCACCCTGTCCTCGCCGAGGCCCTTGAGCAGGCCAACTTCATCGCCTTTGCGGGCGAAGTGGGCATTCGCAACATCGTCCGCAGCGAACTGCCCTGACCTGAGCGTCAGGCAGGTTTGCAGGTCTGGTCAATGTAGGCCACCAGACTGGGAAGACAGAGATCCAGGTGCTGCATCATCTCCCGGTAATCATCCAGGTCTCCACCGAACGGATCCGCAATGTCACGGCCCCGCAGGCGGTCCTCGGAGGTGAACTCCGTCACCAGGTAAGCCTTGTCCTCCGACTCGGGAAACTCATCCACCAGGGCCGCAAGGTGGCCACGCCCCAGGGCGAAGATGTGGGTTGCGGCCTCCACCAGATCCATCGTGACCTCACGGCTGCGATGATCGGATAGATCAATCCCCCGCTCCTGCGCCAGCCTGACGCTGTGCCGGCTGGCGGGCTGGCCTGGAAATGCGCCAGTTCCAGCGCTTGCCACCTTGAAATCAGGGCGCCCTTTCGTGAGTTCACGAAAAATCGCCTCCGCCAGAGGACTCCGGCACGTGTTTCCAGTGCAGATGAAAAGGACGTTTTTCAAGACTCCCAAAGTGCCTTGGCGGGGCGTTTTGTCAAAAACTTGGAAGAACGCCGGCTGCTGAATCTCCGCTTGATAGCCGCCCAGGCTCAAGGCTTGGAAGGCAGCGGCCTAACCGTGTCACGCAGCGCCTTGGCCTCGGCCAGAAACTGACGCAATGACACCTCATCGGCATTCTCCAGCAGGCCCACCAGTTCGGAAAGCGTGGAGGCCGCCTCCTTCAGCCTGGAGACCAGCGCAGGCCGGTTTCCCATGGCAATTCCCGTCCACAGCCCTGGATCACCCGCTGCAACGCGTGTCGTGTCGCGGAAACCTCCCGCCACACAGGCGATGGCTTCAGGATCCCCACGCAGGGCGGCCAGGGTCGTCACCGCCGCCATCATGTGCGGCAGGTGAGATATGCGGGCAACTTTGGCATCGTGCTCGTCCGGACCGAATTCCAGAATCCGGCAGCCCAGGATCTGCCAGAAGACCCGCAGTCGCTCCAAGGATGCTGGCAGGGTCGTCAACGTTGGCGTCAGCAGACAGGCCGCGTTTTGAAACAAATCCGCACGCGCCACTTCAATGCCTGTTTTTTCCGAACCCGCCATGGGGTGGCTGCCAATGAAGCGAGACCCAAGCACCGGTTCCAGCGCACGTACCACATCTCCCTTGACACTGCCCACATCGGTCACCAGGCACTCCTCGGTCAGTTCGGCCCCGGCGATGGACTTCGCCAGACCGGGCATGGTTTCCACCGGCGTGCAGAGAATGATCAGCGAGGCGCCAGCGGCCGCAGCGGCAGCATCCGTGTAAAACTCCGCCTCAATGCCCCGGGCACGGATCTGCGCCTCGGCGGACTCACGGCGCGCCCAAAAGCGCACCCGCATCCCGGGCATCCGCTCAAGCACGGCAAGCGCCACGGAACCGCCAAGAAGGCCGGGACCATAAATGGAGATGACTTGCTCGCTGGACATGAAGAAGGGGCGGAGGTTTAGAGGGGCCTCACCAAGATGCAAACAATCCCGTCATTGTTGTCACCGCGCCCCAGCCTCCAGTCTCACATGCATGTCAGGGAAAACCCCGTTGACGCCCCGGCATTGAAGCATACTCTGGCCCTTGCCGATGACGCATCAACGCATCATCATCTGTCCATATAATCCATCCGCCCACCAACATGCCCCGTAGCTTCATCTTCTCGTCCGAGTCCGTCGGCGAAGGCCATCCCGACAAAGTCTGTGACACAATCTCCGACGCCATCCTCGACGCCTGCCTTGCCGTCGATCCGAAAAGCCGTGTAGCCTGCGAAACCTTCGCGAAGAGCAACATCGTCGTCGTCGGTGGCGAGATCACGATCCCAAAGCTTCAGAACAAAAAGCTCGGCACCACCAAGCCCATTGATGAGGTCATCAATATCGGCAAGGTCATCCGCGAGGCCGTCCGCGGCATCGGCTATGTGAACGACGACGACGTCTTCCACGCCGACAAGCTCTTCATCAACAACTACCTCACCATCCAGAGCCCCGACATCGCCCAGGGCGTGGACGCCAAGGAGGCCACGGGCAAGAAGACAGCCGAGCAGGGCGCCGGCGACCAGGGCATCATGTTCGGTTTCGCCTGCGATGAAACGCCCGAGCTCATGCCCGCGCCGATCATGTACGCCCACCGCCTTGGCCGTGAGCTGACCCGCATCCGCAAGGCTGGCAAGCTGGCCAAATGGCTGCGGCCTGACGCCAAGAGCCAGGTTTCCGTCGAATACGTCGACGGCAAGCCCACCCGCATCGTCAACGTCGTCATCTCCACCCAGCACGCCGCTGACGTGACGCACGCTGAAATCGAGAAGTTCTGCATCGAGCAGGTGATCAAGAAGGTCCTGCCGAAGGAGATGCTCACCAAGCAGACCGAATACCTCATCAACCCCACCGGCAAGTTCGTCGTCGGCGGTCCCCAGGGCGACAGCGGCCTCACCGGTCGCAAGATCATCGTCGACACCTACGGCGGCATGGGCCGTCACGGTGGCGGTGCCTTCTCAGGGAAGGATCCGTCCAAAGTGGACCGCAGCGCCGCCTACATGGGCCGCTGGGTCGCCAAAAACGTCGTCGCCGCCGGCCTGGCCTCGAAGTGCGAAGTCCAGTTTGCGTACGCCATCGGTCACCCGCTGCCCGTGAGCGTTCACATCGACACCTTCGGCACCGGAATCATCAGCGACGACAAGATTCTCGACGCCGTGCTCCAGGTGTTCTCCTTCAAGCCCGCCGACATCGTCAAGCAGCTCAACCTGCTGCGTCCGATCTACGGCAAGAGCACCAACTACGGCCACTTCGGCAAGAGCGACGCGGACCTCACCTGGGAAAGCACCAGCAAGGCCGAAGCCCTCAGGAAGGCCGCCAAGTAAGGGGCAAAAAGTCTCCCGAACCCCCAAGACCAAGCTGAACCGGCGGAGTTATCTACGCCGGTTTTTTGTTGACCTGACTCCGGCGCAGCCTGCCCCCCATCAACCCAGAGCAAAGCCAATCTCCCAGGCGGGAACAGGTCGGTTGCACGTGCACAAAAAAAGCCCCGCCATGAGGCGGGGCTTTTGGATGTCGGGCACAACCCAACAAACACACAGGGAGACTTGGGCGGATCAGCGCTTGGAGAACTGGAAGCGCTTGCGGGCACCGGGGCGGCCGGGCTTTTTACGTTCCTTGGCGCGGGAGTCACGAGTGAGCAGGCCTGCCTTCTTGAGGGCGCCGCGCAGCTCAGGGTTGACGGTGATCAGGGCACGAGAGATGCCGAGGGTCACAGCACCCATCTGACCGGAGATGCCACCTCCGTTCGCGTTGATCTTGAAGTCATAGCTCTGACGGCTGTTGGTCAGGGCGAGGGGTACGATGATCTGATTCTGCAGGGTCACCGTGGGGAAATAGTCTTCGAAGTCACGACCGTTGACCGTGATGGAACCGGAGCCGGGAAGAATGCTGACGCGCGCGATGCTGGTCTTGCGGCGGCCGGTGGTGATGGCGAGGGGCTTGCTCATGTCTATATCAGTCGAGAGGGGGTTGATCAGGCAACGGCGAAGGCTTTCGGATTCTGGGAGGCGTGAGGATGCTCCTCGCCGGCATAAACCTTGAGCTTGGTCACAATCTTGTTGCCCAGACGGTTGTGGGGAACCATGCCCTTCACGGCACGATGGATGAGAAGCTCAGGACGGCGCTGGCGCACCTTCTCGGCGGTCTCGCGCTTCTGGTTGCCGATATAAACGGCGGACTTGCTCGTGTAAACCTTCTGGTTCTCCTTCTTGCCGGTCAGCTTCACCTTGTCGGCGTTGATCACCACCACGAAATCACCGGTGTCCACGTTGGGCGTGAAGGTTGGGCGGGTCTTGCCGCGGATCAGGTTGGCGGCGGCAACGGCCACCTGGCCAAGAACCTGATCCTTGGCGTCGATGATCCACCACTGGCGGTTCACGTTTTCAGCTTTCGCGGAGAATGTCTTCATAAAGGTGCTTTGGGGGAGGTCCACGGGACCATGTCGGGCCGTGGGAAAGAGGGCCGCGAGAATAGAAGCCCGCAGCAGGGTGTCAAACGGAAACTGGGGTTATTCACAAAGGCTTTTTCACCCCCCCTGCTCCCAGAGCCAGGCCCTGAAAGCCCGCCTGGCACCTGCCTCCTTTCCCGATCTGCAAACAACCGCCCACGGGATGCGTAGGTAGCGCGTGTCCTGCCCCCCCGTTCTAGCCTTTTACGCCTCCCTCGCCCTCGCCGGATCCCTGGCCGCCGCCGGAAAACCCGTCAGTTTTTCCAACGATGTCATGCCACACCTGATGAAGGCCGGCTGTGCCTCAGGAAACTGCCACGCGAAGCCCGAGGGCCAGAACAATTTCAAGCTCTCCGTCTTCGGCTATGACCCGAAGCACGACTATCACGAGATTGTCCGCGACGACCGGGGGCGTCGGTTGTTTTTCGCCGCCCCTGAGGAAAGCCTTCTGCTCAAAAAGGCCACCGGCGAGGTCCCTCACGAAGGCGGTGCCCGTCTGGACCGGAAAAGCGAGGCCTATCAGACGGTACTTGCCTGGATTCAGCAGGGCGCACCTTTCTCCCAGGAAGGTGAAGCCCGGCTGAAGTCCGTCACCGTGGAACCCCGCGAGCAAAGTTATAAAAAGGGCACCAGCCAAAACCTGAAGGTCACCGCCACCTACTCCGATGGCAGCACCCGCGATGTCACCCCCCTGACCGATTACCTCTCCCAGGACAAGGAGATGGCCTCCGTGGACGAACACGGCCAGATCAAGGTCGGCACCCTCAGCGGTGAAGGCGTGGTCGTGGTCCGCTACATGGGGCTCGTGGACGTGGCGAGAGTCACCGTGCCCGCCGACAAGACCTACCCCGCCGAGCGCTACACCAGCCTGCCGGTTAACAACGAGATCGACCGCCTGGTCTATGACCGGCATCAAAAGCTCGGCCTGCTGCCTTCCGTCACCTGCACGGACGAGGAGTTTCTGCGCCGCGTTTCGCTCGACCTGATCGGCAAGCTGCCCTCCGCCGACATGGCACGCCGCTTCATCGCCGACGCACGGCCTGACAAACGCTCGCGCATCGTGGACGAAATTCTCGACGATCCCAACTACGCCGATCACTGGGCGGTGAAGTGGGGCGACCTCATCCGCCCCAACCCCTCCCGTGTCGGCGTCAAGCCGGTCTACCTTCTCGACACCTGGCTGCGCGACAGCTTCCGCCAGAACAAGCCCTACCATCAGATGATCCGTGAGCTGCTGACGGCCCAGGGCAGCACCCATGAACACGGCCCCGTGGCCATTTTCCGCGACAAGCGCGAACCCGTGGATGCCAGCGGTTTCGTCAGCCAGATCTTCCTCGGCGTACGACTCGACTGCGCGAAGTGCCACCATCATCCCAGTGAGAAGTGGACGCAGGAGGACTACTACCAGCTCGCGGCATTTTTCGGTCAGATGAAGCGCAAGGGCCAGGCCATCTCCGCACCCATCTCAGGCGAGCCGGAATACTGGTGGTATGGCGGCAAGGGCGAGGTCACTCACCCTGTCACCGACGCCGTCATGGTTCCGAAACCGCCGGACGGTCCGGAGATGCCCTATGTCGAAGGACAGGATCCGCGGGAGGCCCTCGCCGACTGGATGGCCAGCAGCGACAATCCCTTCTTCGCCAAGGCCATCGTCAACCGCATCTGGTCCGATTTCCTCGGCCGCGGCATCGTCGATCCGGTCGATGATTTCCGGGTATCCAACCCCCCCACCAACGAGGCGCTGCTGGACTGGCTCGCCTCCGATTTCGCCGCGCACGGCTACGACCTGAAGCACCTCATGCGCACCATCGTGGGCTCCCGCACCTACCAGCTCAGTTCAGAGCCGAATGAAACCAACGTGGCGGACTCGAAAAACTACGCCCGCAGCCTCAAGCGCCGCCTTGCTGCGGAAGTCCTGCTCGACGCCGTCAGCGACGTCACAGGCCTTCGCGACAGCTTCAGCGGACTGCCGCCGAATTCACGCGCCGTCCAGACCTGGAACCACAAGCTCGACAGCGATTTCCTGGACGCCTTCGGCCGCCCCAACGCCAGCCAGGAATGCCCCTGTGAACGCGAGCGCAAGCCCAGCGTCGTGCAGGCCCTGCACCTGATGAACTCCAACAGCCTGCAGTCCAAGCTCACCAGCAGCGAAGGCCGCATTCAAAAGCTGGTGAAGAGCGAACTGCCGGAGCCCAAGCTCGTGAACGAGATCTACCTCGCCACTTACAACCGCCTGCCAAGCTCGGCCGAGCTGCAGACGGCCCTGCGCTTCTACGCCACGCCAGGCGCCACCCGCCAGACCGCCTCCGAAGATCTGGCCTGGGCGCTGATCAACTCAGCCGAGTTTGTCTTCAACCACTGACAAGGCTCAGCGAACCCGCTGAAACTCAGGCAGCATCACCACCGACCACAGGGCGTCGGCGATGCCCTGCTCCGTCAAGTCGCCGCCCAGGGCGGATGTCATCTCGGCCACCTCGTCGGCAGCAGGCTCACGGCTCAGGGCAGACAGGTAAAGCCACTGCACAAAGGCCGCCATGTCCGGCCATTGCTTCCTCGCCAGCAGGTTTCTTGCACCGCGGGCCAGCGTGTCGGTCAGGATCGCGCCATTCGACAGGTCGATCGCCTCCAGGGTTGTCAGGTCATCCGGCCGCATGGAGACAATCTGGTCACGGTTGGGACGACCCAGCGTGCGCATCAGAAAGTCGCCTTTCATCAGGCTGGCCCGCACCGGTCGCAGGCTCGCCAGGGAGGCCTGCGCCAGAAGCGGCGGCCCGTCCCGTTCCACCACCTGGATCCAGCCGGGCACCGGCTTCACCAACGTGACTGGCTTCCAGCCCTTGGCGGGAAGAGCGCCCAGCCGACCTTCTTTGCCCGCAGGCACGGCCGTATGCGACTCCCAGGAGGCATCGGTGATCAGCACGGCATCCGCGCCCTTGGCGGAACGCAGCCGGGCTTCAAAAAAGGCGCCTGCCGCATTCGGCGCCTTGCCGGCATTGCGGGCGACGATAACGATGACATTCGCGCCCTCCTTCAGGGCATGGTGCAGCGGCACAGCCTCCAGGCGGGTCCAATCCTCGCCACTGCTGACCTGACGGCCGTTCACGTAAAGGGTGAAGCTGTTGTCCGCCGTGACCACTGCGCTGGCGCTCACGGGAGCCGCGTCGAGCTTGAGGACCTTGCGCAGCGTCACCGTGTCCCCCGCCGGCGGAGCCCCTGCACTGGCGTTGTCGCCCCACACCCACCTGGCGCTGACCTGAAGGCCCTTGGCCTTCTCCGGATCAGGCTTTCCACGCATCACCGGGGCATCCATCTTCGTGGGCGCCGTGTCCGTGAGCTGCCAGATCGAATCGACCAGTTGTTCGGCCGTCAGACGCCGGCTGCGCGGTCCGGCATAACGATAACCGTGGTCGTCCGCCCCGGGCTTGAGGGTTTCGCTCCGCGACTGATAGGCGCGGCTGGAGGCGATGTAGGCCAGCGTGCGGCGCAGGTCATAACCATGATCGCTCAGGTAAACCGCCAGATGATCCAGCAGGTCGGCGTTCCAGGGCTCCGTCTGCATGGCGTCCAGAGGATGCACGATGCCGCGGCCCATGAGCCGGTGCCAGAGACGGTTGACCAGGGTGCGCGTGAACCTGCCGTTCTGCGGATGGGTCATGAGCGCCGCAAGCTGCTTCAGTCGTTCAGGCTGCGGGGCCCGGGGATCCACCTGCCCCAGCTCCGGAAACAGCCAGGAGGCCTGCGCCATGCGCCCGGTCGGCTTGTCGCAGCGCGTGATGTCCAGCGGACGGTTCGAATAGATCGCCGCAAGACCATAGGCCTCGTCGAGCTTCCAGCGGTCGATGAAGCTGTCGTGGCACGAGGCGCACTTCATGTTGATGCCCAGGAAGCTTTGCGAAACGCTCTGCGCGAACTGGATCTCCACCGTCTGCCCGGCGCTGACATCCCCCCGCCAGCGGATGCCGTCGATGAAGCCACGGCTTTCATCCCCTGGCGGCGCGATGAGCTCACGCACCATCGCATCTGCGGGCTTGTTGGTCACCAGCGCCTCATAGAGCCATTTGCTGACCTGCTTGCGTCCCCCGGTGATGAAGCCGGTGCCGCCGTAGTCATTGCGCAAAAGGTCGTTCCAGAACGTCAGCCAGTGCTCGGCATAGGCCAGGTCATCGGCCAGCAGCGCCTCGATCAGACGCTCCCTCCTGTCAGGTCGTGAATCAGCCAGAAACTTCTTCAGATCCTCCACGGGCGGCAGCAGCCCGGTGAGGTCCAGCCAGGCACGCCTGGCAAAAACGGCATCGTCCACGCCCTCCGGCAGAGGCTTGTGTTGCCGAACCAGATAGGCGTCCAGGATGCGGTCGATCGGATGCGTCCGTTCCGGGGCTGAGGCGGCGGGAAGCGCAGGCGAGCGCGGCTTGAGCGGCGGCTCATACGCCGGTTTCCTGAAGGCAAAGCCCTCCTCCCAGGGCAGGCCTTCGGCGACCCAGCCATTCAAAAGCGCCACTTCCTCCGCCGTCAGCCTTGCCCCCTTGGGCGGCATCTGCTCATCACTGTCTGCGGAGACGACAACCTCGATCAGCCGGCTTTTCGAGGCATTTCTTCCGTGAATGACCGGACCGCTCTCGGCACCGGCCATGAGGTCGGCCCGGGTGTTGAAGGAAAAACCGCCCTTCTTCTTGTCCCCGGCGTGGCACTCGGCGCAGTGCTTCTTCAGCAGTGGCACGATCTCGTGGGAAAAATCCACCGACCGGGCGGAGGTGGAAAGCAGCAGGGTGAGCAGGAGCGAAAGCCTAACCATTGGAGCTTAAACGAAGCCCCCGTCCCCCCTTCTTGCGCCCGGCCTGCTTCAGTCACGACAAGGTGCATCTGCATCGGACCTGTAGATTCAGGAACCAATGCGGCGCGGACGTCCGACGAAGCAAAGTCGCCATCTTGCTCCGCAAGATGAGCCGGCAGTCCGGCAGACTGAGCCGTCCACGAATTTCGAAAACCCTTTCCCGCCGGCGCAAGCCCGGACTTAAGGCCGCCTCAAACATCCTCTCCGCCGTCCTGCTGGTCCAGGTGCTTGTCCAAGGCCTGCACGATGTGCGGATTGATGCCGTGGGTGATGGTTTCACAGGCCATGCGCAGGGCGTTCTTCATGGCGTAGGGGCTGGCGCTGCCATGGGAGATGATGGTGATGCCGTTCAGCCCCAGCAGCGGCATGCCACCGGCCTCGTCCGCGCTGGTGCGCTTGTGGATGGCCTTGAAGGCGGGCTTGGCGAGCATGCCGCCCAGCTTGGTGCGCGTGCTGCTCATGATGCCCTCCTTGATCATGGCAAACATGGCATGGGCGAGCGCCTCGGAGGTCTTGAGGATGATGTTGCCGGTGAAGCCGTCGCAGACCACCACGTCCGGCGGGGTCTCCCAGAGGTCGTGACCCTCGACGTTGCCGATGAAGTTGATGCCGGGCGTCTTGCGCAGCAGCTTGCTGGTTTCCTTGCAGAGCGCGTTGCCCTTCTCCTCCTCGGTGCCGTTGGACATGAGGCCGACGCGGGGCTTGGGCCGGCCAAGAACATGCTGGGCGTAGGCGCTGCCCATGATGGCGTTCTGCACAAGGTGCTCGGGAAGGCTGTCGGGGTTGGCTCCTGCGTCAATAAGCACCCAGTGCTGGGTCATGCTGGGCATGATCGCAGCAATGGCCGGGCGCTCGATGTGAGGCAGCGTGCGCAGCTTGATCAGGCTGGCGGTGACGGCGGCACCGGTGTGCCCAGCGCTCACCACCGCATCCGCCCTGCCCTCGCGGACCAGGTCCACCGCCCGCGAAATCGAGCTGTCCTTTTTCTTCCTCACGGCGTCCAGGCCGCTGTCGCTCATGTCCACCACCTGCATGGCAGGCACGATCTCCAATCGAGGTCCCGTGGGGATGCCCTGGGCGGTCATCTCACGCTCAATGGCCTCAGGCTGGCCGACGAGGAAGATCTTATCAATGTGCGGCAGGCTCTCCAGGGCGAGCTTGACGCCGCCCATCGGATTTTGCGGGGCGAAGTCGCCGCCCATGACGTCGAGTGCGATTTTCATGCGGTGCGGTCAGGAAGTCTGGACTCGTCGAGGCAGATCGGAACCGGAAGCTGATCTCAATGCAGGAAATGGCGGTGGCCGGTGAAGATCATGGCCATCTTGCGCTCGTCGGCGGCCGCGATGACCTCCTCGTCACGCATGCTGCCACCAGGCTGGATGGCGGCGGTGGCGCCGGCTTCGGCGCAGGCGATCAATCCGTCGGCAAACGGGAACATGGCGTCGGAGGCCACCACGCTGCCTTCAAGGCTGAGCCCGGCCTCCTTGGCCTTCCAGACGGCGATGCGGCAGCTGTCAACACGGCTCATCTGCCCGGCGCCGATGCCGAGGGTGCGGTCATGCGAGGCAAAGACGATCGCGTTGGACTTCACATGCTTCACGACGCGCCAGGCGAAGCGCATGGCCTCGATCTCCTCGCGGGTGGGCGGGCGCTTGGTCTTGACCTTCGACTCCAGGTCTTCGAGCCCGAGGGCACGGGGGTCGCTGTCCATGACCATGACGCCGCCAGGGGCGGAGCGGATCATCGGCTGGCTGAGGGCCTCGGTGACGCTGGGAAGCATCTGGATGAGGCGCAGGTTTTTCTTCTTCTGAAGCAGGGCGCGGGCGTCGGCGTCGAAATCCGGGGCGATGATGACGTCGGTAAAAATCTCCGAAATGATCTTGGCCAGGCCGAGGGGCATGCTGCGGTTGATGGCAATGACACCGCCGAAGGGCGCCTGCTTGTCAGTTTCAAAGGCCTTCGTCCAGGCCTCGCGGAGATCCTCCTCGGCACAGCCGACCCCGCAGGGGTTGGTGTGCTTCAGAATCGCCACGGTCGGGCGGCGGAACTCATGGATCAATCCGGCGGCGGCATGGATGTCGAGGACGTTGGTGTAGCTGAGGTCCTTGCCGTGAAGCTGGGTGAAGTAGTCGCTGAAGTTGCCGTAGAGGGCCGCCTTCTGGTGGGGGTTGTCGCCGTAGCGGAGCTCGCTGTGCAGAGGCAGGCTGATGGAGAAGGTCTTCTGGGTCACCTGCTCCTTGTTCAGGAAGCTGGCGATCGCGGCGTCATAGGTGGAGGTGCGCTGGAAGACCTTGCAGGCGAGGCGCTCACGGGTGGCCAGGGTGGTGTCGCCGCTGTTTTCCTTCATCTCGGCCAGCACGGAGGCGTATTCGGAGGGGTCGCAGATGACCGTGACCCAGCGGTGGTTCTTGGCGGCGCTGCGCAGCATGGAAGGGCCGCCGATGTCGATGTTTTCGATGGCCTCCTCCAGGGTGACGTCCTTCTTCGCCACCGTCTGCTCGAAGGGATACAGGTTCACGATGACGAGGTCGATGACCGGGATGTTGTGCTTGGAGGCGTTGCGCTTGTCCTCGTCGTTGTCACGACGCTGAAGAAGCCCGCCATGAACCTTGGGATGAAGGGTTTTCACCCGTCCTTCAAACATTTCCGGAAAACCGGTGTAGTCGGAGACATCGATGACCTTGAGTCCCCCATCCTTCAGGTGCTTGGCCGTGCCTCCGGTGGAGAGCAGTTCGACACCGAGTTCTGCCAGGCCTTTGGCAAATTCGAGCAGGCCGGTTTTATCGGAAACGGAAAGAAGGGCACGGGCGATGGGCATGGAGGGAGGAGGGATTCGGAAGCGGGGAGAGAAAGAGGGGAATTCCTGCGAGGCAAGAGGGAGTTCAAAGAAGCGTTCGCCCCGCAGCCCTTCATTAAAGACCTGCCATCGCCAACCGGCCGACATTCAACGGACACGCGGAGTCACCCGCACGCACATCTTCGAGGTGGAAAAGCACCGCCATCACAGCGGGCAGATTGAGCCCTGGCCTGGAAGATTCAGCCTCCTGGGGAACCTCTTTGCCGCACAGCCTCAGCAAATTCTCAGTCGTTCAAGATGATCCGGTTCAGCAGCGTCTTCATGCGCTGGGTAAAGCGCGGTTTCTCGGTTTCCAGCGTGGCATTCAAACGCGCACGGTCCAGGGCGTTGCGCTCCAGGTTGAAGGCCGCCTGGGCCTCGTCGCCAAAGGCACTGGCGCCCACGGAATCATGAATGCTGGGAGGCAGGTCATCCAGCCCCTTGACGATGCGTGGCTGGATGAAGATCAGGAGTTCACGGGCGGACCGGTCCCTGGTTCGGGATCCCAGAATTTTATTGAGGACAGGAATGCTGGCGAGGATAGGCACCCTGGAGCCGGTCTTGTTTTCATCATTGCGGATCAGGCCGCCGAGCAGGACGGTGGAGTTGTTGCGACAGGCGATCACGGTGTTGAGCTCCTGCTTGCTGATGATGGGATAGACGTTGTCCGTGATGGTCGTGTTGCCTGCACGCTCGCTGTTCTGCTGGGAGATCTGCAGGGTCAGTTCATCCTCGGAATTGATGAGCGGGATGATGTTCAGGCTCAGCACGATGTCCTGATACTGGACGTTGGAGAGAAAGCTGTTGTTGTTCACGCCACCGACCAGGGAGCTCTGGGTCGAGGCGGCGATCGGGAACGACAGGCCGCTGGTCAGGGTGGCGGGCGTGTTGTTCTGGGTGAAGATCGTCGGCCTGGCGAGCACCTTGAAGTTGTTGTCCGTCTCCAGGGTGTTCACCAGCATGTCGAGCCCCTGATGAATGCCCCCGTAAAACGAAAAACCGTTGCCAATCGCGTAGTTGGCGGCGGCGCCAATCGCAGCACGCGGATCCAGGATGTTGTTCGTCGTGGTCGTGGTGTTGCCGTTATTATTATTGTTGTTATTGTTGCTGGTGGTCGTGGTGCTGATGGTCGGAAGACCCGGGCTGGCGCCAATCTGTCCGAAAAGTCCACCGGATCCGTTGCCCCTGCGTCCTCGGAAGGCGGTTTCCAGGGAAAAGCCCTTGTTCTCCGTCGTCTGGTAGTCCCCGATGAGGGCCGAAATGATGATCTGCTGGGGGCGGTGATCCAGTTCATCCATGATTTCATTGAGGATGCGCAGGTGCTCGGGAGGTCCTGATGCGTAGATCGAATTGGCCACCGGATCCGAGATCAGCAGGGTTTTGCCAATCAGCATGGAGGTGGGCCCGTTGTTCTCACGAAGCGGAGTCAGGTTGCCACCGCCGGAGCCAAAGCTGCTGGATCCGCCAAGTCCTCCGCTGCCACCCAGACCGCCGTTCATGCCATTGCTGCCGAGAGAATTGCTGTTGTTGTTGAACAGGCTGCTGCTGTTGTTGTTGTTTCGGTTCTGGCTGTTGTTGTTCTGGGTGCTGGTTGAATTCGTGCCCGTGCCCCCGCCTGAGGCAGCGCTGTCATCCCCCTCGGTCCGGCTGATGGCGTCGCTGATGATCTGCATGGCCGTCTCCACCGCGAGATACTTGAGGGGCCGTGAGGCGAAGTTGCGCAGTTCAGACGCGGCATCCAGCTCCTCGACCAGCTTGCTGATGTAATCGACCTGGTCCTGGGCGCCGATGACCAGCAGGCAGTTGCGGCGGGTGATGGAAATGATCTTGGGGGGAGCCGCCTCGGTGGAGGATGAACCGCCTGCGGATGCGCCGCCGCCCGGGGGCGTGACCGCCACTGGCTGCCCAGGCACGGTTCCGGGGGTGTTTTGGGGAATGGCCGGCGTCTTGCTGGAGCCGCTTTTGTCACTGGTCCCGAGGATTTCATCCAGAGCCTTCTTCACGTCCTCGGCGGAGGAACGGGTGAGCTGGATGGTCTTCTGCACGGTCTCAACGGGCTTGTTGTCGAGCTTCTCAAGCAGAGCGATGATGGAACGGATGGTATTGCTGTTTTCCGTGATGACCAGGGCGCGGGCGTTTGGCACTGGCGTGATGACACCGTAGCTGTGGCGGGGGATCACCTGGTCAATCGCCTTGGTGGCGTCCTCCGAATTCAGGAATTTCAGCGTCACGACATGGCTGACAACCTGATCCGTCTGCGGCAGATCCATCGCTGCCTCAATGAGCGGGGCCCCTTCCATCGAGGGCTTCTTGGCGTCGAAGGCAAGCAGCTTGACCATGCCCTCTCCTGCGGGCGTGAAGGCGTAACCGTTGAGCAGCAGGCTCTTCTCGATGAACATGATGGCCTTCTCCTTGGGCAGCTGGCCCGTGGTTTCGATGGATACCGTCGCCTGCTCGGCATTGGCATCGCGGATGATTTTGACCCCGGTCAGCTCTTCATAAAGCAGCAGGATTTCGGAGAGAGGCGTGTTCGGATACTGCAGCTCAACACTGCCGTCGGCCTTGATGGCGTCCTCCGGACGCATGGCAGGCTTGGCGTTCGGATCAGCGGCGGCTCCAGGCTGGGCAGGCGCACCCGGACGTGTGAAGGGACGGGCAATCCCCGGTGAAGGAACGGCGGGAGGCACGGCGCGGCCGGGCTGGGGCGGGATCTGGGCCAGGCCAAGGGCGGGCATGAGCGCCAGGAGGATGAGAAGGAAGCGGAACATGAAGAGAAAGATGAAGGGCGGGCGGAACCCGGTGGATTGAATCAAGGATTGGCAGGGGGAACAACCGGGGCTGGAATCAGCTGCCTGCGCCTGGAGATCGAGGGAGGGCTGGTAGCCCCGGGAACCTGGGCATTGTTGATGATGCCGGTCTGGGGAGCAGCCATGGGAGCGGAGCCGGGCGTGGCCGCCACGCCTCCGGGCAGAACCGGCGAGTTGAACACACGCCCTCCGGAAACTGCCGTGGAGGGCTTGTTGATGGGAACGCCACCGGGCACGGGCGGCGCACCCGGAACATTGCCCGGAGCAGCACCGCCGCCGGGGCGCACGGTGTTGTTGATCGTCACCGGCGAGGCGTTCTCATCATACTTCAACTCGGCTTCCTGACCCGCCTTGGCAATGACCGCCGACGCATCCCTGCGGCTCTTGCTGAAATTGGCGCGCACCAGCTTGAATTCATCGCCTTCCTTGACCTCGTTGCTGACCCGCTTCATTTCGTTTGTCTGCTTGTTACGGATGCTGATGCGGATCTTGCCATTGTAGCTGAACATGCCAGCGAGAGCCCAGTCCTGCCCCCAGTTGGCGGTCGGCTGGGAAATCGGCGCGGTCTTCAGCAGGAACGGATTTTTTTCCCAGGAGGCCTGATACCTTGACAGTTCATAGGCCGCTGGGATCGCGGCTTCATCCTCCTCAGGCGAGGGAGCCGGAGGCTTTCCTGGCTGCGCGTCCGCCGATGCGGGGGCTGTTTCCGGCTGCGGCGAATCCGACGGCGTTTCAACCGTCGTTTCAGGCGGGCTGTCCGGGCCGGAACCCGTCACGGGCGGAGCGTCCTGCGAGAACAGGGCGGTCGCCGTAAAGAGACTTAGAAGACAGCGCGAAAATTTCATGACGGAGGCAGGCGGAACCATTTTTCGACACGCAGGCTGATCTCGATCTTCGATGCATCCTCCTCGTTGGGCGTGATGGTCATGGCCGGAACGGAGATGAAATTGGCGGGCTGCTGCAGATCGTAGAGCCAGTTCATGACCGGTTTCATCTCCCCGATGACCCGGAGCGTCACCGTGGCGGAGGTCATGCCGGCACGTTCACTCGCTTCATTGGGCTGCTTGAGCGGGATGTTCACGCCATGCTTGCCGGCCAGGTCATCCACCAGGTTGAGGATGGTTGTCGTGGCCTCGCCCGCTTTGGTGAAAAGAGGCTGCTTCTCCTCCAGCCAGGAGGAACGCTGCTCCCAGAATTCACTCCGAGAAAGCAGTTCATCAGCATCGGCCTTGCGGCTTGCCACCTCCGAAGCCAGGGCGTCGACGCGCAGCTTCCAGGACTTCAGCCGGGTCAGGCCCAGGAAGGCGCCGCCACCGATGAGGATGACCCCCAGGGCCAGGGCAAGACGTTGTTCGCTGGCGGTCATAGCGAGGTCACCTCCTGGCTTGTTCCCTCACCCTCCACGCCCGACTCCTGCGGACGAGCTTCAGCCCGGAAGGTGGCCCTGCCGTCGGGCAGGCTGGTGGGCTGAGGAAACTCCCACTGCCAGTGACTGAAGGCCGGCGAGGCCGTCAGCTTGTCACGAAATTCAATGCCATGTCCCAAGGATGAAGCCTCTCCATCAATGACCACGCCATCCAGACGGATCTCAAGACGAGTCACCCGGATGCCTTCAGGCGGCAGCAACTGGACGAGCTGATAAATCGACTCCACCGGATACTCCGACGGCTTCAAGGCGGGCCGCAGGTCCTCCCAATGTGCCCGGGCCTCACGGATCGATTCAATCTGGGGCCCCAGTTCATCCAACCTGCGCTGCTCCGCCATCAGGGACCTCTCACGCACCAGAACGCGGGCGGCAAAGGCGCCCAACGCCGCCACCAGCACCAGGGAGAAAGCCGCCACCCCCAGCATGACCATGCGGCGTTGCTGACGTTCTGCCCGCAGCTGGACCACCGGAGCAGGCACCAGCCGGGTGGCCTTCCCTGGCATCACCGGCGGCCCCGCGCGGCGGATCACCACTGGAAGATCGAGACCAGTCTCGAAACTTACCGGCACGACGTCTTCCGACTCACTGGTGCTCGAAATGCCAAGTGACTTCAGTTCAGGAAGCACGCCGGACAACTCCAGGGAAGCCAGAATACGCCGGATTTCCGAAGCGGTATCGGCATCGAGCACACGGGCCGTCAGAGCCTGGCAATGCAAGGGTGCGCCATGTTCATCCGGAACCGCCATGACCAGACCGCCGGACTCATACCAAAGCAGGATTTCCCCAGGCTGCAGCTGATGGAAGGCCACCGAAGGGACAAACCGGGCGTCATCCGCCGCCTCAAGTACCTGGGCAGGGAGCGAGGCCACCTGGATCATGGCCGCCACGGGTGCGTCCCGGTCGTCGGAGCCGCCATGCGGCACGATTTCAAAATTGTGCGTGTCTGCGAGCTCGTTGCTGAAGCCGGCGGCCTCCAGTTCAAGCTGGGCGGCGGACTCCCTGCGCGGTCCGTCAGCCCCCTGGATGCGCATGGGCACGCTGACGATGTTGCGGGCAGGCAGGGCGATCCACTCCGCCCTTTTCCAAGCCCTGCCATCCTGTTCCACGACCTGGATTTCCCCGCCTCGCTTCTTCCAGGCACGAAACCCCTCTTCTTGAGGAATGAGAAGGACTTCGTCAGAATTTTTCATAAAGCGGGCTGGGAATGAAGCGGGAGATACTAGAGATGCCCGCTGCAAGTGCAAGGCGGGAGACAACGCCTTGATGATTGAAGTTCAATTCCTGATGCAAGTGACAGAATCGACTCCTGAATCGCGGCCGACCTCCCCCCAGCCTAACCATTTCTGAGGCTTCTTGACGCTCGCGGCATTGAAGCCTACGACAGCTCTGCCTTGATGCCCCCCGACCAAGCCACGCGCCGCACCTTCCACAACGAACTGTGGAGGTCTCTGCCAGCCGGTGTGATGGATGCCATGGCATCGACCTTCGGCATGCTCATCGCGGTCAGGATCTTCCATCTCGGCCATGTGGAAAAGTCGATCTTCCTGAGCGCGACCAGCGGCGGCCTGATCACCAGCCTGTTTGTCGTACCCCTGCTCCTGCGCGCCCGCAGCACCATCGCAGGCACGGCGGCTCGCGTGCAGATGCTCGGTGGCGCCTGCATGGCGACGGCGGCCCTGTTCCCCCGGGAGCCCTGGGTCTTCATCATCGGCCTGAGCCTGGGTCTCTTCTGCTTTTCCATGCAGATCCCGCTGATGACCCAGATCTACCGCCTCAACTATCCCGAGGCCCAGCGCGGCAGGCTCTACGCCATCACCGGCGTGACACGCTCGGCCGCCGCCGTGGGCTTTGGCTTCTTCGGCGGCTGGCTGCTCGGCCTTCAGGTGGAGAACTATGTCTGGCTTCTCTGGTGCTTTGCCGCCAGCGGCTTCCTCTCCGGCTGGTGGACGCATGGACTGCCCGCCGTCGCCTGGGATAGCTCCGAAGGCGGCGCGCGCCTCTGGTCAGCCCTGCGCTGGGTCAGGGATGACCGTGACTTCCGCACGCTGCTCATCTCCTGGATGATGATGGGAATCGGCAACCTGGTCGCCGCCAGCCTCTTCGTGGAATATCTCGCCAACCCCAGGCATGGCATCAACCTGCCGGAGCGCGAGGTCGCCTGGATCACCGGCGTCGTGCCGGTCGCCGTCAGGATGATCAGCTCCTACCCATGGGGACTCATTTATGACCGTGTCGGGCTGTTTACCGTCCGCTCCATCCTCAACGTCATCTTTGCCGTGGCCATCCTGACCTTCTTCGTCGGCCAGGGATATCTTTCCTGGTGCGTGGGCATGGGCCTCTGGGGAATGGCCAACGCCGGCGGCAACGTCACCTGGGGCCTTTGGGTCACCAAGCTTGCCCCGAAGCACGCCGTGGCCGAATACATGAGCGTGCATTCCTTCCTGACCGGCTTCCGCGGACTGCTCGCCCCTCCCCTGGCCTTCGC
>JBIIRD010000017.1:0-79371 GCA_044341745.1 Prosthecobacter sp. | reverse complement strand
ATACATGGAGATGGGCGAGCCGAGGCCGCCTGCGCCGATGCAGAGCACGCTGGCGGCCTTGAGCTTTTTCTGGGCCTCGATGCCGAACTCAGGAATGGCGAGGTGGCGCGCATAGCGCTGCATCTCTGGCGGGCTGAGATCGACGGGGATCATGGCTGGGGTTCAGACGCCGGCGGCGGCACGCACGGAGGCTTCATCGACGCCGCGCAGGGCAAAGATCCGGAGCAGGGTGTCCTCGATCAGGTTGTTTGGGCAAGAGGCTCCGGCGGTGATGCCGATGGAGATGGGTGCGTCCCGGTCGGCGAGCTTACCGGAATAACTGGCCTTTTCCGCCTTCAGATGCAGGTCGAAGTGGACGATCTGCTCCAGGCTCGTGAGGCATTCCGCGGTGCGGATGAAGAAGGTGGGCAGCTGCTGCTCGCCGATTTCGACGAGGTGGGTGGTGTTGGAGCTGTTGTAGCCGCCGACGACTAGCAGAATGTCGAGCGGCTGCTTGAGCAGGTGGAACAGGCCGTCCTGGCGGTCCTGGGTGGCACCGCAGATGGTGTCGAAGACCTGGAAGTTGGCGCTGCTGCCGCCGTCACGGTCCTCCACGGCCTTTTGAAGGCGGCGCTGGATCTCCTCGGTCTCCGACTTCAGCATGGTGGTCTGGTTGGCCACACCAATGCGCTGGAGGTGGATCTCGGGATCAAAGCCGGGCGAGCAGGCGCTGGCGGAGCTGAAGCGCTTCAGAAAGGCCTGCTTGTCTCCGCCGTTGCGGATGTAGTCGCAGACGTAGTCGACGTCGGCCAGGGTGAGCACGACGAGGTAGTGGCCGTTGCCGTTGTCACCGAGGGCCCTGGAGGAGGTGGCGCGGGTTTCCTCGTGGCTGGCCTTGCCATGAATGATGGAGGTGAAGCCTCCTTTGGCGTAGCCGCGGACGCGTTTCCAGACGCTCATCACGTCGCCGCAGGTGGTGTCGACGACCATGCAGCCGCGGGAGGCGATCAGCTTCATGAGGTTGGTCTCGGCTCCAAAGGCGGGAACGATGACGACGTCGTCGCTGGTGAGCCTGGCGACCTCCTCCTCGTGTTTGCCGACCGGGATGCTGATGATGCCCATCTCGGAGAGCTGGCGGTTGACCTCGGGATTGTGAATGATTTCGCCGAGGAGATAAACGCGTTTGTCGGCGAAGACCCGGCGGGCGGCGTAGGCGAGGTCGATGGCGCGTTCGACGCCGTAGCAGAAGCCGAACTCCTTGGCCAGGCGGACCGTGGTGCCGCCGATCTGGAGGAGGTTGCCCCGGGCGCGCACGGACTCGACGAGGGTGCTGCGGTAGTGGGTTTCGACCTCGGCCTGCACTCGTTCCATGACCTCCGGGGTGCGGACGTTGACTTTGCGCTGGGGTGCGGAGGCGGACATGAGGGGCGTGGCGTGGAGGGCGGGGGAAGGAAAAGGGAGAGGCGGGGTCGGCCGCCTCTCCCCGGGAATTGTGATCGCTCGCAGGCGCGGGTTACTTCTTGAACAGCGTTCCGGCCTCGAGATCCTTGAAGAACTTGTCGCTGCGCATGTAGGTCGGGTCGGGGTTGGGCAGCGGGCCGTCGTCGATCACTGGCAGATTTTTGCCGGCGGTGCTGTCCTCGGGGTGAGAGCTGGCGATGATCAGCGGCGTGCCGACCTGGGTGAGGGAGAACAGCTTGAGGGCGGACTTGGCGGGCAGGCGGATGCAGCCGTGGGTGCAGGGATAGGGCTTCACGAAGCCCCAGTGCATGCCATAGGCGGACTTCCATTCCTGCCAGTAGGCCATCGGGTAGCCGCGGTCAGGCTCGCTCTGCCGGCGGCGGCGGGCCTCCTTGTACTGGATGCGGAAGGTGCCTGCGCCCGTGGAGCCATTCGTGCCGACGGAGCAGGGCGTGGCGAGCAGCACTTTGCTGCCTTCCACGGCGTAGAGGCGCTGGGCGCCGGTGCTGACCTTGATCTTCACCGCGCCTGGGTTGGAGGGCCGGGTGACGGGCGGGTCAAACTCGTGGCCGTACATGTGGCGGTGGCGCGCTGTCTTGCAGCTGCTGAGGGAGGCTGCCAGGACCAGAAGCGCGGCGGCCTGGAACAGATGGCGGAAGGAACGTTTTGTCATGGGCCGGAAGTCCTAGCACGCCGTCCCGGTGTCTCCACCGTTTTTCTTGGGGGGCAAAGATGGTTTTGACGAGAGGGGGCCGTTTGTGGATTCTACCCCCCACCTCCATGAAATTGCCCCTTTTTGCCGTCCTGCTGCTTGCCTGCCTGCCCGTTTTTGGAGCTGATGAAGCTCCGAAGGCCGCCGCGGAAACCCCTTCCAGGGAACGTCTGCTGTTTGACGGCAAGTCCCTGGCTGACTGGGAGACGGTGGACATCGGCGGCAGCGGTCAGGTGGAGCTGGAAGGCGGGGTGATGATCATCAACCAGGGGGACAGCCTGAGCGGGGTGGTCTATAAGAAGCCCCAGGAGCTGCCGGTCACCAACTATGAAATCTCCCTGATGGCGAAGCGCCTGCAGGGGGTGGATTTCTTCTGCGCCCTGACCTTCCCCGTGGGCGACCTGAAGAAGTGCGCCACGCTGATCTGTGGCGGCTGGGGCGGCAGCGTCACCGGAATCAGCAGCATCGACGATGTGGATGCGAGCAACAACGCCACCGGTTCCTACCAGAAGTACGAGGATGACAAATGGTACGCCATCCGCCTGCGGGTCACTCCGGAAAACCTGTCCGTGTGGATTGATGACAAGCAGGTCGTTGATCAGGACATCAAGGGGAGGAAGGTCAGTCTGCGGCCCGGCCCCATCGAGAGCTACGCGCCGCTGGCCATCTCCACCTACAACACCACCGGGGCGATCAAGGCCGTGCGCCTGAAGGTGCTGAAGTGAGGCGTCCCGCCCTTTTCCACACAAGGCCTGCGTTTTGCCAGCCCTGAAGCCAGGGAATGGCGTAAATCGTCCATTGACGGGCGGCCATCCTTCGCCACCCGGGAAAGCTGACCATGAAGATCCTCCGCCATACCGATGCCGACTGGAAAAACGTCGTCGCCTTGATGAACCGCCGCGCCGAGGCCAGCGATGCTGTTCGCGAGGTGGTCTCCGGGGTCATCCAGGCGGTACGTGAACGGGGGGATGCCGCCCTGCTTGAATACACGGCCAAGTTTGACGGTGCCACTCTTGCCCCTGAAGGCCTGCGCATCCACGATGAGGAGATCCTGGCCGCCTGGAATTCCGCCACTCCCGAGCTGCGCGCCGCCCTGGAGGCGTCCCACCGCAACGTGTTTGAGTTTTCCCGCCGCAGCATGCGCCAGGACTGGCATGGCATGAACGAGCAGGGCGGGGAGGTTGGGGAAGTCTATCACCCCTTCGAACGCGTGGGTTGTTATGTTCCGGGCGGCACGGCGCCGCTGGTTTCCACCGCGATCATGACGGTCACCCTGGCCGCTGCGGCCGGTGTGCCTGAAATCGTGGTCTGCACGCCCTGCGGCAAGGATGGAAGCGTGAATCCGGGCCTGCTCGCGGCCCTGAAGCTCGCCGGGGCCACGGAAGTCTACAAGGTCGGCGGAGCCCAGGCCATCGCGGCCATGGCCTACGGCACGCAATCCATCGCTCCGGTGGCCAAGATCGTCGGACCGGGCAACAGTTTCGTGGTCGAGGCCAAGCGCCAGTGCCTGGGCGTGGTCGCCATCGACCTGCTGCCGGGGCCGAGCGAGGTGCTCATTCTCGCGGACAAATCCGCCGATCCGCGCTTCATCGCGGCGGACATCCTGGCCCAGGCGGAGCATGGCAAGGACAGCCAGGCGGGTTTCATCACGGATGATGCGGCGCTACTGGAGGCTGTGGTCGCCCAGGTGGAAAGCCAGTGCCGAAGTCTGAGCCGTCAGGCGCAGCTGCAGCCGGTTTTGGAAAAAGGCGTGTTTCTCATGCTGGCCTCATCGCTGGAGGAAGGTGCGCATCTGGTGAACGCCTATGCGCCGGAGCATTTGTCCCTGATCACGGAAAGGGAGTCTGAAATCCTGCCGCTCATCCGCACGGCGGGGGCGATTTTCCTCGGCAATCACTCGCCGGTGGCGGTGGGCGATTTCCTGGCTGGTCCCAGCCATACGCTGCCCACGGGTGGGGCGGGCAAGTCCTTCCCGGGGCTGACGGTGGACATGTTCCAGCGTCGCACCAGCATCATCCGGCTGAGCCGCGAGGCCTGCGCCCGATCCGAACCTGTGGTGCATGCCTTTGCCGCGGTGGAGGGGCTTGACGCCCACGGCCGTTCGGTCAGCATCCGGCTGGAGTAGGAACCGGATCACAAAAAAAGCAGGGGTGATGAACCCCTGCTCGCGGTGAATTCGAAAACTCCAAGTTCTGCCTCAGGGAGTGACCTTGCAGTCGCCGAAGCAGATGCCGATGCTGCGGCCGGCGTTGACGATCTCGCTGTCCGGCCTGACGAGGCGGAGGTGGTTGACGGCCTCCTCGATGCTGACGTCACCCACCTGATACTGCTGGTAGCTGACCATGCGGCCGAACTTGCCCTGCTCGATCAGGCTGACAGCCATGGCGCCGAAGCGCACGCCGAGGATTCGGTCAAGCGCCGTCGGGGCGCCGCCGCGCTGAAGGTGGCCGAGGGTGCAGGCACGGGTTTCCTTGCCGGTCATGGCCTCGATCTTCTTGGCCACATGATCACCGATGCCGCCGAGGCGGTCCTCGCCCTTGCCACCGACGCTTTCCTTCTTGAGCAGCTCCCCGGTTTCAATACGGGCCCCTTCGGCCACGACGACCAGCGTGCTGTGCAGGCCGCGGGCGTCGCGCTGACGGATGGCGTCGGCCACATGCTCCATGTTGAAGGGGATCTCGGGAAGCAGGATGACGTCCGCTCCACCGGCCATGCCGCCGTAGAGGGCGATCCAGCCGGCGTGGCGGCCCATGACTTCGAGCACGATGGCGCGCTTGTGGCTTTCCGCCGTGGTGTGGAGGCGATCGAGGGCGTCGACCACGGCATGCACGGCGCTGTCGAAGCCGAAGGTCATGGCGGTGGCCTGGATGTCATTGTCGATGGTCTTCGGCACTCCGATGACCGGCACGCCCATGTTGTAAAGCTGGAGGGCGGTGGTGAGTGACCCGTCACCGCCGACGACGATGAGCGCGCCAATTTCCAGGTGGCGGAGGGTGGCCTTGGCCTTTTCGACAATCTCCTTGGGCACTTCGGCGACGTTGCCTTCACCGACCTTGGCGACGAAGTGCCCCTTGTTGGTGGTGCCTAGGATGGTGCCGCCGAGCTTGGTGATGCCGACGGTGCGGGAGGGGTCGAGGATCATGTAGTCCCCGGGAGGCAGCATGCCTTCGAAGCCGTCGCGGAAACCGACGACCTCCCAGCCGAGGGTGTGGGCGGCGCCGACGACGCCGTGAATGACCGCATTGAGACCGGGGCAGTCCCCGCCGCTGTTAAGAATGCCGATGCGCATGAGTGAGTTTTGAAAAAGGGGGGTTGGGATTTGAGAGGGGGTGCAGGATGAGTGCCAGCTTAGAAATGATTGAGGAGCTGCTTTTCATCCGTGATCGGACGACCGGCGGCGACCCAGCGGTTGTAGGCGTTCCAACCCTGGTCGAGCAGGGCCTTGGCCTCGCCAAACGGGTTGACGGAGCCCAGCACGACGATCACGAGACGATGCCGGTAGATCAGGCTGCTGCCGTCGGCCTGCTTGTAAACGGAGGCCGGGCGTTCGGCGGAAATGGCGACGCAGCCGCCGGCGCGAGGAGTGGAGCTGGCCTTGACGCCGTCGATGCCGGAGTCGCCGAGCAGGGCGTTGGTATTGTTGACCGGCACGGAAAGCTGCTGGCCGCTGCGGTAGATGGTGATGCTGCGGGAGCGCTGGTTGGTGTAGAAGCGCATGGCGGGGCGGGAGACAGCGTAGAGGGAGAGGCGGGCGATGTCGGCAGCCGTGGAATAGCCGATGCTGCGGGTGTTTTCGTAGCCGTGAGGGTTCTGGAAGCGGGTGCCGGTCGCGCCTTCACGGTAGGCGAGCTGGTTCATCTGGCGTACGAACTCGACCTGGGGGTCCCCCTGTTGTCCGAGGCGATAGAGGTGGTCGCGCCCCACGAAATCGGCCAGGGTGATGGCGGCGAGGTCATCGCCCCCCATCATGGTGGCGTAAATGAGGTCGCGCAGGGTCAGCTTGTCACCGGGCTGGAGGCCCAGAACATTGATGCCTGCCATCTGCGGGGCGTAGGCGGGCACCGGGGCAAGCACGTTGACGCCGACTTTGGAGGCCACGGACCAGTCCAGGGCCACCATGCCGGCGGCGATTTTGGCGAGTCCACCCACGGGGCGGCGGCTGTTGGCATGACCAGCCACATGAACCTTGCGGTTGAAGGTGTCCACCACGATGACGGAGGACTGGGCCTGGGTCTGCTGGGCGCAGGCGGAAATGATCCCGGTGGAGATCAGGGCATACAGAAGAACCCGGGGGCGGAATCGGCTGAACATAAGATTGGGGGTCCCTTGGTTAGCAGAGCTTTCCCGCCGGGCAACCCTGGATTCGGCCGCCGCACCCTGAGTCCCCGCTTGATGTCGTCAGGATTTGAGGGGATTCGGGATGGAGCGCCTTTGCGCTGCAACCTTTGCCATCCTGCCGCCGTTCAATGCCTCCGCCCCCAATGACATCCCACTTCCCCCCCGTTGTCGGTGACCCATGCGTCGCCGGGAGTCCAGCGTCCTCCGCCGTTGAACCTCATCGCGCCGCCTGATGATGGACCTGGGATTTTTCGACTACCAGCCGCGCACGCGGCTCATCTACGGCAACGGGGTTCTGAACCAGCTTGGCAGTCTGGTCCGTGAACTGGGCGGCAGCCGCGTTCTGATGGTCAGTGATCCCGGCATCATCGGCGCCGGTTATGTCGCGCGGGCGGAAGCCATCCTGCGGGAGGCGGGGCTGGAGGTGGCGGTCTTTGGTGAGGTGCGGGAAAACCCCAGCACGGAGGATGTGGACCGCTGCGTGACGGTGGCACGTGAATTCCAAACCGACCTCATTATCGGCCTCGGAGGCGGCAGCAGCATGGACACCGCCAAGGGCTGCAACTTCATCCTCACCAACGGCGGACGCATGCAGGACTACTGGGGCACCGGCAAGGCCGCCAGCCCCATGCTGCCGCTGATCGCCATCCCGACCACGGCCGGCACGGGCAGTGAATGCCAGAGCTACGCGCTGATTTCGGATGCGCAGACGCATGTCAAGATGGCCTGCGGTGATCCCAAGGCGGCCGCGAAGATCGCGATCCTCGATCCCGAGCTCACCCGATCACAGCCCCACCGGGTGACGGTCTGCACCGGCATTGATGCGATCTCCCATGCCCTCGAGACGGCCGTGACAAACAGGCGCAACGCCCTTTCCACCGTGTTTTCGCGCGAGGCCTTCCGCCTCCTGCACGCCGGTTTCAGCCGTGTGCTGCGCGAGCCGGGTGACCTCGATGCGCGCGGCATGATGCTGCTCGGTGCGGCCTACGCCGGAACGGCCATTGAAAACTCCATGCTCGGCGCCGCCCATTCCTGCGCCAATCCGCTGACGGCGAAGTTTCATGTCGTCCATGGCGAGGCCGTGGGCGTGATGCTGCCGCATGTCATCCGCTTCAACTGCGCCCTGCCTGAGATTGCCGCCATCTACGAAAGCTACTTTGATGGGGACCTCGCCGACCGTGTCAGCGAGCTGCTGTGGGAGGCACGGATGCCGCGCCAGATCTCCGAATATGGCGTGAAGGAGGCCGGCCTGCCCGTGCTGGCCGAGATGGCGATGAAGCAGTGGACCGCTCAGTTCAATCCGCGTCCGCTGACTCTCGATGACTTTGCCGGCATTTATCGCGCCGCCCTTTGAACCAACCTGCTTTTCACCCTCATTGCCATGCGCCTTCGTCCCCTGTTTCTTCTGCTGAGCGCCGTTGTTCAACTTCAGGCCGCCGAACAGCCCCTGGCGCTGCCCTTGTGGCCTGAGGGAGCCCCGGGTTCCGAGGCGCGCAAAGGCGAGCCGGAAAGGCAGGAGGGCAGCAATGTGGTGAACGTCCACAATCCTTCGATCACCCCGTTCATCCCGGCCAAAAACGCCACCGGCACCGCCGTTCTCATCGCTCCCGGCGGCGGACACGCCAAGCTCTGCCTGGGTCATGAAGGTTATGCCCTCGCTGAATGGCTTCGCGATCATGGCATCGCCGCCTTTGTCCTGAAGTACCGCCTGGCACGTGAAAAAGGCTCCTCCTACACGATCCAGGATCATGCCATGGCGGACACGCGCCGGGCGCTGAGGCTGATCCGCAGCCGTGCGGCGGAGTGGGGTGTGAAAAAGGACCGTCTCGGCGTGATGGGCTTCTCCGCCGGCGGTGAGCTGGCGGCCTTTGCGGCGATGAAAAATGACCCGGGCAGGCCGGACGCGGCGGATGTGGTGGAACGCGAGGGCAGCCGTCCGGATTTCCAGGCGCTGATTTATCCGGGCACCTCCGGCCTCTTTTCCGCCGCCAAGGGCATGCCGCCCCTCTTCATTGCATGCGGTTATGGCGACCGCCCGGACATCTCGGAGGGCATGGCCTCGCTTTATTTGAAATACAAGGCGGCGGGCGTGAAGGCGGAACTGCACATCTACAGCGAGGCCGGTCATGGTTTTGGTTACCGGCCCGGAACCTCCACGGCGGCCGGCCGCTGGCCGGAGCGTTTTGTCGAATGGCTGACGGACAGCGGTCTGCTCAAGTAGCAAGGATTTCCTGTCAGCGCCCTGAGCGGCGCTTGCTCCGGGTTTGATTCTCTGCTTCCTGCGGTCCCTCCCATGGCCCGCGTCGAAAAAGTTCCCACCTCCGACTTCAACCCGTTCTACGGCTGCTTCATCATGATCATGGCCGTCCTGGTTTTTGGCGGCATCATCGGCTGGAGCGCCTGGTCGCTTTTCTCCCAGGACAAGGCCATCGCCCTGTTTGCAGAAGATCATCCCAGGAAGTTCGAGCCGGTGGAGCTGAAGCCGGAGGAAAGGGCCGCCCTGGTCCGCAGGCTGGAGGAGTTTGCCAGCGCGGCCAAGAACGGGCAGAAGACGCAGTTGAAGCTGTCCGTCGAGGACTTGAACAGGCTGCTCGTGCTGGCGCCGGACTCAGGTTACGGCAGCTACCTGGACATGGTGCGTTTTGAGCGCATCGACCCGGCCAAGTCCCAGGTGCTCGGCCGGGTCAGCCTGCCGATGAACCACATCAAGTTCTGGGAGGACCGGAAACGCTACCTCAACGGCGAGGCGGGTTTTCTGGTGTTCCTTCATGACCAAGGCGTCGATGTGAAGGTCGTGGACGTGAAGGTGCCGGGCAGGGAGGTGGCCGCAGGCTTCATCGATGGCATGGGCCTGTGGACCTGGCTGTCCCCCTACCAGAAGATGGAGCACATCGCCCAGCATCTGCTGCTGGTGAAGAAGGTGACGCTGACGCCGGAGGCCGTGGTGCTGGAATCCCAGCCCTGAGTCAGGGCTTCAGCGCGGCGACAATGGCCCGCACGTTGTGGGCGAGCATGGTCTCAAAGGTGTGCGCATCCTTGGACGTGCCGTCCGCGACCAGGGAGTCACCCAGCTTGACGCCGGTGCTGCGTACGATTTCCGCGAGCACCTTGGGGTTCGCCTGGTCCTCCGGAAAGACGGCCCGGATTTTCTGCTCCCGGATCACCTGGATGGCCTGGGCGATGTACTGCGGTGACGCGTCATCGCTGCGGCTGATGCCAAGCACGGGCACGCTTTTGAAGCCATACTCCTTGCAAAAGTAGCCGAACGCCGCGTGGGCGGTGACCAGCCTGCGGTCGCCGCGAGGGATGGCGCTGATCTCCTGCTGGGCCCAGCGCTTCAGCTCATCGAAGCGTTTGGAGGCGGCCTTGGCCCCCGCCGCATAGGCGTCTTCGTTGGCGGGATCCACCCCGGCAAGCTCGTCGGCGATCACCCTTGCGGCGCGTTTCATGTTCTCCGCGCTGTGCCACCAATGGGGATCGATGCTGCTTTTGGCATGGGCGGGGCAGCAGACAAAGATCTCCTGGCTCGGGTCGAGCTGCACCGAGGGGATCGGCCTGCCGACCTCGATGACCTTGACGGAACCGCCGACGCTGTCGCGCAGCTTGTCCAGGTAGGTTTCCAGATGTTTGCCCATGGCCAGGAGCAGCACGGAGCCGCGCATGGCGGCGATGTCCCGCGCCGCCGGTTCGAAATGATGCACATCGCCCCCCGCCTTGAGGATCTCAACCACCTCGACCTTGTCCCCGCCCACCTGGCGGACGACGTCCGCCAGCAGCGGATGCAGCGTGGACACCTTGACGGCGGCTCCTGCGGTGAAGGGGAGGAGCAAGAGGGACAGAAGGAGGGATTTCATAGGAGGTTAAACGTGCCTGGCAGCTCGATTATTAACGCACTTCCGGCCCCCCCCAGGCGAGGCTGACCTGCGCCCAGACAGAGTGGTCCGTGCCACGGCTGTTGGAGTTGTCGTAATTGTATTGAAGACGGAGCCGCAGGGTGCGCGCGTTGTTGGCATACCACGTGACGCCCGGGCTCAGGCGAAAGCGCGAGTCCACGCCGGTGTCATGGTTGCCGGAGACAAACTCGCCGCGCAGGCCGAGCTCGAGGTTGTTTCCCAGGCCGTAGAGTGCGCTGAGGTAGCAGCCGAAGTCCTGCTGCGTGACCGGATCACGGGTGTCGTCGATTTCATCCTCGACACGGAAGCTGTTGAACATGGCCTCGGAGCGGATGCGGAAATAGCGGCCGCCGGGGTCAAAGCCGTTTTCCCGCCACTGGTATTCAAAATGTGCCCCATAGACGCTGGTGCGGTAGCCGCTGAGGTTTTCACCCCAGGCGCCCGAACCGCCGAAGCGAAACTGGTGGAAGTCATTGTAATGCACCACGTTCGTCCAGTTCAGCACGGACAGCAGGCTGTCATCGGTGAAATAGGATTCATCAGCGGCATAGCGGCTTTCCTCCTCATCCCCGTGATGGTGGTGGCCATCATGGGAGGGCGCCCGTCCCAGGGCGAAGTCGACCTGGGAGGTCCACGGCACGGGCATGAGCCAGGTGATTTCGGCCCCGAGCGTGGTGAGAGAGTCGTCACCCAGCATCCTTGTGTTTACCAGATACTGGTCAACCCAGTCGAAGCCATGAGGGTGGTAGGTGTTCTGGATGCCAAAGCGGTTGTAAACACGTCCCAGCCTGACCTCAAAGCCGCCGGGCAGGTTTTTGAACTTCCAGAACGCCTCCTCAAAGATCGGGTCGAAGTGGTCGTCTCCATCCACCGCGCCGGCGAGGGTGACGAAGAATTCGTTATGATCGTCAAGTCGGCCTGACAGGGATAATTCGACGTTTTGAAAGGTGACTCCGTCCCGGCGGACCGGGTCATGATGGCCGACGGCAAGCTCCTCCTGATCAATACTGCTGGTTCCATAGGCCGTGTCGAGGTGGGCATGCGGGAAGATCATGTCCGCCAGGCTCACGTCCAGACCGGTGAGCCAGTCGGCCTTTTCCACCCTGCCATCCATGGGCAGCACGACGGGTGAGGACATCGCGCTGAAGGTGGAGTACTCGTATCGCTGCTGGCGCTGGGCCGCGAACTGGGCCGAAGTTTCGGCATGGGCCTGGTTAGAATGAGCCAGAAGGAGAATGGCGAAGGGCGTGGAAAGTTTCGAAAGTCTGAAGGCTGACATGGCTTGCGTTATGACAATCAAGTTGCGTCTAGGTCAAGAGGTGGAGTGCAATAATAATGCATTAATCTGCGAGCGGCACCTTTTATGAGCAATGGATTTTGTTTGTTGATCTAAATTAATATGGATATTATTGTATTTATGATGTAATCTAAAATTCCCATGAATATCTGGAACCGCCCGCAATTTCGTTTTTCGAAGGCATTCACATTTGTGGAGGCAACTTTCACGATTGCCATCGTGGGCATCATGTCGGCGCTGGCGATCAGCGCCATTTCCAACGGCGCACGTGACGCCAACCGGATCGTAGCCCGTCAGCAGCAGGCGGCCGTGAATGAGGCGCTGACCACCTGGGTCATGTCGCAAACCCGGGTGGGCAATACGGCGCAGATGCGCAGCCTGGCCGGCCTTCGCACGCAATACAATGCCCTGGAGACGAGCCTGGCGCGTTTCAATCTCCTGATTCCGAATCCTGCCGCCTCGGATGTGAACGTGCGCAATGGCTACCTGGACAAGTCCACGTCGGACCACTTTCTAGAATACACCACCAACTCGGAGCGCCTGCAGAGCAAGGCGTTGAAATCCAGCGGTCTGTATCTGTCGTTGCCGGCCTGGCAGGACGGGGGCTTCCCGACGGTGGAGATGGCCAGCGAGTGATGCACCTGACATGAAGACGAACCCTCCTCAATCCCAGCACCCGATGTCCGCATGGTGGCGCGGATTTTCCATGGTGGAAATGATCGCCTGCGTCTCCGTGATCGGCATCATCGCCTTCCTGGCCATCCCCTCGATCACCCGCATGCGCAGTGACAGCGAGCGCAACCTGGCGATCTCGCGGGCCGAGGCCCTGAACCTGGGCATGTCCACCTACATTCAGGTCGTCGGACGCACGCAGGCCGCGCTCAACTGGACGGGCAAGTCCAATGATCAGCGCTACACCCTCATCAAGGATTACCTGGCTTACGCCGAAAGCTCCCTGTCGGCCTTCATGCCGGAGTCCTACACGGCCACGCTGCCCGGCAGCATCACCAGCATGACCAAGACTGCCCTGGTTGGTCCCAGCGGCAACATTCCCTACTGACTTCCAAGGATGCATCACCCACCCAAGAAGGCCATGCCAGACTGGAGCTCGTGGAGCGGGCTTCGCGCTGCCTGTGAGGGGTTTTCCTTCACCGAGATGGTGACGACGATCTCTCTGCTCGGCATCCTGGCGGGCGTGGTGGTGACACGCCTGGGGGGCACCTATGAAAATTCACGTGCAGCGCTGGCCATGGAGCGTCTGGAGGTTCTGAATCGCAACCTCAAGGAGCGCGCCGCCTCCCTGAAGGAGTATGTGCTGACCCGTTCCGACAGCTCCACCGTGGATGAACTGCTCGTGCTCATGGACCTGCAGTATCGTCATCCCGACCCGGAGAAGGCCGACTTCAACAGCCCCTACATCGACCCGCATTACCGCCCTGCCACATCAACCTCCAGGCTGGATTACCGCCTGCGCTGGACGGGCAGGATGTTCGAACTGCTGAAACCCGGCACTGCCGGCTCCGGCCTCAAGGTGGCCTTTGATGGCTCCGATGTCGGGGCGCCGAGGCAGTATCCGTCCAACTACAATTCCAGCGGCCGCTAGAGCCGCCAGGCAAACGCCCGAAAATGTCCTCCGCCATTCATCCAGCACCTGCCTCTCCGTCATCTCCAAATTTCGGGGATGCAAGTAATCCGCCACCTGAAACCATCGACGCCCGGCAGGCCGCCATCCTTTCCGTTGAAGGGCTGGCCATCCAGCATCACATCCTGCCGGTGACGCTCATGCGGGAGAGCTGCTCCCCGGAGGCGGAAAGGATCGTTCGCAAGCTCGGCCGCGTGCCTTATGTGGCGGACCCGTGGCTGCCCGTCATGACCCTCGGTCCGCTTCTGGTCATGGCGCACCACAATCCCCGGGCCGGTGACACCTGGGGCGTGCCGAGCTTTCTCACCCTGCGCGTGCTGATCTCCGCCGAGCAGTATCAAAAGACCCGCAAGGACCTCGTGCAGCGCTTCGGCCAGCTGCCGATCGCGCAGCAGAGCACCTTCGAGGGAATTGAACCGCCGCGCTTCGACGAGATGGGGCTGGAAGGCACCTTCCAGTGGCTGCTGGAGCACTATCCGTATGAGCAGGCGGAGGCCACCAAGCTGCGGGGCTTTTACGACACGCAGAAGGAGAAGAACGCCCGGCTTGGCGTTCATCATTTCAACATCATCCAGCGCAACCTCGGTCCGGCCCTGAACTACATGGTCAGCCGCGGGCGCGACCTGTGCTTCTCGGCCACCGAGGCGCCGAGGCAGAACTTCTTCCCGCTGGCCCTGCTGGAGCGCCACAACGTCTATCCGCTTTTTGTCGGCCGGAACGCCGTCTTCATGCTCAGCGAGCAGGCGGACAGCTACGCCTTTGAGGATGAGTGGCTGAGCATGGGCAACACCGCCGTGAAGATCATCACGGTGCTCACCGACCCTGCGGGCATCCGGGATGCGATCAACCGTGCCGGCGCCACCTTTGACCCGAGCGGCGTCAAGCTGGACAAGGACAACCTCACGGCCTCCGCCACGGCCAACGAAAGCGTCATCGACATCATGCCGGAGGACATGGCGCGGATCAACCCCGCCAGCCCCAACCACACGCCCGAGGAGCTGGTGCAGTGGGCCCTGTTCACCGCCATCCGCTGCCGGGCCTCCGACCTTCACCTCGAGAAGTTTTACAACCTGGCCCGCTTCCGTGCCCGGATGGACGGCAACATGAAGACGATCCTGACGGCGCCCGAGACGGTGCTGAACCGCTTTGTCGCACTGGTGAAAAACTACGCCGGCATGAACCAGAACCGCCAGGAGGCCCAGGACGGCAGGTTTGCCCTCAGCGTCGGCCGCCGGCGCGTGGACGTCCGTGTCGCCGCCGTGCCGACAAGGCGTGAGTTCCAGAAGATCATCATGCGCTTCCTCGACAAGCAGGACGGCGTGCGGCGGCTCAGCGACTTCAACCTGGGGCAGCGTCAGATCGACATTCTGAACCGCGCCATGACACGCGACCAGGGCCTCATCCTCGTCACCGGCCCCACGGGTTCCGGAAAGACGACGACGCTCTACGCGCTGCTGAACAGCGTCAACGACGAGGGCGTCAACATCCAGACCATCGAGGACCCCATCGAATATGAGATCGAGGGGATCAACCAGACGCAGACCAACCCGCATCACGGCCTCGACTTCGCCAACGGCCTGCGCGCCCTGCTGCGTGCCGACCCGGACATCATCCTGATCGGTGAGTCCCGTGACAGCGAGACGGCCAACGCCGCCGTCAACGCCGCCCTCACCGGCCACCTGGTGCTCACCACCCTGCATGCCAACGACTCCCTGCGCGCCGTCTCACGGCTCATGAGCATGGGCGTTGAGAAGTACCTCCTGGCCGACTCCCTCGCCCTCTCCCAGGCGCAGCGCCTGGTGCGCCGCCTCTGCAACTACTGCAAGCGGCCCATGCAGGTGCCTCAGGACATCCAGGACATGATGGCCAAGCAGAACGTCATCTCGCAGCCGCTGACACAGCCCATCTTCATGCCCGTCGGCTGCCAGGAATGCCACGGCACCGGCTACGCAGGCCGTGTGGCCCTCATGGAGCTCTGCGAGATCAGCACCGAGCTGCGCGACCTCATCGAGGAGGCGGCGCCGATGTCCGCCATGCGCGCCGCAGCCTTCAAGAACGGCTTTTTCTCCCTCTACCAGGAGGGGCTCATGCAGGTCATCGCGGGGCACACCAGCCTCGATGAGATCAAGTGCCTCGCCTACACCGCCGCCACCTGAACCCACCCAGCCAACCCCTTGAGATGAACTTCCCACCTGCTCCCGAGGCCGCCTCCGCGCCGCGCAACGGCGGTCGTGTCCTGGTCGTTGATGACGAACCCCATGTCCTGGCGGTTGCCTCCACCATCCTTCAGTCCCAGGGCCTCGACGTTTCCTCCTGCGACTCGGGGGAGGCCGCGCTCTCAGTCCTGAATGAGTCCACCCGCGCAGGCCTGCCCCCGCACGTCATGGTCCTGGATCTCACCCTGCCCGGCGGCATGTCCGGCTTCGAGGTGCTCGAAAGGGCGCAGGAAATGGCTCCTGACATGCCGGTCATCGCCTGCAGCGGCTACTTCCAGGAGGATGCCAGGGAGCTTTGCCAGGCCATCGGGTTCATTGACATCCTGCAGAAGCCCTACCCGCTGGAGGGCCTCTGCGCGCTCGTCCGGCGCTGCATCTCACGTGAGCGCAACCCAACCAATTCTGCGTCATGAAGCCCCGTTTTTCCATCGCCCAGCGTTTCATGATCCTTGGCGCAACCGCCATGGTCATCGGCGTCACTGTCGCCTCCGCGGCCTTTCTCTGGCAGGAGTTCCTGATCCTCCGCATGGCCCAGCGCTCCTACCTGGGCGCCGTCATCCGCGCCGCCCAGGGCGAGCTGGCAAGCCAGAGCCTGCGCCCGGAGCAGCTCGCCGGGCTGCGTGACCTGAACGCCGAGTCCATCGTGCATCTGAAGATGCGTCTGCAGACCGTGGACGTCCCCGTTCTCATCCAGGAGCTCGGGCTGCGCGTGGAGATCGCCGGACCGGGTGGTGCGGCGACACCACCCCTCGACAAGACTCCCTTCATCGTGGTTCATGACACGGCGGAGGCCTATCAGCCCCCGGAACCGGAGGCCGGAAACGTTCAGGACATCATCTTCCGAATCATGGCGGGCTCCTCCATGGTCATCGGGGAAGCGCCCATCTCGCTCAAGGCCTCCCTGTCGGGCGACGGTGAGTGGCTGCTGGCCGGAGGCCCGCTCCTCGATGAAAAGCGCCGTGTCGCCGGCGTTCTCATCGCACGCCAGCCGATGGTTCAACCCAGGCACCTCCTCAGCGTGCCGCGCCTCATGGTGCCCATCCTAGGTTCTGTCGCCGGGCTGCTGCCCGCCGTGCTTGGCTTCTTCTGGCTGGGACGTGGCATCACGCGCAAGACCTCGGTCCTCGCCCAGGGCTTCCAGGCCATCCGGGCGGGCAACCTGAACCACAGGCTTCCCGCCCAGGGATGCGACGACCTCGACGCCCTTCAGGAGGCCTTCAATGACGCCCTGGCCCACTTCCAGTCCGAGGAGGCCAAGCGCCTGCAGATCCTGGCCGACTTCCATCAGGCCCGCAAGCAGGCCGAACAGGCGACGGCGGCCAAGGGGGACTTCCTTGCCAACATGAGCCATGAAATCCGCACGCCGATGAACGGCATCATCGGCACGACCTCGCTCCTGCTTGAACTCGGCCTGGCGCCCGAGCAGGAGGAGCTGGTGCGCATGATCCGCTCCTCCGGCGAATCCCTGCTGCATCTCATCAGCGACATCCTCGATTTCTCCAAGATCGAGTCCGGCAAGATGGAGCTGGAGGTCGTGCCCGTGGAGATGGAGAAGCTGCTCACGGAAGTGGCGGACGTTTTCTCCTACCGTGCGGCGGAGAAGGGCATTGAGATGAACTTCCACGTCGACGCGGCCCTGCCCCGATATTTCAAGGGCGACTTCCAGCGTGTGAAGCAGGTGCTGGTGAACCTCGTCGGCAATGCCATCAAGTTCACGGAGAAGGGCGAGATCCTGGTGCTTGCCCGCCAGGTCAGTCGCAAAAAGCCCGAGGGCGACATCCCGCACCTGCACTTCTCCGTGCGTGACACCGGCATCGGCATCCCCCCGGAAAAGATCGGCCAGCTCTTCCATGCCTTCACACAGGCCGACGCCAGCACCACGCGCAAATATGGCGGCACCGGCCTTGGCCTGGCCATCTGCCGGAAGCTCTGCCGTCTGATGGGCGGCGACATCAGCGTGGTGAGCGAGGACGGGAGGGGTTCCGACTTCTTCTTCGAAATCCCGCTGACCATCGGTCCCGACATGGATGGGAGGGAGGAGGAGCTGTCCTGGATCGACACCCTCAAGGATCGTCGTGTCCTGTTTCACAGCCCGCATCAAACCACCCAGCAGATCCTCCAGCAGACGCTCCAGCTATGGGGGGCTGCATCTGCCGCCCAGCCTGGCGTGGATCTTCCCCCTGAACAGCTTGCCCGTGATTTCGAAGACGTGGCGGTGTTCATTCTGGATGCCAGGGATCTGTCTCCTGAGGCCGCCCAGCCCGTGCTGCGCGCTGCCGCGACCCAGGGGGCCGCCCTGGTCGTCCTGCTGCCGCTGACCCGCTGGAAGGTCCGGGATCAATACTGCCCGGCGGGTTACAACCGCTTTGTCAAGCTGGGCAAGCCGCCCAAACGCCGTGATCTTCTGCGTTCGCTGGCCGAACTCATCCGCATGCCGCGTTCAACCCTCTCGGCGCCCCCGACGGAAAGGCTGCCGGCACCGGTTCCCATCCAGCCTGCCATTCCTGCCGCGACTTCCCCCATGACCTCGCCCTGGCCGTCGATGCCGTCGGCTGCCCCAGTCGCCCCAGTCCTGCGTCCGATGCAACCGCTGCCTGGGACCACGGCGCCCGCCTTGCCTGCGTCCCTGCCGGTGCTGACCCAGGCAGAGCCCGTCATGATCAACCGTGCCGCCGCCGCCGGTCACGACGCGCAGATTTCACAGTCGACGAATCGTGCGATCGCCGCCGCCTCCAAGGCGGACGGGGACAGCTTCGCCAAGCTGCATCCGGCACGCGTTCTCCTGGTTGAGGATCAGCCTCTGAACCAGAAGATCGCCGTCATGCTGCTTCAGCGCCTCGGTTATTCAGGCATCGACATCGCCAACAACGGCCAGGAGGCCGTCGATCACGTCAACGGCTCCTCCTATGACATCATCTTCATGGATCTGCAGATGCCGGTGATGGGAGGGATCGATGCCGCACGCAGCATCCGCTCGAACTTCCATCTCAAAAACCAGCCGGCGATCATCGCCATGACCGGCCATGCCCTGACCGGCGTGAAAGAGGAGTGCAAGGCCGCCGGCATGAACGCCTTCCTGACCAAGCCGGTCAGCCTGGATGATTTCCGCAGGGTGATTCCGCCCTGCCTGGAGAAGGAGGCCGCGCTGCGGCCAATGGCGCTTTGATGTGGCGGGCCCCCTGGGAACCGGTCTGCGGGACCGTTTCCAGGGGGCCGTTCCAAAGCTTCAGATCTTCAAGCCGGCCTTACTTGCCGGTGGGGGCGGCGTTCCAGACCTTGAGGTCGTCGAACCAGCCGCTCTGGCCCGCGACACCCAGTTCAATCTTGGACTTCGTGGCGTGGGCGATGCCCGGGGACTTCAGGTAGGCCATGCGCTTGCCGTCAATGCTGACGCGCATCTCGTCCCCTGCGGTCTCCACCACCAGCGTGTACCATTTGCCCGCCTCCAGCTTGGCGGGGAAGGTCGCCTGACGGCCAGCCAGAAGCCTGGCAACCTCCTCCTTCTTTGAAGGATCCTTCTTCATCGCGTAGATGTCGTTGCGCATGCTGCCCTCCTTCTCGTCAATCACGGTCACGCCGTTCAGCCGCACCTGGGCCCGGCAGATGTGGCCGTAGTGGCAGCCGGTGAACTTGCGGTCGTCAAACTCGACGTCGATCATCGTGGCTCCGTCGAACTTGATCCGGCACTCGACAATGCTGTCTCGGGTCGGGATTTCCAGGCCGTGCACGGCGGCATGGGCCTTGATGACGCTTTTGCCGTCCGGAGACGGCGTGTCGGTCACCCGGGTCTGCGTGCCTTTGAGCGCGCCTTCGGCAAAGCTGAAGGTGTCCACCACCCGGTGCCAGGGCTGGGCGGGGCTGGCGGACTGGAAGTCATCGGAGAAAAGCAGTTCCTTCTTTTCCGCGATCGGTTTGGCCGGGATGCGCGGCAGTTCGGCCGCCAGGGAGGCGGAGACAACAAGCAGGAGAGGGGTGGTCAGGCGGAGGATCATGGCTGGTAGGGTGGAGAGTGGATCGCAAAACAGGGCTGTCAGGGCCGTGTTGCAAGGATTTCCTCCTCGTGGATTGCGCTTGCCCGGCGGCGGGGCCGCGATGATGAATCCGGCCCGCCTGTCCCCACCATGCTGTTTTTCACTCCCCGCTACCTCAAGCACGCGAAGCTTCTGCACAAGGGTGTCACCCGCTTCATCAACTACAAGCGTGACCTGCTCCCCCCCGCCAAGCTGGATGAAATCCTGGCGCTGCGTGGCAGCCTGGAGGACGCCATGAGACAGCGCGACCGTGAGCGCATCAAGTCCCTCAATGACGAGCTGAACCGCGTCTGTGAAAAAGCCCTGCCGGACGCGATGCCGGGCGAACTGGCTGAAAACATCGAGGTCATCTTTGTGACCGTCGTCCTGGCCCTGGGCATCCGGGCCTACATCACCCAGCCCTTCCAGATCCCGACCGGCTCCATGCAGCCGACCCTGAACGGCATCACCGCCGAGGCGACGGCCGAGGATCCCACCCCTGGTCTGCTGGGCCGTGTCGGCGCCTTTTTCTCCAGCACGCGCTACATCAATGTCGTTTCCGACCACGAGGGCACGCTGGACCGCAGCCAGCCGATCACGGAGCATCGCTTCCTGATCTTCATGCCCTATTGCAAGCTGCACTTCAGCGACGGTCACACGATACGCATCGGCGCCCCTCAGCGCCAGCTCCTCGACGAGCTGCAGCTCGTGAAGCACATCCACAGCCAGCCGGTCGAGACCACCAATGACACGCCCGACCGCAGGATGGTCTATGGCCTGCGCGGCGGCGAGCCGATCAGGAAGGGTCAGCTCCTGGCGCGTGGCATCGTCCGCAACGGCGACCATGTGCTGGTGGACAAGGTGAGCTATCATTTCCGCACGCCGACCCGAGGCGAGGTCTTCGTCTTCACCACCAAGCACATCCGCGGCATCAACGTCCCGGAGGAGCAGGGCGCCCAGCACTACATCAAGCGTCTCGCAGGCGTCCCGGGCGACCTCCTTGACGTGCAGTCCCCCAAACTTTTCATCAACGGCAAGGAGGCCGGGGAGCCGGGCTTCACGAAGGTCATGCAGGGCACCCGCGACACCCCGGTGGACGGCTATCGCGGCTACGGGTTCGCGGAAAACGTCGGTGGCGGCATCAACAAGATCAAGCTGCGTCCCGAGGACTATTTCGCCATGGGCGACAACAGCTACAACAGCAGCGACTCCCGCGTCTGGGGACCCGTGCCGGAACGAAACTTGGTTGGGCCGGCCCTCTTCTGCTACTGGCCTCTCACACGGCACTGGGGCACCATCAAGTGACAGGACCCCGGGCCTGCACATCTGAGTCAGGACCGTCGCGATTGTGACAGGAAGGCCCACCCGGCTGCCCTTTGCGTAAAAGGGCAAATCTTGCCCAATGCCCGCCAAATCAAGGCTGGCGGGCCATCGGCATGCTGTGGCATGGTTTAAGCAAGGAGACCGGGAAACCACCTAACCAACAACCATGTCACCCGAAAAATTCACCGTTAAGCTCCAGGAAGCCTTCAATGCCTCCCAGTCCGTCGCCACCCGGCACGGCCACCAGGAGCTCAAGCCCTCCCACCTGTTGCTCGCCCTCCTCGAACAGGAAGGCGGCATCGCCATGCCCCTCCTTGAAAAGGCTGCCGTCAATGCGGCGGCGGTGGCCGGCCTCAAGTCCCAGGTCTCAGGCCTGCTGACCCGCCAGCCCAAGGTCAGCGGCGGATCCGGCGGCCTCTACCTCTCCAATGAGTTTCGCGAGCTCATGACGAAGGCCGAGGACGAACAAAAGAAGCTCAAGGATGAATACCTGAGCGTGGAGCACATCCTCCTGGCCCTGTTCAAGACGAAGTCCGAGCTGTCCGACCTGCTGAAGCAGGCCGGCCTGACCTACGACACCGTGTCGAAGGCGCTCGCCGCCGTGCGGGGCAGCCAGCGTGTGGTCGATCAGGATCCCGAGGGCAAATACCAGACGCTCGAAAAATACGGCACCGACCTCACCGCCCGGGCGAAGCAGGGGAAGATCGACCCCGTGATCGGTCGCGATGAGGAGATCCGCCGCGTCATGCAGGTGCTCAGCCGCCGCAGCAAGAACAACCCGGTGCTCATCGGCGAGCCCGGTGTCGGCAAGACCGCCATCGCCGAAGGCCTGGCCCGCCGCATTGTCGCCGGTGACGTGCCGGATTCCCTGAAGGGCAAGCGCCTGATCAGCATGGACCTTGGCGGCATGATGGCCGGGGCGAAGTTCCGCGGCGAGTTTGAGGAGCGCCTGAAGGCCTTCCTCAAGGAGGTCACCTCCAGCGAGGGCGAGATCATCCTCTTCATCGACGAACTGCACACCATTGTCGGCGCCGGCAAGGCCGAGGGAGCGATGGACGCGGGCAACCTGCTCAAGCCCCAGCTCGCCCGCGGTGAACTGCGCTGCATCGGCGCAACCACGCTCGATGAATACCGCAAATACATCGAGAAGGATCCGGCCCTGGAGCGTCGCTTCCAGCCGGTGATGGTCGGCGAGCCCAGCGTTGAGGACACCATCGCCATCCTGCGCGGCCTGAAGGAACGCTACGAAGTTCATCACGGGGTGCGCATCCAGGACGCGGCCATCATCGCCGCAGCGACGCTTTCCAACCGCTACATCACCGACCGCTTCCTGCCTGACAAGGCCATCGACCTCGTTGACGAGGCCGCCAGCCGCATCAAGATCGAGCTCGACTCGATGCCGACGGAGATCGACGTCATCGAGCGTGAGATCATGCAGCATGAGATGGAGCGGCAGGTTCTGAAGAAGGAGACCGACGCCGCCTCCAAGGCCCGTCTGGAGAAGCTCGAAAGGGAGATCGCCGACCTCAAGGAGAAGTCCTCGGCGCTCAAGGCGCAGTGGATGAAGGAGAAGGAGTCCGTGCAGGCCGGCCGCAAGATCAAGGAAGAGATCGACCGCCTGCGCACCGAGCTTGAGCAGGCCCAGCGCCGGGGTGACTTCGGCCGTGCGGGTGAGATTCAGTATGGGTTGATTCCCGACCTCGAGAAAAAGCTCCAGGCCGCCCCGGCTGAAGGCAGCGTGCCCCGTGGCGCGCATACGCTTCTGCGCGAGGAGGTCACCGAGGAGGACATTGCGAAGGTCGTCGCCAACTGGACCGGCATCCCGGTTTCACGCCTGCAGGAGGGTGAGCGCTCGAAGCTCATCAAGATGGAGGACCGCCTAAGCGCCCGGGTCATCGGGCAGAAAGACGCCATCGTCGCCGTCAGCAACGCCGTGCGCCGCGCGCGTGCGGGCATTCAGGACGAGAACCGCCCCATCGGCAGCTTCCTCTTCCTCGGCCCCACCGGCGTCGGCAAAACGGAGCTGTGCAAGGCCCTCGCCGAATTCCTCTTCGACGACGACAACGCCATGACGCGCATCGACATGAGCGAGTACATGGAGAAGCACAGCGTCAGCCGTCTCATCGGCGCGCCTCCAGGATACGTCGGTTATGAGGAGGGCGGCCAGCTCACCGAGGCCGTGCGTCGCCGCCCCTACAGCGTGGTGCTCTTTGACGAGGTCGAAAAAGCGCACCCGGATGTCTTCAACACCCTGCTTCAGGTGCTCGACGACGGACGCATCACCGACGGCCAGGGCCGCACGGTCGACTTCAAGAACACGGTCCTCATCATGACCAGCAACATCGGCAGCGCGGCCATCCAGGATGTCAGCAATCCCGAGCAGCGCGACGCCCTGGTGCGCGACAGCCTGAAGCAGTTCTTCCGGCCCGAGTTCCTCAACCGCATCGACGAGATCGTCATCTTCGACCGCCTCGACGCCGCGCAGCTCGACCAGATCGTCAAGATCCAGCTTCAGCGCGTCATCGATCGTCTCGCGAAGCAGAACATCCACCTTGTCGTCACGGACGAAACCACCCGTCACCTGGCGGACGCCGGCTTCGACCCGGTCTTTGGTGCGCGCCCCCTCAAGCGCGCCATCCAAAAGCACCTGCTCGATCCGCTCTCCCTCGCGGTCCTCGAAGGCGGCTTCAAGGAAGGTGATCACATCACCGCCACGATGAAGGCCGGGAAGGTGGTGTTTGAGAAGAAGTAAGTCCGCGAAGCCATCGCTGCGTGCAGCCTGTTTCCCTGGCCCCCCCAAGAGCCCCGTTCTCGACAGAGGCGGGGCTTTTCTTGGAGAGGCTGCATCACCGGTGCATCTGCTCGGCCTGCTCCTCTTCCACGAGCGTCATCTGAGGGGTGACACGAATGTCCATGCGACGGTAGTAATCGAGCATCTTCTCGGCCGCCACCCGGCTGGCTTCGAGCACGATTGCCGACATTTCTGACAGGTCGTGCTGACTCGCTTCCTGGACATTCGATGTTTTGATCGTGGCCTGGAGTTGTTCGAGGGTGTGTGTGTAGCTGTCAGCAATCTTGATTGCTGGCGGAGAGTGTTTGTCCCACAAACCCCGTTCATCGGCAAGGGGCAGGTAATCTACAAGGAAGTGGCGGCGGCTGCGATCGAGGCGCCGACGCACATCCTCTGTCGTAACGTGATGACCTCCCAGTTTTACGCGCAGCGCCACACGGGCCACGGCCTGGGTTCCCGAGTCGATGACGATGTAATGTAGCAGAAACCGGCAGCCTCGTGCCCTGGCTTCACGAATGAGGGCAAGGTAGGACTTGCCGCTGAGGATGGACTCGATGGCGAAGCTGGCCTTCGATTCGATAAGCGAACGCGCCTGATCCAGCAGCAGACGCCCCGCCTTGAAGGCGCTCTACGAGGGATCAAGCGGGGAGAGTCCCCGGGCGATTTCATCGGCATTGAGAAACCGCTTCAGCCCAAGCCGTGGCAGCAGCTCCCGGGCGAGGGTCGTCCTGCCTGCACCGTTGCACCCGCCGAGAATGCACAAGGCTGGCGTCATGGCCTGATGAGTGAGACCAAAAACAACTCAGGACAAAAGGAAAAGAGCCTTGCGTCAAATCCGAAGCAACGCCTGCCTGACTCCGGAGCAAAGGTTGTAAATCCGTCATGATGACAAACGCCGGACTCACAGGTTTCCTGGCTTGGGTGGACGCTTGCCAGGTGTCTGGCGCCTCCGAGCCGTGGGCTCGAGAGAGAAAAGCCGGTGGTGAAACGAGAGCAGCAAGTGTGAACCACCGGAACCCAACGCGCACCTGCGTTCCCTTCTCGCCCCTCCAGGGCGCATCCCGGGTCCGGTGTTGGTTAGGCCACCTGGATCCGGTGGTTCTCGCCCGCCAAGCCTCGCTTCATCACAGGCCATTGCTCCCACGAGCCTCCGGCGCGGCTTGATGAATCCGCATCATGATCCGACTGCGGAGCAAGCCGTTTTCCGGGGGCTGGATGGGTGTCGAGCATGAGTAAACTTTGTTGCGCAAAGTTTCTGCTTGCGCTGTTCGCTTTATGCCACAAAGTAAATCCATGAGCTCACATCAGACCGCCTTGGAGAACCTTCGCGTGATCCGCTCCTTGATGGAAAAGGCCCACATCTACAGGGCGGTTTCAGGCCAGGCTGCCGTGTTCGGCGGCCTGCTGTCCCTGGTCCAGGCCGGTCGGCAGCTGAATGCAGGATTCCATGATCCGGCGGCAGGTTCGGCAGAGGAGTTTCTGGCAGGCTGGCTCGGGCTGCTGCTGGCCGTTTCTGTCTTCAATGCGGTGATGTTGTTCCGTGAAGCAAGGCGGCGAGGACAGGCTTTTTTGTCGCAGGGGATGCGGATGGCTCTGCGGGCGCTGGTGCCTCCGCTGATGGTTGGCGGTGCGGTGGGAATCGGACTGATCCTTTCACGCGACAGCCTGACGCCGTCCGCCATTGCCTGGATTCTGGGTTACGGCCTGGCCCTGCTGGCCACGGCGAGTTTTTCTCCCTCATCGTTGGTTCGGCTGGGCTGGGCCTTTGTCGTCGCCGGGCTGATGTTGTTCTGGGTCTGGGCGTCCAACGGGGAGGTTCGGCTGCTGCCTGGCGACCTGGCTCCGGCGAGCGCCTGCATGGGCCTGACTTTCGGCCTTTTTCACCTTGTTTATGGCGCGGCGGTCATGATCGGCGGAAAACCCGAACCCCTGGCTGCGGAATGATCGATTTCGACCAGATTGACAAGACGATCCACGAGAAGGCACGGCTGTCCATCATGACGCTGCTGGCCGCACGCGGAGAGTGGTCGTTTCAGGACATGAAGGCGGAGCTGAGCATGAGCGACGGCAACCTGATCACGCACCTGCGCACTCTCGCAACGGCAGGTTTTGTCAAGGAGGAGCGCGACGATTCCGGCAATCGTCCTCGAACCACCTACAAGCTCACCGCCGCAGGACGAAAGGCCTTCATCACTTACATCGATCTGCTCGAATCCATCGTGAAGTCCATCAAGCCGGAGTCCTGAGGCTTCATTTACCCAATAACTTTGCCATACAAAGTAAAAGACCCTCGAACACCCACCCTGCCCATGAAAATCCATCTCGCCCAACATCACGGCATGTGCTTCGGCGTCCGCGACGCCCTGCGCGCCACCCATGACGCCGTCCGGCGTGAGCCGGTCACCCTTCTCGGCCAGCTCGTTCACAACCCGGTCGTCGAGCAGCATCTTCAAACCCTGGGTGTGCGTCGTGGCGAGCTCGATCAGCCGGGCTCGGCGGACACTCACCGTGTTGTCATCAGCGCCCACGGCGCCGCGGATCGCATGCATCAGGCCTGGAGACAGTCCGGGCACGTCATCACGGACACGACCTGTCCGCTGGTGCGCAAGGCGCATCTGGCGCTCTCGGTGCTGGTTCAGGAAGGCTATCATCCGGTGGTCATCGGCCAGAGGCATCATGTGGAGGTGCGCGGGCTCATCGGTGATTTTCCAGGCGCGAGCGTGGTTCTGGACGATGCCGAGATTCTGCACATCCCCTTGAGCGCACGGCTCGGGGTGGTGGCCCAGACCACCCAGCCGCTGGATCGCGTGCTGGAAAGGGTCGCCGCCATCAAGCGACAGCAGCCAGGGGCGGAGGTTCGATTCATCGACACCGTCTGTCATCCCACCAAGCAGCGCCAGAGCGCCCTTGAAGACCTGTGCCGGATCTGTCCTGTGATCGTCGTCATCGGCGGACGTAACAGCAACAACACGCGTCAGCTGGCTGAGAAGGCTGTCCGGCTGGGGGCGCGAGCGCACCAGGTCGAGACGCCGGACGACCTGCGGCAGGAGTGGTTTGCCGGCGTCAGCGATGTCGGCATCACCGCAGGCACCTCCACCCTCGATGAAACCTTGGCCGCCGTGATGGAGCGGCTGCGCAGGATGAGGGATGAGGCATGAAATCCGAAGACCGAAGACCGATGACCGAAGACCGAAGACCGAAGACCGAAGACCGAACCTGAAACTTTAATCCCATGAACACCCAGACCTGGATCTACCATTTTGAGCGCAACACCCGCCTCAACGACACCCTTGAACTGCCGGACGAACTGCCGTGCCTGCTTCCTGAGAAGCTGCGCGTGCCGTTGGCGGCTTCGCTGGCAACCTTTCAGTTGGGCGAATCCGGCACGGGCTCTCGGCTTCGTCGCTATGCGCGCGAGGTGGCGCCGCTGGAGAACTTTCGTGGTTATCAGCGGGCTATCGACTTGTTTGTGGCCGAGGAGCAGAGCCACTCTCGGCTGCTGGCAAGGGTGGTTCAGCATCTCGGAGGCCGCCTGCTGACAAAGCAGTGGACGAACTCCGTCTTCCGCCGGCTGCGCTTCCTGGTGAACCTCGAGTTTGCCGTGCAGGTGCTGCTGACGGCGGAGCTGGTCGCCGAGGTTTATTTTGGCACGCTGTATCTGCGCTGTGAAGATCCCGTGGTGCGCAAGGTCGCGCACAAGCTGCTGCGCGATGAGATGAAGCATCTGGATTTCCAGCGTGACTTCCTGAGCGAGCGCGTGGCGAGCTTCAACAACCTGGGGCGTCTGCTCTGGCGGCTGCAGTTTCAGGCGGTGCATGCGATCACCGTCCGTGTCGTGGCCTGGGATCACCGCCACGCCCTGAAGGCTCTGGGCGTGAAGCCGGAGGAATTCCGGCTCAGGTGCCTGAAGGCCTGGAGGCGATATCAGGATCGTCTGGAAAGGCAGGTCGCCGCTATTCCAGCAGGTCAGGGTACTTCATCGTCGCCATCGCCCGTGTTTTCTCCAGACCGCTGATCATGCAGCCCTGGCACATGATCTCCTCGGCCAGGGCGCGGCACTCGGCGGCGTTGAGCTGGCGCACGGCATGCTTTACGCGCGCCACCTGGCCGGCGGTGACGCTGAGTTCATGGAGGCCAAGACCAACCAGCAGCGGGGTCAGCTCGATGTCAGAGGCCATTTCGCCGCAGATGCAGACGCGGATGCCAGCTTGGTTGGCGGCCTCCACCGTCATGCGGATCAGCCGCAGCACCGCCGGGTGAGTGGGCTGGTAGAGCGAGGCGACACGCTCGTTGAGCCGGTCGACGGCGATCGTGTACTGGATGAGGTCGTTGGTGCCGAGGCTGAAGAAGTCCACCTCCGTGGCGATGAGGTCGGCGGAGACGGCGGCGCTGGGAATCTCGATCATCGCGCCGATGGCGATGTCGTCGCCGATCTGCACGCCTTCGTGGAGGAGCTCGCGGGCGCATTCATCCAGCAGGGCGCGGGCTTCACGCACTTCCTCGACGCCGCTGACCATGGGGAACATGATGCCTGCCCTGCCATGGGCGGAGGCGCGCAGCAGGGCGCGAAGCTGTCGGCGGAAGAGGTCGCGCCGGCCCAGGGAGGCACGGATGCCGCGCCAGCCGAGGAAGGGGTTGGGCTCCTCCTCAAAGGTCATGCGCGGGTCCATCTTGTCACCGCCGAGGTCGAGCGTGCGGAAGATCACCTCGCCGGGGGACATGGCCTTGACGGCGCGGGTGTAGCATTCAGCCAGCCAGTCTTCATTGGCCTCAGGATCCTCAAGGTGCAGGAACTCCGTGCGGAACAGGCCCACATGCTCGGCGCCGCTGTCGCGGATGGACTCCATCTCCTCGATGAACTCGGCGTTGGCGCTCACCTGGATCGTGAAGCCGTCCGTTGTCACGGAGGGCTGATGTCGGGTGAGGTGCAGGGCGTCTTCGCGGGCGTCGGCCCGGGCTTCACGGCTGCGGTACTTCGCCAGAGTTTCCGCGGAGGGATTGCGGATGAGCAGGCCTTCGTCACCGTCAAGCAGGATGCTGTCACCTGAGTGAAGGTCCTCGCAGATGTTGTGCAGTCGCACGACTGCGGGCAGGCTGAGTGACCGTGCGATGATGGCCGCGTGGGAGTTTGCGCTGCCCATTTCAAGCGCAAAGCCGAGCACCTTGCTGCGGTCGAGCTGGACGGTGTCAGAAGGCGTCAGGTCATGGGCGACGATGATGACCGGGTCCTCGAACATCGGATGATCGAGCATTTCGCCGCGCAGATGGCGCATGACGCGCTGGGTCACGTCCTTGATGTCCAGGAAACGTTCGCGCAGGTAGGAGTCGGACAGGCCGCGCAGGGCGTCCATGTGCTTGCACATCAGACGGTAGTAGACGGCGTCGACGCAGATGAGTTGTTCACGCACTGTTTTTTCCACCTGCTTCAGGATGGAATGGTCGTGCAGGATGAGCAGATGGGCCTCGAAGATCTCCGCCTCGGCGCTGCCGTCCTGGCCTTCCATGGCCCTCTGCAGCGCCTCGATCTCCGTGCGGGTCACCTCCAGGGCGGTGCGCCAGCGGGCGAGGTCGCTGTCCACCTCCTCTTCAGAGATTGGCGTCGCGTCCGGCTCGTCAAAGTGGTCCTTGAGCACATGCACCACGGCATGTGCCACCCCGGGGGAGACTGCGATGCCTTCCCAGACCAGTTCCTGCGGGGTGTTTTTTTCCAACATGCCGCGCGGATGATGGGGAGCAGTGGCAGGCTTGGCAATCAAGAATCAGGCCTGCATAGGCCTGTCGGCCTGGAAATTCTGAGGGCCGTCCGCGTCGGTTCTCAGGGTCATTGCGGAGGTTCGGCGACGGGAGCCTGGCAGGGGTGTTCCAGCCAGGGTCAGTCAACGTCGGGTAGTTCTATCGTCAGGTCATCCTCCAGACGCCCCTGGAACTTCCATGCGCCATCTAGGCAAAGCGCCGCATCGACCTCGATCTTGAGCTGGGTTCCATCTGCGGCCTTCAGGCGGATCTCGACATCGTCGAAGCGTGGCAAATCCGGGGACGCATCATCATCCTTACTGACCTCGACGCTTGTCAGGGGCAGCTGGTTGAGGCCGCCAAAAAGACGACCCACCAGCGTGCGCATCTGGGCGGCCCTGGCCAGGGTGACCTCAAGGTTTCTTGTCTGTCGCTTGATCTCCTTGTCCTGCTCCTTGGCTGCGTCGACGGGTTTGGGCGAGGTGGATGCTTCTGCAGCAGCCTGACGGGCCTTGATCTTTCCAAGTGCCTCGGCGCCATGCCAGCAGGAGATGAGAGACGTGTCATCGCCGGTCTTCAGGGCTGTCACCAGGGTCTCAATCTGCTTTTGCAGCTCCGGCGGCACCGGGGTGTCATCATCAGCCCGCAGCATGGCGGACTGCATCAAGAAGAGACAGATGATCGCATGGGAGGTTTTCATGGGCTCTAAGGCAACAATGAGTGAGATGGCAGTGAATGGCTTTGATTGGGAATGTGTGGTTATTCCACCGCGACTTTCACGACGACCTTGAAGACCTGTTCTGGCTTTTCCCATTCGATGCAGGGGGCGTGGGCGTCCTGGGGCCAGAGGATGCTGAAATGGCCGGCGCTGACATGCAGCGGCGTGGCTTCAGGCACGAGTTTCCAGAGGGCGGCGTCTTTTTCATCGGAGTAGGCCATGGTCTCCTCCTTCATCGCCTTCAGTGGCGCCCAGAGGATGGTTTCACGCCCGCTGTGGATGTACTGGACGTCGATGTATTTCCGGTGCGCTTCAAACAGGGCCTTCTCCTCCGGCTTGGTCTCATAGGTCTGCACCAGGGCGAAGCAGGCGTCGCCATCCAGGTCGTGGCGGCCCAGGGCCTGGCTGCCGTCCACGCCGCGCAGGAAGTCGAAGGCCTTGGCAAAACGTGAGTTCAGCGAGGCGTAGCGGGCGGCGTTGTCGAGGGTGTCGAGGATCATGACGCCGCCTTTTAGGCTGCGTCACGGCGGTTGCACAAGGGAAAAGAAGGCGCGGCCCAGGCCGGAAATCCTCAGCCCTGGAGCGTCTCGACGCGCATCCAGCTTGGGTCGCCTTTGACACAGTCGAGGGAGCGGATGGCGGAGAGGGCCTCCTTCATGTCACCAAGACGTGCGTCGTGGATCATCAGCACAAGGCTGGTCTGGCCGCTGGTGTCCTCCAGGTCCTCCGGCTGGATCATCGAGGAGATGCCGATGCGGCGACGGCCCAGTTCAGCCGCCACCTGGGCGAGCACGCCGGGCACGTCGGCCACGGTCAGGCGCAGGTAGTAGTGCGACACCGTGTCATCGACGGGCTTGCTTTTGCCATAAAGACCATGGGGCACGAAGCCGCTGTGGCGTGCGCCGTAGACCAGGGTGGCGGCGGCTTCACAGAGGTCGCTGATGACGCTGCTGCTGGTCGGGTCCTGGCCGGCGCCGCGGCCGTAGAAGAGCGTTTCGCCGACGATGTCGCCGTTCACCAGCACGGCGTTGAAGCTGCCGCTGACGCTGGCGAGCACATGGCTGAGGGGCACCAGCGTGGGCTGGGTGCGGACCTCGACCAGGCCCTGCTCGTCGGCGCGGATCACGGACAGCAGCTTGATGGTGTAGCCGAGGCGCTTGGCGAACTTGAAGTCGGCAGGGTCGATCTTGTCCACGCCCTCCACATGCACGCATTCCTGGGGGATCCAGAAACCGTAGCTCAGGGAGGCGAGGATGATGGCCTTGTGGGCGGCGTCCCAGCCGCTGACATCCAGGGTTGGGTCGGCCTCGGCATAGCCTTTCTCCTGGGCTTCGCGCAGCGCGTCGGCATAGCTCAGGCCGGCCTGGCTCATGCGGGTGAGGATGTAGTTGCAGGTGCCGTTGATGATGCCGTGGATGGAGAGGATGCGGTTTCCGACCAGGCCTTCCTGGAGCACCTGGATGATCGGGATGCCGCCTGCCACCGCTGCTTCAAAGTAGATCGGCACGCCGCATTGTTCGGCGAGGGCGAAGAGCTCCTGGCCGCGTTCGGCGAGCAGGGCCTTGTTGCCGGTGACGACGATCTTCTTCGCCTTCAGGGCCGCGCAGACGAGGTCGTAGGCGGTGGTGGTGCCGCCGATCAGCTCCACGACCACCTGGATGTCGGCGTCTTCGATGAGATCCTGCCAGCGGGTGCTGATCATGGAGTCAGGCACGGCGACATCGCGGGCGCGGCCCGGGTCGCGGATGATGACACGCTTCACCCGGATGTCCGCCCCGGTGCGCTGGATGATGAGGTCGCGGTTGGCGTCGAGGTTCTTGAAGACCCCGGCTCCGACATTGCCCAGTCCGGCGAGACCGATGTGGATGGTACGGGGGGTGATGGAGGGCGGCATGGAGCGGAAAAGGAAATGGCTGGTTAGGGCGGGCTTGCGGCGGCCATCTGGCATGGCTTCAGGCCGCAGGCCACCGGAAAAACAAGGAGGCGACCTGTAGATGCGACCCTGTGGGGCGTCGAGGCTGAGTTGCACCGGGATCAGCCGGGCTGGTCCAGGGCGGCCCGCAGCATGGCCATGCTGGCGTTGCCGCCGGTCAGCACGCAGGCGACCCGGCGGCCCTGCCAATCCTGCCGGCGTTGTTTCAGCGCGGCGTAGGCCAGGGCGCCGGCTCCCTCGGCGATGTTATGGGTGGCGGCGATGATCTCCCGCATGGCCAGCAGAGCTTCATCATCGGTGACGGTGATGATTTGATGGGCATGCCTGAGCACCAGATCCAGAGCCTCGGCGTTGGGGGTTTTGCAGGCCACGCCCTCGGCCACGCGGGTGGTGCTGGGCTGTTCCACCAGGCGCTTCTGCTCAAAGGAAAGCGCATAACCAGGAGCGTGGGCGGAAACGACGCCGATGAGGCGGGTGCCAAGCCCGAGGGCCTGCCTGGCGGCGGCGATGCCGCAGAATCCCGAGCCGAGGCCGATGGGGACAAGGACGGCGTCCAGCTCCGACACGGAACGGAACATTTCCAGGCCGTAGGTGGACACGCCCCGGACCAGCCAGGGATGGAAGGAAGGCACGGCGTGAAGACCTTCTTGTTGGGCCAGCCCGCGTGAGAACTCGAGGGCTTCCTGGAACTCGCGGCCATGCTCGACCAGTTCGGCGCCCAGGGAGCGCATGGCGGCGTTTTTCTCCGGGTTGTTTCCATGCGGCACAACGATGACGGCACGCAGGCCGTTCTGACGGGCGGCAAAGGCGATGGACTGGCCGTGGTTGCCGGTGGTGGCGGCGATGACGCCACGGGTGTGCGGTTCGCGGCGTTTCAGCTCGTCCAGGTACACCAGCCCGCCGCGGATCTTGAAGGCGCCGACCGGGGTGTGGTTTTCATGTTTCAGCCAGAGCTCGCAGCCCAGGCCCTGCTCCAGCAGCGGCCAGCGCAGGGTCGGGGTTTCGCGGATGTGAGGCCGGATCAGGGCCTTGGCGGTTTCGATCTCGGCGAGGGAGGGCAGGGGTTCCATGGCGGATTTGACAGGTGGGAACACGGCCAGAAATCCGCCCGGGTCAACATGCCTGCTAATTCACCGCCTGTGCCTTGGTCTGGAGATGCTGCAGGGCGTCCTTGATGCTTTTGCCGACGAGTCCGGCGAAGAGCACCTTTTTCCCGGCGAGTCCGGCGGGGATGTCGAAGGCGACCTCGACGACGCCCGTGCCGGAGACGATGACCTCCTTGCGTTCGATCCTTTCGTTGTCAGCGCCCTTCAAAGTGACCTGGACGGCCTTTTCTCCCAGCTCGGGCGGAAGGCGGTGCGTGAGCTTGACGACGGACTTCTGTCCGGCGGTGATGTTCGTTGGCGTTTCCAGGGAGATGAGGTTGTCAGGCCGGGCCTCCGTGGGAGTCGACGAGGTCTTTTTCATCTCACTGTCCGCCGCCTTGCGCGTCTTGCGACTGACCTGCCGGCCTTCGAGCTGTTGCATGTATTGTTCTCGGAAGGCGTCGTCGTCGCGATGACGGAACACCTCCAGCAAGGGGTCGTGCGTTCGCGCCATCCAGTCTTCTAGCGCCTGTTCGAGCTGCGCGACTTCAGCGGTGTGCCGGGGGCTGCTGATGAGGTTGGTCAGGGCGTCGGGATCGTAGCGGACCTCGTAGGCCTCCTCGGGCGCGCGGTGGTCAAAGAGGTCGATGCGTGCGGCGACCTGCTTGTCTGTTTTCGCGAGCACCCGCATCTGTCTGCAGGTGCTGGTGCCGTTGGTGGCGCCGCTCATGACACGGGTGCCGTTGGACCAGGGGCTGAAGATGTAGAGCCAGTCCTTCGTCTGCACGGCGCGCATCGGGGTGTTCTGGCCGCCGCTGTTTTCGTTGTGCTCCTTGAAGACCATGGTGCGCTGCGGCTGCCGCTCCCCGCGCAGAACAGCGGCGAAGGAGCTGCCGTCAAAGCTGGTGTCCGGCCGGGCGATGCCGAGCATGTCCAGGAGAGTCGGCAGAAGATCGACGGTGGAGATCAGGTGCTCGTCATCGACCGCTCCGTCGCGGGTGACGCCGGGCCAGCGGATCATGAGGGGCGTGCGGCTGCTGTGATGATAGAGCTGGGTCTTGGCAAAGGGCAGGGGCATGCCGTGGTCGGAGAGAAACAGGATGATCGTGCCGTCCTCCTGGCCGCTGGCCTTGAGGGCTTCCAGGATGGCACCGACGCCGTCATCGGCCCGGCGCACACTGCTGTAGTAATGGGCCAGTTCTTTTCGCACCACGGGATCATCCGGGAGGAAGCCTGGCACGGGGATTTCCGCAGGCGTGAAGACGCGGCTCGGGACGTTGTCGTCCGGGATGGTCTGGCCGCGGTTGCCCTCGGCGTGGAAAGGCTTGTGCGGGTCGGCGATGTTCAGCAGCAGGCAGAAGGGTTTGCCCGCTTTTTTCGCGGCCTCGATGCCCCGGGTCGCGGCACGTCCCCAGGAGGCGGCGTTCTTGACGTCGTCGCGCTTCTCCTCCCGCAGCTCGATATCCCAGGGAAAGGGGGCGTAGGGGGTGGAGTGCTCGACCTTGTGACGGATGCCCGTGAACCAGCCCGCCTCATGGACGATCTCGCCCAGCACCGGGTAGGTCTTTCGCTCCTTCGGGATCGACCTGAAACCCTCGATGCCGTTGTTGTGCGGATAGCGTCCGCTCCACATGACGTTGCGCGAGGGCATGCAGTTTCCGACGACGACATGGGCGTGGTTGAAGCGCATCGACCGGGCGGCAAGCCGGTCCATGTGGGGGGTCGTGTCCTTCAGCCGGCAGCCGTAGGCACCGACCGAGTCGCAGCTCATGTCATCGACGGTGATGACCAGGAGGTTCAGTCTCGCCGCCAGGGCCTCGGCGCCGGCGGCGGCGAAACAGGCAACAAAAAGGATGGTAAACACGGCGCGTGTCATGGCTCCTGTGAACGCGGCCGGCGGGGCGGTATGTCAGCGGTTTCAGCGGGCTGGTTCCACACAGGCCGGGATGTTCAAGCGGTTGCGTCCTGGCTCAGTTGTCTTAAACCTCGTCATCACCCATGACCCTTCGCGAACCTGAAATTGTTGAACTCGAAACGCCAACGGGGCCGATGCGCACCACGGTGCTCCGGCCTGCCGCGGAGGGGCGTTATCCCGGGCTGCTGTTCCATTCGGAGATCTTTCAGATCACCGCTCCCATTCATCGCACGGCGGCGTTTCTTGCAGGCCATGGGTTTGTCGTGGCGCTGCCGGAGATCTATCATGAGCATCTGCCCGCCGGGACCGTGCTGGCCTATGACCAGGCGGGTTCGGATGTCGGCAATCGTTTGAAGACCACAAAGGCCGTGGAGGCCTATGATGCGGACAACCGTGCGGTGCTCGACTTCCTGACGCAGCACGAGGCCTGCACGGGGCGTCTGGGATCGTTCGGACCCTGCATCGGCGGTCATCTCACCTATCGCGCCGCCCTGCAGCCGGATGTTGCCGCATCCGCCTGCTTTTATCCGACCGACCTCCACAAGCGCAGCCTGGGCGCGGGCATGAACGATGACTCGCTGGCCCGTGCGGCGGATATCCGCGGGGAGTTGATGATGGTGTTCGGCCGCCAGGATCCCCACGTGCCCGTTGAAGGCCGTGAGATGATCTACAAGACCCTCGCCGCCGCCGGGGTCAACTTCACCTGGCACGAGGTGAATGCGGCCCATGCCTTTCTCCGTGATGAAGGCCTGCGCTACGACGCAGAACTCGCGCGCCAGATGCTCGGATGGACCGTGGATTTCTTCCGGCGGGTGCTGGCGGAATGAGGTTGGAACCTGCTCATGACCTGGCGGGATTCAATCCCACACATGGCGGTCGTTCCATTCGATGGCGTGCGCTTGCAGGAAACGGCTGGGTTGGTCCTGGAAGCCTTGCCGGGGGTGGTGCTCTTCCTGGTTCGCGATGCCGGTGCGAACCTCATCGGTTTGGAATCGTTGACGGAGAAGACGCCGTGGTCGGCATGCCTGTTTTGAACCAGGAACGGGTGCCGGTCCCTGGTGGTCAAGGTCGCATGGATGAGGATGTTGGAAAGCGATTGTGACATCCTGCATGTCAGAGCCGCGAGGCCTGGGATGATCAACCATGGTGTCTTTTCGTTTTCGAGGAAGATTGGGCCAGGATGGGGCGGCGTGATGTCAGAAAGACGACATCTTGGTTGGTGTGGAGCATGGACACCGCCGGGGTCCGGTCAGAGGTGTGGAGAAGATGACAAGGGGCCACAGGGTTGATCGCCTTGAGGGAACCCCGGTGGGGTTCTTGCTCGGGCGGGGATCGTGGTTGATGTGGGGTTCCAAGGAAAGCTCACGCTTCTTTCGTCACTCCTGGGCTGCATGCCGCAAGCCCGATGGTCTTGAATGCCCGCGGAGAAACCGCCTCATGGGTGAGTCAGCGCCGAGCAAGCGGAGCAAAGTAGATCTTGCTCCGCAAGATGAGCGGGCAGTCTGGCAGCCTGAGCCGTTCCCGAACTCCGAAAACTCTTTCTTCCGGCGCAAGCCATTCGCTCATCTCGGCGGAGCGCGACCTGCTTTGCTTTGCATCCTCGCCGCTGCCCGACTATTTCGGGCGTGCCTGGGAAAGGCTGCGCCAAAGGAGGAACGGAAGATTCAGCACGGTGTAAAAGACGACGCAGAGACCGAGCAGGCCGGCAATGTACCAGGGCCAGGGACCGAGGTGGTCCATGAGGCTGGCGACCTCGGGCTTGCGGCAGAGGAAGCCGTAGTTGACGCCGAGGGCGGCGTTGATGGCGCCGGCGGTGAACCCGTAGACGGCGGTGATCAGCAGCATCCGTGAAACGGCGCCGGGCCGGGGCGGGCAGGCCATGGAGGTGACGGCGTGCACGGCGGCGACGACGACGCCGGAGTGGATCAGGAAGAAGGCGAAGAAGCGCGCGTCAGGATAGTCAAACTTCAGGTTGGGCGTCAGCAGGCCCTGAAGGGTGCCGGCCATGCCGAAGAAGTACAGGATTTCACAGGCGAGGCGGTTCCGGGTCAGCATGGCGATGCCGCCGCTCATCGAGGCGATGTCGCAGAAATGGCAGGGGAGCATGTTGTCGTAGGAGAGGGTGCCCCCGAGCCAGTGGCCGTAGGTGGTGGCTGGCCAGGTCAGCAGCAGGGAGATGCCAAGCAGCCGCTCCGCAATGAGGGCGAGGCCCTTCCTCCTGCGCCGGAAGACGGCCATCATGAGGATGACCAGGATGGTGGTCAGCAGCACGGCCTGGTGGCTCTGGCCGAAGACATGAAACGGTGCCGGGGATGACATGACGAAGGGCACCATGAACGGTGCCCTTCGCGAAGAAAAGAAAGATGTTTGTTGCCTGGCTTACAGCTTCTTGACCTTGAAGCTGCGGAACTCCACGGGGTCGCTGTGGCCTGCTAAGCCGATGAAGCCCTTGGTGCGGTCCAGGCCCTTGGGCGGATTCTTGATCTGGCTGCGGTCGATCTGGCCGATGTCCACGTCGAGGATCTTGGTGCCATTGAGGGTGACCTTGATCCTCTGGCCGCGCACCTCGATCTCCTGGAAGTTCCATTCGCCGACCGGGCGCAGGAAGCCGTGCTTGGCACCGACGCAGTGGTAGAGGCTGCCATGATACTGGTAGGGCTCCAGGCCCTTCTTGCCGGCGGCGGCCTGCTTTTCATTGTAGCCGTCGCTGTCGATCACCTGCAGCTCCAGGCCGTCGGAGGAGGAGTGACCTCCAAGGGGGGTGCGCAGGGCAATGCCGTTGTTGCCGGCCTTGGGCAGCTTGAACTCGACGCGGATGATGCCGTTTTCGAACTCGTCCTTGGTCAGCAGGTCGCCGCCCTTGCCGGGCTTGCAGGTGATGGCGCCGTCCTTCACCTCATAGCTGTCGACGGCACCCTGCCAGTTGCCGAGGTCCTTGCCGTTGACGTGTTCCACAAAGCCGTCGGCATCGCGTGCGGCCAGTTCCTTGCAGGCTTCCTCGGCCGGGATTTCGCGGACAAAGACGTTGCGCCAGCGGATCTCGCTGCCGTGCGTCTGGAGCTGGATCGGGCCTTTGGCGAAGACGGGGTCCGGCATCCAGCCGTTCGGCTTTTTAGCGGCTTCGGCAGCCTTGGGATCCTGCTTGCCGAAGGCCTTGTAGCCGGCCTTGGCGTTGGCGAAGTAGTTTTCCAGCGGGGCGTTGTTGACCACGACCTCGCCGTTGAAGACGACCGTGACGCGTTCGCCGATCATCTTGATGTGAAAGGTGTTCCATTCACCGAAGGGCTTGTCCATGCGCTTGAGGGGGAACTTGCCCTCCTCGTTCTTGTTGTTCCAAAGGCTGCCGGAGCCCTTGTCGGCGCCGAGCTTGAACTTGGCCTCCTCGGTGTAGTCCCAGATCTGCACCTGGGGCACGCCGCGCAGGTAGATGCCGCTGTCACCCAGCGGCAGCATCTTGTAGTCCACGTAAAGCTCGAAGTCGCCGTAGTCCTTGTCGGTGGTCAGGTAGAGGCCCTTGCCATCGTTGACGAGTTCGCCGTTCTCGACCTTCCAGTGGGCGTTGACATGGTCGCCCTTGTCATTGCCCTTGGCGTCCTTGAGCCCGCCCTCGATGGACTTCTTCTTGTACTCGGCCCGTTCTTCAGGCGTCATTTTCGCGAGGTCGGTCGGGTCCTGGGTGCCCCAGCCATACCATCCGGAAAGGTCCTTGCCGTTGAAGAGCGCGGTGAATCCGGGTGGCGGTGTGTTGTTTTCGGCGGAGGCCGTCAGGGCTGCGCCGGTGAGAAGGGTGAGCAGGAGGGAAAGGTTGGGTTTCATGTCGGGTCGATGAGTCGCTTCCATCCGCAGGCTTCTTTCATGGGGGCAGCCCGCCATCTGGTATTCCTGTGCTTTCGCATTGCCTGTCGACTCCGCCTTCGATAGAAGCCTTGGCCTCATGATGCTGAGCCGCCTGATCCCTTTCCTGCTCCTGGCCTCCGGCGCTGAGGGCCGTGTGCCCTGGACTTCGTCGCGCATCCAGGGTTCACCGGAGCCGGCCAAACCCCTGGTGAGCGAGCCAATCTGGGCCGGGCACGAGGTTCACGAGGCCCTGGAGATTGTCGGTCTGCCGGGCCGTGTCCTGGTGGTGGAAAACGGTGGAAGGATCTGGAGCCTGCCAACGGGGCAGGGGGCTGGGGACAAGACCCTGGTGATCGACTTGAAGGCGGGGCATCCTGGACTGGATCATGCCTATGGCGTGGCGCTGCACCCGAAGTGGCGGGACAACCGGGAGGTTTATCTGACCTACACGCTGGGATCTGGTGTTGAAGACGGGACGAAGCTGGCGCGATTCAGGCTGAGCTCGCTGGAGCCGATGGTGATTGATCCGGCGAGCGAGGAGGTGATGCTGACCTGGCTGAGCGGTGGCCACAATGGCGCGCACCTGCAGTTCGGTCCTGACGGAATGCTCTATGTTACCACGGGTGACGCCGAGGTGCCCGCCCCGCCCGATCCGCGCAACACCGGCCAGGACAACAGCGATCTGCTGAGCTGCATCCTGCGGCTGGATGTGAACCGGAGGGATCCAGGAAAAAGTTATGCCGTGCCCCGGGACAATCCCTTTGTCGGCAGGGCGGGGGTGAGGCCGGAGATCTGGGCCTTTGGTTTTCGCAATCCCTGGAAGATCAGCTTTGATGACAAGGGGCGGCTTTGGTGCGGGGATGTCGGCTGGGAGCTGTGGGAGATGATCCACCTGGTCGGCCGGGGCACCAACCATGGCTGGAGCGCCATGGAGGCGACCCAGCCCGTGAAGCCTGAACTGCTGAGTCCGCTGGCGGCCATCACTCCGCCGGTGGTGGCGCATTCGCATGTCGAGGCCGCGAGCATCACAGGTGGTTATGTTTATCAGGGGACAGCCCATCCGGAGCTGAAGGGCGCCTATATCTACGGGGACTATGAAACCGGGAAAATCTGGGCGCTATGGCATGACGGTACGAAAATCACACGGCATGAAGAGATCGCCGACACGCCGCACAAGATTGTGAGTTTCGGCCTGCTTGATGATGGCGAGATCGTTTATGCCCACTGGGCCAGGGACAGTTCCTTTCACAGGCTGGTGCGCAATCCGGCGGCGGGTGGTACCACGAGTTTTCCTCGTCGGCTGAGTGAAACCGGATTGTTTGCCGATGTGACGAAGCAGGTGCCGGCCTCAGGGGTGCATGAGTTTGAGATCATGGAGCCGATGTGGCAGGATGGGCTGCAGGGGCGGCGTTTCATCGCGCTGCCGGGCGAAGGAGGGATCGAGGCGGTGATCAACCGAAAAAAGGACGGCAGCATCGCCAACAGCCGGGTTCAATGGCCCCGGGATGCCGTGCTCGTGAAAACCCTGTCGGTGGTGTTCAAGGGATCGGATTCCAAGGTGGAGACCCAGGTGCTGCATTATGACGGCGAGGCCTGGAATGGCTACACCTACGCATGGAACGAGGCGGGGACGGATGCGGAGCTGGTGGGCATCAACGGAGGCGTCAAGACGATGATGGGAAGCGAACACAGGATCCATTCCCGGGCGGAGTGTTCACGCTGCCACACGCCATGGGCGGGGTTTGCGCTTGGGTTTCAGCCGCAGCAGCTCAGCCGGATCGGCGGCCGGCAGGCTCAGGAGGCTGGTTTGGAGCTGGGGCTGATGAACCGGGCCTTCTTTGAAACAAGCGGGGCGAGGCTGGTGGCAAGCCGTGATGACGGGGCCGGGGCGGAGGCGCGTGCGCGTTCCTGGCTGCATGCCAACTGCGCCCATTGTCACCGGCAGCATGGCGGCGGTTCGGTGGCCCTGAAGGTGAATCTGGAGCTGCCTTCAGCGGAGATGGAGCTGATCGGGGCGAAGCCACTGCGGGGAGAAATGGGCATTTCCGACGCCAGGCTGGTTGCGCCTGGGCAGCCGTGGCAAAGCGTGGTCTTGGCACGGATGGCAAGGACAGGTGCCGGAAGGATGCCCGTTCTAGGATCGCATGAAGTGGATCAGCAAGGTTTTGAGGTTTTGTGGAACTGGATCGCCTCGCTCAAGCCGGACCCTGACGGGCATGCGTTGGAGGAAGCGGCCAGGATGGACACGCAGATCGAAGCCTTCCAGAAACGGAGTGATCCATGGAGCGACACCGAGGCCCTGCTGTCCCTGGTGGGAGGCCGGGTTCCCATGGCCCTGCGCCTGCTGCATTGGGCGCATCAACGTCCTGCCGGACTGCTCGACGCCAAGGACGCCGTGCAGGGGTTGGTGGACCGGTCTTCGCCGGACATCGCCGCTTTGTATGAGCGTTTCCTGCCTCCTGAGAAGCGGCGAAAGGGGATCGGTCTCATGCCGGATGAAGCCCAGATTTTAATCCTGGCCGGAGATGTGAAGCGTGGGCAGTCCATGCTGACACCCGCGGGGGCTTTGGCGACCTGCCTGGCCTGTCATTTTGTGAATGGGACAGGGCGGGATTTCGGGCCTGATTTGTCGAAGGTCGGTGCGCGCATGAGCCGGGGGCAGATCCTGGAAAGCCTGCTGCATCCTTCCAGGCAGATCGCCCCAGGCTATGCCTCGCAGGTGGTGGAGATGAAGGATGGGTCGGCGCAGATGGGATTTCTCCTTGGGCAGACCCGTGAGGATATCACGCTGAAGCTGGCCACGGGACAGTCGATGGTCGTACGGATGTCGGAGGTGAAGGCTTTGAAGCCGCAGCCTTTGTCCATGATGCCGGAAGGGCTGCTGCAGTCGCTGACGGCGGCGGAGCTTGCCGATCTTCTGGCCTTTCTGGAGTCCTTGAAATGAGAAGGTGACTCTGGCCAGGGCTTACGCATCCCAATGGCCAATGAGGGTGTCTCATGGCCCCAGTGGCAGGATGGACAGGATTCGCAGGACTTTTCAGACCTCTTCATCCTGTCCATCTTGGGAATTCTGTAGCAAAAGCCCCTTTCTCACCTTGATGCGCAAGCCCTGGACTTTGGCAGGACCGGGGCCAGAGCGGGCTTGCCCGGGGGCTGGGATTCGATTTTAATGGCTGCATGAAGAAATCCTGGACGGTCCTGTGCCTGTGCGCGCCCCTGCTGCTGAGCGGCTGCGGCTCGTCGTCAGGCGGCCGGAACAAGTCCCTGGCCGACATGCGGATGGGTGAACGGTTCAGCCGATCCATGAACGCCTTGAAGGAAGGTTCGAGTTCGACGGATCCGCGATATCGCAGCCGTTATGAGAAGGCCATGCAGAGTTCTCTGAAGGACGGGGGCGGGGCGAGCTGGCTGAGCCGGAGGAAGGCCCACACGTCGGAGTTTGCCGGGATCAAGGAATTCAAGGCCCAGGAATTCAAGACACAGGAATTCGCGGGAAGTGACCAGGAAAGCCCGTTTGCCGGCAAGACGTTCGGGGAGTCGGGCAGGACGCCTACCTATGCGGACAAGGTCTCCAGCTTCGCCGGGCGTGACAGCATGTTTGCGGGCAGGCAGGACCGGGATGCGGTGAAAGTCTCACGCGATGCGGATGCCGTATTCAAGACGACTGCGGATCGTGAGGCCCTGAAAAGCCAGAAGAAAAACAAGGGGCCGCAGATCATTGTGTTGCCCGAGCAGGTTAATGGCCCGGCTTACACGGAGGATCAGGTGCGCAGTCTGCTGGGCCGGGATTGAAGCGGGGCTTTGCTGAGTCTGGAAAACGTCAGTCAACCTTGCGGATGAGTGTTTTCATCACGCCCTGGATGACGAGTTCACGGGCGGGCATCAAGTCAGGGAAGGCAGGGTTTTCCGCGCGCAGGAAGGGCTGACCGTTTTCCAGGACGAAGCGTTTGAGCGTCGTTTCGCCGTCGATGAGGGCGGCGACGATGTCGCGCGGGCGGGGTTCCTTGACTTCAACAATGACGATGTCGCCGTGGCAGATGTTGGCGCCGATCATGGATTCCCCGCGGACTTTGAGGGCGAAGGCCTTGCCGCTGCGATTGAGGCCGAGAGTGGCGGCATCGACGGAGATGGAGCCGTCGGGTTCCTGCTGCTGGGCTTCTGCATAGCCGGCGGCGATGCTGCCGTAGAGGGGGATGTCAACGATTTCCTGGCGTTTGAGGTCTTCGGGGAAGACCACGGCGCGGGCCTTGTGGGGGTGGCGCTGAATCACGCCTTTTTTCTCCAGGGCACGCAGGTGGCTCATGGCGGCCGTCTGGCTGGAGAAGCCGAAGTGTTTCTGAATGTCCCGCGTGCTGGGCATCACGCCAAAATCACGCTGTTGCTGGCGCAGGTAGTCGAGAAGTTGCTGCTGCCTGTCTGTGAGCTTGATGGTGGAACCGAACATACGAACTCTGTTCGCTCGAACAAAGTTCGCTTGCAAGGTATTTTTTGAGTTCGCTGAAGCGCGGCCTGCCGGGGGCCTATTCGACCGGCACCGCCCGGGTCACGGGTTTGCGCACCGGGGGCCTGGGTGCCCGGGCCGGTGTGGGACGCTTTTCGGGAACGGGAACGGCCTTGGTGACCTTGGGTTCCGGTTCAGGCGTGCCGATTCGTTCCAGGATGATCAGCAGATCCTGGTGCTTGCGCAGTTCCAGTCCGGCGGCCTTGAGGGCTGAGGCGGAGTCAGGGTAGGTGCCGGTCTTTTCAGGGGCCACGGCTGGTATCAAATAAACGGGCATGGCGGTGGTCCAGGAATGAGCCGTGTCACGTTCCTCGGTGGTGGCTGACGCAGGGAGGCCGAGGACGGCTCGTTCAAAGGTCAGGCTGCGGACGACGGAATCGGGCTGGGGTTCCAGCGGTCTGAAAAACGTCCGCAAGGAGTCGGCGACATCGTGCTGGAGGTTGTTGAGCTGGGGTCTGAGTTCTTCGCCAAAGAGGGCGCCCAGGGCGTTGCTGGGAAGGTCTTCCGGAGTGAGGTCCAAAGGCTTGGCGAGGGCCCTGCCGGCACCGTTTTCCTTCTGCCACTCCTTCAGCAGGGAGGCCCTTCGATCCCTGCCTGAGCAGACGATGCGGGCCAGTCCCAGGAAGCGCACCAGATCCACCGGGCCTGCCAGCGCCGTGATCACATAGCGATCCGAGACGGGATCAGATTGGGCGGCCTTGCGCAGGGCCGCATCCCTGAGGAGGGTGAGGCGTTCCACCTGATGTCTGGCGGACCTCCAGGCGGGTTGCTGAACGGCCTCCTGAAGAACGCGATCCAGGGGGCCGGACGTGGTCGTGTCCTGGCTGCTGCCCATGGATGCCAGGGCAAGAAAAGTGATCAAGGCCAGAGGGGCGATGCGGTGATGAGGCATGGGCATGGGCGGAGTCTGCCGGGCGGACCTGAGCGGGCAAACAGAGTTTTTAATTTCAGGATGAAACCCTGGGCAGGTCTGGCGAGCCTGACTTATGCTGGGTGAGATGGAAAGACACGATGCCGGAGAAAACTCATGGATTGACCTGCTTGCAGACTTTGTGTCCAGCCAAAGAGGTGTGGAGGCCATTCGTCTGAATGCTGGTTCGCGCCAGGTGGAGCTGGCAACCCTGGGTCCGGTGGATCTGGCGGAGCTGCAGGTCCAGCTCAACGAGGTTCTGCGCCGCCTGGATGCGGGCCTGCCGGTGACTTTGGCCGGCGATCATGCCACGGGTTTGAAGGTGTCTCATCAGGAAGGCAGGGTGGTTCTGGAAAAGCCCGCCTGTCCGACGGCGCCAAGGTTTTGGAAGTGGCGTGAGTTTGAGTGGCCTGAGGCCGAGCAAATGGAGCAACAGAGCGCCGAGGAATGGCGTGCGCTTGCCTTGCAGGCCGCCATCTGCGGCGTAGCGCTGGTGGCCGGATGGGCTCTGGGCAAGCTGGGTGTCCTGCCGCATGGGATGGTTCATGTCCTGTTTGCGATTTCGATGATCAGCGGCGGCTGGGATGCGGCGCAGGATGCTTGGGAAAACTTGAAGGAGCGCCGGCTGGACGTGCATTTCCTGATGCTGGCGGTGGCGGCGGGCGCCGTGGCGGTGGGCGCCTGGGAGGAGGGAGCCCTGCTGCTGTTTCTGTTTTCGACCTCCGGCGCCCTGGAACACTATGTGCTGCATCGAACGCATCGCGAGATCAACGCCCTCACCAAGGCTGCTCCGAAGCTTGCGCGGGTGGTGCTGCCGGATGGCAGCGTGGAGGAACGGGCGGTGAAGCTGCTGCACATCGGGGAGGTCATCCAGGTCCGGCCTGCAGAGTTGTTTCCGGTGGATGCGACGGTGTTGGAAGGGGAGACGGCGGCGGATGAATCGACCCTGACCGGGGAGTCGGTGCCGGTGGACAAAGGCAAGGGGGCCAACGTCTATGGCGGCACCCTGAATCTCTGGGGGTTGGTGAAGGCGCAGGTGGACAAGCCGGCCACCCAGAGCGCCTTGGCCCGAATCATCCACATGATTCAGAACGCACAGAAAATGCGGGCTCCGAGCCAGCGTTTCACCGATCGTTTTGGTACGAACTACACGCTGGCCACCCTGCTGCTCGTGCTGGTGATGTTCCTGGTCTGGTGGCTTGGTTTCGGCCTGCCGGCCTTTGAATCTTCCGATGAACGGCGTTCGGCCTTCTACCTGGCGATGACGCTGCTGGTGGTCATGAGCCCATGCGCCCTGGTCCTGTCCATTCCTTCAGCCATCCTGGCCGCCATCGCCTGGGGGGCGAGGCGCGGGATTTTGTTTCGTGGCGGTGCCGCCATCGAGAAGCTGGGCGAGGTGGACACGGTGGCCATGGACAAGACGGGGACGCTGACCGAGGGCAACCTGCGCGTGGTCGGGGTGGAGAGCTTTCCTCCGGGTCGTGAAGACGATGTGCTGCGGCTGGCGGTGACCCTGGATGCGCATTCCAATCATCCGATCGCCCGGGCCATCACCCGCCATGCCAAGGCCGGGGGAATAGAGCCGGGCGAACTGTCGGAGTATCAGTCGCTGCCGGGGCTTGGACTGCGTGGGATGACCTCCGAGGGAGTCACCTATGCCGGCCGGCGCGAGTTGATGGAGCAGGGGGATTTTGCACGCTGGCTGAAGGATGTGCCGGATGCGCAGCCCGGCCTGACGGAGGTTTGGGTTCTAAACGCCCGTGTCATGGGCAGGGTGCTGCTGCGTGATGAGATTCGTCCGGGAAGCCGTACGGTTTTGAAAAGGCTGGCTGATGAAAAGGTGGAGACGATCATGCTGACAGGGGACCGTCGTGCGGCGGCGATCCAGGTGGCCATGGATCTGGGGGTGGCGGATGTGCGCGCCGGCCTGCATCCCGAGGACAAGGTGGCGGCGATTCAGGAACTCAGCCGCCAGGGGCGCAAGGTGGCGATGGTGGGCGACGGCGTGAATGATGCGCCGAGCTTGGCGGTGTCTTATGTCAGCCTGGCGATGGGTGCGCGCGGCAGTGATGCGGCCCTGGAGCAGGCGGATGTGGTGCTGATGCAGGACAAGATTGAAAAGCTGCTTTCGGCCCGGCACATCAGCCTTTGCGCCCGCAAGGTGATCCGGCAGAACCTGGCCATTTCACTGGGCTCCGTCGGGGTCATGGCCCTGGCTTCCTTGTTCGGCATTGTGCCGCTGACCCTGGGGGTGCTGACGCATGAGGGAAGCACGGTGGTCGTCTGCCTGAACAGCCTGAGGCTGCTCTTCATTCATGAGCCGGATGAGATCAGGGAGGTGGCGCCCAGCCAAGACGATTGAGCCATTCCTTCTGACTGGCTGACCAGGCACCGGGATTGTCGTAGATCTGCCGGCGTGCGGCATTGCGGATGACCTGCTCCAGCGGGGCGCCCTTGTAGGCCAGGTTTTCCCAGAGCTCCAGGGTGTCGCTGTCCGGGCGGACGGCGGCCAGAAGGGCGGGCAGCCTGGCCTGGAGGTCGGGATTGGCCGGAGGATCGAGATGGAGCCAGATCAGCAGCTGGGCGAGCCTGCCGTCCTCCTTGGGGAGTTCGGGGGTCTGGCCGCTGAGAAGGGTTTCCAACTCTGTCCAGGGCTGCTGAGAGGCACGTTCGAAAAGCGGTTTGATGGCCTCGGCACTGGTCTGAATTTTAGCAAGCTGCTCCTTGCGCCAGAGCTCTTGTTGAGGAGTTGGAGCCGGGGTGGCGAGGTCTGACTGTACGATGGGGCTGGACTCTGATCCTGCTTCGGCCGAGATGGCGGGCGAGGGGACTGCCGGTGTGTTCCTGGGGCTGCGCTTCAGCTCAAAGGGGCTGATCCAGATGACGAGGGAAAGGGCTGCGGCACCGACGAGCCCGCCTGCGAAGAAGATGTAGAGGGGATCCTGCCTGTAGGATTGCGGAAGCGGGGAGGTGGCCTTGGCGGGAGAGGTGGGGTGCTGAGCTTCCTGCTGAACGGGGGCGACAATGGGGATGGGTGAACGCGGTTTGGCTGCCTGCGGTTCGGCTTCAGCGGCCTCCCGCTCGGCAGCCCGTTGTTCAGCTTCATTCCACCACTCGGCAGGGACAATGGCCTTGTAAAGGTCCAGGCCTTCCATTTCCGGCTGCAGACGGGTTTCCAGTTCTTCCAGGGCCGCTTTTTCAAGGTCGCTGGTCCAGGTCCAGCTGGTTCTGCGGCGGCGCAGGCGATGGTTCCAGAGATCCCGGATGTCCTGGTTGGAACCACGCAGGACGCGCCCGGCCGCCAGCCATTCACGGGCCTCTTGAAGGCTTTCCTGATGTTCCTCGGTTGCCTGCGGTTCGGCAAGAGCCAGCATCTGCTCGGCACGTGGGTATCGGGTGATGGCCAGGGAGGTTGCGAGGGCAAGCATCAGATGCACCGCCTCAGGGTTGTGCATGCTGGAATGGGTGGCGGCGAGAGCTTCGGCCAGCTTGGACATGCGGGCGGAATCGGCGGCGGCCGCCCACTCGAAGGCCACCACGGAGGTCAGGGTCTGGTGGCCGCTGGCGAGCTCGATGATGAGGTCCGGCACGCGCGTCATGGCGGCGAGCTCGGCCTCACGGCCTTCAAACTGGGCGGTCAGGAATTCGCTCGCCGGGCCGGCCCAGTCTGGCTTGATGTAGGCTTTGGCGCAGAAGTCGGCAAAGACGCGGTCCAGGGGTTGCTGAGCGGCCACCGCATCCAGCAGCGCCCGGGCCGCCGGCTGAAGTTCCTCCGGCAGCTCTGGGGTGGTGGACATGGGCAGCTCACTTTGAATCATTCGTCCTGCTTTACGTTACGATCAGCCACATGCAACGCGCTGTTCGGTCTTGTTGATTCACCGGACGGAGACTTTGACACCGATGCCTTTGTAGCCGTCTGTGATCTCCTGGGCCAGCCTGGACCAGGGACGTTCGGCGATCAGAATGCCAAGGTGCTTGAAGGGGGCGGTCTCAGGGCTCATGTCAGGCGGAGGGAAGTCCCTCGGATAGGAGAACCGGCCGCCCTCCAGGCGCTTGACGCGCGGGTCGGCGAAAAAGCTGCGCAGCGCCGCCACCTCGCCATGGACGGCTTCCATGAAACGGATGAAGCGGGTGCCCCTGCCACCGTCGTCGAGGTGGCAGAAAAAATACACCAGGAGCTGGGAGCGGTGGTACATGTCGCGCATCTTCCGTGCGGTGCTGCACTCGGCGTCCCACTGGTCGCGGTTCATCGTCATCATGTTTTCCAGGCTGTCGATCTGCAGGACAAAGCCCTCCTGCCTCTCCCAGAGATCCGCATCTTCCTTCAGGCCGTTCTTGTGGGCGCTTGCTCGGAACACGCCGGCTTTGTAAGGCAGCATTTCGGTGTATTCCGCCGTGCCCTCGATGACCCATTTGGGCAGGAAGGCCAGGTAGTCGTCCATGAGCTGGTGGGTGATCTCATGCACGAGGGTGCCGTTGCTGAAGTTGTCATCGCGCGTGTAGGTTTTCCCCAGCCGCTTGAGCCCGAGGCTCTCGAAGGGAATCTTGAAGATCTTGTCGCCGGAGCTGTAAACACCGCCGGAGAGCTCGGGTCCGCCTGCGGCGAGGTAGTCCTCGCGGGTTTCATAAAGCGCCGCCAGGAAGCGTGACCGGCCTTCAGGGGGGCGGCATAGGATGCCCCAGGGCAGGGCCTCCACGAGGGATTTGGTGGACTCAAAGGTGCGTGCGACCTCCTTCATCATGCTCGGCGCCAGCCTGGCCTGGGAGGTGAACTCGAAGGCCTCGGACTGATACACAAATTTTCTGGCCGCAGGGTTTTCATCGACGGCGGCGATTTCCACGGATTTGGCAGGAACCTCCACCAGGGCTGGCCAGGTGCGCTGATCGACGGGGAGGCGGCTGCCGCCCGCTGGAGCTGCGGGCGCTCCGCCTGTGGCGAGGCTTTTGATGAAATCCTGGTCCTCGGGGCTGAGCTGGGTGAGTGGATAGGGGACGGTTTGTCCGCTGGTGAGCTTCAGCAGCACGCTGTCACCCTTCATGCCTACGTATTCAGCCTCGACCACGCGCCCGCTGTTGTTCTTCCAACTGCGGGTTGCAGCATGCAGGACTGATCCTGTCAGGCTGGGCAGGACGATCAGTGACAACAAAATCCGTAGGGTGGGATTCATCAATAGCGGGGTTTAACATGAAGCCGATGGCGGAGGCAAGCTCCACGAAATTCAGGACGCCTGATTCTCGCACGCCGTCTTCAGCGCGCCAGAGGTGGTGCCCAGCCATAGACCTTGTCGCCCTTGAAGATGGGGTGATGGCCCGGGGTGTGTCCGAGGTCGAGCACCACGCCGCCGCGCTCCACGGCGCAGACGCGAAGGTTGGCATAGACATCGCCCTCCTCCCACAGGATGTGCATGGGGTCGCTGTCATGAAAAACCGTGCCATGAACGGGGTCGATGACGCAGAACCTCCAGGTGGTGTCCACATGATTGATGGTGCCAAGCTGACGATAGACAAGGGCCTTGGGGACGCGTGTCAGGTCATAGGGCTGGGCAAGGTTCTGCCTCCAGGGGTCATAGCTGGCGGATTCAGCGCCCACCACGGGCCGTCCGGCGGGAAGGGCGCGTGCGATGACAATCGGAGGAGACTCGGGCTGTGGTGCGGCCAGATATTCGGCAGGGGATTGTGAACGAGGGAAGACCTTGCTCCTGCCATAGGGAATAGGATCCACGACCTCCAGAATCTGGGCGGTGAGCCGCATGGCCCCGGTTTCACGGCCCACCGTGGTAAACTGGCGCGACTCCAGCACCTCATGGGTTTTGGCGCGCAGTTTTTTGACGGTCATGACATGGTGTCCGTTGATGCCGATGAGGCTGAAGGTCACGATGTAATCCAGGCCCTGGTCAATCAGCCGGTTGAGCCGCAGAGCACCGACGGCCGGGTTCGCGGAGGCCAGCACTCCGGTGGCATCCTGGCTGGCGGCGCTCTCCAGGCTGAAAAGGCGGACCTGGCCACGTCTGAGCAGGGCGGTGCCGAGATTGTCAGACAGGGCCCGGACCAGTTCCGGCCGCGGCTTGCCGTCGATGGTGACCTCCTCGGCGTAAACCGCCACCCGGGGACGTTCAGCCAGATGGATGGTTTCAGCGACATCCGCCCGGCATTCGAGGGACACGGAGGTGTTCAGTAAGAAGACACAGCAGATGGCAGGCAGTGATTTCATGGAAGAAGGCCTCTCGCGGTGATGGCAGTCTAGGAAGGCGGGGGCGGCCTTGGGAAGAAAAAAGTAAGCATAAACAAGACCCGGATTCGCAGGAGTGCGTAAGGTAGAGCATGTCCATCGCCACCCGTCGCGGGGACGAAGGGGAGACGGATCTCCTTTTCGGCTGCCGCCTAGCCAAGTCCCACCCCCGGGTTCACGCCCTGGGGGCCGTGGATGAATTGAACGCCGCCCTGGGGCCGCTCAGAGTCAGTGCGCTCCGTGCTGAAACACGCGAGCTTGTCCAGACGGTGCAGCCCTGGCTCATCACCCTGATGGGGGAGCTGGCGACCCCTCCCGGGGAGGAGGCGAGATACGCGGCGACGCATGCCGCCTTTGGCGCTGACAAGGTTGCCTGGCTGGATGAATGGGTGGCCCGGCTGGAGGCGGGCGGGGCTCTGAAGTTCAAGGGCTGGGCCCTGCCTGGCGAAGCCGGTGTCATGAGCGGCGCCCATGCCGACCTTGCGCGGGTGGCCTGCCGGCGTGCCGAGCGGCATGTGGTGGACCTTGCGGGCACGGACCAGGAAGTGCCTAACAAAGATGTGCTGCGCTTTCTCAACCGCCTTGCCGACGTGCTCTGGCTGCTGGCGCGCTGGGAGGAGCAGGACCGCTGAGGGGATGGATCAGCCCCTGGCGTGCTTCTCCTTCAACGCTGTCACCACATGAGCCGGCACAAACTGGTTCACGTTGCCGCCCAGCCGGGCAATTTCCTTCACCAGGCGGCTGCTGATGTAGGTCAGCTCCTCTCGGGGCATGAGAAAGAGCGTCTCCAGGTTGGGCTCCAGCTTCCGGTTCATGAGGGCGAGCTGAAACTCGAACTCGAAGTCGCTCACCGCGCGCAGGCCGCGCACGAGGGCAATGGCCTGCTGCTGGCGGGCGAAGTCCACCAGCAGGCCCTCAAAGGGAAGCACGCGCAGGTTGGACAGGTGGGAGGTGGCGGCACGAAGCAGCTCGACGCGTTCGTCCAGGGAGAACAGGCTCTGCTTGGCGTTGTCCCTGGCCACGGCAACCACAAGCTCGTCAAAGATCCCGGCGGCACGCTGGATGACGTCCAGGTGTCCGTTGGTGATGGGGTCGAAGCTCCCTGGGTAGATCGCGCGGCGCATGAGCGGAGGTAAGAACACCCGGCGGGGGTTCGCAAGCACCGTCATGGCCTGACAATTCGCATTTGCCCCGGGGCGCTCGCGGACTAGCGTGACCGCATGACGCCGCTTGACCACGCCAGCCACATCCTTGACACCATGCTCGGCTACCTCGGCTTTGCCGTGAAGATCAACCAGGAGGACGGGCCCGAGGGGCCGACGCTCCAGGTGCAGACGGAGGACGGCTCGCTGCTGATCGGCAGGCACGGGGCGACCATGGAGGACATCCAGTACCTCGTGAACCGCGTGCTGCAGAGGCATCTGCCGGACGCGCCCAGGATCCGGGTGGACGTGGACTTCTACCGGACGATGAAGGAGGATCGGATGGTTCAGGAGGCGAAGACCATGGCGGAACGCGTGCGTCTCACGGGCCGCCCCGAGGCGCTGCCCGCGATGAACAGCTACCACCGACGCATCATCCATAATTTGTTCGTCGATGATCCCGAGGTGCAGAGCATCAGCCTCGACGGCAACGCCCGGTTCAAGCGCATCCAGATCAAGAGGCGCGGCTGAACTGGCCGGGCGCGCATGCCGCCTACTTGCGGAGGAAGGCCCCGCTGAGAATGACCTCGCGGAGCAGCGAGCGCAGGCCCGTGGCCTTCGCGGCGATGCGGTCCAGCATGGCCTCGTCACTGAAGCGCGGCGGCGCCCCCGTGGCGTAGGTGAGAAAGTGCGAGGCAAAGCCTTTTGCCAGCTGGACGCGGCGCTTTGAATAAATCTGCTGCCAGCCGGACAGATCGGCAAAGGCCTCGCCGTCGGGCGTGCTTCCGGAGGGGTCAACGGCGGCCCCGCGTCCGTCCCTGCCGTAGCCTTTGCGCCAGATGCCGACAGGGTCGTAGTTTTCCAGCGCGAAGCCCGGTGGATCAATGGTCTGATGGCAGCTTGAGCAGCTTTCATTGCTGCGGTGCCTGTCAAGCTGGTCCCGGATGCTGGTGGCGCCGCGAATGTCAGGCTCGATGGCGGGCACTCCCGGCGGCGGCGGTGGAATGTGGCTGCCCAGGATGCGTTCGTTGATGAACACGCCGCGGACCACCGGCGAGGTGCTGGTGCCGTCGGCGGTGACCTTGAGCACCGCGCCCTGGGTCACCAGCCCTCCCCGGCGGTCCTCGGCCTTCAGGGTCACCTTCTGCAGCCCCTCGCCCGCCTTGAGCCCCGGGCTGACCGCGTAATGACGCGCCAGCCTGCCGTTGAGGAAGGCAAAGCCCGAGGCGACGAGGTGCGTGACATCCAGGTCGCCACGCAGCAATTCGGCAAAATAGGTTCGCGTCTCCTGCAGCATGGACTCCTGGACGACGGGGTCGAAGCCTCGGAACAGGCGGGTGTCGGGCGTGGTGAAGTCGATCTGGTTCAGCTTCAGCCACTGGTCGGTGTAGCTGTGGATGAAGCGGCGCGACTTTTCATGATCAAGCATGCGCTCGATCTGCCCGGCCAGCACCTCCGGATCCCTGAGCCTGCCTTCGTCGGCAAGGCGGATCAGCCCGGCGTCCGGCATGGAGCACCAGAGGGCGTGGCTGAGGCGCGAGGCGATGGCGTGGTCATCCAGCGGTCCCGGCGCCTCGATGAAGGTGAGGAAGCGCGGCGAGCAGAGGATGGCGCGGTACGCCGAGCGCAGGGATTCTTGAAGAGTGGCGCCGCCCGCCAGCGCTTTCTCGGCGATGTCCACATAAGGTGCGGACTGTTCGTCCGTGACAGGCCTGCGGAAGGCGCGCCTGGCAAAGCGCGTGACCAGTCCTTGAAGGTTGCCGGGCTTCAGCGCCCCGAGCCCTTCATCGCCGAACAATTTTTTCTGCACGCCCAGGCGGTCCGCCACCGGGTGGATGCGCCTGATGTCGATGCCCTTGTGGGCGATTCCAGGATAACCCTCCTTCTCGAGGTTTCTGCCCGTGAAGGAGACGTTGCCGCCTTTGGCGCCGGTGGGCGCCTTCCGGTGCGTGCCGTCGTTCGGCCGCAGCTCAAGCCGATGCCCCTCCTCGATCCAGGCATCAAAGGTCAGGTCGCGCGGCGTCGGGGTCGCCTCGACCAGGCCGATCATGGAGAGCAGCGGCGCGTTGGACTCGCAGACGCCCGATCGCAGCGTGCCCCAGACGGCGCCGTCAGATGTCGGGTTGATGCCACGAACAGCGCGCAGGGTGATGCGGTACCAGCCGCTTTCCGGCACCCAGGTGGGCGTTCGCCCAAAGAACTGCAGTGTGATGGGCCAGGTGATGCTTTCCCCCTGGCGCAGCTCCGGGCCGCGGTAGTTGCCGCCGCGGTTCTTGATGAGCATCTCGGGCGTGTGATGCTTGGAGTAGCTTGAGTCGCCCTCCAGGGCGCGCCTGAAGGCGTTTGCAAGGGCCTGGTCGGCCACGTCAAGATAACGGGCGAGCTGGTGATGGGAGAGCTGCTGGCCGTCGGCGACTGTTTCAAAGCCGTGGGAGGGCCGGTCTTCGGGAAGCAGGGACTTCAGGGGGATGTCGATGCCGAGCAGGTCATGCAGCGTGTGCTCGTATTCCACCCGGGTGAGCCGACGGCTGCGGACACGGCCGTTCGCGGCGATGTCCTCGGAGTCCGCCTGGAGCAGAGGGGCCTTGAGGGCGGCAAGAAAGGCATCCTTCACAGCCTGTTCGGGCTGCGGCTTCTTTTTGGGCGGCATCTCGCCGTCGCGCACACGCTCGAAGACCTGCCTCCAGGTCTTGAAACGGGCGGGATCCTTGAGGTCGAAGTCCAGGCCCGTCAGGTCGAGCCCGCCCTTTTTCACGTCGGCGTCATGGCACTCCGTGCAGTGACGGTCTAGAAAGGCGGCGACGGGCGTCCCTGCGACGGCCCGGACGACGAGGGCTGATGAGATGGCAAAATAAGTTAGGCGACGAAGCATGGGGGAGGCTCAGAGGCGTTTGGGATCGACAGGGGTGGCGGGCGGGCCGGGGAGTGCCGCCAGGTTCAGACGGAGGCGAAGCTTTTCCATCACGTCCACGGCCTCCGGCGGGGGCTGAAGGGCGAGGTTGTGAAACTCGTGAGGGTCATGCTGATGATCGTAAAGCTCAATCCCGGCCTTTCCGCCGTTCCACTCCGTGAAGCGCCAGCGTTCCGTGCGGATGCTGCGGCCCATGACGGGTTCCGGAAGGCGGCCGTCGGCAGGGCGGAGGATCTGGGTGATGGCGGCGCCGTCCCACTCTTGCTCCGGATTTTCCAGAAGCGGGCGCAGGCTGCGGCCGTCCAGGCCCGGCGGGGGGCGGATGGCGGCGAGATCCGCAAGGGTGGGGTAGATGTCGACGAACTCAACGATCCGGGGGCAGGGGCGGCCGTTGCCGGCCAGGCCGGGCGCATGGACGATGAGCGGCGCGCGTGCGCTTTCCTCAAACAGGGTGCGCTTCTGCCAGACGCCGCCGTGTTCGCCGAGGTGGTAGCCGTGGTCGCTCCAGAGCACGATGATTGTTTGTTGGGCAAGGCCCAGGCGCTCCAGCGCATGCAGCAGCCTGCCGACCTGGGCGTCCACAAAGGAGACGCTGGCGCGATAGGCCTGCAGGGCCTTCCGGCAGGTGAGTTCGTCCAGGCCGTAGTTCGGCGTGGGGTTGTTGTGGGCAAGGGCGGCGGCGGGGATGTCCTGACGGTCGTCCGCCGGTGCTTCAGGAAGGCGGATGGATTCCATTCGATGCAGGTCAAAGTAGCGCCTCGGCGCGACGAAGGGGGTGTGGGGACGAAAGAATCCCACGCCGAGGAAGAAGGGTTTGTCGCGGTGCTTCTCCATGAGCCGGACAGCCTCGGATGCAATCATGCCGTCAGTCTGCTCATCGTCGCCGCCATCGGCGGCCAGCCAGCTCAGCGCGGCGCTGACCGGCTTCTGCGGCGTGGGATTGAAGATGAGGGCCTCATCCTGCACATCTCGGCCCCTGGGGTTCACCACCTGCTGCCACGAGGCTGCGTCATCGAGGCCGTCGGTGCCGATGCCCTTGGGGACATCGTAGTGGTAGATCTTGCCGACACGGGCGGTGAACCAGCCGTTTTGCCGGAACAGCTGCGGCAGGGTGATCGTGTCCGGCAGCGTCTCGCGAAAATGGCGTTCCAGATCATACACCTGGGTGATGTCAGGACGGCGTCCGGTGAGCACGGAGGCGCGGCTTGGATTGCAGAGCGGGATCTGGTTATAGGCGCGGTCAAAGCGCACGCCCTGCGTCGCCAGGCGGTCCATGTGCGGGGTGCGGGCGCCCGGGGCCCCCTGGCAGCCGAGGGCGTTTGCCAGGTCGTCAATGGCGATGAACAAGACGTTAGGCCGTGCCCCGGACGCGGTTTGAGTCAGGGTCCAGAGGAACAGCAGGAGGGTGATCCGTCGCAGCATGGGAGTCATGCCTTCCAGAGGTCCTCGCCGTAGCTCCAGCCGTCACGCACAGGCTCCCTGATCCAGGCGTCGAACTCAGGTCCGTTTTTCACCTTCATGGCGGCGCTGTCCCATTCGATGGTCTTGCCGCTGCGGATGGCGAGCACGCCGACGTTCACCAGCTCGGTCAGCGGGCAGGCGTAGTCGAAGTGCGATCCTGCATGCGGGATCTCGCCGCGGATCGCCGCGAAGAGCTCGCCGATGGGTTCCCCGGCCTTGGAACGGGGCAGGGGCCTGCGGCGCAGCACCTCCACCAGCGGTGTCATGCGTTCACGCGGCCAGAGCTGCGGGCTCTGCACGCGCATGCCATCGGAGAAAAGCGTCTCCCGGCTGCCCTTCATGATCATGCCGTTGGTCGGCAGCTCCTTGGTCATGCCGGTCAGGGGCTCGGGTTTGAGCCCGCCTTCATACCAGTGAATCTGGACGGCGGGAAGACTGCCGCGGGCGGCAAAGTGGAAGACGATGTGCGACTGCGGTGCGGTGTAGGTTTTCAGCACGCCGGGCTTCTGCTGTATCACCTCCACCTTTTCCGGCATGCCAAGCTGCAGCGCCCAGAAAGGGGCGTCGAGGCAGTGGCAGCCGATGTCACCCAGGCCGCCGCAGCCGTAGTTCCACCAGCCGCGCCAGCGCTGCGGCAGGTATTGCGAGGAGTAGTCATCCGCCGCCACAGGGCCCTGCCAGAGGTTCCAGTTCACGCCTTCAGGAACGGGTTCCGAAGAGGGCGCGACCGCGGGTTGCGGGTCGAGAAATCCGGCATGGCCGAACGGACGATCGGTCCAGCAGTGAACCTCGCGCACCTCCCCCAGCACTCCGGCCTCGAACCATTCACGCACCAGCCGGATGCCTTCCCAGCAGTGGCCCTGGTTGCCCATGACCGTCTGCACGCCGTATTTTTTCGCTGCCTTCTGCAGCGTGCGCACCTGCCAGATGTTATGCGCGAGCGGCTTCTGCACAAAGAGGTGCTTGCCGGCCTCCAGGGCGGCCATGGCGATGGCAAAATGTGTGTGGTCGGGCGTGGAGACGAGCACGGCGTCGATCTCGGATCCCTTCTTGTCGAGCATCTCGCGGAAGTCGGTGAAGCGCGGCACCCTGGAATGCTTCTGCGCGAGCCCTCCGGCGCTGCGCGGACCGAGGTCGCGCCAGTCCACATCGCAGAAGGCGACGATCTCCTCCTGCAGCGAGGCCTGTACGGCGCCGCCGCCCATCTGGCCGATGCCGACGCAGGCGATCCGGATTTTCTGGCCGGCGGCCCGGGAGCGGAGGATGCCTGGGGCGCCGAGGCCGCCGAGGGTGGTGGTCTTCAGAAAGCTGCGGCGGTTTTGCAGAGTCATAAAGTTGGTTAGTGGGTCTTTTTCTTCGTGGCGGCCTGGACGTGGGTGAAGCGGGGCAGGGTGTCGCGCTTCGCCGCCCAGGCGGGCTGCGGATCGGGCTTGATGGTCCAGAGGGTGACGTTGTCGAGTTCGGCGACGCCATCCTTGGGGCCGGCAAGGCCGAGGCCGCTGCCTCCGCCGGGCGCGGACCTGGCAAAGCATGGATGGCTGGCGTGAAGGACAGGGCCGCCTTCGAACTGGATGACCACCTCCTCGCCCTTCAGTTCGGCCAGCACATGATACCAGCGGCCGGGCTCGTATTTCAGCTCCCTGGACTCGGCGACCTTCACCGACTCGCCGTCGGCAAGTACTTCGGTGCCATCCCTGGTGAGGTGAAGCCGGCAGACGTGATGGCCGAACTCGATAAAGGGCACGATGGCCGTATCGGTGCCGCCGGAGAACCTGATCGAGAATTGGGCGATGAACTGGGCGGGGGTGGCAGGAGAGGAAAGGCGGGGCTCATACCCCTTGTGATCCTTTTTTTTGGCCTGGTATTCGGGGGTGGATGGGGAGCCACGCACGACTCCCTCAGCGATTTTCCACTGCGTGCCCTGGCGCGGTGTCCACTGCTGCTTGTTCAGTAGGCCGGGCTTGGAGAAGTCATCCTGAAGCACGACCTGGTCGGGCACGGCCATCAGGGGCTTGAGGTCGGCGGCCAGAGCGGCCGGCACCAGGGCCAGGAGAACAAGGACAAGAGGTTTCATTGGGCGCATGAAACGGGGCAAAACCGCCAGGCTTGCGGGGAACCGGGAGGAAATGAGCAACCGATCAGGGCTTATGCATCAAGTTGGCCCATGAGGGTATCTCAGGCCCTCAGTGACAGGATGGACAGGATTTGCAGGATCCACAGGATTTTCAGACCTGTTCATCTTGACCCTCTGGTGAAGCCGGTCGCAAAACCCTTTCTCACCTTGATGCTTCAGTGCTGGCCTCAGACCTGAATTTGAGGACCTCCTGGGGGCTGGGGGTTCCGACTTCGCAGCTTCTCAGATCGCGGGAAGAAACCCGGGGTGCTTTTTCAGGTGCTATGACCCCCAGGTCCTTCATCCCAGGCAAGCGCATGCGAGTGACTTTCGCTCTGCCTGAGCGAACCAAACTGCTGCGGATTTGGAAATTCGCGCCCCGGCGCTGGCGCGGGGAGCGGAGACTGGCGGACAATCGATCCGCAGCGTCAGGCGGCGTCGAGGCCGAAGGCCGTGTGAACGGCGCGGGCGGCGGTTTCGATGTCGGATTCCTGGACGATGACAGCGGTCTTGATCTCGCTGGTGGAGATCATGAGGATGTTCACGCTGACGTCGGCGAGGGCCTTGAACATCTTGGCGGCGACGCCGCTGTGGCTGCGCATGCCGATGCCGACGACGCTGAGCTTGGCGATGCCGCTTTCAGTCCGCAGGGTGACCTTGTCACCGAGGCTGGGCAGGATGGCGTTGAGGGCGGTCTCGGCCTTGGGCAGGTCGGCGGCGCTGAGGGTGAAGCTGATGTCGGTCACACCTTCGGTGGAGACGTTCTGAACGATCATGTCCACCATGATGTTGGCGCCGGCGATGGCGCCGAAGATGGAGGAGGAGATGCCGGGGCGGTCGGGCACGTCGTCGATGGTGACCTTGGCCTGATTGCGTTCGAGGCTGACGCCGCGGACGACGACGGATTCCATGCCGGGGGTTTCTTCTTTCACGATGGTGCCGGGGTTTTGGTTCATGCTGTTGCGGACTTCGAAACGGACGCCGAACTTCTTGGCGAACTCGACGCTGCGGCTCTGCATGACCTTGCTGCCGCTGGAGGCCATCTCGAGCATTTCGTCGTAGCTGATCTCCTGGATCTTGGTCGCGCACTTCACGACGCGGGGGTCGCAGGTGTAGACGCCGTCGACGTCGGTGTAGATCTGGCAGATGTCGGCCTTGATGGCGGCGGCCATGGCGATGGCGGTGAGGTCGCTGCCGCCGCGTCCAAGGGTGGTGATTTCACCGCTGGCGGTCTCGCCCTGGAAGCCGGCGAGCATGACGATGTTGCCTTCGTCAAGCATCTTGCGGACGGCGTCCGGGGTGATGTTGACGATGCGCGCCTTGGTGTGAACGCGGTCGGTGGAGATGCCCGCCTGAGCTCCGGTGAGGGAGACGGCCTTGCCGCCGAGGGCGTTGATGGCCATGGCGGTGAGGGCGATGGTGGTCTGCTCGCCCGTGGCCAGCAGCACGTCCATCTCGCGCTCGCTGGGGTCCTGCTCGGGGGAGACCTCACGGGCCAGCTTGATGAGGCTGTCGGTCACGCCGGACATGGCGGAAACCACGGCGACGACCTGGTTTCCGGCGCGCTGGGTTTCCAGGATGCGGCGGGCGCAGTTGCGGATGCGCTCGGGGTTGCCGACGGAGGTGCCGCCATATTTCTGGACGATGAGGGCCATGAGGGTTGGGGGAAAGGGGCCGCGACAGTGGCACGCGAGTCCTTTCCTGCAACGGGAAATGCAGGGCGCGAAATCTCAGGGCCTGGCCTTGCCGGCCGCCTTCTTTTTCGCCCGCTGCCCGGCCTGTGCCACCGACGGGGCGGCGCGTCCGTCGGGCTGGGCGGGGTCAAAGGCGGGGTTGGCGGAGGGCATGAGCGCGCCGACATCCTTTTGCCACGCTTCCAGTTCGGCACGCAGCTCCCTGACCCTGCCGGGTTCCAGACCGGCGAGGTTGCGGGTTTCCCCGATGTCCTGGGCGAGGTTGTAGAGCTCCGGGGCGTCGGGTTTTTCAAACCACACGACCAGTTTCCAGTCGCCCTTGCGGATGGCGGCTCCGGGAGCGCCGCCCTGGTTGCCGTAATGCGGATAGTGCCAGAAAAGCGGCCGGTCGGCGGGCAGGGAGCCGGTGCCCTCAAGCACGGGCCTGAGGCTGCGGCCGTCGGTCCTGGCTGGTGTCGGGGCCGAGGCCAGGTCCTTGAAGGTGGCGAAGTAGTCCACGCTGCAAACCGGGGTGTCGAGCTTCTGGCCGGCCTTGACCACGGCGGGCCAGCGGATCAGCAGGGGTTCGCGGATGCCGCCTTCGTAAAGCCAGCCCTTGCCGCCGCGCAGGGGAAGGTTGGAGGTGGGGGATCCTTCGCTGGTGCTCAGGCCGCCGTTGTCGGAGGTGAAAAGGACCAGCGTGTTGTCCGCCAGCTTCAGCTCGTCCAGCTTGGCGAGCACCCTGCCAACCGCCTGGTCCATGGCCTCGACCATGCCTGCATAAACGGCGTGCTCCTGAACCAGACGCACATCGCGGGGTTCTTCGCGGCCCCATTGGGCTGACAGGCCGAGCTTCTGGCGCTTGGCCTCATACTTGGCCTGGAGGTCCGGACGCGCCTGGAGCGGCGTGTGTACATCGTAGAAGGAGAAGAAGGCGAAGAAGGGGCTGTGGCGTTTGGATTCGATGAACTTGCAGGCTTCCGTGGCGAGCCGGTCCGGCAGGTGCTCGCCGGGCGGGCCGTCCGGCAGGCGCGGGTTGTCATAGGGCGTGAAGTATTTGCCGCGTCCATAGGGACCGCCGCGATCCACGCCGCCGAGGTTGAAATCGTAGCCCTGGTCCTCCGGCCAGAAGCCTTCGGGGCCGAGATGCCATTTGCCGGCGAAGAAGGTGGCGTAGCCCGCGCCCTTCAGAAGTTCAGCCAGGGTCACCTCCTCATGGGCAAGGCGATCCTGGTAGGGCGCGGGCAGCAGACGCGTGTTGCGTTTCCACAACCCGGGCTTCAGCGGCGCCCCGATGTAGTCGGTGATGCCGGTGCGCTGCGGCCAGCGTCCGGTCTGCACGGCGGCACGGGTGGGCGAGCAGACCGGGCAGGCCGCGTAGGCGTTGGTGAAAAGGGCGCCTTCACGGGCCAGGCGGTCCACGTTTGGCGTCTCGTAAAAGCTGCTGCCGTAGCAGCCGAGGTCGCGCTGGCCGAGGTCGTCGACGAGGAAGAAAACGATGTTAGGCGGCGCGGCGGCGGAAACGGCCAGGGTGAGCGCCAGGGAGAGGCTGAAAAACCGGAGCATGCAGGCTGCAAACGATGATCATAGCGGCGAGCTTGCCGCAAACGAAACGACAGCCCTCCATGGAGAGGTCGCTGCGTGCCGGGCCGACAGTGGTACACGGAGAGGGATTCGAACCCCCGACCAACTCGGTGTAAGCGAGCCGCTCTACCACTGAGCTATCCGTGCGCGTTTCGTTGATAATGAGTATTTTGAGGCGTTTTTCAGGATGCCCAAAACCCTGTTGATGCTGATTTTGTTTATTCATAATCTCCCCGGGACGTCGGCAGGGAAGAACAGAGATCAAAAGGGACAGTGGATTCGGGTGGCACCATGCTTGTATCGCTACCGCAGCAGCGGTGTTTATGATGCCTTCGTGCTACGCTCTGGCAAGTTGATCCGGCGGAGCATTGAGAAACAGACACCATCGAAGTCGCCAAACGTAAGCTGCGGCGACTTCCTGGGCGAACAGGAGCACGCCGCTCCAGATGCGCACAAAACCTACCGCGACGTCCACATGAAGGAGTTCCTGGCAGAAAGGACCGGAGCCCCGAAAACCCTGAAACGCTACCGCCAGCTCACGGACCATGTGTGCGCGAACTGGCCCGGTGGAGCGCATCAGGTTCTTGCCAAGGTGGATCACAGCCAGTGCTCCAAATGGCTGAGCCAATGGAATGGCAAGGTGGCAGCCTACAATCACGCCCGGCAGTGGTTGCTGGCCTTCCTTGAATTCGCGACAGCCAACCGCAAACTCCAGAAGTCACCGATGGATAAGCGCCTGGTCAAGGCGATGCGCCGCCCGCAGGTGATCCGAAACGCGCCCACACCTGAGAAGTTTGACGCCATACTGAAAGAGGTTCGTGCGCAGCCCTTCAGGACCTTGCGGATAATTCAGCGGATGCCCTGGGGTTCATGGGCAGGGCAGGCTGAGGCATCCGGCCTCAAGTGGGGGCATATCAACTTCAAGGACGAAACCATCAAGCTGTTCCGGGTCAAAACGCAGACCTCATTCAAAATTCCCCTCTTTGCCAGACTGCGAGAGCTGCTTGATAGGCTCAGGGCGGAGAATCCCTATGCATCCGCATCGGATAAAGTTTTCAAGATCGGCGATCCCAAGAAAGCGCTCGCCACGGCATGCAGGAATCTCAAGCTGCCCGCCTTTTCAGCCCGCTCATTCCGGCGGATGTTCATCATAGAGGCCCTCAAGAAAGGAATTGCCGTCAAGCGTATCAGTCGATGGCAGGGACATAAAGATGGTGGCTTATTGATCTTGAAAACGTATTCCGAAGTGATCGAGCAGGAAGACGACAGGGCAGCCGCCAACATCCTCGCGTGAACCATATTGGTACCATGGCCTCCACATCGATAAAGCTGGCCTCATCCTCGATACATACAGCCACGTCCGTCGTCCGCGTCACGACCGCAAGGCGGAACTGCTGGCGTGATTTTTTTGGGGCGTAAACTTGCCCTTCCCTGACTGCCTAGACCAAGACGCATGACCCCCAGCTTCCGCACCTTTCTCCGAGATCCCATAGCCGAAAACGGCGAGGCAGAACGCCTGTTGGAGTCTGCGGTCCAGGCACACCTCGCTGGCAATCCAAATCTAGCCCATGAAATGATCCGGGGTGCTGACCTCCCTGCTATTCGTGAATGGACGGAATCCCTCTGGGGTGGCAACAGCCCGTATGTTCAATATAGGCCCGTTGAGAATGCGCCGCCCAGCCTTTTCCCCAAGAGCACCTGGTGAAGCTCTGTATGCCCAGCCCTGCGGAAAAGAATGCCCTCCATGAGCGTGAGGGGTTCCACTGCCGTTTCTGTGGCATACCACTCATCCGCAAGGAGATCCGAGAGCGCATCAAAAAGGCGTATCCCCAGGCACTTTCATGGGGATCGAGGAACATCGACCAGCATGCCGCATTTCAGGCTATGTGGTTGCAGTATGATCACCTGCTTTCTCACGCCCGTGGTGGAGACAACAGCCTGGACAAGATCGTGATCACCAGCGCTCCGTGCAATTTCGGGCGTATGAACTGGACTTTGGAGGAAGTCGGGTTGATCGACCCGAGAACCCGCCAGGCGGTGCGATCATCATGGACCGTGTTGGAGTAATTCAGGTGATCGAATCAGGCCACTTCTTCACGGTCGCTGTTCCTGTGAGTCGTCCAGAAGCGTGCCGAAAAGTGATGGTGTTGTCCCCGATGGTGCTGGTGCCCGTGATTCGCCCTGATGAATCGCGGCACTTGGTCACTCCAGAGGATGAGCTGGAGGATGTCCCGGTAATTCTTCCCTGTGCATCTCGGCAGGTGGTTTTCGTTCCGCTGGTGCTTGAAGTCCCGGTCATTCTTCGTTGGGCATCCCGGAAGATAGTTTTGCCGGCGCTTGATTGTGTGGCTGTTCCCGTCATCCTTCCATCGGCATCTTGGAAGGTCGTCTTGGTACCTGATGTGCTGGTGGTCGTCGAGGCTTTGCCCTTTTCGTCTCTGAGCGTGGCTGTTTTACCAGCAGGAGACGAGGTGAATGCTCTTTGATGCTGCCTTATTTATGAAGGCTCCGTTGTTATCACATGGCCATAACGGTCACGATTGGATGTGGGGAAGAGGATGTGATCTGGATGCTTGAGCACAGGCGTGGTCGCGGAGACGGTGCGCACGGGAGGACGCAGCGGCGCGACAGATAAGGTGCGCTTCTGGAGGGTGAGCGGATTCATTGGGGCCATGACAGGCCGGTGCCCGGAAAGAAGCCAGCGCTACTCCCGCGACTTGGGGTGATGGAGGCACGGGAGGCGTGCCGTGAGGACGAGTTGCTACCTGGGTGGTGCTGGTGCTGGCCGCCATAGAGGTAGGAGCCATTGCCTTGCAGGTAGCGGTTATCGTAGCGGCGGCCTTGGTAATTAAAGGAGCCAGTTTCATAGCGGCCGCCGGAGTAGTACCGGTTGCCGTGATAATAGGCGTTTCCGGCGTAGCCGGGAGGCAACGCTCTGTAAACGCCGCCGCTGCTGTAGGTGGAGTAGCCTCGGCTGCCGTAGCTGCCGGGGACGACGCACGAGGCGAGGCCGAGAACGGCAAAAGCGGTGACCAGGAGCAGAGGTGGAGAGGTGCAGTGAGGTTTCATGGGGGTGAGCCTCGCTCTGTCTCGCTTTCCGCACCATGGGGTGGATTCCCCAGGCTTATTCGCTGGTCAGAATGACCTTCAGCGCATGCTCGCGGGCCGCGTTGCCAAACGTCTCGTAGGCGGACATCGCCTCATGAAGGGCAAAGCGATGGGTGATGAGCTGCTTGGGATCCAGTTTGCCGGACATCACGGTTTTGAGCAGAAGCGGGGTCGTCACGGCATCCACGAGGCGGGTTGTGATGGTGATGTTTCTCAACCACAGCGTCTCCAAGTGCAAAGGCACGCTTTCGCTATGCACGCCGACATTCGCGATATGGCCGCCTGATGCGATGATGGCCTGGCACAGTTCAAAAGTCTCCGGCACTCCCACAGCCTCGATGGCGACGTCCACTCCCCTTTCATGGGTCATCATCATGGCTTTCTCAACGACATGCCTATAGCTGGAGTCTATCAGCATCGTAGCCCCGAGTTTTTTGGCGAAATCGAGGCGTCCTTCATTTACGTCGATCATGATGATGTCCGACGGGGCGTAAAAACGGGCCGTGAGCAGCGCAGCTAGCCCGATGGGGCCAGCGCCGACGATGGCGACGGTGTCGCCGGGCTTCACGCAGCCATTTAGCACGCCGCATTCATAGCCGGTGGGCAGAATGTCACTGAGCATGACCATGGACTCCTCATCGGCGTTGGCCGGGATGGCGTGCAGGCTCGTGTCCGCCCAGGGGATGCGCACATGCTCCGCCTGCGTGCCGTCAATCGTGTTGCCGAGGATCCAGCCGCCGTGCTCGCAGTGGGAGCACATGCCGCCGCGGCAGTTCTCGCATTTTCCGCAGGCAGTGATGCAGGAGATGATCACGCGGTCGCCTACATGAAAGCGGGTGACGCTGCTGCCGATCTCCTCGACGACTCCGGTGCCCTCATGGCCGAGGATACGGCCCTTGGTGACGCTTGGCACGTCCCCTTTGAGAATGTGCAAATCGGTGCCGCAGATGGTGGTCTTCGTGATGCGCACAATGGCGTCCGTAGCATCCCGCAAAGCGGGCTTTGGCATGTCCTGGAGGCTTTTCGAGCCGGGGCCGTGATAAACGAGAGCTTTCATGGTGAGATCAATGTTCTGCTTGTTCATGCGCCTCGACGATCCGCAGGCTGCTGTCGGCACGGCGGGAGACTTCGGTGAAAACATCGCCTTTATCGGCATCTTGGAGCCGGTTGGACGTTTCGATCGCCTTGCGCACCTGCTCGCCATAAAAGGCGATCGCGTGGGCAAGCTCCGCGACATGTTCGCGGCGGCTGGAGATATCCGATGGGTATTCCGGCAGCGTGGATTTTTCCGCCGCAACCCGCACGGTGCCCCGCGGCACTCCACCGGGCTGCACGATACGTTCCGCCATCATATCGACGTGCTCGCCGGTTTCAGTGTAAACATTGTCGAATAGCTGGTGCAGGGTGATGGAGTTCGGCCCTTTCACATTCCAGTGCGCCTGCTTCGCCTGCATCATGAGGTCGATGGAATCTGCCAATCGGTCCTGAAGGAGTGCGGCCATTTCGAGGCAGGTCTTTCCCGGAAAGCTATTTCGTGTGTGGGTGAGTTGGGGTTTCATGCCCCATGCAATAGGCGCTACCCGGACCCGGACGCCATGGGGTCATCGCCCCAAATTTCGAAATCTTACGCCTCTAAAATACAGGCACTCCCGCTTACCACCGTCTTCGCCGCCTGGTAAACCGAGGCCCGCCACGCCCTCCAGAGCATCCTCGCCAAATAACGCGCCACCTCCCAGACCGGGCGCGAAAAAGGCAGCTGCTTCGACGAACTCATCCGCACCTACTTCCGCTGCGAGGCCAGCTGCGCCGACATCTGCTCCGCCGTGTGGCTCTTCGCCGATTGGGCCAAGGAGATCGGCGCGCCGGAATACGGCATCTCCGCCAAAGACACCGGCATCTACCTCGTCACCTAAACACGCGACACGGAGGAGATCCACGCCATCCTGTGCAAATGCTACGACGAGCACCACCGCATCATGCGGCGGGACATCGACGGCTTCTTCACCGCCTCCGGCAGGAAGCCCTTCATCCAGTGCCTTATCGTCGCCACCACGAAGACTGGAGCGAGCACGCCGAAGACGCCCTGCTCAAGCAGCAGCCGCCCGTCCTCAAGATCGACCTTCAAGACCTGGAGAACTCCCAGATTGATTGGGCCAAATACCTGCCCAGCAAGCCCCCGACGCTCAAGCCCAGGAAGCATCTCCGCCCACCTCAAACCAGCGCCAAGGCCAAAGTCGGCCTCGGCTTCCAGTCCTCGGATCGTGGCAAGCTCATCATGGCCTGCGGCACCTGCAAGACTTTCACCTCCCTGAAGATCGCCGAGGAGATCGCGGGCAAAAGCAAGCTCGTCCTCTTCCTCGTGCACTCGTTGAACCTGCTTTCGCAGACCTTCAACGAGTGGACGCAGGAAAGCGGCCTGCCCCTCCACAGCTTCGCCGTCTGCTCCGATGCCGAGGTCGGCAAAAAGCGCGACAAGAGCAACGAAGACATCGTCGAGACCTTCGCCCACGAACTGCGATACCCCGCCACCACCGATGCCAAGCGCCTCGCCATCGAGGTCGCCACCATGAAACGCAAGAGACACACCGATGAAGAGATCATCAAGAAGCTCTGGGAGGCCGCAGGGCTCATCGCAGGAGGCAAGGCCGCCGAGATCGCAGCACGCCGGATCGGCGTGAGCGTGCCGACCCACCACCGGTGGAAGGAGCAATTTGGAGGCGCTGACCACAACACGGTCAAGCGCCTCAGGGAGCTTGAGAAAGAGAACGGCAGGCTCAAGAAGCTGGTGGCTGACCAGGCTCTGGACAACGCGATGCTCAAGGAGCTTGTGGAGGGAAAGTGGTGAGCCCGGCGCGCAAACGCGAGGCTGTCGCGCACCTGGAGCGGAAGCTCCGGGTGTCGCAGCGCCGGGCCTGCAGAGTCATCGATCAACCGCGCTCCACGCAGCGCTACGCAGCCCGGCGGCCCGCCAGGGACGCGAAGCTCGTGGCGGAGCTGCGCCGATATGCCCTGGAGCACCCGAGACGAGGCTGCCGGATGGCGACGGCGCACCTGCGCAGGCAGGGAATGAGGGTGAACATCAAGCGCGTGGCACGCCTATGGAGGCAGGAGGTGCTGCGCGTGCCGCAGCGCCACGCGCATGAATGAAGTGTGGAGCTACGACTTCGTGTTCGATCAGACGGAGGATGGCAGGCGGCTCAAATGGCTGCCCATCTGCGACGAGTTCACGCGCGAGAACGTGGCCCTGGAAGTCGAGCTAAGAATGGAGGCCAGCGACGTGGTGCGTGTGCTGGCAGCCGCCGTGGCGGAGCGCGGGGCGCCCGAGCATACACCTACATCGTCAACGGCAAACCCGCCCTCGAATGGGTCATGTAAGGCCAGAGTGTCAGCAAAGACACCGGCATCACCAACGACGCCAACCTCTGGGCCACCGAAACGATGAACAACACCAAGTATCCCCTGGAGATGCTCCTCTGCGCCATCACCATGAGCCTGGAGACGATGAAGATCGTGAACAGGCTGCCTAAACTTGAACCATCATAAGCCTGTTGGATATGGCGTGACGGGTTGAGGTTTTACCAGGCCACATCCAAGCGAAACAGGAGCGGTCATTGATTGTCTGACAAAGGCATGCCTCCGGCTTGTCTCAGACTTTCACTCTCCTTGAAGAGATGAAGCCATCGCGTTAGCGATGGCTCTCGGACTCGGAAGTGGGAGCAGACACCCGCAGACCGCCCTCCGGCGCAGGACTCACGATCCTGGATCGAGATTGGCGCGGGTGTCTGTCCCATGCCCGGCCTGAAGCCGAACCATATCCAGGGCCCATTCTCCCCCATGGCAGCCCGCAGACAAGCTCGAACTCGCGCCGGTTCTTCCCACCGCCTCGTCCGCTCCGCCCAAGCCAACTCGAACTCCTGCCCATATCCGCCATGAACTCCTCCTCTTCATCGGCCTCTTTGCCACGCCTCGGCATTGATGTCAGCAAGCTCACCCTCGATGTGCATCTCTGCATGCCTGAGGGCCGCGCCCACAGTGCCAAGTTCCCCAACAACGACGATGGCTTCGCCCAGCTCGACGCCTGGCTGGCCAAGCACCACGCCACCCAGACCTGCGCCGGACTTGAGTCCACCGGCCCCTATGGCGCCCTGCTGCTCTGGCACCTGCACGCTCAAGGCCACCGTGTGTTCCTCATCAATGCCCTGCGCGTCAAAAACTATGCACGCAGCCAGGGTCGTCGTGTCAAAACCGACGCCACCGATGCGGCCATCATCGCCGCGTTCCTCAAGGCCAGCGATGAGCTCAAGCCCTGGCTGCCGCCTGCCCAGGCGGTTGCTGATCTGCAGGCGCTGGTCCGCCGGCGTGCCCAGGTCATGGACAGCCTGCAGGCCGAGCGCAACCGTCAGGAGAAGAGCCTCAGCAAGATCGTCGCCGCCTCGCTCCAGCGCCAGATCAAGATCCTCAAGGGCGAGATCCTCCAGCTGGACAACGACATCCAGGCGCATGTGCTCAAGCACTCGGCGCTGGAGAGAAGCGTGCGCCTGCTGTGCAGCATTGATGGTGTGGGCTTCAGGGTCGCTGTGACCATCCTGGCGGAGATACCGCAGATCAGCGCATTTGCCCGGGCGCGTGATGTCGCGGCCTTCGCCGGACTGACGCCCGCCCTGGCCCAGTCAGGCGCCAGCGTGTGTCGCAAAGGCAGGGCTTACGCATGAATGGACGGTGAAAGTATGGAGGCTATAAAAGGCGGGGATGAAGAAGCTGCTGTACAAATGAGCCAAGAAGCTGATCAGGTTGCCGATGGAAGCCCATCCTCAGCCCGCCCCTGTTGTCGTCATCGGTCAAGAAGAGCTTGGCGTCATGAGTCGTCTGCGTGAAGCCTTTGGCCGTATGCCAGACACGCGTCAGCCCGGCAAGGTTCTTCATCGTCTCGATGAGGTGCTGGTCTGTGCCTTCTGCACCATCCTCTGCGACGGGGACAGCTTCACCGACATGGAGGACTTCGCCCAGACGCAGCTGCCCTGGCTGCGCGGCTTCATGGCTCTTGAGCACGGAGCCCCCTCCCATGACGTGTTCCGCAACGTCTTCATGATGCTGCGGCCGCAGGCGGTGCTGGAGTTGTTTGGCCGCTGGTGCGGCCCGCTGGAGGGACGGCATGTGGCCATCGATGGCAAGACTCTGCGCGGCACCCATGACGCCGGGTCAGGAAGGCACCTGGTGCATCTGCTGCGCGCCTGGGTGGATGAGCGTTCCTTGAGCGCCGGGCAGGTCTTGTGCGCGGAAAAGAGCAACGAGATCGAGGCCATCCCGCGGCTGCTGGCCGCCCTGGAGCTGCAAGGCTGCACCGTGACCATTGATGCCATCGGCACCCAGACCGCCATCGCCGAGCAGATCCATGAGGCCGGGGCGGACTACGTGCTCTCGCTGAAGGCCAACCAGAAAGGCGCGCTGGCAGCCGTGCAAGCCGCCTTTGGCGACAGCGCGTCGCGGGAGGTGCCGCCGCTGAGGGAGGACATTACTTCCTGTGCAGCTTCCAGGGAGACATCCAGCGCTTCGCCGCGCTGGTGCGCGGCGACTGGAGCGTGGAGAACCGCTGTCACTGGGTGCTGGACGTGACCTTTGGGGAGGATCACTGCCAGGTGCGCGACCTGAGAGCCGCGCACAACTTCTCCCTGCTGCGGGAGCTGGCGGTCAAGGTGCTGCGTGAACACCCCAGCAAACTCAGCCTGCGCCGCAAACGCCGCCGCGCTGCCCTTGACCCCGCCTTCAGGCTCCAACTCCTCGCCTCTCTTCATGCATAAGCCCTGGCGCAAAGGGCGCATGACCAGGGAAGGCATCGCGCTCTTGCGCAGGATGCTCTACATGGCGGATTTGGCTCTCCTGAGGGAGGTCAAATCCTCCCCGTCAGCAGCAGGATGACGAGGATGAGCACGATGATCGAAGCAGCGCCGCCGAGGTAGTGATTGCCGGTGCGGAAGCCATAGCCGCCACCGCCGAGCAGCAGCAGAATGATGAGGACGAGGAGAATGTTCATGATCAGTGGGGCGGCGGCGGATTACTTGGCGGCGGCGTCAATCTTGGCCTTGGCGGCTGCAGCCTCGGCGTCGGCCTTCTTTTTGTCCGCATCGAGCTGTGCCTGGGCGATTTCCTTGGCGGCCTCGATATTGGCCTTGTCCACGGCGGCATTGTGATCGGTTTGCTGGGTGGCGTTCGCGGCGGCGGTGTTCACGGCGCGCTTTTCCTTGTCGATGGCATCTTTGGTGGCCTCGGCTTTGGCGTTAATGGAGGACTTTTCCTTGTTGCAACTGACGATGACGAGGATCGAGAGAACGAGGGCGGCGGTGATGGTGGAGGTGAGTTTCATGGTGAGGAGCGATCCTCGCCCCGTCTCGGACAGACTGCCATGGGGTGATGACCCCAAAACCATCACAGGATGGTGACCTGCACGCTGCTCTCGATGATGCCAGTGGCGATGGCGTGACGCGTGAGACCGGCGGTGTCGTGGATGTTGAGCTTGTCCATGAGGCTCTGCCGATGCTTTTCGATGGTTTTGACGCTGATGTGCAGCTCTTGGGCGCTTTCCTTGTTCGCCCGGCCTTCGGCGATGAGCTGGAGAACCTCCACCTCGCGCGAGGTCAAAGCGGGGGTGGTCCTGCTGGTGCACAGCTCGCCACGCTCATGAGCACGCTGGCGGTGATGCTTGCGGCGCTCGGCGATGGTGGGGCTGAGGCACTTTTTGCCCTGATGCACACGGCGGATGGCCTCCGGCAGCACCTGGGCGGCGATTTGCTTGATGAGATAGCCGGAGGCACCGAGCGCCATGATGGTCTCCACATAGGCATCATCAGCGTGGGCGGAGAGAATGATCACCTTCGCCTCCGGGCGTGCCTGCATGATCTGCCGTGTGGCCTCGATGCCGTTGAGATGCGGCATGGCGATGTCCATGACGATGACATCGGGATGGAGCTTCGCGGCAAGCTTTACCGCCTCGCGTCCATCTTCGGCCTGGGCGATGACTTCAATGCCTTCCTCACGCTTCAAAAGCATGAGCAGGCCCTCACGAACGATGGTGTGATCCTCGGCGATTAGCACGGTGATGCTTTTCATGGGCAGGTCATGGGAGGGGGCACCTGGCTTGCAGGAGCCTTTTTGCGGACGCGGCTTTTGTCCTTGGGAATCTCTACATGCACTGTGGTGGGCTTTCCAGGCGCTGAATCGACGCAAAACACGCCGCCGACCATCTCCGCCCTCTCCCGCATGCCAAGCAGGCCGAGACGCTTGCTATGCTGGATCGCGGCGGTGTCCTCCACTTGAAAGCCGCGTCCATCGTCCTGGATCTCCATGCAGACGCGATTCTGACGGAGGCGGATGCTCACTTTCACCAGGCTGGCCTTTGCATGACGTGAAACATTCGTGAGCGCCTCCTGGGCGATGCGGTAAAGAGCCGTGCGGCTCGCTCCGTTGAGCTTTTCGACCTCGGCGAAGGCCGTGAAGGTGCAGCGGATGCCGGTCTGCTCGGTGAAAACCTTCAAGTAGGAGCGCATCGCCGGAATGAGGCCGAGATCATCGAGCACGGCAGGCCTCAGATCGCGCGCGAAGCGGTGGATGATGTCCACGGATTTCTCGACGAGGCGCTGGGTGACCTCAATCTTCTTTTGCAGTTCCCGCGTGCTCGTGGCGGTCTTGGTTTTGAGCGCGGAGAGCCGCACATTGATGCTGGTGAGCATCTGCGCGATGACATCGTGCAGCTCTCGGCTGATGGTCTTGCGCTCCTCCTCCTGGGCGGAGAGCATGCGGCGGGAGAGCAGCCGCAGCTCCTCCTGCATGCGGCGGGATTTCTCCAGGAGCTGGCTGGAGGTCTGCTCGCTGGTGCGGAGAGATTCCTCCACGCTGCGACGGCGGTCGATCTCGCGTTTGAGATCTTCGTTGGATGCGGCCAGATCCAAGGTGCGCTGCGTGAGCGTCTCGATGATGACCTTTAAATGCACGTTCGCCTCGCGGGCACCGCGGTGGGTCTCTTCAATCGGAGTGAGGGCCTCCGCAAAAAAGACGCCCGCATGGCCGATCACGGCATCGCGCCTGTGCGGTGCCTGCCCTGGCAGGATCAGCGAGGTCATGGCTTCCTCATGCAGGCGGGCGAGGTCGAGTGTTTCCATGCCTGCCTGCACGGCCTGGTGGCCGAGTTTCCGCGCGGTTTGAAGGTTCGCGGGCTTCGCGGCGCAGACATGATGCTGCAGGGCGGCACGGTAGCTGCGGGCGAGGGCTTGCAGTTTAGCTTTCATGACGGGGGGCGAGTTCCTGGGCAAAGCGTTGGATGGTTTGCACGGACTCCTCCACCAGTTGCTGCGTGGCGGCGATTTCCTGCGTGATGGATGTGTGGTTGTCAGCCAGCTCCTGTTTCAGTGCCAGCAGCCGGACATGAAGCCCCAGGAGCCTCTGGGCGATTTCGTCGCGCAATTGCGTGCTGACAAGGTGCTTCTCCTGCTCGTTTGTGAGCAAGATTTGATGTGCCGTGCCCTTCAATTGCGCCTCCAGCATGCGTGATTCACTCAGCAGCGCATCAAAAGCGGATTGGCTGTTCTTCAAGGCCGCCTCGGAGGCCTCGCGGTAGCTCGTCTCCCGCTCCAGCTCGCGTTTGGAGCTCGCCAGCTCCTCTGTGCGCCTGCCGAGCGTCTCGATGATCTCCATCAAATGGGCGCTGGCCTCCAGCGCGATGCGATGGGTCTCCTCCAGCGGCATGACCGCCTCCGTGAAGAACTCACCTGCCTGCTTGGTCATCGCCTCCTGCTCCTTGGGAGAGCCTGCGGCGGGCAGCAGTTTTGCCAGCGCCCGATCATGGATACGGGCGAGATCCCGCGTCTCCAGGCCGATGGCCACCGCATGATCCCCAAGGCGGCGGTTTCGCGCCGTGCCCGCGTCTTCACAGATGTGATGGCGCAGCGCCTTGAGGTAACGGCCTTCTAGGCGGCTCAGTGGGTTCGGTTCGGTCATTATGGATGGCGAATGGTTAAAGTAGCATGCCGGGCCATGAACAGCGGGGCGATGGGGTAAACACCCCATGGCTAAAACGCGGGCACTTCGGGATGATCGGTGTCCTATGAAACACCATCTCGCGACGCCCACTGACGCGTCCAAGCCCTCCAACGGAAAACCTGCCAATGGCAAAGTCACCAACGGCAAAGCTGTGCATACCTCGCCTTCCGCTCAATCCTTTGTTCCCTCCGTCGAGGCCGTGTCCCTCCGCGCCTACCTCTTGTATGAGAATCATGGCGCTGCCCATGGTCATGACCTGGATCAATGGCTCGCCGCCGAGGCGGCCCTGCGTGCCGAGCAAGGCCTCGCCCAGACCTGAAGCCCCCTGCCGGCCTCGCTGCCATGCACGCGCTGCATCCATGCCCAAACTGCCTCATGCCGTGCCACCTGCATGATGCTCCCATGTGCGTCTGCAATCTCGTCACCCTCACTCACGAGCAGGCGCACATCTCCTTTGGCCTGCGCCTTGGCCTGAACCACGCTTATGGAAATTATCATATCCCACCCTGCGTGCGAGGGCCTCTTGGGGCCTCCTATTGGTCTGTCAAATCCACCCCCGGCGGACCTGAGCTGGTTTAGCAGTAGGTCTTCAGCCCATGGCGGCCAACAAGCCTGCGCGTGACGGTCCTCCGCTCCGCCAACCTCCTACCAACATCGTCTCATGCCCCGCCCATCAAAGATCGAAACATTCCCGGACACCAAAAAGAAAGATCAGGTCTATAAACTTGTCGAACTCACCGGTACCTCAAAATCCTGTGTCGAAGACGCCGTCGAAAAGGCCATAAAGCGTGCCCACCGGACCGTCAAGAACCTGAAGTGGTTCCAGGTCATCGAAACCCGCGGCACCATCGATAAGGGCAAAGTCGATCGCTGGCAGATCACGCTCAAAGTCGGCTTCAACGTGGAGGACAAATGAAAACTACCCCAGAAGAAATCACCCGGGCTGAGAAAAAGGCCGCCGCTGTCGTGACCCATGTCGAAATCACCACCGATATTGCCATCTGGGACGAAAGCGTCACGACGGGGTTGCGAGCTGGTCCTGCCCCCGCAAAGAATGGCTGTCACGATGCTGATGCCTCAGGCCAGCAACTCAACGCCACTCAGCAGGCAAAGGGATAGCCCGTGATCACAACACCCGGACCTGCCACCCAAGCCAACTCACTGCGCACTCTAGTGCTCATCATGGCCACGGCGGCAGGCCTAGGAATCTGCTTCCTGCTGACGCAGCCCTTTTTACCTGCGCTCGCTTGGGCTCTGGCCTTGTCAGTGCTCTTCACGCCCTTCCAGCGATGGTTAGAGTCAAAGCTCACGCATTCCGGCCTTTCCGCGAGCATTGCGGTAATCGTCATCGCGTTCATCGTGGTCGCACCGGTGTTCTTTGTGGGACATAATCTCGTCGTGCAGGCTGCGCAGGGAGCTCGGCTGATTGAAGGCAAAGTGACCTCCGGCGAATGGCGGCGTGCCATTGAGGCGCAACCTCGTCTGGCTCCGCTGGCGGATAAAATCGAGAGCGAGCTGGATCTGCCCGGCACGGTGAAATCACTCACGACGTGGATCACAGCCGCCGCAGGAACCATCGTCAGCGGTTCCATGCTTCAGGTGATCAGCTTCGGCCTTATTTTCTACCTGCTTTTCTTCTTTCTGCGGGATCGTCGTGCCGTGCTCGCTTCCCTGCATCACCTGTCACCGCTTTCGAGAGAGGAAACGGAGACACTGCTCCATCGTGTCGGCGATACCATCCACGCCACCGTTTATGGCACGCTCGTCGTTTCCACGCTTCAGGGCGTGCTCGCCGGGCTGATGTTTTTGTGGCTCGGCTTGCCCGCTCCCTTGCTCTGGGGCGTGGTGATGGGCATCCTCGCCATGGTGCCCATGCTCGGTGCTTTTGTCGTGTGGATACCTGCCGCGCTATTTTTGGCGCTGGAGGGCAGTTGGGGCAAAGCTCTCATCCTCACGCTCTGGGGCATGCTCATCATCGGCACGATCGACAATCTCCTGCGCCCCGTCCTCGTCGGCAGCAGGTTGAAGCTGCACACCGTGCTCGCCTTCATCTCCGTCGTCGGTGGGTTGATGCTCTTCGGTCCCGCTGGTCTCATCCTCGGGCCGGTGGCATTGACGATCACCACCGTGCTGCTGGAGGTCTGGCGCACGCCGTTCTCGCTTGCGAAGCCAGTGCCAGCGACGGATTCCACGCTCCTGAAAAAGACTGCCATCGAACGATGGGAAAACGAAGGCGGCGCTGAGTAGGGGATCACCCCATCGCACACGCCTCCGCCTCGATCTAGCCTTCGCGTCATATGAAAACACTCTTCACTTCCGAAGCGATCTCCAAAGACGGACGCTCGGGAACAGTGCAATCGCCCGATGGACTTCTCGACGTCGCCTTGGGCAATCCACTGGAGGCAGGCATCGAAAAACGCGGCCCGAATCCAGAGCTGCTCTTTGCCGGAGCCTATTCCGCCTGCTACCACGGCTCCTTGGTGAATGCCGCACGTCGCATGGGCACGACCATTGATGGTTCCAACGTCCGTGCCCTCGTGAGCCTAGTCGAGGACGATCGCGACGGCTACGCCCTCGCCGTGGAGATGCACGCCCTCCTGCCGGGCGTCGACCCCGCTCAGGCACTGCGCATCATGGAGGCCGCGAATCAAACATGCCCTTACTCCAAAGCCTTGCGCGGCGATGCTTCCTTCACCCTCGTGGTCGATTCAGCGCCGCCTGAACCAGCCTGAACACGCTGGGGTGTTAGCCCCATGGTGAAAAGGAAATGCCCGCTGGATGCTCAGGCCCTCCATGAACCTCACGCACCTGCATCTCGCCCTCAATCACGTCCCTGTCCTCGGCACCGCCTTTGCGCTGGCTCTTCTCGTCCTTGGCATCTGGCGGAAGAGCAACGAAGTAAAGAAAACAGCGCTCTGTGCCTTTGTCGCTATCGCAATCATGGCCATGCCGGCTTATCTCACCGGTGAACCTGCGGAAGATGGCGTCGAAGGCCCGCCGGGAGTCTCGGGGGCGATCATCGAGCAGCATGAAGAAGCGGAGGGCGTTGCTTTTGCTGGCATGGAGCACTCGGCGTCACCGCGCTGCTCGGTTTGCTCGCGTTGCGACACGGAAAAGCTGTCCCCGCCTGGTTCGCAGGCCTTATGGTCATCGCTTCACTCACCGTGAGTGCCTTGAGGGCCTGGACGGCCAACATCGGCGGTCAGATCCGCCACACCGAAATCCGAGTCGGAGCCGCTCCTTCGGCATCCATTAGCAAAGACCGCGATTAAGCCCGATATCATGGCCAAAGCCTCTCCCTCGCTCCTTACCGTGCTCTGGAAGCGCAAATCGACGCTGCTCGCCGTCGTCGCCCTCACAGGCATCGTCACACATCTTGTGCTGCGCTTCGGTTTCGATGCCAAAACGAGCACGCACCATCTTCCGCTGCTTATCACGCTCATCATCGGCGGCCTGCCCATGCTCTTCGATCTGCTGCGAAAGCTGCTGAAGCGTGAGTTTGGCTCCGATCTGCTCGGCGGTGTATCCATCATAACCTCGGTCGTGCTTGGCGAATACCTCGCGGGATCCATCATCGTGCTCATGCTCGCAGGTGGCGAGGCGCTGGAGAGCTATGCTCTGCGAAGTGCCTCATCGGTGCTCGCGGCTTTGGCGAAACGCATGCCCTCCATCGCGCATCGCAAAACGGGCACGGACATCGCGGACGCCGCCTTGGCCGAGATCGCCGTGGGCGACACGCTCGTCATCTACCCGCATGAGATTTGCCCCGCCGATGGCGAAGTCACCGAAGGCCACGGCGTCATGGACGAGTCCTACCTCACCGGCGAGCCCTTCCAGATCACCAAAACCACCGGCTCGCCCGTCATTTCCGGTGCCATCAATGGCGAGACCGCGCTCACCATTCGCACCACAAAACTCGCCGCCGATTCACGCTACGCGAAGATCATGGAGGTCATGCGCGAGTCCGAGAGCAAGCGTCCGCAGCTTCAGCGCCTTGGCGATCAGCTCGGAGCCACCTACACACCCGTCGCGCTCGCCGTGGCGCTGCTCGCGTGGTTCATTAGCGGCGATTCGGTGCGCTTCCTCGCTGTGCTCGTCATCGCCACGCCATGCCCGCTGCTGCTGGGCATTCCCATTGCCATCATCAGCTCCATCTCGCTCTGCGCACGCCGCGCCATCATCGTGAAAAGCCCTGTCGTTCTCGAACAGATCGCCGGATGCCGCACCGCCATCTTTGACAAAACCGGCACGCTCACCTATGGCGAGCCCGCGCTCACCGAGCAGCTCGTCGTCACCGGTTTCGATGCCAAAGAAGTGCTCACCCTCGTCGCCAGCCTGGAGCGCTACTCGAAGCATCCGCTCTCACGCGCCATCCTCGCCGCCGCGAAGGCGCAAAGCCTCACCTTGCCTGAAGCCAGGGCCGTCGGCGAGCAGCCCGGCAAGGGGCTGGTCGGCACCGTATCTGGTCATCAACTCCAGATCACCAGTCGCAACAAACTCATCCCGCAGAACCTTCCCAGCACCGATCAGCTCCCGCCCATCGCAGGCGAGTTGGAGTGCGTTGTCGTCATCGACGGTCACTACGCCGCTGCCTTCCGTTTCCGCGATGCCCCGCGTGCTGAAAGCCGCAGCTTTGTGAATCATCTCGCGCCGAATCATCACTTCGACCACGTCATGATCATCTCCGGCGACCGCGAATCCGAAGTCCGCTACCTCGCCGATCAAGTCGGCATCACCGAGATCCACGCGCAAAAGAACGCCGAAGAAAAACTCACCCTCGTCCGCGCCGAAACCGCCCGAGCGAAGACGCTCTATGTCGGCGACGGCATCAACGACGCCCCCGCCATGATGGCCGCCACCGTCGGCATGGCCATCGGCCAAAACAGCGATGTCACCGCCGAGGCCGCCGGAGTCGTCATCATGGACAACTCGCTCAAAAAAGTGGACGAGTTCATGCACATCAGCCGCCGCATGCGAGTCATCGCCCTGCAAAGCGCCGTCGGCGGCATGGCCCTCAGCCTCGTTGGCATGACCTTCGCCGCCACCGGCCATCTGAGCCCTGTGAGCGGAGCCATCGCGCAGGAGATCATTGATGTGCTCGCGGTGCTGAATGCTTTGCGAGCCGCGTTCCCGCCGAAGGTGGCTCATGACCTTTAACTCGGTCATCTTCTATCTGCTCAGCACGATACTGGTGCTGAGCTCTTGCGTCGGCAAGGGCACGCGTGAAATGGCGGCGGATGCCGTCGTGGTGCCTGCGAGGTGGCAGCAGGGATCGTCTTCGTCAAAACCGCTCGATGTCGCGCTGTGGTGGAGGCGGTTTCGTGATCCAGTGTTGAATGAGTTGATCGCGGAGGCGCTGAAGGCGAGTCCGACGGTGCGCTCGGCCTTGGAGAAGGTGACGGAGTATCGTGCGCGGCGAGGGGTGGAGTCGGCGAACTTGTTTCCATCGCTGGCTGCGAATCAATCGGGGCGTGGCGCACGCACGAAGAGCGGCATCACGGATGTCATCACCACGAGCGAGAGCTACAAGGCCTCGTTCGATGTGAGTTGGCAGGTGGATTTGTATGGGAAGCAGTATCAAACGCTCAAAGCGGCCACAGCGGACCTCGATCAGATCGGCGAGAACTTCTACGGAGCGCAGGTCACGCTCGCGGCGGATGTGGCGACGGCGTATGTCGCGCTGCGTTCGGCGGAGGCGGAGTTGAGCGTGGTGCAGCGCAGTCTCGGCACGCGGGGCGAGACGGTGCAGCTCACGCAATGGCGCGAGCAGGCGGGCACGGGCGATGCGCTCGACACGCAGCGCTCCATCAGCACGCTGGAGCAGGC
>JBIIRD010000064.1:0-30781 GCA_044341745.1 Prosthecobacter sp. | reverse complement strand
TTTTCGAACTTCAAAAACGCCCGCCTCGGCACCCACCAAGGCTCATCTCGACGGAGCGAGATGGCTACTTTGCTTCGCCCAACTCATGGCCTTCAGGCCTCAGGCGGCAAGAAATGCGGTCATCCTACTTCTTCACCGGCACCACCGGTCCCGTGCCCTGCGGGCGGCTTGTGCGTGGCTTGTCGATCTTCATGGCAGAGGCGGGAATCTGGGCACGCTCAAAGACCACGAGAGGAGCTGCGGGCAGCACCTTAAGCCGAAGGTCCTTGATCTCGACACGGTTGGGATTGCCTTTGTGGAGCTGAATGGCGAGCAGCCCCTCCAGATTACGCTTTTTTTCGTCGTGGTCGATGAGTTCCGAAGTGGGCTGGCCGTTGATGAAATGCCGGAGGCGGTTGCCCTGGGCGATGATGACGTACTCATTCCACTGGCTGACATCGACCTTCACAGGCGCGTGCTCGCCAAGCTGCCAGAGCGCGCCGTCGGGATCGAGCATGACGTCTCGGCCGTTCAGGCCGAAGATGCCGCGACCGCGCTCCTCATAGGTCATGCCGGTGTGCTCGATGGCGGGATGAATGTCACACTGATAACCAGTGATCACCCACGGGGCGACCTCCTTGAGCTCGCGGCTGCGGTACTGGATGCCGCTGTTGTTGTCGCCGATGACACGCACGGTGGCGCGCAGCTCAAAATCCTTCACCGAGCCGCCGCGCCAGATGAGGAAGCTGTTGTTTGCCATGGCCTCTGGCGCGGGATTCACGCCGATGACGACGCCATCCTCGACCTTCCACAGAGCCGGGTCACCGTCCCAGCCGGCGAGGTTTTTGCCATTGAAGAGCGAAGTGAATCCGTCCTGGGAAAAGGACGAATGCAGAAGGGTGAACGACGACAGGAGGAGAAGAATGAGGCGCATGAGGATTCTGGATTACGGAGCCTGCACGAGCTTCTCGCCGGTTGCAGGCAGGGTCTTCGTCGGCTCGCCGGTGAGCAGGCCTTGTTTCAACAGGAAACGATCGGCGGCGATGAGCGTGACGGTCTGCCAGGGATCCTTGTTGAAGAAGCTGTGCGACTGGCCCGTGGCGATCTGAAGGTTGATCGTTTGGTTGCCCAGGGACTTCCACTTGGCGTAGGCGGTGTCCCAACCTTTCTTCCATGGGTCCTGATCACCAAAGAAGGCGATCGCCGGTGCCATGTCTGCCTTCAGGTGACGCAGGATGTCAACCTCGGCATCCTGGTCATCATCGGGGGAGAAAGCCGGATTGAACCACAGGTAGGCCACGACGCGGGTGTCGATGTCCTTCGGATCGGCAGGGGCATTGAGCCCGGGGTTCAGGGTGGCGAGGGCGCTGATGTGGCCGCCCGCGCTGCCGCCACCGGTGATGATGCGCTGCGGGTCGATGCCGAACTCGTCCGCGTGCTGCTTGAACCAGCGGATGGCGCTCTTGGCGTCCGTGATGCAGACCCGTTTCCGGGTTTCACCCGCAGGCAGGCGGGCGGCATCGGCCTTGCTGAGCATCTGGTATTCCGCCGTGGCGCAGACCAGGCCGCGGCTGGCGAAGTAGGCGCAGGCAATCCGAAACTGGCCGAGGCTGCCGCCCGCCCAGGCGCCGCCATGGAAAAGGATCAAACCGGGCACCTTTGCTTTCGTTGGGTTGTGGTCAGGCGGGAAATAGACCTCCATCTGGCGTGGCTTGCCGGCGCTCTGCTTGTAAACATAGGGCTTGCCCGGAGGGGCGTCGGCACCCAGGGCGCCCTGGGATTTCTTGGGGGCGGTGCCCTGGCCGAGAGCCGAGGCAGCCAGAAGCAGGAGAAGGCTGAAAAATCTCATGGAGAGGCTGTGAACGCCAAAAAAGCGGCCATCTCGCCGAAACGAGATGGCCATGCTGAAATCAGCTCATGGACCGCCGGGCCCGCCTCTACTCAACACGTCGGGCGCGTGGTTCGCGGGCGGCGGTGTCCTTGCCGCCGGCACAAGTGACAAACGGACCATCGGCCAGGGGCGCCGGGCGGGTGAAACCGACCTCCGGAAGGTCGCTGGGCTTGCCGGCGAGGGGGAAGTCCTTGCGCAGGGGGAAGTAGGGATAGCCTTCCCACATGAGGATGCGCTTGAGGTTCGGATGGCCCGAAAAGCTCACCCCCATCATGTCCCAGGCCTCACGCTCATGCCAGTCGGCGGTCGGCCACACGTCGATCACGCTCGGGACGGCCTCACCGTCGGGGATCTTCGCACGCACGCGGAGGTGGTGGTGATGGCCGGTGCCGTAAAGTTCGTACACCACCTCGAAGCGAGGTTCCTCGCCCATGTTGTCCAGGGTGGAAAGATCCACCAGGTAGTCGAAGGCCAGTTCGTCACGGCAATAGGTGAGCAGGGCCTTGGCGGAGCTGAGCGTCACATGCAGCGTCTGCTCGCCACGGAATTCCGTGGTTCCGAGCACGGCTTCGCCAAACTTTTCCTTCAAGGCCGTGGCCATCTGGGCGGGGTTCATGATCGGAGCTTCGGGGAGGGTTCGGGAATCAGGCGGCAATTTCTTCGAGCAGCTCCTTCTTCTGGTCTTCGAGGGCGTGCTCGGTCTCGATCTTCTTCTGCAGGCGCATCAGGCCTTCGAGCAGGGCCTCGGGGCGGGGCGGGCAGCCGGAGATGTACACATCCACCGGGATGAGGTTGTCGATGCCCTGAAGCACGGCGTAGCTGCGATACATGCCGCCGCTGGAGGCGCAGGCGCCCATCGCGATGCACCATTTCGGCTCCGGCATCTGGTCCCAGATGCGCTTGACGGCCAGGGCCATCTTGTAGGTCACGGTGCCGGCGACGATCATCACGTCCGCCTGACGTGGGGAGAAGCGCATGACTTCCATGCCGAAACGGCTGAGGTCGTAGCGGCTGCAGGCGGCGGCCATCATTTCAATGGCGCAGCAGGCCAGGCCCATCGGCATCGGCCAGAGGGAGTTTTTCCGCATCCAGTTCACGGCGGCGTCGAGCTTCGTGAAGACGACGTTTCCCTCGATCTTCGAATCGTAGGCGGCGTGGGTTTCAGCGGGTGCGACCATGGTCTTGGGGGGGTGAAAAACTCGCCAGAAATACGCTCCGGCCACCCCCCGGGCAACCCCTTTGTGAAAGTTTTCACAAGCGCCGGGACAGAGATTTAGACTGACGCTGTCTGTGCAAGATTGGCATGCTGTGGCATGGTTTGACTGCATCCGCGTCCCCCAACCGTCGTGACCTCCATCATCGCCTTTTTCGTCATCGCCCTCGTCTCGCTCATTGCCGTGAGGGTCGGATCCACGGCGCTGATGATGACGGGCCTGAGCTGGGACACGGCAAGTTTTCAGGCCTATTCCGCCTTTTTCGGGGTCGGTTTCACCACCCGGGAGGCCGAGATGGTGGTGAATCATCCGGTTCGGCGGCGCATCATCCGTGACCTGATCCTGGCGGGCAACGTCGGGCTGACCTCCGCCCTGGCCACCCTGGTGGTCACCCTCATGCAGACCGCCACCACCTCCCACCTCCTCATGCTGGTGGCCCTGGCTTCCGCAGGCTTGGCGGGCCTGCTCATGCTCTCGCGGGTCGGCTGGCTGCAGAGGCTGCTGGATCATGTCATCCAGAGGGCCCTCGAGCATTCTGGCATGGTCAGGGCGCTGGATTATGAGCTGCTGCTGCGCATTCAGCATGGCTATGCGGTTTCCGAAATCGAAGTGCTGCCTGACACCTACCTGGCAGAGCGCAGCCTGCGGGACTCACGGCCCTGGGACCGGGGCGTCGTGATCCTCTCCATCACCCGCAATGGCGATACCATTCCCGGACTGCCAGGCCCGTCGGACGTGATCCAGGCCAACGACATCCTCACGGCCTATGGAAAGGAAGACTCCCTCAGGGCCATGGTGGAGCCGCTGAAAAACAACCCCTTGCCGGGCCCTGCGGAGTAGCCGGGAAAAGTCGGGCGGCTGGCGGCGTACTTTGTTTCCACCACCATGAAGAACCGCCGATCCTTTCTCACCACCGCCCTGCAAACCAGCGCCCTCGCCCTTGGCGGAGGCCACCTGACGAGCCTAGCTGAAGCGCCCAAGCGCCAGATCCGCAAGGCCATCATGGGCGGCACGCTGGGCATCAAGGGCACCCTGGTGGAGAAGTACAAGGCGGCCCGCGAGGCGGGTTATGAAGGCGTGGAGCCCGCCGGCGGCCTGAACCACCAGGAGGTCATCGACGCCCTCGGCGCCTCCGGCCTGCAGGCGGCCAGCGTCTGCTGCCACACCCATTGGAAGCAGACACTGACCCACAACGACGAGAAAGTGCGTGAAGAAGGCCTTCAGGGCGTGCTGCAAACCCTGCGCGACGCCAAGGCCTACGGTGCGGACTCCATCCTGGTCGTGCCCGGCGTCTGCAACGAGGAGGTGCCCTACCATCTGGCCTGGGAGCGCTCCATCGCCCAGATCAAGAAGGCGGTGCCGCTCGCGAAGGAGCTCGGCGTCAAGATCAGCATCGAGAACGTCTGGAACAACTTCATCCTCAGCCCGCTCGAGGCTGTGCGCTACCTGGATGAAGTGGGCGATCCGATTGTCGGCTGGCACTTCGACATCGGCAACGTCCTGCGCTTCGGCTGGCCGGAGCAGTGGATCCCCGTCCTCGGCAAGCGCATCAACCGCATCCACGTGAAGGAGTTCAGCATCAAGAAGATGAAGGAGGAGGGCATGTACAAGGGCTTCGACTGCGACCTGACCGAGGGCGACAACAACTGGACCGCCATCATGAAGGCCCTGGACGGCATCGGCTACACCGGCTGGGCCATCAGCGAGCAGCGCGGCGGCATCAACCCGAACGGGCTCAAGATGCTCACCGAGCGCATGGACCGCATCTTCGCGATGTGATCCGGCCGCCCGCCCACCTAACCTACTTTGCAGGAATTTCGTTGAGCGTGTAATATCCGACGGCGTGCAGCAGCGGCAGCCCTTCTGCGCTGCGCACGCCGTCGAGATGCAGCTCATGCACATGCCCCTGCGTCAGCGGCGCGATCCAGAGCCTCACCGACCTGCCGTCGGCGCCGACCTCGGCCCGGGTGACCTTAGGCAGCACCTCGTCCACCTCATCGCCGCCATACTGCTCACGGTAGGCGTAGGTGAAGGCGCGCATCGAATAGCTTTTCACATCAACGGCGGCGGCGGGGTTCACCGGCTGGGTGAAGGTCAGCTCAAAGCCGTCCGGGCGCGCCCTCATCTCATGAACCTCAAACGGCACCCGGCCGGTCCACTCGCATTTCTCAAAGCAGAAGGGCCTGCCGCCGCGAGCGCCCCAGCCGCGGTCGCTGCCGCCGACAAACACGCGCCCCTCCTCGTCCATGCGCCCGCCGATGAGGCCGGAGGCGAAGCCGCCGCGGAACGGAAAGACCACGCCCTGCCTGACGCCGTTCACGGTTTCCAGGAACACGCGGCTGAGGTTGCTGTGGCTCTGGTCGGCCACAAAAAGCTGCCGGGCGAACGGGCCGAACTTTCCGGCGCTCAGGTCGCAGAGAATCGCGGTGGCCGAGTTGCCGATCTTGCCATGCACGAGATAAACGGCGGGCGGCACGAGCTCCTTGATGCGCTTCCGCTCCATCACCATGCGGTCGGGATCGCCGCCAGGCCGGTTTTCATTGCGCTTTCTCTCGCCCTGGAAGGCCTCGGGGATGGGATCCACCGGGCGCGGGCCCATGTTGGGCGCCAGGTCATACCAGACATTGCCGCCGGGATGCCCCTGGAAGCTGCCCGGCACCAGATGCTGAAGCGTGCAGGAGCCATGCCACGGCCCCTGGTTGTCGCAGTAGTAAACCTCGCCCTCGGCATCAAATCCCACGCCGCCCGGGCTGCGGATGCCGGAGCAGGCCGGCACCATCGTGCCATCAGGCTTGATCCTCAGCGCCCAGCCACGGAAAGGCACCTGGCTGGAAAAGGAGCCGGTCAGGCAGAGCGTGACCCAGAGGTCGCCCGCCCGGTCGAAGCGCGATCCCACGGCATACTCATGGTAGTCGCCTGACACGCCCCAGGCGTCGCTGACGTTGTCAAAGAGGTCCGCGCGATCATCGCCGTCCGTGTCCTTCAGCCGCGTGACCTCATAACGGGTCGTGGCGTAAAGACAGCCGTCCTTCGGGCTCCAGGCCAGGCCCAGAACCTCATGCAGGCCGCTGGCATGGAGCTTGTAGCGCACGGAGGAGGGATCGCCGGACGCGGCGCCGCTGACGAACCAGACCTCGCCGCGACGCGTGCCCAGGGCCAGCCTGCCGCCGAGCAGCAGCTCGATGGAGCCGACCTCCAGGGCCGTCTCCTTCGGGGTCTCAAAGGTGGTGATCTTGTAATAGTCCGCCTCCACCGGATCGGCTGTGGAAAGAAGGGCGGGAAGCAGGACGAGAAGGGGCAGGAGTCGGTTCATGAAAGGCGTGATGCAGGGAGAAACGCCGGAAACCGGCCTCTGCAAACAGAAGAACCGAACAACCCGCCGGCCTGTCCAAAAGCACGTCAACCGGACGCGGCGCCGGGCCGCTGCCGTCGTGCCGGACTTGCGCAAAAGGCATCCGGCCGCAAACTCAGGTCGCCGTGCCCACCCCCGACCTTCGCACCTCGTTCCTTCGTTCGCTGGCGCCGGACAGCCAGTTTCACCGGATGTTCGACCATCTGCCGGGCATCTCCTTTTTTGCCAAGAACCACCGGCTGCAGCTGGTCTGCGCCAACCGGCACTTCATTGAGACGATGGGCTTCCGGAAGGAGGACGACATTGTGGGGAAGAGCGACTTCGACCTCTTCCCGGTGCGCCTGGCGGAAAACTTCCGCCGCGACGACGAGGAGATCCTGCGCACGGGCGAGGCCAAGCTGAACATCGTCGAGCTGTTCTTCAACCCCCAGGGAATCCCGGACTGGTTCATCACCCACAAGATGCCGCTGAGGGACAAGAAGGGCCGGGTCATCGGCCTCATGGGCGCCACGCAGAGCTACGGCCAGGCGATGACCACGGTGCATGCCAGCCAGCACATCGAACGCGCCCTGGCCTTCATCCGCGAGAACTTCCGACGCCGGCTCAGCGTCGAGGAGCTGTCAGCCCAAGTGCATCTGAGCCCGAGGCAGCTGCACCGGAAGTTTGTCGAGACCTTTGGCTGCAGCCCGCAGACCTTCATCATGAAGCTGCGCATCCAGGCGGCCTGCGAGGCGCTCCAGCACGAGGACGCCCAGATCAGCCAGGTGGCCACCAACCTTGGTTTCTACGACCAGAGCGGCTTCACGCATCATTTCCACAAGAACGTCGGCATCACGCCGCTGAACTATCAGCGGCGCTTCCGTCTCGGGGCACGGCAGGACAAGTCCTCCCGCTGATCCGATCAGGCCCAGGCCCGGCGCAGCAGGTTCAGGTAGTTGCCGTGCATGACCGCCTCGACATCCGCCTGGCTGTAGCCGCGTTTTTCCAGCATGGCCGGAATGCGCGCGAGGTCGGCGATGGTGTCGAGATCCTCCGGCGTCTGCTCGGTGCCGTAGCCCCCGTCCAGATCCGTGCCGATGCCGCTGTGCAGGGCGTTGCCGGCGAGCTGGCAGACATGGTCGATGTGGTCGCAGATGACCTCCAGCTTCAGGCCGGTCTCCTGCGGCGTGGTCTTGCCACGAACCCAGCCGGGGATCATCATCCAGGCGTCCAGCGCGGCGCCGATGACGGCCCCGCGGGCGATCAGCGCCTTGATCTGCTCATCGCTGAACTGGCGGACGTCCGGCACCAGGGTCCGGCAGTTGGAATGGCTGGCCCAGATCGTGCCTTCAAAGAGGTCCAGCGCCTCCCAGAAGCTCTCGTCGGAGAGATGTGTCACGTCGAGGATCATGCCGAGGCGGCTCATCTCACGGACCAGCTCGCGCCCCTCGGGGGTCAGGCCGCCCGGGGTGTCATGGCCCATGGCATAACGACATTTGCCATAATGCGCGGGACCCATGGCCCGAAGACCCTGCTCCCAGCTGCGCTCCAGGTGGCCGACGGTGCGGATGCTGTCCGCACCCTCCAGGCTGAGGATGTAGAAGATGGGCTTGCGGTCGTCCGGGATGCTCGTGTCGCTCCAGACCGCCAGGGCATGATCCAGCTCCGCCAGGTTGCGCACCTGGGACAGATGGCCGTCCTCCTCCATGGCTCGGTACCACGCAAGCTGGCCCTGGGTTTCCGACCAGGCCTGCTCGGGCGACATCCAGTTGGCGATCGGTGAAACCCCCGGCATGCAGCCCGCAAGCTGGGTGGCCACGCAGATGCCCACCCTGCCCCGGCGCATTTCCGGAAAGGCCGTGGTGCCGGCGGCCCGCCCCTTGCCCACCATGCCGACCTCGCGGCGGCGGATTTCATGGACAGGCAGGCGAAGGTCGCGGTTGAAGCCGCCGAGGGCGTTCAGGCTGAGGTCAAGATGGGCGTCGAAGATGAGCATGGGAGTTGGAAAAAACGCCGCTGGCACGGAAAATCCTGCGTCGATCAGCCTTGGATGCTCAAGGCATAGCGGCCCGCCTTCCGGCTGAGCCTGACCGGAGCGCCGTAAAGGCTGCCAAGGGCCCTGCTGGTCAGCATCTTTTCCTTGGGCCCCCGGGCCAGCACCGCCCCGTCCCGCAGCAGGAAGACATGGGTGATGCAGGGCAGGATCTCCTCCACATGATGCGTCACCATGATGAGCGAGGGTGCCTCGGGCCATTCGCTGATCTCGCTCATCCAGGCCAGAAACTGCTCACGGGCGACCGGATCCAGGCCGGCGCAGGGCTCGTCGAGAATGAGCACTTCAAAGCGGGCCATGAGGGCACGGCAGATCAGGACCTTTTGCTTTTCACCCTGGGAAAGAGTCGCCCACAGCGACTTCTTCAGGTGCGTGCAGCCGGCGGCTTCGATGAGGCCCGCCGCCTGTTTTTTCAACGTGGCGGAGGGTGGCTGCCAGAGGTTCAGCTTGGCATCACGGCCGCTGGCGACCACATGCATGACGGGTTCGCCGGGCTCGATGTAGGTGGTGAGCGTGTTGGTGACCAGACCGACACGCTTGCGCACCTCACGCCAGTCGCTGTTGCCGAAGGTGTCCTGGCCAATTTGGATGACGCCGTCCGTCGCCGGTTCATAACCGGTGATCAGGTTGATGAGGGAGGTCTTGCCACAGCCGTTTGGACCCAGCACGCACCAGTGCTGCCCGCTGCCGACCTCCCAGTCGATGCCCTTCAGAATGCGTCTTCCACCCCGGACAAAGGTGGCGTTCTGGACTCGGAGGAGGGAAGCTTCGGACATGGTTGATGACAGGCGATGAAGCCTCGATCTGGGACAAGCTCAACCGTTAACCCTCCATGATTCCAGGGCAGAAGGGCTGGATCAAAGCGGCCAGGTGACAATTTCGACAATTTGAAATGGACGGACGTCCCATTATATGAGACTGAATCGCATTATCCACTTTCATTCATGAGCTTGCCTTCCTCCTACCAACAACCCATCCCCAGATGGCTCTCCATCTACCTGCCGCTGGGCATCCTGGTCTATCCCCTCCTGCTTGCCGTTCCCGGCCTCAACTGGGAGGAAGGCTTGTACCGCGAATACGGCCTGGTTGAAAACCTCACGGCCCTGTTTCTCGCCATCGCCCTGGGACTGTTCCTGCGGACCGCCGTTCATGCCCAGGGCCTCCTGCATCGCGTCTGGCTGGTTTTCCTGGCCCTGGGAAGCCTGCTCTTCCTTGGCGAGGAGATCAGCTGGGGGCAGCATTACTTTCACTGGGTCACTCCGGAGGACTTGAAAACCCTCAACCGCCAGGGTGAAACCAACCTCCACAACATGCGGGGCGGCCTGGAGTTCTTTTTCACCAAGGTCGCCCGTGAAGGCCTTTCCTTTGGCACGATCGTCGGCGGCATCCTGGTGCCGCTTTACTTCCGCAAACGCCGCAGCGAGTTCACCCCCGGAACACTGCTGTTCTGGCTCTGGCCGCCGTTGGGCGGCTGGCTCGCCGCCCTGCTGTCCGCGACCGTCCGCCTGCCCAACACCATCGTTCATGAACTGGGCATGAACGAGGACAGGCTGCCCAAGTTCATCGGCGAGGACATCGGAGAAATGAAGGAGTGCTTCCTGGCCCTCTTCATCCTGATCTACGCCATCGCGCAGCTTCGACTGTTCCGCCGCCCTCCGGCCGCCTGATGACAGGAAGGGTGTCACCGCTTGCACATTGCGGCGGCGCATCCACTGTCGGCGCCTTCATCCATGTCCACGATTGTTGTCGCCCAGAAAAACGGCGTCGCCTGCATCGGCGCCGACACCATGAGCAGCCTCGGCTCCCTGCGCCAGAAGGCCCATCACGTCGTCAACAAGACCAAGCTCGCCAGGGTGGGCGACAGCTACATCGGCCTGACCGGCACCTCGGCAAGCCTGGTGGTGATGAACAGCTACTTCGCCAACCCGGAGCGGCCGCGCGACTTTTCCAGCACGGAGATGATCTTCGAGACCTTCCGTCACGCGCACCACTGGATGAAGGCCGAGTACTTCATGTCCACCATGCCGGACAAGGGCGAGGAGTACGAGACCACGCAGTTTTACGGCCTGATCGCCAACCCGCATGGCATCTTCGCGCTGTACTCCTACCGGAGCGCGCAGCAGTTTCACCGGTTCTGGGCCGCAGGATCGGGACGCGACTTCGCCCTGGGTGCGATGCAGGCCGTGTATGACGCCAGCGATGACGTCGTGGAGATCGTGAAGGCCGGCCTGCATGCGGCGGCGGAGTTTGACGGCTCCACCGGCGGCCCCTTTGAAATCTACCAGTGTCCTCTTGCCGCCCAGGAAAAGGCCGCGCCCGCCAGGCGAAAATCCGCCAGGCCAGGCCGGCGCCGGACCAGGTGACCCCTGCCGGCGCTGACAGCTTCAAAGCCCCTGCATCTGCCAGAGGATGAAGGCCATCTCCTCGGCATCTTCGTGCAGCTGCTCGTAGCGGCCTGACCTGCCGCCATGGCCCGCGCCCATGTTGGTCTTCAGCAGCAGAAGGTTATTGTCCGTCTTCAGGGCGCGCAGCTTCGCAACCATCTTGGCAGGCTCCCAGTAGGTCACGCGGGGGTCGTTCAGGCCGGCCGTGAAAAGCATCGGCGGATAAGCCTGGGCACGGACGTTGTCATAGGGGCTGTAGCTGCGGATGAACTCGAACGCGGCCTTGTCAGTGATCGGATTCCCCCACTCAGGCCACTCCCCCGGTGTCAGCGGCAGATCCTTGTCGAGCATCGTGTTCAGCACGTCCACAAAGGCCACATGAGCGGCGACGGCCCCGAAGAGCTCCGGCGCCAGGTTGACCACCGCCCCCATGAGCTCGCCACCCGCGCTGCCACCTGAGGCGCTGATCCTGCCCTTGGACGTGTAGCCAAGATCGCAGAGAGCGCGCGCCGCGTCGACAAAGTCATTGAAGGTGTTCGTGCGCTTCATGAGCTTGCCGTCGAGATACCACTGGTAGCCCAGGTCGTCACCGCCGCGGATGTGGGCGATGGCATAGGCAAAGCCACGATCCACCAGCGAAAGCCTTCCGCTGTGAAAGTCGGGCGGCGTGGCCAGTCCGTAGGCGCCATAGGCATAGAGGTGCAAAGGCTGGCTGCCGTCCTTCCTGAAGCCTTTCTTCATCAGGATGGACACGGGCACCTTCACGCCGTCACGAGCGGTGATCAGGATGCGCTCGGTCTCATACTGAGAAGCGTCATAGCCGCTCGGAATCTGCTGCACCTTGAGCGTTTCCATCCGCTTTTCGGCCACATGAAAATCATAGTCCGTGGCCGGGGTGACCATGGACTCATAGTCCAGGCGCAGCTTCGTGACGTCATACTCAGGGTTGGGCCCCAGGCCGGCCGTGTAGCTCGCCTCGGGAAAGCGAATCCTCTCAGGCTGAAGGGGCGCGTCGTAACGGCGGATCTCCACCTGGTCGAGCCCGTCGATGCGCCCCTCGGTCACAAAGAAGTCACGGAACAGTCCGATGTCGGTCAGATAGTGATGGTCCGACCCGGCGATCAGCGTGCTCCATTCGCCGGGCTTGTGGATCGACGCCGTGGCGATGCGGAAGTTCACATGCTCGTCATTGGTGTGGATGTAGAGCACGCCGTCACGGACGTCGACGTCGTACTCGCGACCCGGTTTCCTCGCGCTGACGAGGATGGGATCGGCGGCGGGATCGGCGGCGGGAACGAGACGGACCTCGCTGGTGACCTGGTCACCGGTGCCGATGATGATCCAGTCCTCCTGCGCGCTGAGGTCCACGTCGCAGCTGAAGCCGATGTCAGGCTCCTTGTAGAGCAGCCTGGCCTTCTTCGGGTCATCCCCGAGGCGGTGGTAATGGATGTTGTCCGTGCGCCAGCTGTCGTTGGCATAACCAAAAACGAGACCGCCGCTGTCGGCCGACCACACCAGGCTGGACAGCGTGCCCGGGATCACGTCAGGCAGGTCGCGCCCCGTCTCCAGGTCACGGAAATGAACTTCAAAGCGCTCCGAGCCGTCGGCGTCGTAGGCATAGGCCATGAGCCTGCCGTCCGGACTGATGACCAGGTCCCCGAGCTGGAAGTAGTCCTTGCCGCGCGCCAGCTCATTCTGGTCCAGGATGAGCTGCTCCTCCCCCCCGGCGGCGGGTTTGCGGAAATGGCGGCGGTACTGCGAGCCCTTGACGAAGCTGGACCAGTAGAGCCAGGCGCCGTCCTTCACCGGCACGGAGCTGTCATCCTCCTGGATGCGGCCCTTCAGCTCCTCGAACAGGGCGTCGACCAGCGGCTTCCTCCCCTTCATGTGGGCTTCAAAATAGCGGTTCTCGGCCTTCAGATACGAGAGGATCTCCTTGTCCTTCACCTTGGGATAGGACGGATCACGCAGCCAGTGCCAGGGATCCTCGATGGCGATGCCATGCTGGGTGAAGGAAAACGGGCGCTGCCCGGCGACAGGAGGTGGGGGGGAAGACATGAATGACTCCGGAGAGATGCCCGAGACGGCCAACGGTATCGCAAGTGCCGTGAGCAGAAGGGAAACATGGCAGATCACCATGACCCCATATGACGCTTCAGAGAACAATTCAATCTCCCCAAGAGGGAGAAATCTCAGGATGAGCCATTCCTGCTGATTGGGCGAGTCCAAGCTTTATTACGGCAACAAAACCACTAAAATGAGCCTATAGATCCGAAGCGAATTGACGTATCAAAAATAGAAGGTTGTAGAATTAGTTCTGCAATGCTTGACTTGTCGTTCTTAATTCAATGAAAACCATTTTGAGCCAAAACCAGCATTCTTTGCTGGCCGCGTTGTTGACGGTTGTCATGAGTGCGGTTTCTGCACTTGGGCAGTCTAAAGAGGAGGCGGAAGTCAAAGCGCTCTTCAAAGAAATTGCCAAGCCGGCCGAGGTGGCGGTTTTGCCCGCAAGGACGGCGACCAAGCCGAAAGGCGCTGCCGCCCTGCTGCATCTACGCAATACTTCCGCCCAGGCAAACACCGAAGACTTAAGGAGTTTCGAACAGGGTGTTATTGCGGGTCTGAATGGGGGAGCGATTAAGATTTCAACACTGCGCGATCTCACAGGCAGCACAGGCAACCCCTCAGGAGGAAGTCTTGCTGAGTCTGTCACTGATGCCAGCGTTTCATCGGTGGCCCTCGCCAATGGCTACGAGCATGTGCTTTTTGCTGACATCCATTCGCTTCAGCTGAGAGCGGTCCAGGTGGCTGGCAAGAGCATCCACAACCTTGAACTGCGAGGAGGCCTGGTCCTGCACTCAGCAGCAGAAGGAACCCGGCAGGAAAGCGTCACCGATGTCGTCAGCACCAGGGGTTTTGAGCCGCAGGCCCTGACCAGCCGGGCCTTTGCAGATCTAGCCGCCCGCCTGGCCGCCAAGGCATCAGGCTGGAAAGCGCTGTCCTCAGGAATCAAGCCGGCCACCATGGACATTTTTGTGAAGATTGACGGCCTCGTCCTTCCATACCTGCCTGGTCCAGACGGCCAGACTCAGGCGGAATCCGTGAACCTTTACGCGGACGGAGTCGCCGTGGAGCTAGATGGCATCGCACTCGGCAACGCCCCCTGCAGGGTTGACGTCTGGCCCGGCCTGCACCGTTTGAAAGTCACCCGGGATGGAATTGGCGGCAAAGAGGTCACCCTCAACGTGAACGGCCCGGGGCGTTATGACCTGACCTTGACGCCAACTGACGAGGTCCGTCAAAAATTCAGTGAGCAGCTTGTGTTCATGGAAAAAGTTCGTCAGCAGCAGAGGGAAGGCCGTGCCAGGGAGGATATTCTCAAGTCTCAGGCCGAGCTTCTCCGAGGTCTTGCCACCATGTTCCGGCAAAGCGGTCTGCGACTTGATCACCGCAAGATCGAAGACCCTGACCACCTTTCAACCGCACCCTCCGCCCCCGAACCGAAAAGACCATGAAGGCTCATCTGTTGCTTCTTTCCCTGTCACTGCTGGCCACAGCCCTCCACGGACAGCAGAACCCCAGGCTGATCACCCTTGAAAAGGTCGAAATTGAGGAAGGCTTGGTGTCCTCCGATGTCGCAGGCCGCTTTGGCCTGTCGCAGGATGGGGTGGAGAGCCGGCTCAAGGCCGCCTTCGCCGCCAACCTGTCGGCGCAGCTTTCCTCTTCCCGCCAGGTGAACCTTTCCGCTCGCGAGGAATCCCTGGCGAAGCTCATGAAGGAGTGGGAGGTTGCCGAGAAATTAGGCAACCCCGACTCCGAGCCCGTGGTTCCTGGTGTGGACAAGGCGGACTATGTCGCCAGCGCGAAAATCACGGACCTGATCGCCAATCGTGACACCCTGGTCCTTGGCGGCAGGGTGGCTGCGGCCAAATGGCGGCTTCTTCTGGAGGCAAGCTTCGAGCTGGTGGACGTCAAAACCGGACGCAAGGCGGCGGTGATCACCGAAAAGGTCGAGGACAGCGGGCAGTCACGCGGCAACGCCAATTTCACAACGCTGGAGATTCAGGCCATCAACCGGAAGCTTTCCACGCAGCTGGCCACCCGCATCATCGACTCGCTGGCGCCGATCCGGATCATTGCCATCCGCGGAGACGACTTCATCATCGACCGGGGAAAGTCAGCCAATGTCAAGGTGGGTGACAAATATACCGTTCTTGAACCCGCTGCTGCTGCGGGGCTGGAAGACGCCGCCTTCCCCGTGGGCAGCGCCACCGTGACCTTCGTCAATGAAAAGTCAGCCAACCTTCGGCTGGAACGAGACAAGACCGCTCCTGCAGCCCTTTTGCAGAACACGATGCAGGTCATCAAGGCCGCGCACTGAGATCCGATCACTTCAAACCAACCTGCAACCACCGCTCCACAACATGATCAAAGCCCCGTTTCTGCTTCTTGGGATTGGCCTGGCTTCAATGCTGGCGTCCTGCTCCACCAATGACCGACTTCTCGGCGCCCAGCAAAAATTTCGCGGAGGCAATTTTGGAGGCGCGGCCTCAACACTTGCCGGTCAGGCGGTGAAGGAGCCCATCAACAGCCGGGATGCTGTGATCCTCAAGCTGGAAGCTGGGTCCATGTCAACGCTGGCAGGCAGGAGCGGCGAGGGCCTGGAACTGCTGAAGTCGGCTGACAAGGCCATTGAGGCGGCCAACCAGCGCCCGCTCGTGCAGCTTGGCAGGGAAGCTGGCGCGCTTGTCACCAACCTCAATGCCATCCCTTACATCCCGCCTCCCTCAAACCAGATCATGGGAGCCTCCTACCTGGCGCTCAGCTTCGCCAATCAGGGCATGCTCACTGAAGCCCGGTCAGCCGTCAAACTCGCCAAAAACCGACAGAGCGACGCCTTTGCCAAGTACCAGAAGGAAATCGACCGGGAGAAGCAGGCCATGACGCAGGCCAAGTCCGCCTCCCAGGTTCCCTTCTCCATCGATGAATCAAAGATCTCGGGTGTCACCTCGACCATTGAGGCGGATGTGAAGCAATACTCCCCCTATGCATCCCATTCCGTGCCGTATGCCGAGCTTATTTCAGGGCTTCTTCTGGGGGCGGGTGAAGGAGCGGAGCCTGACAGGGCCCGGGAAAGCTTCTCCCGTGCACTTGCTGTCGTCCCCTCCAACTCTGCTCTGCGCCAGGCAGCGGGGGGATCCGTGAACGGACGAGTTCATGTCATCATCGAGGAGGGAGTCGCCCCCTCTCTGGATCAGGCCGTGATGCACCTGCCTCTGAAGATCAACGACAAACTGATCTTGTTTTCCGCAGCCTATCCCAAGTTCATCGTTCACCCGCACCAGGGGGACACCAGCGTCAGGGCAGGCGGCCAGTCGACCCAGGCGGACCTTGTCTGCGACTTCGACCGCATTGCTGGCGATGAGTTCCGCCGGCGCCTGCCCGGGATCATCAGCCGCACCACGGCAGCCTCTGTCACCAAGGCGGCGATGTCCTATGCGGCCCAGGAGGCGCTGGCCCGGCGAAACTCGAACGCAGCCCTCGTCGCAGGTCTGGTCGGCGCAGCCTACAATTTCGCCACAGCCCAGGCCGACCGCCGCTCATGGGCGTGCCTGCCCAAAAGGGTCAGCTACGCCAACCTCCAGATGCCGTCAGACCGCATTGTGCAAGTCGGAGGCCGGAAGATCGAGCTTCCCAAAGCCGACACCGTCATCCTGAGGGTCCGCCAGGTTGCCGGCCAGCAGGCGGCGGAAATCACCGTACTCTGAATCACTCCAAATGCCCGCACATCGATTTACCCTCCTCGGCGCAGCATTCATGACGCTGACGCTCATGACTTCCTGCCAGCATGCTCCAATCCCACCCCAGCAGGTCGTTTATGATGGCGGGAAGCACAGCCTGGAGTTCATCGTGGTCCCTGAATCCAGCCAGATGGCGGGCCGTTTCCGCCATGGATCCGCAAGCGCCACCAGCAGCGCCGAAGGATTCGTGACCCTGCAAGTGCAGGCCGTGAGCAGCATGTGGCCTCTGGCCTACCGCTTTGAATGGCAGGGCGCCGATGGCATGATGGCCATGGACCCCTCCGCCAATGCATGGCGGCGCATGGAGCAGGACAGCGGGCATCCTGTGGTGCTGACAGGCACATCGACAACACGCTTCCCGGCCCGCGCCACCCTGCGCATCCGAAAGGATCATTGAAACAACCCACCCCCATCCCCGATGAAACACCCGATTCTACTCCGCCTCCTCGCCTGCACGCTGGCCAGCCTGGCCGTCAGCTCCTGCGCTTCTTACTCGGTGCAGCGTGTCACCACCAGCCAGCTGGCGGCGACCACAGGACTCGATCCCCGTGATGTCGCCGAAGTCTCCGCGCAGATGACCGAGTCCATGCTTGCCGCCAATGTGCTGCGACGCAAAGGGGCGAACGGCCGCTCCGTCGTGGCCATCTCGACATTCCGCAACAACACCAGCCTCTATGACTTCGACCCGAAGCTGGTTTTCAACCGCATCACCGTCACCCTCAACCGCACCGGCATGGCCTACAGCTATGTCACCGGCGACAGGTATGTTTCTGCAAACCGCAGCGCAACGGCTCACGAAAACCAGATTCGAGAATTCCTGGGTGAATCCAAAGTATCATCGGGACCCAGCCCTCAATACACCCTGACCTTGGAACTCATCGAAGATCATGCCACCCTGGGTCGCACCACCCAGAAGGCTTATCAGATCCACATGACCCTCAACGAGATCAGCAGCGGGCTTTCCATCTGGGAGGACCTGCGCGACATCGCCAAGGTCGGCAGACGTGCCGCCATCGGCTTCTAAAACGGACCGCGCCCGGCCGGACAACCTTCTTGTGCGGCCGGTGAAATCATGACACAAGGCGGCTGGGAGAAACCTCGCCCACCTGCCCCCGCCTGCCATGCCCCACGCCGCCCTGCTGATCCCGCTGCTGCTGATTGCCACCTCCGTCAGCGCCGCCCTTTCCCTGACCCAGGCCCAGCTGGACAAGGTGGGCCGCAGGATCTGGCAGAACGAGTGCGCCGGCACGGTGGCGGGCCTGACCAGCTGGAACAGCGGCGAGGATTTCGCCTCGCTCGGCATCGGCCATTTCATCTGGTATCCGACTGCAAAAAAAGGACCGTTTGAAGAAAGCTTCCCGCCTCTGGCCGCCTTCCTGGAATCCCGTGGCGTGGCGATGCCGGACTGGACGCATGGCCTCTGTCCCTGGACCGGCAAGGCCGACTTTGACACCGACAAAAACGGCGCGCGGCAGAAGCAGCTGCGCACCGTGCTGTCACAGACCGTGCCGCTGCAGACGGAGTTCATCCTCGCCAGGCTGGAACGGGCCCTGCCCAAAATGCTCGCGGAAACACGGCTCAAGAAACAGGTGCAGTCGAACTTTGAAGCGCTTTCCAGAACGCCCGAGGGCGCCTTCTGCCTGATCGACTATGTAAACTTCAAGGGCGAGGGCACGGCGAAAACGGAACGCTACAACGGCCAGGGCTGGGGACTGCTGCAGGTGCTGGAATCCATGACGTCTCCGACTCCCGCAGGCTTCGCGGCCGCCGCAAAATCGGTCTTGTCACGCCGCGTGCAAAACGCCCCGGCGGCGAGGAAGGAGCAACGCTGGCTGCAGGGCTGGCACAACCGCTGCGACGGTTACCTGCGCAAGCTCTGAAGCGACCCGCCTCACGCGGGCTGCACCGAGAAGTCGCTGTCATCCAGAGAACGCAGCACCAGCTCACGCGGCACGCAGAAGTCGTCCATCTCCAGGCAGCGCACGATGCCGTCGGCGATGTGCTCCGGCTTGAGGAAAAGCTGGCGCGGCGCCTGACGTTCGGAGGCGTCATCCCAGAACGCCGTGTCCACACCGCCGGGCAGCAGGGCGGTCACTCGGATGCGATGAGCCGCCGCCTCCTCCGCCAGTCCCTGGGTGAAACCGCGCACACCCCATTTGGCCGCGCAGTAGACCGTCTCGCTGGGAATGCCGCGCAGGCTGGCCGTTGAGATGATGTTGATGATGTGCCCGCGTTTGCCTGGAATCATCGCCCGCAGGGCGGCCTGGGAGCCGAGAATGGTGCCCTTCAGGTTCACCGCCAGCATGAGGTCAATATCCGCCTCGGTGTAATCCTGGATCCAGCGATGCCGCGCGAGCCCGGCGTTGTTCACCCAGACGGTGATGCCGCCAAGGCTCTGCTCCACCTTGGTGACGGCGGCTTCCACCTCGGCGGAGCGGGTGACGTCGCAGCGGATGGAGAGCACGCCTTCCAGAGGACAGGATTCGAGGTCCAGGGACACCACCCTGGCCCCGTGTTGCTGCAGGGCCCTGGCCGTGGCGAGTCCGATGCCCTTGGCGGCGCCCGTGATGATGCAGACTTGGTCTTGAAGAGTCATGGGCGCCATCCTTGGCCGCATCCACGCCTTGTGACAAGGCGGAAGAACTCAGGGTGGCGTGGTGGAAACCAGCGTGTTCGTCACCGAGTTGTAAATCAGGAGACGCGAGTGGTCCGGCGTCGCCACCACCAAGGTGCTGGAGGCAGGCAGCGACCCCAGGACAGCCCCGGTGGACACCTGAAGGGACTGGGAATCCGTCCAGATGACCTGGCCGTTCCAGGAACTGGCGCGCACCACGTTGGAAGGACCGAGGTCGGCGACCTGGGCCAGGTTGGAGGCGTTGTAGGCCACCCCCATGGAAAAGACTCGGCTGCCGTCTCCGGACAGGACGAGATGGTTGTTGAAGGGGCCGGTCCAATACAGGGTCGCCGCATAGGTCATGCTGGAAGTGCTGATGTTGTACCTGGCCAGTCCGCTGATCGAGGGACTCTGCCTGACCAGGGCGACGATGGCGGAACCATCGGCAGGCGTTGCCGTGATGCATTGTCCAAGGCTGAGAGGCGTGCCGACCGCGCCGCCGGTCACCGAGTGATGCATGCGCAGAACATGATCCGCGCCACGCAGCACGACACGGCCAACCGGTCCGTTATGAATGGCGGCCGAGGCGCTCGGCGTGTCCCAGGTGCTCACCATCTGCCGGTTCTGCTGGCGCTGGATGCCCAGCACCCGCGTTCCGGAGGCGGTCAGCACGTACAGCCGGTCGTCCAGTATGTGCATCGCAAAGTCCTGCACCGGCTGCCCAACGGAATACACATGCATCACCCTGGCGGTGGCGGGGTCAATCCAGAGCAGGTGCCCTTCATTCGGAGCCGTGCGGTCCACATGCAGCGCATAAACAACAGGAAGGTCAGGATCGGCGACCATCTTCGCGACGTTCAGGACGCCCAGGACGCGGAAGGTCGCCGGTATCAGACGCACATCCGTGCCCGAGCGAAGTGTGATGCTGGCGGTGTAAGTGCCCGTCGGCAGGGAGCCTGCGGTGAACTTCACGATGACATTCCCCGGGCCGGTTCCTGAAGTCTGCGTGAGGCTGAGCCAGGAGGTGTTTTCCTCCAGCGTCCAGGGTGTCGAGGCGTCGGCGGTGGCAATGCCCAGGGACGCCTCCTGGGCCACCGGGCCGGGGAAGCCGCTGACGCTCAGGCTGGCGGGGGTCGGCTCCACCACCGGCAGCCGGAAGCTCCACACGGCACCCGCCCGCACCGAACCGTCGTAAAGCCTGGCATCAACGCGCCAATAATATGTTAGGCCAAGCTGGAACGTGCCCTGAGGAAGACTGAGGCTGACGCCCGAGGTGCTGCCGCGGTAGATGCCGGCGCTGGTTTTCACCGCGTTCGTGACCGCATCCAGGCTGCCGCCGAGATAGACATCGTGGGTGAGGGCGTCGGGGCTGCCGGTCCAGCCAAGCGCCGTCGGCGCGGTGGCCTGGGTGGAGCCGTCGGCAATCTGCGGCCGGGTCCCGGGCGCCGGGAGGCTGACAAGGCCGGTGAGGGAGAGCCGGCGCAGGCTGTTCTGCGTCGGATGCTGATAGATCACGGCGTCCTGGCCTGCGGTGAAGGCGGCGGCGGTCACGCCGGCGGGCAGCGAGGCAATGCTGGTTCCCGCGGCTCCTTCCACGAGGCCGCTGTCATGCACCAGGACATGGCCGTAGGCGGAGGCGGCGACGAGGGTGGAAACCGCTCCGAAGACCTGGGTGTCCGTAAGCACCGGATTGCAGCGTCGGTTGCGGTTGAAGACGACGTCTCGGTTCAGGCTGAAGAACACCTCTGAACGACCCGGCATGTCCATGTTGTAGGGAGGGCTGAGGTGAGTTTGTGTGAGGAAGGAACCGCTGCTGTTGAGGCGCACCAGGGAAACCGAACTCGTTCCGCTCCAGCCGGACTGAGTCCTGGCAAAGATGATGTTGCCGTCGGGGCTGACCGTGAAGTCGCCGATGCCCGCGCCGCTGTTGGTCAGGAACATGGAGAGGTCCTCGCCAGCCTCGAAGTCAAACACATGCAGCAGAGGATTCACCGCGGCATCGGTGTAATACACCACCCCGGGCCGGCCGGCCTCGACATCATAATGAAAGTCCCCGCCGCTGCCTGAATCCAGCGTGGCCGGCAGGCTGCGTGTGCGTGTCACCGTCAAGCTGTCCATGTCCACCTCGGTGATGCTGCGCTCCGTGAAGCTCACGGCGTAAAGACGGGAGCCGTCCGCCGTGAGGTCCGCGTCCGTGACCTCGGTGGGCAGCAGCAGCGGACTGCCCTGCGCAGCCGTGGCCGCATCGATGGGAACAAGCATGGAAGGCTGCCCGCCCGTCCCTCTCACCACACCGATCACACGCTGGGGCTGGCGGTAGTCCGTGAGCAGCTGGGTGTAGCCGGAGAAACGCACGGTCAGCAAAACCGGCACGCTGACGGTGACACCATCGCTGGTGATGTTCACCGCCCCGCTGTAAACTCCAACCCCCAGCCCGGCGCCAGCCCTGACCTCCAGGGTGTCGCTGCCTGCGCCGCTGCTTTTGGAAAGCGTCATCCAGGAAGCGCTGGCGGCTGCCGACCATGAGGGCTGAAGTCCCTCCCTGGCGGTCAGGTTGATCGTGGCGGCCGCCGCACCCGCACCCTGCATCCTCAGCAGGTTCAGTCCTGAAGGCGCGACCGCAAGGTCCGGCTCGGAGACTTCGAGGCGCAGGGGAAGGTCCACGGACGCGGCGCCGGGCGCATTGCCGCTGAAACGCAGGGTTGCGGTGTGGATTCCAGGGCTCAGGGCCGCGCTGGCCAGCTGCACGGAAACGGATGACGACGCCCCTGCTGCAACGCTTCCTGAACCCGGGCTCAAGCTGACCCAGGGCGCTGACGGCGGGATGGCAATGTGCTCAAGAAAGGCGTCCATGACGCTGCCGGCAAGCTCCGTGGACACCTGGGCGCCATCCGCTGCGGCGAACAGCAGGTAATAGAGCCGCGAGTTGCTGGAGAGCCCGGTGACCGTGTGGCTGTCCTCGTCCGTGTTGGTGGAGTACGAATGCGACTGGCCGGACCTGGACTCGACAAGGATCAGATGATTCACGGACGGATCCAGGGTCCCCGACACACACTTGAAAAAGCCCGTGTAGTTCAAGCCGTCATGCGTGCGGTTGATGACGGCACCAGTTGCCGTTCCGGAACCATCCGCCCCCAGTCCGCCGCTGATCGTGAAGCTGCTCACGCCGGCCATGTCGGCGGCAAACACAAACAGCCCCGGCTGCTTGCGGGTGAAATAGGCTCCGCCGGACGCCCCGAGCTTCGAGCTCACGGTCACCGCATTGTTGGAATAGGCGATGGCGCTGCCCAGGTTGGTGCTGAGATAGTTGCCGCTGTCATACATGTCATCGCCTCCATCGACGATGTAACTGCCGCTTTCGCCTTCGCTGAAACGATACAGACCGGGGATCAGCGAGGTGATCTGCTCATGGTTTTGGTTCACTCTTTCCAGCACCTCCTGAAGCGTGCCGGCCGGAGTGGATAGGTCCGTCACGCCCCCCTGCCAGACCAGGGTGGAGCCGCCGTCATTGCGGATCGTCAGCGGCCGGGACGCCGTCTGGCCTTTCTTCAGCACGGCTTCCAGACCACCGGCTGGCTGCACCGTGAGCACCGGCGGCGGCACGCCGTTGCCATCGACACTGAGAACCACCTCCGACGGCAGGGCGGGGCCTGCCATGGCAAATCGCATCTGACCGTTGAAGGCGGCCGCAGCGCCGGGCTGGAACCGCACCCCCAGGGTGCGTGTGCTGTTCGGTGCCAGGCTGAATGGAAGGTCCGTGCCGGGAAGATCGAAAGCCGCCTGCGTGCAAGTCATGCCTGTGACGACCAGGGTGGCATTGCCGGCATTGCGAAGCAGTACGGAGGCGCTGACACTGGAGCCGACCATGACGCTGCCAAAGCTGAGCGTCGAAGGCGCCAGGACCGGCCTCGGCCTGGAGGCCACGGTAAGCTGCACGGGCAGGTCGATGTTCGGCCGTGCCAGGTCATTCGAGCTGAACCGCACCGAGCCCGAGTAAACGGCGGGCGTCGTCGTGGCCGAAGCCCCCATGAACAGGGAAATCTGCCTGCTGCCATCCTCCGGGATGGTGCCGTTGCCGGGCACGACCCCCACAAGGGCGGCCAGCGATGACGACGACGTGGCGCTCCAGATGAGCGAAGCATCACCGGCATTGCCCAGCGTCAGCGTCATCGTCTCAGAAACCCCGGGCTCCACCGTCCTCACGATGGGGCTGGCATCGAACGTCAACGACGGACCACGCAGGCCCCGTCCGTTCACAGGCAGCCGGATCTCCCCTCCCTCCCTGGCATTGGAGGCGATGACCAGCTCCGCCCCCTGGGTCTTGGCCGCGACCGGAGAAAAACGCAGTGTGATGTCACGACTTCCGCCCGGAGGCAAGGTGAAGGGCAAGGAGGTTCCAGGGATCGAGTAGGCGGGGTCCGTGATGCTCAGGGAGCTGATGACCAGCGGCACGTTGCCCCGGTTTTCCAGCGTGCCTGCCAGGCTTGAGCTTTGAGTCAGGAAGGTGTCCGGAAAGTCAAAGCGCTCTGGCGTCACCCGCAGCCGTGCATAAGACGGGACGCGCAGCAGCACCGGCACATCCACGACGCTTCTCGAAGGGGAGTTGTTGCTGTAGCGGACCGTGGCCCCATAGGTGCCGCCGGGCAGGGTGCCCGCCAGGATGTTGAACACCCCTGACACCGAGCTCGAGGCGGGCACCTTGCCGGAGAGCTTCGGCACCTCCAGCCAGCCGGCGTCCGCCGGATGCACGACACTCCGCAGGAAGGTGTCCATGAGCAGGCCAAAGGCGCTGTCCGCATAGGCCACGCCGTTTTTCAGGCCAAACATGAGATAATAAACCCTGGTCATTCCGGACAGGCCGGAGACTTCATGAAAGTCGCTGTCCGTGCTGTCATCCCACCGATGACTGATGCCGGGTCGGTCCTCGACAATGACCAGGTGGTTCACGGAAGGCACCCCGGCGGCATGTACCTTTTTGTAAAACCCGCGGTAGGTCACACCGGCCATGGTGCGTGTGGTGCTGCCACCCGACACCCTGCCAAGTCCGTCCGCCCCCAGCCCGCCGGAAATCACCAGCTTCGACACTCCGTCCAGATCCGCCGCCAGAACCCACAAGGCGCCGCTCTTCAGGGTGAAGTAACTTCCGGATGCCCCAAAGGCGGGATCGCCCGTCACCACACCGTCGGAATAACTCACCGGCAGGCCCGAGTTCAGCTCCGTGCTTACAAGGTTGCCACCATCATACATGTTGGCTCCGCCATCGTTGATGACCTGCCCCGAGCTGCCTTCAGTCAAGGGATGTGAACCCGGCAGCAGGGAACTGAGCAGCACGGGGTTGGCCTGCAGGCTGGAAAGCACGCCCGCGAGGTCGGCGGCAGGCCCCACTCCGGCGGTCACGCTGGCACTCCACTCCAGGGTGCTGCCACCAGGATTGCTGATCGTGACCGGCACGGTCGTCCCACCCCCCGGCTCCACGGTCAGATCCGCGCCCGCGGGGGTGATTGAAATCGCGGGCGGCACCGAAACCTGCGCGGTGACGGGCAGCGTCACCGACCTGGCAGACGGTGCGTTCGTCACCACCTTGAACGCATCCTTGTAGGTTCCTGGAGTGTTGCTGGCATAGGTAAACGGCACCTCCGCCCGCTCACCGGGCTCCAGCCGAAAAGGCAGCCGGACATCCGGCGACAAGGTCAGGCGGGCGTTGCTTGCCGCTGTAATGGAACGGATCTCCAGAGCCTGGTTGCCGGAGTTCATGCAGACAAAGGAACGGTCTTCGACACGTCCGGCCCAGACCGCAGGAAGATGCATGGCGGCGGGCTCCAGCCTCAGCGCCGGCCCACGCGCCACCGCCACCCTGACAGGCACGGTGAATTCAGAGCCGTTGGAAAGATCCTGCACGACCACCCTGCCCGTCCGGGTTCCCGCCGGAAACGTCGCCGTGTCCACGTGCAGGTTCATGAATGCCGACTGGCCGACCTGCAGGTCATTCATCTCACCCGTGACCGTCAGCCATTCGGATCCTTCCGAGACATGACAGCTCCAGCCCAGCGCCTTGTCACCGGCGTTGGTGATCTTCAAGGCACGGCTGTGCACGCTGCCGGGGACACCGCTCAGGCTGAAGCTCGCCGGACTCACCTTCATCCGCGGCCCCACATACCCCAGGCCGCTGAAGGTCAGCTGGATGTAGCGGCTGCTGAGGTTGCCGATGAACATCGCCTGGGACACATGGAATCCGGCGCGCCGGGGCTCGAACTCAAAGCTCAGGCTTGCCACCCCGCCTCCGGGCACCACCAACGGAAGCCGGGTCGTGCAGCGATAGGCTGTCGAATAAAACAGCATCGAGTTCAGCACCAGGCTCGCCGATCCTGCGTTCTGGATTTCGACTTCAAACTGCCGACGCTCCCCCACCCGGGTCTCCTCAACCATCGTGACCTTGGGAGAAACCGCCCTCGGCGTGGCGATGACCCGCAGGATGACCGGAATCCGCACCTCAGGCGTGTCCACATCATTGGTCGTGAGGATCAACGTGCGGCCTCGTTCCCCCGGCGGCAGCACCCCTGTGTCAAAGTTCAGCTTCATCACCGCCTGCACCTTCGGCATGATCGTTCCGGAAACTGCAGGCAGCATCACCCAGTCAGGGCCCGCCCCGCCGCCCTCCCAGGCCGCCTGCCACTGCAAAGGACCCGTGCCCCGGTTCTTCAGGGTGAAACTGGCGGAGCCCACCTGCCCCTGAAGAAGCTGCAGCACGACCTGCCCCGACGATGCCGTCACATCCGGCGGAAGCTGCCGCTCGCCCGAAAGCGGAATCCTCCACAACGGCCGCAGCGGATCATTGCTCACGACCACCACCTCCGCAGAAAGCACTCGCCTCGGCGCATTCAACCCCAGCTCCACGTTCAACGCCTTCTGCATGCCTGGCTGCAGGTCAAAGCCCTCCGTCGATTCCAAGGTGAAATAAGCAGCGTCCGGCCCGGTGATTCCCACCGAGCTGACAACCAGCCTTTCACGCCCCACGTTGGAGATCGTGATGTTCCGCCCGGACCTCACCGACTCCACCACGGAACCAAAGTCCAGCGAGGCCGGCGAGGCAGCGACCTGCGGGGCGTTGACCAGGTTCATCGTCACCGGCATCCGCAGCTCCTCCTCACCGGGCATGTTGGTTTCAAAAACCGCCGCCGCCTGATAAACACCCGCCTCCAGATCCCCCGGATCAAAGCTCAGCTGGAGCTGCTGCACCATGCCCGGGGCAAGCACCCCGCTCAACGGGTCCGCCGCCAGCCATTCCGGCCCGCCAAGCAGGCCGTCCACGATCTGGTTGGCAAAGCGGCGCCCGTCTCCGGAGACAAAGTTGAACTCGTCCGTGATCTCGTTGCCCACGAACACCAGCATCCCCGTGCCCAGGCGCGACACCGCCGCATGAACCAGGCCGTCAGACTCGGCGACCAGCACCTTGGCGCTGCCGGAAACCTGTGCCGCCGCCCCCACCGAAACCTCCACCAGCCGGCTCACTCCCGCCGTCATCGGATGCGGCCGGATGTCCGTCAGCGTCAGGTCACGAAACCGGGTGCTGACCGCCGTGATGCCGGTCCCGGCAAACAGCTCGTTGATGCGTGTCACCGAACTCCCGTCATCCGCTTCACAAAGCACCCCCATGCCCGCCGTCACCCGCGAACGCACCAGCGTGATGTCCAGGCTTGAAAATAGCCCGATGGCGTCGTCCACCAGCAGGGCGTCCACCCCGGCCAGCCCGGCGGCCGACAGAGGCAGGCTCAATTCCTGAATCTGTGCACCGCGCGCCTCAAGGTCCGCCAGCAGCACCGCACGATCCCATGGCGACTCCACCGTGCCGATCGTCATGCCCGTCAGCGTTCCCAACGGCACCTCCAGCGCGGCCAGGACCTGGCTGCCGCTGCTCTTGAAGAAACTGCGCAGCCCCGCGTCCCGGCATTCGCGGCCGGCCGGAATCGCCCGTTCCGGCAGCCTCACCAACGGCAGCGCCCGCTGGCCCAGGCCGCGTGAGGCGTCCAGCAGCCGCAGGTCCCAGGTCAGCGGCGCACTGCCTCGGTTCCTCATCTCCAGAACCCGTGTCTGCCGACGCCCGGAAAAAACATCCACCGCCACCTCAGGCGGCGTCAGTACCAGCTGCGGAATCCCCAGGATGAAGTTCAACCCCGTGCGCCCGGGCGGCGTGGAAAGCTGCACCGGATCCGCAGGCACATAGCCGGGTGCTGAAACCGTGGCCTGGTAGCTGCCATCCGTCACCAGCACGCTGTAATCACCACTCGCCGATGTCTGCGAGGAATAAGTGGACGGGCCGCTCAGCCTCACGGTGGCCCCGGCAATCGGCGAACCATCCTCCGCACTCGTGACACGTCCCTCGATCCGCGACGACGTGTGAAGGTAAACCGTCATTCTCTGACTCCTCATCTCCTCCGGCGTCCCATGCCGCAGCGTCAGCACCATCTCCTCCGCGTGAGGGGTGCTGACATTCACCGAGGACCGGATCTGCAAAGGGGCGGACGACGTCACGCTGCCCCCGGGCGCCACGGTCCCCACGCTCACCTCACCCTGAACCACGGTGAAGACCGTGGGCAGCGAGGCTGACGCGACTTCGGCACGGATGTTGCGTGCCTCCTCCGTCCCGCGGTTCACCACGGTGAAATGCACGTTCAGCAGCTCCCCGGGATTGTTGACACCATCCCCGTTTCCCCCAGGCGCCTCCGCGACCGACGTGACCTGGATCACCGGGAACGGCCCTGCGGCATCCTGGATCAGCCGCGCCACGTTCAACCTGCCACCCGAGACCGTCGTCGTCGAAAACGCGGCCACAGGATCCACACTCTCCATGAGCCGGGCCTTGACCTCCAAGGCGGAAAGCCCGGGGGCAATGCTCTTCAACAACGCCACCGCCCCCGACACATGCGGAGTGGCCATGGAGGTGCCGTTGAAGTTCGCATAGGAACCGCCGATGATGGAACTGTAGATCGACGCCCCAGGCGCCGCCAGGTCCACCGACACACGCCCGTAGTTGGAAAAACCGGCCCGCGCATCCATCGCCGTGCTCGCCGCGACGGACACGATGTTGTCCAGGGCGTAGCCCGACGGATAATTCACCGTCGTGTCCGTATCCAGGCCGTCGTTCCCGGCGGCCGCAATGAACAGCTGCTCGGCCGCACCCGCCGCCGAGATGGCCCCCTCAAGCAGCGAGCTGAAGCCTCCACCACCCCAGGAGTTCGACGTCAGGTCCACCCCCAGGCCAGTGGCGTAGTTGACGCTTTCAATCGCATCGGAAGTCGTGCCGCCGGAAGGCCCGAGAAAACGGATGCCGACGATGGAGACCTGCCAGCACACACCCGCCACGCCATTCAGGTTGTTGCCCACCCCGCCCAGAGTTCCCGAGCAATGCGTCCCATGGTTGTTTTCATCCATCGGATCGTTGTCCATCGCGTAGAAATCCCATCCGTGGACATCGTCCACAAAGCCGTTGCCATCGTCGTCCAGCCCGTTGCCAGGCACCTCGCCAGCGTGAGTCCACATGTTGGCCGCCAGATCCGGGTGCGTTCGATCCACCCCCGTGTCGATGACACCCACCAGCACCTCCCTTGAACCCGTCGTGATGTCCCAGGCCTCCGGAGCATCGATGTCCGCATCGGCAAGCCCGCCCGTCTGGCCCGTGTTGTGCAGCCCCCAGAGGTTCGGAAACTCGCTGTCGTTCGGGAACAGGCAGGGAAACACCAGGTAATCCCGCTCCGCCACCCCGGAGCCACCCCGGGGGAAATCCCGGGCAAAGAGGCTCATGATCCTGCCCGCCGTATCCAGCGTCGCCTGATCCGCCGTCACCAGCAGCACCGGCGCCGTCTGCAACTGATGCCGCACATGCAGTCCATGCTTTTCAGCCCAGGCCTCGGCAGCCTGGTTCGAAGTTCCCTGCGGAAATCGAATCATCACATGGTCCGCCACGGAAAACTCCCTCCGCACAGGCAGCTGCCTCCCGCTCTTGTCCGTCTGTAGCCAGACCTCCTCACGCACCATGGGGTATTTGAACCCCGTCTTCCAAAGCCTGAGTTCACGAGCAGCCTCGTCCCCCCTGGCCTCCAGCCGCCTCCGGTCCACCAGCGCAGCGCCTTGAATCAGCCGTTCTTGGAAGGGGCTCAAGGGCACCGGCACCCAGTCAGCACCAGGTTTACCCACCTGCGGAGCATCCTTCGCAATGTGAGCAGTCTTTCCCGAAAGAACCGCCCACGGCACCGCAGGTGCCCTGGCACCCGCTTTTGTCGTTTGAGACGACAGCCTCACCCCAGGCTCCGGTCCTGCCAGATGCCAAAGAAATGACCCTGTGATGACAATGCCAATACACAGCCCAATCAGGCGCGATCTTCCTGGATTTCCTTTCATGGGGGTGTTTGACCATCAGTCCACGCTATTTTCGAAAGAAAAGCAATGCTAAAAAGACCGCACTTTTGCCCAGCCACCATTCAGTTCTTCGAGGCACCAGTCCCTGCCGACTGCGGACTCGATACACTTCTAAATGCCAGGCATGAAAGCCTGCCGGCTACGCGGCCTATCCCTCATTCGCCAGACGCAGCGAAGGCCGCATCAAGCTGGCCACGTGCTGGGCGCAAGTTCCACGAGGCAGCCGAGAGCGCCCCGCAGCACGCCGGGTGGGTGCTGCTGCAAATCCAGCATCTCTACCGCATCGAAAAACAGCTGCGCGAGACTCGGGCCGGGCCGCGGCAACGTCAGGCCAGAAGAGCCAGTGAGAGCCAGAAAAAAAGAAAAAAGATGCCAGGCATTCAGTACTGTGATAACCTTCAAAAACCCCTGCTTTTTCGCCCATGAACCCCTCCCAAACCCTTGATCATGAGCCAATTCCTCTCGAGGAGCAGCTCGTCGGCATCAATGCCAAAACCGCTCCCTACCCTGCCGCGCGCTCCTGGTCCGGCGGCCGCAGACGCATCCTCGGCAAGGGGCCCCTCGAGGCCTACTGCTACCATGTCATGTCCCGCACCTGCGGCGGTGATGTCTTCTTCGATGACGTCGAAAAGGAGGCCCTCCGCAGGCTCCTCTGGAAAATGTCCGAGTTCTCAGGTCTCCGCCTCGTCACCTACTGCATCATGGGCAATCACTTCCACGCCCTCGTCGAGGTCCCCCGCAAGGACATCTGGCTCGAACGCTTCTCCGGCCCCCAGGGCGAGCTCCGCCTCTTCGACCACCTGCGCACCCTCTACAGCAAGGCCTTCGTCGCCCTCCTGCGCCAGGAGCTCGATGACCTGCGCAAGCGCGGCCTCGAAGTCGTCGCCCTGGCCAAGATCGAGGCCATCAAGCGCCGCTTCTGCGACCTCTCGCTCTTCGTCAAGGAGGTCAAGGAACGCTTCAGCCGATGGTTGAACAAACGACGCGGCCGAAAGGGCACCCTCTGGATGGACCGCTTCAAGAGCGTCATGGTGGAGGGACGCGGCGAGCCGCTGCACACCATGGCGGCCTACATCGACCTCAACCCCGTGCGGGCGGGCC